>JBBSLI010000049.1:0-31276 GCA_038255395.1 Solirubrobacterales bacterium
AGACGGGTGCAGAATTTCCACGTTTCTTTCGTGCGTCGTTCGCGCGTGAGAAGCCGGCTGGCGCCCGTGACCGTCAACGACATGTCTTCAAGGGAGGCCGCCAATGCCACAAGCTAAATGACAAGACCGACTACAGATAATGCTCGACGAGCTCTCGGAGTTCAGCCGGCCGGCGCTCGAGTCCCTGCGCCAGCCGCTGGAGGACGGCGTCGTCGCGATCGTCCGCGCCCAGCGGACCGTCATGTTTCCCACGCGGTTTCAGCTCGTCGCCTCGACGAACCCCTGTCCCTGCGGTCACGCGGGCGAGCCGCGCTGCCGCTGCAGCGAGGCCGACATCGCGCGCCATCGCCGCAAGCTCAGCGGCCCGCTGCTGGACCGCATGGACCTGCTCGTCCACATGCCCCGGCCCAAGCCCGAGGCGCTCGACGCAGATCGCGGAGCGTCCTCGGAGGCGGTGCTCGCGGCGGTGCTCGACGCCCGCGAGCGCCAGGCGCTGCGGCTCGCGGGCAGCGGGCTGCGCACGAACGCCGAGCTCACGCCGCAGCTCGTGCGCAGCCTCGTCCGTGCCGACGCGGGCGCGGAGAAGGCCCTGCGCGATGCCTACGCCCGGGGCGAGCTGAGCCCGCGCGGGCACGGGCGGATCCTGCGCGTGGCGAGGACGATCGCCGATCTGGAAGGCAGCGCGCGCGTGCGCGCCGGGCACGTGCGCGCCGCGCTGCACTTCCGCGACGAGAACGTTCTCAACGGCGCGGTGGTCGCCGCATGAGCGCCTGCGACGCCTGCCTGCGACGCACGGCGCTGATCGCGCTGCTCGCGCCGCACGTCGAGCGCGGCCGGCGCGACCGCCGCAGGCTGAGCGAGATGCTGTCGCTCCCCGACGAACGGCTGATCGAGGCGCTCGCCGGCGATCGGCGCGCCGCGATCCGGCAGGCCCACGAGACCTTCGACCCCGGCCGCGCGCGCGAGCGGCTCGCCGGCGCGTCGATGCATGCGCTCTGCCGCCACGACCGGCGCTACCCGGCGCGGATGCTCGAAGCCGACGACGCACCCGCCGTGCTGCACGTCGCGGGCGAGGTGCAGCGCCTCGCGGTCCTCGCCGACCGCGACGTGCCCGCCGTGGCGATCGTCGGCGCGCGCCGCGCGGGTGCCGATGGACTCGAGGTCGCGCGCAGCCTCGGCCGGGGCCTGGCGGCGGCCGGCGTCACCGTCATCAGCGGGATGGCGCTCGGCATCGACGCCGCCGCGCATGCCGGCGCGCTCGAGGCCGGCGGGCCGACGATCGCCGTGCTGGCCGGCGGGGCCGACGTCGCCTATCCCGCGAGCAAGCGCGGCCTGCACCGTGAGCTCGTCCGGACGCAGGCGGCGGTGTCCGAGATGCCGCCGGGGTTCACGCCGTTGCGATGGTGCTTCCCGGCCCGCAACCGCACGATCGCGGGGCTGGCCGCGATGACGATCGTCGTCGAGGCGACCGAGCGCTCGGGGTCGCTCATCACGGCCGATCTCGCCCAGCAGCTGGGGCGGTCGGTCGGCGCCGTGCCGGGGCCGGTCACCGCGACGCGCTGCGCCGGGACGAACGCGCTGCTGCGCGACGGCGCCTTCGTCATCCGCGACGCGCAGGACGCGCTCGACGAGGTGCTCGGCATCGGCGTCGCGACCGCGCTGACGGGGCACCGTCCGGCGGAGCTCGCGCCGGCCCTGCGCGCGCTGCTGCGACGCGTCGAGGACGGCCGCGACACGGTGTCGTCGCTCGCGGCCACGCCCGACGACGCCCAACATGCGATCGCCGGGCTGTTCGAGCTGGAGGGGCTCGGACTCGTGCGGCGCGGACCGGGAGGGCATTATGTACGCGTTCCCTGAGGGCGGTGAAACGCGGGCGCGGGCCGGGCGCCTATCCTCGCCGCATGCCAGCCCGACGCGTCCCAGTCGCGCTCTCGATCGCCGGCTCGGACTCCGGCGGTGGCGCGGGAATCCAGGCGGATCTGAAGGCCTTCGCCCGCGCCGGCGTGCACGGGACGACGGCGATCACCGCGATCACGGTCCAGAACACCGTTGCCGTCTCCGCGGTCCTGCCGATCGACCCGGAGATCATCGCCGGCCAGATCCGGGCGGTGGCCGACGACCTCGGCGTCGACGCGATCAAGATCGGGATGCTCGGCGACGTGCGCACGATCGAGGCCGTGGCGCGGGCGCTCGACGGACTGCCGCGCGGGACGCCGATCGTCCACGACCCGGTGATGATCGCCGAGTCCGGCGCGCGCCTGCTGGAGGTCGACGCCGTCGACGCGCTGCGCACGCTGATCGTCGCGCGCGCGACCGTCATCACGCCGAACCTTGCCGAGGCGCGGGTGCTCGCCGATGACGACGCGGCCGACGGCATCGATCTCGTCCGCGCGCTGCATGCGCTCGGCCCCAGCAACGTCGTCGTCACCGGCGGGCACCGCGACAGCGCAACGGACCTGTTCTTCGACGGCGACACGCTCACCGAGCTTCCCGGCGAGCGCCATCCCGACGGCGCGGCGCACGGGTCGGGCTGTACGCACTCCTCGACGCTCGCGGCGCGCCTGGCGCTGGGCGACGCTCCGCTGGCGGCGGCGCGCCACGCGCGGGCGGTCGCCGCGGCCGCTGTCGCGAACGGGTTGCGCGACCTCGGGGCGGGCGCCGGGCCGGTCGACGTGTTCGGCCTTGCGCGCCAGGACTGAGCGGCGGTCGCCGAAGTGTTCCTGGGGAGACCGCCGCTTTGCCATAATCGCCGGCTGTGCGGTTCCTTCGGATGAAGCCTGGTCATGGAGAGGTCCTCATCGCGGACGGCGATGTCGAGGTCCCGGAGGAGCACGACGAGCTCGTCGCGGCGTTTCGCGAGCAGCTCGAGGCCGGCATGTGGGCCGCCGTTCCGCAAGCGGATTCGGGTGGTCGCCGCCAGGCGCGCATGGTGACGAGCTTCGAGGACGTCCCGCAGGATGCCGACCGCGTGATCTTCTTCCCGCGTGCGGCGGGCGGTCGGTAGGACGAGCCGATGCTGCTTGCCATAAGCGCCAGCGTGATCGTCGTCCTCGTCCTGCTGTGGGAGGTCGCCTGGCCGGTCGCGAGCGAGAAGTTCGCCTGCTGGCGGGCGCGCCGGGCCCGCATCGAGGTCGAGGGCTACGACCCCGGCCGCGAGCGCCGCGCCGAGCAGCGCGCACGCACGCTGCTGCGCTCCTGCGTCAACGACGAGGAGTGGGCGATGTACAGCGACCTGGGCTTCATCCGGGTCTGGGGCGGCCTCAGCGAGGGCCCGATGAGCGATCGCGACAGCCATGGCGCCGCGTACGCCTACCTCATCTACCCGCACAAGCCGATCGTCGCCTACATGCCGCAGACCCGCCGGTTGCTGAGCGAATACTGCGTGACGTTCCCCGACGAGACGCGGCCCTACGGCTCCGCGCGCCTGCCCGACTCCGACGACGTGCTCGCCAAGTGGATGGCGCTGACCGGTGACGAGCGGCGCATCATCGCCGAGGCGAACATGCACCTGCCCGGCCGCCAGGTCGACCCCAAGCAGGTCAAGCGGGACCTCTGGCGCCTGGGCCAGTGGGAGCAGGCGCGGCTCCGCGACCAGCGTCGCGGCGCGGGTAGTGTTCACGCCCCTTGAGCACGAACGGAAAACTCGATCCAAAGCACAATTCGCGCGCCCTCACAGAAGGGCCGTCGCGTGCGCCTGCGCGCGCCTATCTGCACGGCATCGGCTTCGACGCCGAGGCGCTGAGCAAGCCGATCATCGGCGTCGCCTCGACATGGATCGAGACGATGCCCTGCAACTTCCACCTGCGCGCGCTGGCCGCGAAGGTCAAGGAAGGCATCCGGCTGGCCGGCGGCACGCCGATGGAGCTCAACACGATCGCGATCTCCGACGGCATCACGATGGGCACGAGCGGGATGAAGACGAGCCTCGTCTCGCGCGAGGTCATCGCCGACTCGATCGAGCTCGTCGCCCTCGGCCACCTCTTCGACGGCATCGTGGCGCTGAGCGCCTGCGACAAGACGATCCCCGGCACCGTGATGGCGCTCGCGCGCCTGAACCTGCCCGGGGTGATGCTCTACGGCGGCTCGATCGCGCCCGGCAACTTCCGCGGCAACGACGTCACGATCCAGGACGTCTTCGAGGCCGTCGGCGCCCACGCCGCGGGAACGATGTCCGACGAGGACCTCGCCGAGCTCGAGCTCGTCGCGAGCCCCGGCGCCGGCGCCTGCGGTGGCCAGTTCACGGCGAACACGATGGCGATGGCCTTCGAGGTGCTCGGCATCAGCCCGATGGGATCGGCGATGGTTCCGGCCGAGCACAGGAGCAAGGCCGAGGTCGCGATCGAGGCCGGCAAGCTCATCATGGACGTGCTCGACCGCGGCCTTCGCCCGCGCGAGATCATCACGAAGGAGTCGCTCGAGAACGCGATCGCGGCGATCGCGACGTCCGGTGGCTCGACGAACGGCGTGCTGCATCTGCTCGCCGTCGCGCGCGAGGCGGGCGTCGAACTCGACATCGACGACTTCGACCGCATCTCCGAGCAGACGCCGCTGCTGTGCGACCTCAAGCCGGGCGGCAGGTACGTTGCCACCGACCTCTACGCCGCCGGAGGGGTTCCGCTCGTCGCCAAGCGCCTGCTCGAGGCCGGCCTCCTGCACGGCGGGGCGATCACGGTCACGGGCCGTACGGTCGGCGCGCATGCGCGCGAGGCGCAGGAGACCGAGGGCCAGCGCGTCGTGCGACCGCTGGACGACCCGATCAAGGCCACCGGCGGCCTGGCGATCCTGCGCGGCAACCTCGCGCCGGAGGGCTGCGTCGTGAAGCTGTCCGGGCACGAGCGCCGCCGCCACGAGGGCCCGGCGCGCGTGTTCGAGAACGAGGAGGAGGCGATGGCCGCCGTCGTCGACGCAACGATCCAGCGCGGCGAGGTGCTCGTGATCCGTAACGAGGGCCCGGCCGGCGGGCCCGGCATGCGCGAGATGCTCGGCGTCACCGCGGCGCTCAACGGCATCGGCCTCGGCGAGCACGTCGCGCTGCTGACCGACGGGCGCTTCAGCGGCGCCACCCACGGCTTCATGGCCGGCCACGTGGCGCCGGAGGCGGTGCGCGGCGGCCCCATCGCGGCCGTTCACGACGGCGACACGATCACGATCGACGTCGACGAGCGGCGCCTGGACGTCGCGCTCGACGATGCCACCATCGCGCAGCGCGTCGCCGCCTACCAGGGCAACGACAACGCCGATCTCGGCGGCGTGCTGGGCAAGTACGCCAAGCTCGTGTCGAGCGCCTCCGAGGGCGCCGTCACCTGAGTCGACAGATCCCCGCGGTGTACGCCGCCGGCAGATCCGGATCGACGTCCTCGCGCGCCCTCACCCCGGCCCCTGCGCCAGAAACGCCCGCAGATCGGCGTTGAACCGCGCCGGGCGCTCGAGCATCGGGATGTGACCGGTGTCCGGGTACACGATCTTGCGTGAGCCGGGGATCAACTGCTCGAATGCAGACGCGTCACGAACGGGAACGAGCCGGTCCTTCTCGCCCCAGACGATCAGCGTCGGGCAGGCGATCTGCGCCAGCCGGTGGCGCAGGGGATACGTCGCGATCGCCCGCAACGCGGGCATGAAGCCCGGCCGGCCGAACCCCTGCGCCTGCTCGGCGACAAGCGGCCACGGCACCACCTCGGGATGCCGCGCGACCCCGGCGAACAGCAATCGCCGCAGGCGCGTGCGCCGCGCGACGGCGCCGCTGTGCGCCGCCACCCACCGGCCGTAGACGCCCACCACGCGATCGAGGCGCGTCAGGTCGAGCGCCTCCAGCACCCGCGTGAGACGCAGTTCGGCGATGTGCAGCCCGGCCGCCGACACGAGCACGAGCCGCTCGACGCGCTGCGGCGACGCGAGCGCCAGCTCTGCTGCGACGAACCCACCCAGCGAGTTGCCCACGACCGTCGCCGCATCCACCGACAGCGCGTCGCAGAGCACCTCCAGCGTGCGCGCATAGCCGGCGACCGACACGTCGCCCGCGGGCATCGCCGACGCCCCGAAGCCCGGGAGGTCGACGGCGATCACGCGATGGTCGCGCGCCAGGTCGGGCAGGTTCTCCAGCCAGTTCTGCCAGCACCCGCCGAGCCCGTGGACGAACAGCAGCGGCGGGCCGCTGCCGAGCTCGACGACGTTGACGAGGTCGTCCTGCACCCGCACGAAGCGCTGGTGCGCGCGCCAGTCGATGTCCAGCCAGGCCGAGCGCCCGGACGGTCCGTAGGCATCGGCTTGCGGAGGTTCTAGGCTGGGGGATACGTCGGCCACGTGCCGTCGAAGTATGCGCATCGCGATCGACATCGACTCGACCCTCCATCATTACTGGGACCGTCTCTCCGATGCCGCGTTGCGCCGCTTCGGTATCGACCTGCCCTACGAGGAGCAACTGGACTGGGGCATCACGCGCCTGCGACCCGACCAGTTGCGGCTGTGCATCGAGGAGACGCACTGCTCGGAGGCGATCCTCGCCGGCGAGCCGTATCCCGAGGCGGCCGCGGTCGTCACCGGCTGGCGCGACGCCGGTCACTACATCCACATCACCAGCCACCGTGACAGCGCGGCGCTCCAGCCCACCGCCGACTGGCTGGCGCAGATCGGCGTGCCGTACCACGACCTGCACTGCTCCGAGGACAAGGTCGCGCGCTGCGTCGAGCTCGGCATCGAGCTGCTGATCGACGACAGCCCACTGAACCTCGCCAAGGCGATCGAGCACGGGATCCGCGTCGCCACGATCTCACACCCCTGGAACCGCGACCTGTGTGAGGAAGAGGATGTGATCTGCGCAGAGGATTGGCGTGGCCTGGCGGCGAAACTGGACCCACTGTTGCGGCAGGGCGCCGGAGTGAGACCACGACACTAGGGCCTGCAACTGTCACATCGTCAGACGCCTGTCGCGTACAGTGATCCGCGCCGGCGCGCAGTCACGAAGCATCAAGGATGGTCATGCCCCCCAAGTTGATCACGCTCGTCGCAATCGTTGCGGTCGTCGTCCTCGGCATCGCGGGCATGTTCGTGTGGGACGCAGGCCGCAGCGACGTCATCGGCAACGCTGTCAAGGTCGGCCCCGTCGACGTCAGCGGGCTGTCGCGCGCCGACGCCCGCGCCCGCCTGCGGGAGCGCCTCGTCAAGCCGCTGCAGACGCCGCTCGTGATCAGCGCGTCCAACCAGACGTTTGCGCTGGGCGCGCGCGAGGCGAAGATCCAGATCGACATCGACGCGACGCTCGACGAGGCCGTGCGGCGAAGCCGCTCCGGCTCCGTTCTCGCGCGGACGTGGCGGTCGATCAGCGGCCAGCGGGTCGGCGCCACCGTGGCTCCCGATGTGCGGTACTCGACGCCCGCCGTGCAGCGCATCGTCGACCGCGTGCGGGTCGCCGTCGGCCGCAAGGCCGTCGATGCCAAGGTCGACTTCAAGCCGCAGGCCGTCTCGATCCGTCACGCGCAGACCGGCCGCTCGATCGATGCCCGCAAGCTGCGCAGCGACGTCCGGGCAGCGCTCGCCACGGCGGTCACCGACCGCACCCTCGATGTTCCCGTCACGACGGTGAAGCCGAAGGTCTCCGGCAAGAAGCTCGCCGCGGAGTACCCGGTCGTGCTGGCGGTCGACCGCGGCAACTTCCGGATCAGCCTCTTCAAGAAGCTCAAGAAGGTGAAGGTCTACCCGATCGCCGTCGGGCAGGCGGGCCTGGAGACGCCGGCCGGCCTCTACAAGATCCAGAACAAGGCGATCAACCCCGCATGGACGGTGCCCAACTCGCCCTGGGCGGGGTCGCTGGCCGGCCGGGTCATCCCCGGCGGCACGCCGCAGAACCCGCTCAAGGCGCGCTGGCTGGGCGTCTACGACGGTGTCGGCGTCCACGGCACCGACGCGCGCGGCTCGATCGGGACCAACGCCTCACACGGCTGCATCCGCATGCTGATCGAGGACGTCGAGAAGCTCTACGACGAAGTTCCGGTCGGCACGCCGATCTATATCCACTGACGTGGGATCCTGAGCGAGGACCCTACGCGGCCTCGACCCCGATGCCCGCCGGCGGGATCTCCTCCCAGCCTGACTGCATGAGCAGGGCATGGTGCGGCGAGTGTCGAAGGACCAGCGTGCCGATGAAGACACCCCGCTCTGACTTGCGCATCACCGCGTACCACATGGTCGAGGCGTCGCCCGTGCCCTGCACGCGCAGCCACGGCCGCGGCGGGATGCCGGTGGCCGGAGCGATGCCGGCGTCGACGAGCTGGTGCTGGGTAGCGACGGTGCCCTGAGCCGTGTCGATGAAGAAGACGCCCATCGAGCTCGAGGCTAGCGCGGACTGGCGCGCGGCGATCACGCGCTTCGACGAGGATCTGCGCCGCCGCGGCGCCGCCGAGAAGACCCGCAGCGCCTACGCCGCGGATCTGCGCCAGTTCGCCGTCTGGGCGAGCTGGCAGAAGGTCGAGCCGCCCGCCGTCACGCACCGCCTCCTGCGCCGCTACGCGGCCGCGCTGTCGGAGCGAACGTCGGCCCCCGCGACGATTGCCCGCAAGCTTGCCGCTCTGCGTGCGTTCTATGAGACGTTGCGCGAGCACGGCGAGATCGAGGCCAACCCGGCGAACCTGCTGTCCGCGCCCAAGCGCGCACAGCAGCTGCCGCGCGTGCTCGCGCCCGACGAGATCAGCCGCCTGCTGGACCGCATCCCGGCGTCGACGCCGCTGGAGCTGCGCGACCGAGCGCTCTTCGAGATCGCCTACTCGTCCGGGCTGCGCGCCGAGGAGCTCGTCTCGCTGAACCTCACCTCCGTGGACTTCGACGCCGAGGAGCTGCGCGTCGAGGGCAAGGGATCCAAGACGCGCTTCGTCCCCGCCGGCGAGCCCGCGCTGCGGGCGCTGGCGCGCTATCTGGAGCGCGCCCGTGGGGCGCTCCTCCAGGACCCAGCGCAGGCCGCGCTCTTTCTCTCGAAGTCCGGCCGGCGCCTGTCGACGTCGGACATCCGCAGGCGTCTGCGGGTCTGGGCGCGGCACGCCTCGGTGCAGGGCGGAGTGCACCCGCACGCCCTGCGTCACTCCTTCGCGACGCACCTCCTGGAGGGCGGCGCGGATCTGCGATCGATTCAGGAGCTGCTCGGCCACGCCTCCGTCTCGACGACGCAGATCTACACTCGGGTAGAGTCGGCCCGCCTGAAACATGCGTACTCGCGGGCGCATCCCAGGGCATAGGGGTATGGAGACCAACGTCAAATCAATCGAGCTGAAGGATCTGTGGCGGCGCTACAAGCGCGACGGCGACGACCGTGCGCGCGAGCGGCTGGTCGTCGCCTACTCGCCCCTGGTCAAGTACGTGTCCGGCCGCATGGCCTCAGGCCTGCCTGCGCACGTCGAGGAGGCCGACCTCATCTCCTACGGCCTCGGCGGCCTGATCTCGGCGATCGAGCGCTTCGAGCTCGAGCGCGAGATCAAGTTCGAGACGTACGCGATCACGCGCATCAAGGGCGCGATCATCGACGAGCTGCGCTCGCTGGACTGGGTCCCGCGCTCCGTGCGCGCCCGTGCCCGTGCGATCGAGCGCGCCAACACGAAGCTCGAGCACAAGCTCCAGCGCGCGCCGACCGACGAGGAGATGGCGCGCGAGCTGGAGATGACCGTCACCGAGTTCCAGGACGCGCTGCTGCAGATCTCGAACTCCACCGTCGCCGCCCTCGACGAGCTGTGGACGGTGTCCGACGCCTCGGGCGACCAGGTCTCGCTGCTGGACACGTTGCAGGATCCGGGCGCGCCCGATCCGGCCCACGTCATCGACGCGACCGACCTCAAGGACCGCATCGCCGACGCGATCGCGCGCCTGCCCGAGCGCGAGAAGCTCGTCGTGGCGCTGTACTACTACGAGAACCTGACGCTGCGGGAGATCGGCGAGGTCCTCGGCGTCACGGAGTCACGCGTGTCGCAGCTGCACACGAAGGCCGTCCTGCGCCTGCGCGGCCGGATGTCCGACGAGAACCTCGCCGACGACTGAGCCTGAGGGCAAACCGTCCGCGCCCACCCGGCGCGCGGCCGATCGCAGTAGATAGTTCCCCCTCGCGGCATTAGCATCGCGCGATCCCCGAGGAGAGGAGCCGCGGCATGCACAAGCCTGCTGACCGCATTCGCAACGTAGCCCTTATCGGCCATCGTGGCAGCGGGAAGACCTCGCTGCACGAAGCGCTCTTGTTCGAGGCCGGCACGACGAATCGACTCGGCTCCGTGCTGGATGGCACGACCGTGTCGGACTCCGAGCCCGACGAGCAGTCGCGCAAGATGTCGATCTCGCTGAGCCTGAGCTCCTTCGAGTGGGACGGGCGCAAGATCAACCTCATCGACACCCCCGGCGAGCCGAGCTTCGTCGCCGACGCGCTCGGAGCGATGCGCGTCTGCGAGTCGGCGGTCTTCGTCATCAACGGCGTGATGGGCGCCGAGGTCACGACCCGGCGCCTGTGGGCGCGCGCGCAGGAGCTCGACCTCGCGCGGATGATCTTCGTGAACATGCTCGATCGCGAGCGGGCCGACTTCTTCCGGGCGCTCGACTCTCTGAAGGACGCCTTCGGCGCCCACGTCGTCGCGACCGAGATCCCGATCGGATCCGAGCACGACATCTCCGGCATCGTCGATCTCGTCGACATGAAGGCCTACCGGTATTCGAACCTCGCCGCACCCACCCGCGACAACTGCACCGAGATCGAGATCCCCGCCGACATGCAGGACCTCGCGGAGGAGTACCGCGAGAAGATGATGGACGAGATCTGCGAGGTCTCCGACTCGCTCATGGAGCGCTATCTGGAGGGCGAGGAGATCGCCCACGACGAGATCGTCGGCGTCCTCAAGGACGGGACGAATCACGGCCTGCTGTTTCCGGTCACGTGTGGCGTGGCGACGCAGAACCTCGCCACGAACCGCCTGCTCGACGCGATCGTCGAGGACCTGCCCTCGCCCGTGAAGCACGGCTCGCTGGAGCTGCCCGAGATCACGCTCGAGGCCGACGAGAGCGCGCCGCTGTACGCCTACGTGTTCAAGACCCGCGCCGACCCGTTCGCCGGCCGCATCAACCTCTTCCGGGTCTACCAGGGCGTCATGCGCCACGACAGCCACGTCATGAACACGACGAACCACAACAAGGAGCGCGTCGGCCAGCTGCTCGTCTTCAGCGGCAAGGACTCCGGCCATGCCGACGAGTTCGGGCCCGGCGACATCGGCGCCGTCGCCAAGCTCAAGGAGACGCGCGCCGGCGACTGGCTCGCCGAGCGCGACGCGCCGATCTCGATGCCGCAGATCGAGCTGCCGGCGCCGGTGATGGCGTTCGCGATGGAGGCCCAGGGCGACGAGGACAAGGTCTTCACGTCGCTGCGCCGCCTGCAGGAGGAGGACCCGACGATCGACCTGCACCGCGACCAGCAGACCGGTGACCAGATCATCGCCGGCCTGTCGCAGATGCACGTCGAGGTGATCATCGACCGCCTCAAGGAGCGCTTCGGCGCGGAGGTGACGCTGAAGCCGCCGCGCGTGCCGTACATGGAGACGATCCGCAAGCCCGCCAAGGCGCACGGCCGTCACAAGAAGCAGTCCGGCGGCCGCGGCCAGTTCGGCGACTGCCACATCTCGATCGAGCCGCGCGAGCCCGGCGCCGGCTTTGAGTTCGTCAACAAGATCAAGGGCGGCGTGATCCCGACGTCGTTCATCCCCGCCGTCGAGAAGGGCGTCAAGGACGCGATGCTGTCGGGCCCGATCGCCGGCTGCCCGGTCAAGGACATCGCGGTCACGGTCTTCGACGGCAGCTTCCACACCGTCGACTCGTCGGAGATGGCGTTCAAGCTCGCGGGCTCGATCGCGATGAAGGAGGCCATGAGCAACGCCTCGCCGGCGCTGCTGGAGCCGATCATGCTCGTGACGCTGTCGATCCCGGAGGACTCCGTCGGCGACGTCATCGGCGACCTCAACTCACGCCGCGGGCGGCCGCAGGGGATGGAGGGCGTCGGCGGCGGCCTGACCGAGGTCAAGGCCGAGGTGCCGATGTCCGAGATGCTCACCTACGCGCCCGACCTGCGCTCGCTGACCGGCGGCCAGGGCGACTACACGATGGAGTTCGACCACTACGAGGAAGTGCCCCAGCACCTGCAGCAGAAGGTCGTCGCCGAGGCGACCGCGGAGGAGGCGGTCAGCGCGTAATCCGTCCCGCCGCCGGGGGCGAACTTCGGGCCGCGCACGCCTTGGAGAGGTGTGAGCGACCCGAAGGAGGCGCAGTACGATGACCGCGATGCCGGCTGTGGCACGCATGAAGGCCGAGGAGTACCTCGCGCAGTACGACCCCGCCCGCCGCGGCGAGGAGCTGATCGACGGCCTGCCGGTCGTGCATGAGCCGCGGCTGCCGCACGAGTTCGTGCGCTCTGAACTGCAGCGCCTGCTCACGAACTGGGCGCACGACGGCGATCGTCGCGGCCGTGTGCTCGGGCCGATCGACGTGCGCATCGGTGCGCACGACGTCTACGGGCCCGACATCCTCTGGTATCGGACCGGCCGGGTTCCGGAGCGCAACGCACCGTGGCCGTATCCCGTCCCCGACCTCGCCGTCGAGGTCCGCTCTGCGAGCACGTGGCGCTATGACATCGGCGCGAAGAAGGCCGGCTACGAGCGCGCCGGACTGCCCGAGCTGTGGCTCGTCGACACCGCCGCGGACGTCGTGCTCGTGTTCCGCCGCTCCACGCCCGACGCGCCCGCGTTCGACATGGCGCTCGAGCTCACGCGGGACGACGAGCTGACATCGCCGCTGCTTGCGGGCTTCGCGTTGCCGGTCGACGGCGTCTTCGGGGAGTAGGCCATGTGGCCGCCCGCCGCGCTGGAGTTCCTGCGCGAGCTCGAGGACAACAACGACCGCGACTGGTTCAAGGCCAACCGCACCCGTTACGACGACCACCTCGTCGCGCCCGGCCGCGCGCTCGCCGAGAGCGTCGGGCACCTCGGCACGGCGAAGTTCTTCCGCCCCTACAACGACGCCCGCTTCCACCACCGCCCGCCGATCAAGGAGCAGCTCGGGATCGCGATCGGCTACGGCGGCGCGGGCGGCTTCTACGTCGAGCTGTCGCTCGACGGCCTGCTGCTCGGCGCCGGGCTGCACCATCCCGCCACCGACCAGCTCGAGCGCTTCCGCACGGCGATCGACGACGGCCGCCGCGCCGCCGCGTTCGAGCGTGCCGTCGAGCAGGCCGCCGACGCCGGGATGACGCTCGTCGATCCGGTCCTCAAGCGCGCGCCGCGCGGCTATCCCGTCGATCACCCGCGCATCGAGCGCCTGCGCCTGAAGAGCCTCACGCTCTACGCCCGCCACCCGCTCGAGCCGTGGCTGCACGACGACGGCTGCGGCGCGCGCGTTCGCGAGCAGCTCGGCGCCACGCGCCCGTTCGTGACGTGGCTGGGCAAGCATGTCGGGCCGTCCAACAGCGGTTGACGATCCAGTCGGTGGCAGCGCGCGGCCGGTACCCTGACGGCCAGCATGGAGCGTAAGTCGATCACGACGAGCCGCGCCGCGGTCGCCTGCGACGTCTGCGGGCGCACGCTGCTGCGCGGCGAGCACGCCGACGCGTTCATCGCCAACGGCTCGCGCCGGATGGTCTGTGAGCTGTGCACCGCGCGCGCCGCCAACGAGGGCTGGATCCGCGAGGGTGCCGACAACACGCTCGGCGTCCGTGGGCGCAACGGGCCGCGCGCCGGCCGCTCGCTGCTCGGGCGCCTGAAGCCACACCGCCGCGAGCCCGCGCCGGCGGTCGAGCTTCCCTACCGGCGCATCTCCTCCAACGTCGACCGCATCCAGAGCGGCAGCCGCGCAGACGCCGAGCGCGCGTCTGCGGCGGCGGACGCCGTCGAGGTCGAGTCCGAGGGCATTGCGGCCGCTGCGGTGCCGGCTCCGGCACCGGCACCGGCACCGGTCGAGACGCACATGCCTTCGCGCGAGCCGCGCCACGTGCACGCCGTGCCGACGAACGCCGACCTCAAGATGGCGCGTGCGCTGGACGTCTTCAACAAGAGCGCGCATCCGCGCCGGATCGCCGGCGTCGCGCGCTCGCTCGGCACGCCGATGGTCGCCGTGCTGCCCTCCGAGACCGAGGGCGCGCTCGTGACGATCGTCGTCGGCTGGGAGCTGTGCTGGTATCGATACGAGGTCGATCTCGCCGACGAGGCGGCCGGTGTGCGCGTGAGCGGCCAGGGCGCCGAGCTGTCGGAGCTGACCGAGGCCGAGCAGCTCGCCAACGCGGTCGCCGACGACCGCGGACGCCTGGTCCTTGCCGCGTGAGCCCGGGCTTGTCTAGGGTGAGGACATGATCTACTGCGTCGTGCCGGAGGCACTGGAAGCCGAGCTGTTCGACAAGCTCACCGCGTACTACGCCGACGACGAGAACGTCACCGTCATCGTCGACCGCCGCAAGTCCGAGCGGCGCGGGCCCAACGACGATCCCGCGGCGGCCGAGCAGCGCCAGATCCGCGACCGCCGCCGCGCACGCGTGGCCGGAGAGTTTCCGCGCATCGAATCGGAGTGACGCGGGTCGTCGTCCACGTCGACGGCGGCGCGCGCGGCAACCCCGGGCCCGCGGCCGCCGGGGCGGTGGTCTCGACGCCCGAGGGCGAGGTCCTGGCGGATGCGGCCGAGGCGATCGGCGTCGCCACGAACAACGTGGCCGAGTACCGCGGGCTGCTGCTCGGGCTGCGCACGGCGCGCGAGTTGGGCGCCACCGAGATCGAGGTCGTCAACGACTCCGAGCTCGTCGCCAAGCAGGTCAACGGCGACTACAAGGTCAAGCACCGCGACATGAAGCCGCTGCACGCGCAGGCGCTGCAGGCGCTCGCCGAGTTCGACCGCTGGTCGATCCGCTCGGTGCCGCGGGCGCAGAACGCCGACGCCGACGCGCTCGTCAACCAGGCGCTCGACGCGGCACGCCATTAACCTCCTGACGCGGCGGCCGGCGCTCGCGGCGCTCGCGGGCGCGCTGGCGATCGCGTTCTCGGCGATCCTCGTCGAGCTCGCGGCGGTCAGCCCGTCGACGGCTGCGGTGTTTCGCTGCGCCTACGCGCTGCCGGTGCTCGGACTGCTGGCGCTGCGCGAGCGCCGTCGCCTCGGCCCGGCCGCTCCGCGCCACTGGCGCTACGGCGCCGGGGCCGGCGCGTTCTTCGCCGCCGACCTGATCCTCTGGCACCACGCGATCGCCGACGTCGGCGCCGGCCTGGCGACGACGCTCGCCAACCTCCAGGTCCCGCTCGTCGCCGTCGCCGCGTGGGCCCTGCTGGGGGAGCGGCCGTCGGCGCGCGTCGCGCTCGCCGTGCCGCTCGTGTTCGCCGGCGCCGTGCTCATCTCCGGCGTCGTCGGCGAGGACGCCTACGGCGACGATCCTGCGCTCGGGGCGCTCTACGGCGTCCTGACGGCGGTCGCCTACACCGGGTTCATCCTCGTCCTGCGCGAGATGGGGCGCGACCTGCGCCGGCCTGCCGGCCCATTGTTCGCCGCGACGCTCGTCGCGACGTTCGTCGCCGCCGTCGCGGGCGTGCTGCTGGGGGAGGCCGACTTCGCGCCGAGCTGGCCCGCGCACGGCTGGCTCGTGACGCTCGCGCTGACGTCGCAGGTGCTCGGCTGGCTGCTGATCGCGCTCGCGCTGCCACGCCTGCCGGCGTCGCTGACGTCGGTCGTGCTGACCGTCCAGCCCGTCGGCTCGGTGCTGCTGGGGATCGTGCTGCTCGGCGAGGATCCTGCGGGTGTGCAGCTGGCCGGCGTCGCCGTGATCGTGGCGGGGATCATCATCGCCACGCGCCGCACCGCAGCCGGCGTGGGTGTGCCTGACGTCTCGCCGGGTAGGTAGCGCGCGTGCCGATCATCGCCCGCGAGCAGCAGAGCGGCGCCTTCGTGCGCCAGCACAGCACGTTCCGTCGCTGGGTCCGCGCCGACGGCTCGCTACACGCGGGAGCTCCACCAGTGGCCGGGCGTCGCCGAGACGGTCGATCTGGCCCAGATCAAGGCGCATCACCACGGGACGCATCCAGCTCTCAATCCGACGCGAATAATCCCGGACGGGCCCGCGTTGGATTTCGACGCACCCCATAGCCGAATGCAATGATCGTCGGCGTGGGGCTATAGCCCCCAAGCAATAGAAGGAGGATGAGCATGGCAAAGACGGTGCCCCTGAAGGTGACCGTCAACGGGGAAGCGCGCGAGTCCGAAGCACCAGCGCGCCTTCTACTCGTGCACTACCTGCGCGACGAGCTCAAGCTGACCGGCACGCACGTCGGCTGCGACACATCCAATTGCGGCGCCTGTACGTGCCTCGTCGACGGCGAGTCGGTCAAGAGCTGCACGGTGCTCGCCGTCCAGTGCGACGGAGCCGAGATCACGACGATCGAGGGGATGGCCGGTGAAGACGGCATGCTGCACCCGCTGCAGGAGGGCTTCTGGGCCAACCACGGCCTGCAGTGCGGCTACTGCACGCCCGGCATGATCATGGCGGCCGCCGACCTGCTCGCCCGCCGCACCGGTGACGGGCCGATCAGCGAGGCCGAGGTCCGCAAGGGCCTGGAGGGCAACCTCTGCCGCTGCACGGGCTACGAGAACATCGTCAAGGCCGTCCAGGCCGCCGCCGAGGCACAGCGGGGAGTGACAGCATGAGCATCACCGAGATTCCGGCCGGCAGCCCGTCCGTCGGCCAGCCGCTGCGCCGCAAGGAGGACCCGCGCCTGATCACCGGCCGCGCGACCTACGTCGACGACATCGTCCTGCCGGGGATGCTCTACGCCGCGATCGTCCGCTCGACGGAGGCGCACGCCAACATCTCCGCGATCGACATCTCCTCGGCGCTCGGCCGCCCGGGGATCAAGGGCGTCTACACCGGCGATGACCTCAGCGACCTGCTCGCCCCGCTGCCGATGGCCTGGGCGCCGCCCGGCGTCGAGATCAAGACGCCCGAGCGCTGGCCGCTGGCGCGCGGGCACGTCGCGCACGTCGGCGACGCCGTCGCGATGGTCGTCGGCGACGACCGCTACGGCGTCGTCGATGCCGCCCAGCACGTGCGGGTCGAGTACGAGTCGCTGCCGGTCGTCGTCGACGTCGAGGAGGCGCTCAAGGACGAGATCCTCGTCCACGAGTCGCTCGGTACGAACACCGCGCATCACTGGACGATGGGCGGCGGTGGCGACATCGAGCAGGCGCTCGCGGCCTCCGACGTCGTCGTCGAGCGGCGGATCGTCAACCACCGCACCGCCGGCGCGGCGATCGAGTGTCGCGGCTGCATCGCCGACTACCGCGCCGGCCAGCTGACCGTGTGGTCCTCGACGCAGGTGCCGCACCTGCTGCGGCTCTTCTTCGCCGTGCAGATGGGCATCAGCGAGGACAAGGTGCGCGTCATCGCGCCCGAGGTCGGCGGCGGCTTCGGCGGCAAGCTGCAGGTCTGCGCGGAGGAGACGCTGGTCGCGTGGGCGTCGCGCAGGCTCGGCGTCCCGGTCAAGTGGATCGAGACGCGCTCGGAGAACATGGCGGTCTCACACCACGGCCGCGACCAGGTCGACTACTGCCGGATGGGCGCCACGAGCGACGGCCAGATCACGGCGTTCCACGCGAACATCATCCAGGACCTCGGCGCCTACTTCGGGCTGCTGACGCCGATGATCCCCGAGCTCGGGGCGTTCGTGATGACCGGCTGCTACAAGATCCCGGTCGTCCAGACGGACATCACCGGCGTGCTGACCAACAAGTTCTTCACGGACGCGATCCGCGGCGCCGGGCGACCGGAGATGACGCACATGCTCGAGGTCATGCTCGACCAGCTCGCCGCGGAGCTGGGGATCGACCGCATCGAGCTGCGGCGCAGGAACTTCATCCCCGAGGACGAGTTCCCATACACGACGCCGTATGGCATCACGTACGACTCGGGCGCGTATGAGACCGCGATGGACCGGGCGCTGGAGATCGTCGACATGGACGCGTTCCGGGCCGAGCAGGCGCAGTTGCGAAGCCAGGGCATTCTGCGCGGGATCGGCTTCTCGACGTACACGGAGATCTGTGGGCTGGCGCCATCGCGGGCGGTCGGCCCGAGCGGGTTCGGCCTCGGCATCGGCCTCTACGAGTCGGCGCTCGTACGCGTGCACCCGACCGGCTCGGTGACGGTCTACACCGGCGCGTCGCCGCACGGCCAGGGCCATGAGACGGGCTTCGCGCAGATCGTCGCCGACCGCTTCGGCGTCGACCCGGCGGTCGTCGAGGTCGTCCACGGTGACACGGCGACGGGCCCGATGGGTCTGGGCACGTACGGCTCGCGCTCGCTGTCGGTCGGTGGCGTCGCCGCCGCGCACGCGGCGGAGAAGATCGCGGCGAAATGCCGCGAGATCGTCGCCCACAACCTCGAGGTCGATGCCGGCGACATCGAGCTGCGCGACGGCAAGTTCTCGCTGCGCGGAGATCCCGAGCAGGGCATGACGCTCGCCGAGGTCGCAGGCTGCGCCTACATCGACGCGACGAACATGCCCGAGGGCATGGAGATGGGCCTCGAGCAGACGCTGATCTACGACCCGTCGAACTTCGTGTTCCCGTTCGGCACGCATGCGTGCGTCGTCGACGTCGATCCCGAGACGGGCAAGGTCAAGGTCGTGCGCTGGGTCGCGGTCGACGACTGCGGTCCGGCGATCAACCCGATGCTCATCGACGGGCAGTTGCACGGCGGCGTCGCGCACGGCATCGGCCAGGCCCTGTACGAGCAGGTCGTCTACGACGAGCGCGGCCAGCTCATCACCGGCACGTTCATGGACTACGCCCTGCCGACGGCGGAGGAGATCCCGAACTTCGAGCTCGATCGCACCGAGACGAAGTCGCCGTCGAACTCGCTCGGCGTCAAGGGCATCGGCGAGGCGGGCACGATCGCGGCGACGCCGGCGATCGTCAACGCCGTCATCGACGCGCTGCGCCACGAGGGCATCTCGTACATCGACATGCCGCTCACGCCGATGCGCGTGTGGCAGGCGCTCGAGCAGGCGCGCGGCCGCGGCGACGGCCCGCCGGACACCGAGCAGGGCGTGTCGCTGCCGCCGCAGGGCGAGGGCTCGGCGGGCTCCGGACCGACGATCCCGGAAGGGGGTGCGTCATGATCCCGGCCGAGTTTGACTACGCGGTCGCGGGCTCCGTCGACGAGGCGATCGCGCTGCTCGCCGAGGGCGGTGCGGACGCCAAGCTGCTGGCCGGCGGGCACTCGCTGCTGCCGCTCATGAAGCTGCGCTTCGCGGCGCCGTCGCTGCTCGTCGACATCGGCAGGATCGGCGAGCTGCGCGGCGTCGACAGCGGCGACGACTCGTTCCGGATCGGGGCGCTCACGCGTCACGCCGACCTGCAGGTGCGCGACGACATGGGCCTGATCGCGGCGGCGGCCAGGCAGATCGCCGACCAGCAGGTCCGCAACCGCGGCACGATCGGCGGCTCGCTCGCCAACGGCGACGCGGCGGCCGACCTGCCGGGCGTGCTGCTCGCGCTCGAGGGCTCGGTGACCGTGCGCTCCGCGAGCGGTGAGCGCGTGATCGAGGCCAAGGACCTGTTCCAGGGCTACCTCTCGACGGCCGTCGCGCCGGGCGAGGTGCTGACCGAGGTCCGGATCCCGGCGCTGACCGGCTACGGCTACGGCTACGAGAAGTTCAACCGCCGCTCGGAGGACTGGGCGATGGTCGGCGTCTCGGCGCTCGTGAAGGCCACCGACGGCATCTGCGAGGACGTCCGTATCGGCTTGACGCACATGGCCTCCACGCCGCTGCGCGCGAGCGCGGCGGAGGACGCCCTGCGCGGCAAGCCGCTCAGCGAGGAGAACATCGCCGCTGCGGCGATGCTCGCCGCGGAGGGCACGTCGCCGGTCGGCGACCTGAACGCGTCGCCGGAGTACAAGCGCCACCTGGCACAGGTGCTGACGCGGCGCGCGCTGACGACGGCGGCCGCCGCGTGATCGCAGCGGTCGTCCTGGCAGCGGGATCGGGCTCGCGCTTCGGCAGCGGCGCAAAGCAGCTCGCCGAGCTCGACGGGATCCCGCTGCTCGAGCACGCGCTGCGGGCGGTCGAGGCGGTGCCCGCGATCGACCGCATCGTCGTCGTGCTCGGCGCCCGCGCGGAGGAGATCCGCGCGGGCGTCGACGTCGGCGCGGCCGAGGTCGTCGTCGCCGAGGACTGGGCCGACGGCCAGGCGGCGTCGCTGCGCTGTGGCATCGAGGCGGTCGCCGGCGCGGACGCGGCGGTGCTGACGCTCGGCGACATGCCGCGGATCACGCCCGAGGTCATCGGCGCCTTCGCCGACCTGGCGGCCCAGCACGGCGCGCAGGCGCGGGCACGGGCGATCTACGACGGGATGCCCGGCCACCCGGTCGTGCTGGGCAGCGACTACTTCGCGCAGATCGCGGCCCTCCAGGGCGACGTCGGCGCGCGCGAGGTCCTCAAAAAGATCGGCGCCCACCCGATCGAGTGCGCGCACCTGTGCTCGGCGGCGGACGTCGACACGCCCGAGGCGCTGGAGGGGTTGCGCCGATAAGCAGCGAGCCCGCGGGCGGTCACGCGGAAGGTTGACAGCCGGGACGCGATCGAGGAGGGTGGACACGATCACTCGCAGACAGTCCGGCCACCTCAGTCTGCCGGGCTCCCGGCGCGCTCGGGCCAGCAACCAAGGAGAGCGAGATGGTACGTACGCGCAGCGTCGCCGCGGCAGCGGTGTCCGTGTCCGTCGTGACCGGTTTGGTCGTGGCGGCGATCCTCGCGCCTTCGGCGCCTGGCGCCGACAATCCCGTCGTGCACCAGGCCACCGGTTCAGGTCACCAGGACGATGTCGATGTCGCCACGGGCGAGGTGTTTAACCGGACGTTCTCGTTCTCGGCAGTCCAATACGCCGATGGCACGGCGACGGGCAACGCACAGATCGCGAGTCGCAAGTTCCAGCTCGACGGCGTCGACCTGGTGATCCACATGCGTATCGATTGCTTGTCCGTCCTCCCCGATGGGAAGACCGCCCGACTCAGCGGTGTCGTGACGAGGACCAGCTTTCCGTTCCCGGACGCTCCGGTTGGCGAGATCCATCGGTTCTCGGTCCAAGACAATGGGGAGCCCGGTGCCGGGGTTGACAAGTTCAGCGGCGTGCCGCCCAACCCGCTGGCCAGGGAATGCGACGACGCCGACTTTGGCCAACCCGAGCCCGGTCGGGTAGCGCCGACCAGGACAGTCAACCGCGGCAACATCCAGGTCCGCTGAGCCGAACCGGCGGATCGCGTCGCGTGAACTGAACTCGACGAAGCCACAGCTCCTCGGCGTAGCGCCGACCTTGGGAGCCACGGCCAGGCCGGTCGGCACGGCGAGCGACGCGGTGATCGCCCAGTCGATGTCGCTCGTCAGCACCGGCACGATGACGAAGCCCCCGCCGACGCCTCGGCGAGGCGATGGACGTGGGTCGTGGCGCCCGTCGCGAGCGCGAGGCGGCCGTGACCGGAGACGTGATCGGCGCGTTGTGCGTCTTGAGACTGTGCTCGATTCGGACACCGTTGTACCGTGCAAGGTCCAGATAGACATCGATCTCGAAACGCGGATCGACGACCACGGCGATTTCAGCGCCGTCATCGCCGACGAGATAGGCCGCGAAACCGAGATCTTCGTGTGACCTGGTGAACCACCATGCCAGGAACATACAAAGGGCGGTGGGTCCCACCATTGCGGGGGCTCATAGACATAGTTCTAACGAAAGAGCCCAACATTTCGCTTGAACCCAAAGTCAGCGAACGCGAGGATGTGCCGATGTCCCTGTCGGAGGAACCGCTCGACGCTGCCCGCAGCACGCCCGACGAGCTCGCCGCAAGCCTCGAATCGCTCGCGCTGAACGCCGTTCGCGCCGCCGCGCTGGCAGCGACCCAGCACGCCGGCTCCGGCGACGGCAAGGCCGCCGACGGCGCCGCGACGGAGGCCATGCGCCGCGTGCTCGGCGACACGAAGGGCCTCGGCACGGTCATCATCGGCGAGGGCGAGAAGGACAACGCCCCGATGCTCTTCAACGGCGAGCAGCTCGGCGACGGCGACGGCCCGCGCTTCGACATCGCCGTCGACCCGGTGGAGTGCACCGACCTCTGCGCCGCCGGGCTGCCCGGCTCGTTGACGACGATCGCCTTCGCCGGCGACGGCTGCCTGTGGTCGCCCGGTCCCGGTCACTACCAGGACAAGCTCGTCGTCGGTCCTGGCGCGCGCGACGCGATCGACCTGCGCGAGGACGCCGAGTGGAACGTCAAGAGCGTCGCCGCCGCGCTCGGCAAGCCGGTCGACGAGCTGCGCGTGCTGCTGCTCGACAAGCCCCGCCACGTCGAGCTCGCCGCGCGCCTGCGCGCGATCGGCGTGTGCGTGATCATGCCCAGTGCCGGCGACGTCGCCGGCGCGATGTTCGCGCTGCTGCCGGGTACGGGTATCGACATGCTGATGGGCGTCGGCGGAACACCGGAGGGGATCATGGCGGCCTGTGCCGTGAAGGTCATCGGCGGCGGCATGCAGACCCGCCTGGCCCCGCAGCGCGACGACGAGCGTGAGGCGATCATCGCCGCCGGCATCTCGCTCGACGAGATCCTCGACGCCGACGACCTCGTCCGCGGACCCGCGATCTTCGCGGCCTGCGGCATCACCGGCGGCACGATGCTCAGCGCCCCGCGCCAGACCGCCGGCTGGGTCTCCACCCAATCTCTGATCGTCCGCCCCGGCTCCTACCGCCGGATCGTGGAGAGCACACCGATTCCCGTTTCCGAAGCAGGAGGATGACCCGATGGCACTCGTGACCATGCGACAGCTGCTCGACGAGGCCGCAGCCGGCGGCTACGGCGTCGCCGCGTTCAACGTCAACAACCTGGAGCAGATCCAGGGCATCATGGAGGCCGCGCAGGAGACGCAGTCCCCGGTGATCGTGCAGGCCTCGCGCGGCGCGCGCTCCTACGCCGGCGACAACTTCCTCTACCACATGATGCTCGCGGCGGCCGAGACCTACCCCGACATCCCCGTCGCCCTGCACCAGGACCACGGCAACTCGCCGGAGACCTGCATCAGCGCGATCGAGCTCGGCTTCACGAGCGTGATGATGGACGGCTCGCTCGGCGAGGACGCCAAGACGCCGCTGGACTTCGAGGACAACGTCGCCGTGACGAAGAAGGTCGTCGACTACGCCCACGAGCGCGGCGTCACGGTCGAGGGCGAGCTCGGCACGCTCGGCGGCATGGAGGACGGCGTCGGCTCCGGTGAGATCTGCCTGACCGACCCGGCCCAGGCCGAGGAGTTCGTCGAGCGCACGGGCGTCGACGCCCTCGCGGTCGCGATCGGCACGAGCCACGGCGCGTACAAGTTCTCGCGCGAGCCCGACGGCGACATCCTCGCGATGGAGATCATCGAGGACATCCACCGCCGCCTGCCCGACACGCACATCGTCATGCACGGCTCGTCCAGCGTCCCGGCCGACGTCGTCGAGCGCCTGAAGGCCGCCGGCGGCGAGGTCGACGCCGGCTACGGCGTGCCGATCCACGCGATCCAGCGCGGCATCGAGCACGGCGTCCGCAAGGTGAACATCGACACCGACGGCCGTCTGGCGATCACCGCGTTCATGCGCGAGCACTACAAGGACAACCCGGGTGACTGGGATCCGCGCGGTGCGGGCAAGGCAGCGCGAGCGGGCCAGAAGTTCATCTGCATGCAGCGCATGCAGGAGCTCGGCATGGCCGGTCACGCCGGCGACTACAAGGCGATGTCGCTCCAGGACATGGCCGCGCGCTACGCCTCCGGCGTTCGCACGGCGGTCTAGGACACGGGGCGCAGATGATCGACGTCGCCTTCGTCGGCACGGACGCCCGCCCGGCCGGGACGGCCGTGGTGATCGACGTCCTGCGCGCGACGTCGACGATCACGCTCGCGCTGGCGTCGGGCTATGAGCGCGTGCTCGTCGCCGGCACCCTCGACGCGGCGCTCGCGCTGCGGTCCGACGAGCGCACGCTCGCGGGCGAGGTCAGCTGCGCACGAGCGCCCGGCTTCGACCTCGGCAACTCGCCCGAGGAGTCCGCGCAGCCGCGCACGCCGGAGCTCGTGCTCGCCACGACGAACGGCGCACCCGCGATCGTCGCGTCGGCGGCGGTCACCGGCGAGGTCATCGCCGCGTCGCTGCTGAACCTCGACGCCGTGCTCGCGCACCTGGCGGGGGCGGACGACATCCTGCTCGTCTGCGCCGGGACGGACGGGCGCGTGAGCATCGAGGACGTGTACCTCGCCGGGCGCCTGAGCGCCGGCCTGGAGGGTCAGCGCAGCGACGCGGCGCAGATCGCCGAGGCCGTCGCCGCGTCGTACGCGAGCTCCGTCGAGGCGCTCGAGGCGAGTGCCGGCGCGGTCGGACTGCGCCGCGAGGGCCTCGAGTCGGACATCGCCTTCTGTGCCCAGGAGTCGATCGTCACCGTCGTGCCGCGTCTCAGCGCGACGCTCGACGGTGTCGCGGTTCTGACGCCAGCGGAAAGCCCTGCACCGGCGGTCATCGCCGGCGCCGGTCGGACATAACGAAATGACTATGTAAAAGCCGCGATCTTTTGCTTTCAAGCTTTGGATCGAGAGGGTAGTGTGGCTGTAGCGCACACCTAGAGAGGATGGAATGAGCACCACTGAGGACGGACAGAAGAAGACCAAGAGCCGCTGGGATTCCGGCGTCACCCCGTACGCCGAGATGGGCTACTGGGACCCGGACTACGAGCCCAAGGACACCGACGTCCTCTGTGCCTTCCGGATCACGCCGCAGGAGGGCGTCGATGCGATCGAGGCCGCGGCGGCAGTCGCCGGCGAGTCGTCGACCGCGACGTGGACCGTCGTGTGGACCGACCGCCTGACGTCGTACGAGCACTACCAGGCCAAGGCCTACAGCGTCGAAGAGGTTCCGGGCACCCCGGGCCAGTACATCGCGCTGATCGCGTACGACATCGACCTCTTCGAAGAGGGCTCGATCGCCAACCTCACGTCGTCGATCATCGGCAACGTCTTCGGGTTCAAGCCGCTCAAGGCGCTGCGCCTGGAGGACATGCGGATCCCGGTCGCGTACGTCAAGACGTTCCCGGGTCCCCCGCACGGGATCACGATGGAGCGCGAGTACCTCGACAAGTTCGGCCGCCCGCTGATCGGTGCGACGACGAAGCCGAAGCTCGGCCTGTCGGCGAAGAACTACGGCCGCGTCGTCTACGAGGCGCTGCGCGGCGGTCTGGACTTCACGAAGGACGACGAGAACATCAACTCGCAGCCTTTCATGCGCTGGCGCGACCGCTACATCCACTGCATGGAGGCCGTGCAGCGCGCACAGGCCGCGACGGGTGAGGTCAAGGGCCACTACCTCAACGTCACCGCGGCGACGATGGAGGACATGTACGAGCGCGCCGAGTTCGCCAAGGAGGTCGGCTCGATCATCATCATGCAGGACCTCACCGTCGGCTACACCGCGATGAGCTCGATGTCGCACTGGTGCCGCGCCAACGGCATGATCCTGCACCTGCACCGCGCCGGACACGGCACGTACACGCGTCAGAAGACGCACGGCGTGTCGTTCCGCGTCATCGCGAAGTGGTGTCGCCTGCTGGGCGTCGACCACATCCACGCGGGCACCGTCGTCGGCAAGCTCGAGGGCGACCCGGCGATGATCATGGGCTACTACAAGATCCTGCGCGACAACTACATCAAGAAGGACCTCGAGCAGGGGATCTACTTCGACCAGGACTGGGCGTCGATGCCGGGCGTCATGCCCGTCGCGTCGGGCGGCATCCACGCCGGGCAGATGCATCAGCTGCTGCACTACCTCGGGGAGGACAGCATCCTCCAGTTCGGTGGCGGCACGATCGGCCACCCGATGGGCATCGCGGCCGGCGCCAGCGCCAACCGCACCGCCGTCGAGGCGATCATCCAGGCCCGCAACGAGGGACGCGATTACTACACCGAGGGTCCGGACATCCTCGTCGAAGCCGCCAAGGGCTGCCCCGAGCTGAACGCCGCGCTCGAGGTCTGGAAGGACATCACGTTCAATTACACCTCGACCGACACGGCTGACGTCGAAGTCACGCCGACGTCGGCGTAGGGGAGAGAGAAGACATGAGACTCACACAGGGACAGTTCTCCTTCCTGCCGGACCTGACCGACGAGCAGATCGAGGCGCAGATCAAGTACGCGCTGGGCAACGGCTGGTCGATCATGGTCGAGTACACCGACGACCCGCACCCGCGCAACGGGCTGTGGGACATGTGGTCGCCGCCGATGTTCGACCTCACCGAGGACGAGTCGGACGTCGCGATGCGCGATGTGCGGGCCTGCCGCGAGGCGCACTCGCACCTCTACGTGAAGGTCGTCGCGTACGACCGCACGCTGGGCCGGCAGACGTCGGCGATGTCCTTCATCGTCAACCGTCCGGAGGTCGAGCCGGGCTTCCGCCTCGAGCGTCAGGAGACCAGCGACCGCGTGATCCGCTACACGATCCACTCCTACGCGGGCCTCAACACGCCGGCCGGGGAGCGCTACGGCGGCGAGGGCGGCGAGCTGGCGCCGGTCATCAGCCAGTCCAAGGCAAGCCCGAACGGCAAGTCGGACGACTAGTGTCCCGTCTCGCAACAGTCCACCCGAAACGCCGGGCGCCGATCACCGCCTGGCGGCGTCCTCGGACACTCGATGGCCCAGAGGGCCACCGTCGGTCCTGCGTCCTTGCCAGCCGGCGCCGGCATCCCGGCGTTACGGGCGTCTGTTACGAGACGGACCACTGATGGCACAGACGCTCGAAACCCTTCCGGAGAAGCTCAAGGACGACGACGAGGGCGCCGACGCGGTCGAGTCCGTCCTGTCCCAGCTCGATCGCGAGATGATCGGGCTGGGGCCGGTGAAGGAACGCATCCGTGAAATGGCGGCGCTGCTGGTCATCGACCAGCTGCGCCGCGATGCGGGCCTGGACTCATCGCGTCCGTCGCTGCACATGACGTTCACCGGCAATCCCGGTACCGGCAAGACGACGGTCGCGCTGAAGATGGCGGAGATCCTCTTCAAGCTCGGCTACATCAACAAGCCGAAGGTCGTCTCGGTCACGCGCGACGACCTCGTCGGCCAGTACGTCGGCCACACGGCGCCCAAGACCCGCGACGTGCTCAAGCGCGCCAAGGGCGGCGTCCTGTTCATCGACGAGGCGTACTACCTCTACCGGCCCGAGAACGAGCGCGACTACGGCCAGGAGTCGATCGAGATCCTGTTGCAGGTCATGGAGACCGAACGCGAGGACCTCGTCGTGATCCTCGCCGGCTACAAGGACCGGATGGAGACGTTCTTCCGCTCCAATCCGGGTATGGGATCGCGCGTCGCGCACCACCTGCACTTCCCGGACTTCTCGCCCGACGAGCTCGTGCAGATCGCCGATCTCATGATGGGTCAGCAGCAGTACAAGTTCGAGCCCAAGGCGCGCGAGGCCTTCGAGGAGTACATCATGCGGCGCCTCGAGCGTCCGCGTTTCGCATACGGGCGCAGCATTCGCAACGCGATCGATCGCGCGCGCATGCGTCAGGCGGGCCGGTTGTACAACGATCGCGAGAACCTGAGCAAGGACGACCTGATGACGATCAAAGCCGAGGACATCCTCGCGAGCTCGTTGTTCGGTGACGAGGAGGGCGAGTCCCCGGACGACGAGAAGTCCGACGGTGAAAAGTCCAAGAACGCCCCTGGCAACCAGAGTTAGCCCGAGGAGCCAGCCAGTGCCCAGACCGATCATCCTCGGTGTCGTCGGCGATTCCGCGACAGGCAAGACGACGCTCTCCCGCGGCCTGGTCCGCATGCTCGGGGAGAACAACGTCACCCACGTCGCGGCCGACGACTACCACCGCTACGACCGCCGCCAGCGCGCCGAGCACCAGATCACGCCGTTGCATCCGGACTGCAACTACGTCGACATCATGGAGCGCCACTTCGCCGAGCTGCGGCAGGGCAACGCGATCCTCAAGCCGGTGTACCAGCACAAGGACGGCACCTTCGGCCCGCCCGTCTACACCAAGCCCGCGCAGTTCACGCTGATCGAGGGCCTGCTCGGCTACCACACGCCCGAGCTGCGTGAGAGCTACGACGTGCGCGTCTTCCTCGCACCGCCCGAGGAGCTGCGGCGCGCGTGGAAGGTCCAGCGTGACTGCTCGCGGCGCGGCTACACGACCGACCAGGTGCTCGAGGAGCTCGACCGCCGCGAGCCGGATTCCGAGCTGTTCATCCGTCCCCAGCAGCGCTGGGCCGACCTCGTCGTCTCCTTCAAGCCGGGAAGTCGCGGAGACCAGGAGCATCTCGACGCGGAGATCGTCCTGCGCAAGGGCCTGCTGCATCCCGATCTGACGGAGTTCGCCGAGGACGGCGGCAAGGGCGTGACGGTCGACGAGAGCGACACCGAGCACCGCCTGTTCGTACCCGGCGACATCGATCCTGCGCTCGGGTCGGCGATCGAGGAGTACGTGTGGGAGCGGATGCACTTTGCGTCGCACCTGCGCTCCGAGCGCCTCGGCGAGTTCACGGTCGGTACGGAGCTGCACCGCTCCGAATCGCTCGCGATCGTCCAGGTCCTCGTCCTGTACCACCTCGTCACGGCGCGCGCCACGGTCGCGCTCGGCGGCGAGGGCACGCGCACCGATCAGCCGCAGCCCGAGGGTCGCGCGCCGGCGTCGGCGACGTCGTAGCGCCGGCGCACGAAACGGATGTCGTGACGGGGCCCGCGCGTGCGCGGGCCTTCGTTCGCCGGTCGGACAGGCGCCGAGAGGAGTAAGCTCGTATCAATTGATACGAGTTGGAGGCCCCACCATGGATGTACGCGATGGGATGAACCCGATCGTGGTGACCGTCGGCCCCGGACACAGCCTGCGCGAGGCGGCGCGGCGGATGACGCAGGCGCAGGTCGGCGCGGCCGTCGTTATCGATCCCGACGGCGAGGGGCCCGGCATCCTGACCGAGCGCGACCTCCTGCATGCGTGCGGGCGCGACCAGGATCTCGACAGCGAGCACGTCGGTGATCACATGGCCCAGCGGCTGACCTACGCCTCGGCCGAGTGGCCGCTGGAGCAGGCCGCGGAGGAGATGGTCCGCGGCGCCTTCCGCCACGTCGTCGTGCTCGACGGCTCCGAGGTCGTCGGCATTCTCTCGATGCGCGACATCGTCCGCTGCTGGAGCGAGGGGCGAGCGCTCGGTGGGAGTGCCGGCGAAGCCATGGCACATTCGATCGGTTCCGCGGCGGCCACCTGAGATCCTGCAGCAGGGTCCGCGTCACGGGCAGGCCCGTGACGCACGTCGAGGCGGCGCGCGCGCCGTCGCTGGAGGAGGACGGTCGCGGGCGACCGCGCCGCGTAGGCGAGAAGAGCCGGCTACTTCGCGCGCGGCTTGGCGGCCGCGCGCTCGGGCGGCAGGCCGTCGCCGAGGATCTCGCGCGCCGCAGGCGAGGCGGCGAACGTCATGAAGCGCTCGACGGCCGCGCGGCGCGGGCCGACGGTCGAGCACATCGCATACCAGCGCCGCGATGCCGGGCGGTGGCGCACGGGCAGCGCGGCGAGCAGGCCGTGGTCGAGCTCGAGCGCGACGGCGTGGCGGGAGATGAAGGCGACGCCGAGCCCGGCGCGTGCGGCCTGCTTGATCGCGCCGTTGGATCCGAGCGTCAGCGTCTGCGGATCGAGCCCGGCGGCGGCGAGGAACTCCTCGTTGACGATCCGTGTGCCCGACCCGGGCTCGCGCAGCAGCCAGACGCGGCGCTCGAGCTCGGCGGAGTCGACCGCACCGCCGCCGGCGTGCGGGTCGTCGGGCGAGGTGATGAGGACGAAGTCGTTGGGCAGGACCGCCGTGGACTGGATACGCGGGTCGCGCGGCGGTCGGCCGCCGATCGCGACGTCGGCGCGGTGGTCGAGCACGAGGTCGAGAACCTGCTCGCGATTGCCGACGGCGAGCGTCAGCCCGATCGCGTCGTTGGACTGCGAGAACGCGCGCATGAGCGGCGGGACGAACGACTCCGCCGCGGTCGTCACGGCGGCGAGGCGCAGGCGGCGATCGGCGAGGTCGGCGGCCTCGCGCGCGGCACGGCGACCCTCCTCGAGCAGCCCGATGACGTCGGCCGCGAAGGGGGCGAACGCGGTTCCGGCCGCGGTCGGGCGGATGCCGCGTCCCTCGCGCTCGGTGACCGGCGTGCCGAGCTCGCGGGAGAGCGCCGCTACGGCAGCGGAGACGGACGGCTGGGTGACCACGAGCTCGTCGGCGGCAGCGGTGACAGAGCCGCCGCGCATGACTGCCAGAAAGCTGCGCAGCTGCGTCAAAGTTATAGACACCAGACGTACCTTACTGAGGAAACCGATGAAACCCTACGATACAGACCGGTCCATCTGTGGCGATCGCCACGTTCGGGCCTGCAGTCTGTCAGAGCCGGCGGGGTCAAGCCTGGCGCGCCGCCGCTGTGACCGATCGTGGCGATCGCGCGCTCGACAGCGCGGCCGTGCTCAGCCGGCCGGCCGTCGCCTGCCCGCGTTCATCGCGCTGCTGCGTGGCGGGGTCGTCTGGGCGCAGCTACGCGGCGCGCCCGATCTCACGATCGGGCATGACGGCTCCGGTCCAGTCGAAGCGGCGCAGTTCGGCCGCGTGGCCGTGGCGCCGCGCCTCGACGATGATGCCCCACGGCTTCTGATGCACGAGCACCTCGGCGCGCGGGTGACGGCGGCGCAGCAGCACGATCTCGCGCATCTGCCCCATCGTGAGTTCGCGTCCCATGAGACCAGGCTGCCACGGGGTGCTAAGAGCAGGTATACGGCCACCTGAGGATCACGTAAGCATCGACCGCACACCCGGCGTCGAGGCGACGGGCTGGGCGGGGGCGTCGCCGCCGCGGTCGTGGGCTGGCGCAAGCTGCGTGGCCTGACGCAGGCGCATGGCCGATCGAGCTGGCAGCAATCGCAAGACCGTCCTGCGCGAGGCTCGCGGCATGAGCCAGGCCGTCGCCGACGAGCTCGGCATGTCGCGTCCGAACGTGTCTCGGACCGAGAGCGACCCGGGCGTCGCGAGCGCGGTCGCAGGCGCCCAGCGAACCGGCTTCCGGAGACGTCGAGCGCGACAGAGTGTCAAGGCCGGTTGAAAACTGACCCCCTGGCGCCGGTTGAAAACTGACCCCCCTGTGGTCGCGGTGTGCGTCGCGGAGGCGAGCCCGAAGGGCGAGCCGTAGCGGCGCTCACCGCGCGCGGTCGCCCGGGAGGGCCCCG
>JBBSLI010000050.1:0-30441 GCA_038255395.1 Solirubrobacterales bacterium
GATAGCGTGTATCGCGTGACCGAAGTGATCGGGACCAGTGCGGAGTCCTGGGAGGCGGCCGCGCGCGCGGCGGTGCAGACCGCAGGAAAATCCGTCAGGGACCTGCGCGTCGCGGAGGTCGTGCGCCAGGACGTCACGATCGAGGACGGCGGCTTGACGAGCTTCCGCGTGCGGTTGGCGATCTCCTTCAAGTACGACGCGGGCGACTGACGCTCGGCCGGCGCCCACGTGTCATGGCGAAGGCCGGGCTCAGGCCCGGCCTTCGGTGCTGTGACGGCGCATGAGCTGCGGCGGGCGGCGCATCGGCGCCGCATCAAACCGGGCGTTGCCTGTCGGGCTCGTGTATGTCAGCCGATCGATCCGGCGGACTCAGCTCCTCCACGGGGGACTCCTCCTCCGCGCTCGGGTGCCGATCTATCCGGCACCGCAGCACCGCCGTCGGGCCGGCCCGTTGCGCGTTCGTTCGCGGGATACCAATAGTGGAGGCCTCGGGGTCGAGCTGCGGTGCGGAGCGACACCATGTCGGGTCGGCACGCAACGCCGCGCCCTTCGTCGGTTTCAGTACTCAAGCAGTATCTCAGGTGCCAGCAGCAGATCTTCGGCGGAGATGGCGGGTGTGAGCTCGTGCTCGTAGACCGGTGTGCGCGGGGCCGCGTCTGGTGGCCGCTTGACCGTCGATCCGGTCTGCCGTGCGAGCTCTGCGAGCGCGATCGAGGTGACGATTCGCAGCGGCGCGGGCGATCCGTCGGCGAGTCCCAGCGTGGCGATGCGAACGTTCGCGGCGACGGCGGTGATGCGTTCAGGATCGGCACCGATGACGACGAGCTGCCGGGCGCCGCGAGCGAGCCGCTCGCGAGAAAGCGGCGCCCCTTCAGCCTGGGCAACGATGACGACGACCTACGACGGCCAGGCTCGCAACGCCCTTCCACGGCATCCTGCGGGGGTGAGACCCCGGGATGCGGTTAGCGATCATCCCCACGGATAAGCGTACGGAGCGCGTACCGGTTGCGTCTTGTCGGGCCCGCTTCAGGACCGGCAACCGGGCGTAAACGGCGAACCCGCCGCGCTCTCAAGCGCCGAAGCGCTCTCCGGTGTTGACGTGCGCAGCGGCCGCGAATATTGCGCTCGGGCAACTCGGGTGTCCCTTGGCGACCGCGGTCACCGCGCGTGCCGTGCGTCTCGAGGGCGGCTCGCGCGCCGGCGACCACGCCCTGCCCGGCGAGGATCTCTCCGAGTCGGACCGCCGGATCCAGGGGTCTGTGGTGGTTGCGGAGTCGATCTCTTCGCGATAGGCCACCTGCGCTCGCGCTCGCGACCGGGGTGGTTGGAAGTAGCCATCCGAGCCGGGCGCACGCGTCGGAAAGCTGCCGCCCAGAGATTGAGCGCTTGCAGCGCCAGCGAGAGTCGGGGCAGCGCTGGCCCCGCCTGACGCGCCCAATGCGGACGCGAGGCCGCCAGCGGCGGCTCTAGACGAAGATCGATGCGAGCCGGCACAACCGACTGAAGTACGACGCCAGCTACGCATTGGCGCCCGCGTCGGAATCGGCATAGGCTGCGTCGATCGGCGGGCGCCGGTACGCGCGCCCGAGCTTACTCCCACGGGGGGATATATGACACGAAGGTGGAAGGTCATCACCTCGCTTTGTGCGGTCGCGATGGCGACGAGCAGCAGTGGCGCGCTCGCGCACGACCCGGAGCTCGGCACGCCGTTGTCGAGCCCATTCGGCGAGAACTTCTCGTTCATCGCGAACTTCCAGAGCGACCAGAATCCGTTTAACGCCGCGAACCGGCACGTCACCAGCTCTGACATCGCCTTCTGGGGTGACTTGGCGTACGTCGGCGACTACGGGGGCTTCCGCATCTTCGACATCTCCGAGCCGACGCCGACGCTCGTCTCGAACGTGCGCTGCTACGGCGCCCAGGGCGACCCATCGGTCTTTGACCGCGACGGCGACGGCAAGGCCGACACGCTCACGCTATCGGTCGACCAGGTGCTCAGCGGCCCGCACTGCGGCGCCGGTCCGCAGGGCAAGGTCGCCGGCGAGTACCCGTCCGGCGCCTGGGAGGGTCTGCGCGTCTTCGACGTGTCCAACCCGGCGGCGGCGGTGCAGGTCGCGGCCGTCTACCAGGACTGCGGCTCGCATACGAACACGCTGCTGCCGAACCCGGACGGCGATTCGATGTACGTGCTCAACTCGAGCTATCCGCTGGGTGACGGCCCGACGTGTGGTCCTCCTGGCGTGTCCAAGGGTCGCGCGGTCAACCACGGGGTCGTCCAGGTCGTCGAGATCCCGTTCGACAACCCGGCGGACGCGGCGGAGCTCACCGAGCTGCCGATCGTGTATCCCGGTGACGCAGACGGCGTGTACAAGCCCGTCAGCGATCAGGGCCTGGTCGGCGTGCTGGACAACTTCCTGGGCTGTCATGACCTCAGCGTCTTCCCGGCCAAGGGGATCGTCGGAGCGGCCTGCGCCGAGCAGGCGCAGGTGTGGGAGATCGACGCGGAGACGGGCCTGCCGGACACCGCGAACCCGCGCTGGGTCTACGACCAGCCGAACGTCGACTTCTGGCACTCCGCGACGTTCAGCTGGGACGGCAAGGTAGCCAACTTCATCGACGAGTCGTTCGGCGACGGCTGCCCGACGACCACGACGAAGATCGGTGGTCTGCCCGGCGGGCCGCGCGTGTTCGAGACGGGGAACATGTACTTCTTCGACACGGATAGCGGCGAGCTGTTCTCGGAGTACCGCACCGAGCGGGGGACGAACGACGGCGGGCTGGACGCCAACAACCCGAACCGCCTGACGTACTGCTCGTCGCACCTCGGCATCCCGGTGCCGGCGACCGACCGCTACCTGCTGGTCAACGCGTACTACCGCGGCGGCTCCTCCGTGATCGAGTTCAGCAATCCGTCAAAGCCGAAGGAGATCGCGTATGCCGACCTGAGCGGGACGAACACCTGGAGCGCGTACGGGTACCCGCGGGAGTCGGGCAAGCGCCACACGATCCCGGTGTACTCAAACGACGGCCTGAGCCGGGACTACGACCCGTCGCCGGGCGTGCACTACCCGGAGGCCGCGTACGGATTCCAGCGGTTCCAGGCGAACGCCGGCGGCATGGTCGACGTCGTCGGGCTGGACCGCCTCAACCCGCAGCTGCAGGAGATGCTCATCGACACGAGCGCCGGCCTGCCGCGGGGCAGGTCCAACGGCAAGCCGCGCGCCGGCATGAACGGCCGTCCCGCGGCGGAGGGCGCCCGCAACCGCTCGGGCCGTCCGCACCTGAAGTAGGACGCGACGCGAACGGGCCCGCCGTCCGCGGCGGGCCCGCCGCGTGCTCAAGGGCCCGCCTCGGCGAGCCCTTCCTCGTTGCTAGCTGCACTAGAGCAGTAGTCGCACGTACAGACGAGCTTCGGTCGTCATCGACGGCGCACTCTCGACCGCCTTCCACGGCTGGGGCGAACTCGCACTCGCGCTCGGCTGGCTCGCCGTCCTCACGCTGGTCGTGGCGCTGCGCTGCGCCGAATGCTCGCGAGCACCGCATGGCGCGCGGAGAAGCTGCATCGTTGAAGAGGGCGGCCGACTGGCCGCCCTCTTCACCCACTGCGGAATGACGCGGGTCTATCCCAGCGTGAACATCGACGTCTGCGGGTTCAGGAAGTCGAGCTTGCGGGCGCCGGCGTCCCACTTGCCCGACAGGTTCCAGACAATCAGCCCGCGCGTGATGTCGGACTCGTAGATCCGGCCGTTGTAGTAGTAGGTCGACCAGTCGCCGCCGAGCTGCGTCGGAACGAGCGGCGCGGGATCGGCGTAGGCAACCTCGACGGCGTTGGCCGGATCAGTGAAGTCGAGCACGCTGATGCCGGCTTGGTAGTTGCCGCCGACGAGCAGATAGCGCTTGTCGGTCGGGACGATGTTGTAGTTGTGGACCGTGCAGTTCTCGGCGGCGGTCTGCGGACGCGGTAGGACAAATTGCCCGAGCTTCGCTCCGGTCTGGGCGTCGTAGAAGAACCAGCTCTTGTCCACGGCCGGATCAGTGGCCTCGCACTCCGGCGCTGCCCCGCCGCCAGGCTCCCAACCGAGGACCAGGACCTCACCGTCCCACGTGAACGCCGCCGAGTGCCAGTTGCCGTTGGTGCCGGGCTGCCCGACGCCAGGCTCGTTGACGGTGTAGAGCAGAACCGGGTCGGTCAGGGAGCCGCCTGGGAACTCGTTGTCGCCGATGTCGAACACGTTGGCGCTGCCGCCGCTTGCGCAGGCGAAGAGGTTCGCGTCGCCGAGGATGACGCCGGAGTCGTGGCAGCCGTTGGCCGGGTAGGCCGTCGTGCCCGTTAGCACCACCGGTTCGGGGGTCGTGGGGTTGCTGGGGTTATCGAGCGGGATCTCGAAGACGTGGACCGATGCGGTCCCGCTCAGGCAGCTACCGCCGGACTGGTTGTAGATGACCAGCCGGTCGTTTGAACGATCCGGCACGGCGGTGACGGTGTGAGAACCGCAGCCGACGGCGTCCGCGCCGGCGCGCGCGCTGATCTCCACGCTGCCGACCAGCTCGGGATTGCGCACGTTGCTTATGTTGAAGATGTGCAAACCCTCAAAGCCGGTGGGTACCGGCTGGCCGTCGCACGTTGCGCCGGCCGGAGCAGGGGAGTTCCATGAGCGAACGAGGATGTCGCCGTAGACAACGAGGTCGCCCTGGTTGCCGTTGCAATCCGTGAACGAGACCTCACGCGGATTTGCGGACGACGAGATGTCGATGATGCGAAAGCCGATGTAGTGGCCCTGGAACGCGTACTTGCCCTGGAAGGCGAGATCGGAGTTCGCGGTGAACGTCTGCCCCGGCAGATTCGGCGTGTTCGCGAAGGGCGAGTAGCCCATCGGATGCATGTTCTGCGTGTACTCGAACGTCGACACGGCGTCGCGAACCGATGGCTTCTGCGCACTTGCCGTTGCCGACAGGAGCGGGAGCATCGCCAGTACTACAGCAGCGAGCAACCCCGGGCGCGATATCCGCTGGAGCGAGAAGTCCTTCACGGTAGCCCTCCCTAAGGGACTCGGACAGTTGGACCGCAAGTTATGACCGAGTGGGCGGCCTGTCAAGGGGCTTCCACCACTGCGTCGGCACCCCAAACGCGGTGTGCTCAAGCCGCGTCAGATCAGCGCTGAAGCGGCGCGCGGACTGAGCCGTCCCGGTTTTGACGGAGACTTCTGAAACAGGACTGTGGTCCTGAGAAGGGAAGTCGCTGGCATATGGCTCGAGGACGGCAGTACTCAATGGAATTGAAGGCGCGAGCGGTGCGGACGGTGCTGGAGAGCGGCCGGCCGATCGCGCAGGTCGCCAAGGACCTGGACGTCGGTTCGGAGTCGCTGCGCACGTGGGTGCGTCAGGCGCGCACGGACGCCGGCGCGCCCGGGGCGCCGACGAGTGAGCAGTTGGAGGAGTTGCGCCGGTTGCGCAGCGAGAACCGCGAGCTCAGGAAGACGGTCGACACGCTGAAGGCCGCCTCGGTGTTTTTCGGTGCGCCGGGATAAACCGGCATGGAGAAGGAGATGAGAGAGCTCTACATCGAAGGAGTAGCGATCCGCGGTGGCCCCGAGTCATGCGCCGTCGTTCGTGAGGGCGTCGGTGAAGCGTTGACAGGGGTACGTGCAGGCTGGGCTATTGAGCCTCGAAAACACTCAACTCAGGGCGCCGACGCGGTCGAAAATCGCGGAAGGCGAGATCGGTGGTCGCGTTATCGCGAGTGGCTGCCGGGCCCTGCGTGGTCGAAGAACCTGTGCATGCACGGAATCTCCATGTGCGAGAACCGGGAGGTCCCGCGTTCGCCCAGTCCGGCAGGTTGCGGTGCGGGCCGCGGGGGGAACGCTTCGGCGGTACGCCCCCGATGAACGAGCGCGGGAAGTCAGACGGTCCCGTAGAGGGCTTCGAATTCCGTTGGGGGAACATGGTTGAGTGCAGCCTGTCATGGTTGTACCAGCCGACCCATTCGCGTGTACCGGGCCAACTACGAGGCCTACGGATCGCTGCGGGTCTGGAAGGCGCTGCGGCGCGAGGGCATCATGGTCGGCCGCGGCCGCGTGGAGCGCCTGATGCGCGCTGACGGCTGTAGCAACGGTCCTACTACAGGCGGCACCCTTCTGGCGCAGCGGGTCAAGAGGAATGGGGTGGGGGCTCCGCTTCCACCACGCTTCCACGGAGCCCCGCAGCTTGTCGTCCGTCCAATGGGCGCGGCGGGTTTCGAACCTGCGACCTCTCGCGTGTGAAGCGAGCGCTCTCCCACTGAGCTACGCGCCCTCAGGGCCGCCGATTGTACGAGACCCGAGGTGGCGCGAGCGGCGCGTCCGTGGGACCCTGCCTGGAGCATGCCGCGCACCGTCGAGAAGGAGCGCCGCGTCGATGGCCCGACGAACCACGGCGAGGAGATCTGCCACATCGTGACGGAGGAGGATCCGGACACGGCGCTGTGCGGCAAGGACGTGACCGGCTGGCCGTGGAATCCACCCTGGCCCTACTGCGTCGTGTGCCTGGACCTGATGCACTCGCGCACCGGCGGGCCGTAGCGCGTTGTGAGCCTGAGGCTCACGTAGGCTCCACGCCACCCCAGCCCGCTGCTTCAGTGCCCGCCCTTGGCCCGCCGCGCCTCGCGCTGCGTCAACTGGTGCGAGCGCCCGCTGCGCTCGCGCGCCAGCGCCGCCGCGCGCCGATCCTCGATCCACTTCTGCTCGCGCTCGAGCTTCTTCCACGCCGCCACGCGCTCCGGGTCGCCGTCCGCGCCGACCGCGCAGCCGGGCTCGCCGTTGTGCTGGCAGTCCGAGAAGCGACAGCGCGCCGCGAGCTCCTCGATGTCGGCGAACGACTGGCCGACGCCGCCATCCCACAGCCCCGCCTCGCGGATCCCCGGCGTGTCGATCAGCAGCGCGCCGTTGGGCATCTTCAGCAGATCCCGCGTCACGGTCGTATGCCGGCCGCGACCCCCGTTGTGCTCGCTGACCTCGCCCGTCGCCTGGCGCTCGTAGCCCAGCAGCGCGTTGACGAGCGTCGACTTGCCCGCCCCCGACGGCCCGAGCAGAACGCTCGTCGCACCCGGTTCCAACAGCTGCCACAGCAGCGTCAGGGAGTCGGGCTCGTGGACGCTGACCGCGATCCCGTCGGCGAGCCCCAAGTCGCGCGCCATCCCGCGCGCGACGGCTCCGCCGTCCTCACACAGATCGGCCTTCGTCAGGACCAGTGCGGCCGGCGCCCCACCTGACGCGGCCAGCGCGACGATCCGCTCGGAGCGGCGCTCGTTGGGCTCGGGCAACGGCTCGACGACGAGCACGAGCTCGACGTTCGCGGCCAGCACCTGGCCGGCCACCGGAGCGCCGGCGGCGCGGCGCACGACCGTCCCGCGGCGTTCAAGGACGGCGGCGATGACGCCGTCGCCGTCCAGAGCGACCCAGTCGCCCGTCGTCGGGGCGCCGCCGGCCGTGCGCAGGCGCCCGCGCGCGGCGACAAGCTGCGGTGGTACGTCGCCGTCTCCGGTCGAGACGAGCCAGCGCCCGCGGTGCTGCGCGAGCACGCGTGCGCCGGTGTACTGCCGATCGCCGCCGAGCTGCGCGAGTTCGGCGTCGAGATCTGGACGCCGGCCGATGCCGGCGGCTGGGGCAAGCAACGTGATGTCCTCCACGGTTTCGTCAGTGGCACGAGTACGGCGTCGATGCCCGGGCGCTGCCCCGGGCGCCTGATCAGACGTCCGCGGCGTGGGTGACGAGGGTGTGGAGGTGCTTGGTCATGCGCACTGAATGCTAAACGCCCCGTCCAGGCCTGGACGTTCTCAGCGTCGGCGAGCCCGTGAACGCGCTCGTGACCGCCGGCGACAAGCGCGGCCGGCGGGGTGCTCGGGTGGCAGGCGACGTCGGACATCGCCGGCGGCCTGCGCCGGACCTGCGACCGCCGCTCTCGCCGAAGCCCGCTGAGCCTCGCGGGCGCACTCGACGCACTGTCCAGAAATCCTGCCCGCGCCTCAACGCGGGCTGCGCGTCGTCCGAGAACCCCTCCCATGGACTTCGCGGGAGCGTCCCCCACACCTCTGCACGCCGTCGGCCGCCTGCTCGGCGTGACGGCGCTCGTCGCACTGCTCGTGCTCGGCCTCGCCGCGGGCTCGGCCCACGCGCAGGTATCGGCTCCACCCTGGACCCCGGCTGAGCCGACGGCACCCGACCAGTCCATCGACGACGGCGACTGGGATGTCCACGACGGCGACGCCGCCGACCAGCAGCAGCCGGCCTGGCCCGAGCCCACCGGCAGCGCGCCGTACCGGCCCGGCAACGACCGCTGGCCCGACGACAACGGCGACGGCGGTCACGGCGAACCCGTCGAGGAGGAACTGCCGCCCGTCACGAGCACGTTCGTCCCCGGCAGGGAGGCGCGCATGCGGACCGACGGCAAGGCTGCGATCCCGCGCGGCGCCCCGAAGCGCGTCCGCGACCTGATCGCGCAGTACAACCGGATCGTCGGCAAGCGCTACAAGTGGGGTGGCGGCCACGGCAAGCTCGTCGACAGCGGCTATGACTGCTCCGGCGCCGTCGGCTACGGCCTCATCAAGGGCGGGCTGCTGCGCACGACGATGGTCAGCGGCGGCTTCGCGCGCTGGGGCGCCGCGGGCGCCGGGCGCTGGGTCACGATCTACGCGCACACGTCGCACGTCTACATCGAGGTCGCCGGGCTGCGCCTGGACACGAGCTCGGCCGGCGACCGCGGCGGGCGCAGCGGCGTGCGCTGGCGCCCCGTGATCGGCAGGCGCAGCGCGTTCAAGGTCCGCCACCCTGTCGGGCTGTGACGTGACTGCGCCCACGATCCCGGCGATGCGTTAGCTTCGCCCGCCGTGCCTGCCTACGCCCTACTCGTCGCGCTCGTCGGCGCGGCGCTCTTGGGCGCCGCCGCGCTGAAGGTTGCCGACCGCACCGCGACCGCCGTCGCGGCCGAGACGTTCGGCCTGCGCGGGCGGGCCGCGCGCTGGGTCTGGCTGCCGCTCGCTCTGCTCGAGGCCGGCCTCGCCGTCTCGCTGCTCGCCGCGCCCGCCACGGCCGCCGTGGCGTGGGCCGCGGCGGGGGTGCTCGCAACGTTCGCCGTCGTGCAGGCGGCCGCGATCGCGGCCGGCCGCAACGGCGCGCCGTGCGGCTGCTTCGGCGCGCGCGGACATCTGTCGTGGGCCGCGGTCGCCCGCACGGCGCTGCTCGCGGGCGCCGCCGCGGCGCTCGCGCTCGCGCCCGCCGGCGACGCGCCGGCGCCGCTGCCGACCGCGCTGCTCGCGATCGCGCTGGCCGCCGCGATCGTGCTGCGCGAGCGCCGGCCCGCCGGCGCGCTCGAGGTCGCGGGGGAGGGGCCCGCGCTCGGCTCGCGCCTGGAGACCGAGGGCGCCCCGCTCGCGCTGTTCGTGTCCGCCGGCTGCCGGCTGTGCCGCGGGCTCACCCCGCACGCCCTCCGTGCCGGCGCCAGGATCTACGACGAGGTCGCCGACGCGGACATGTGGGCGCGGGCGAACGTCCCCGGGGCGCCGTTCGCGGTCGCGCTCGCGGCCGACGGCAGCGTGCTCGCGAAGGGCACCGTCAACACGCGCGCCCAGCTCTCGTCGGTCCTCGCCGCGGCGAACGGCCGCCGGGCGGAGATCGAGCATCCCGAGCGCCCGAGCTCGCGCCGCAGCTTCCTGCAGACCGCCGGCGCCGCCGTCGCGGCGCTGACCGCCGGGCGGATGGTCGGCTCGCTCGTCGCGCCGGGCGACGCCGACGCGTTTCACTTCTGCGGCCACATCTACACGACCGACGGCTGCCCGCACCCGACCGGGCTGCCGCGGATCGACCGCAACGGCTTCCCGCTGCGCGCCAAGGACGGCAAGCGCGTCGACGACATCGGCCGCCTGATCGACGAGGACGGCGCGCCGCTGGACGAGTCCGGCGCGCCGCTGCTGGACCCCGACGGCCGCCCGCAGCCGCCCGCCACGCGCACGCGCGTGTGCACCGCGGCCGGCAAGCGCTACCGCATCAGCGTCCGCACCGACGGCGCCTGGTATCGCTGCTGCAACGGGCACGTGCGCAAGCTCTCGGACTGCTGCACCACCTCCGCGCGGCGCATCAACGGCGACCGCGGGCTGCGTGGCTACTGCTACGGCAAGCGGCGCGTCTTCTGCGTCATGTACTACCAGACGAAGATCCCGTGCTGATCGCGCTCGCCGCCGCCGCGCTCGTCGCCGGGCTGGCCGGCGCCTGGTCGCCGTGCGGCTTCTCGATGGTCGACACGCTCGGCCCGCACGGCTATGCCCAGCGCATGCGGGTGACGGCCGTCGCGTGCGTGACGTTCGCGCTCGGTGCGCTCGCCGGTGGCGTGACGACGTTCGGCGGGCTGGCGCTGCTCGGAGACGCGCTCGGCACCGGCGAGGGCGCCGCGGCCGCGATCGCGGTGGCGTTGCTGCTCGCCGCGGCCGCGGGCGACGTCGCCGGGCGGCGGATCGTGCCGCAGGTGCGCCGCCAGGTGCCCGAGTCGTGGCGGCGCGTGCTGCCTGTGCCGCTCGCGGCGGGCCTCTACGGCGTCCTGCTCGGCCTCGGCTTCACGACGTTCGTGCTCTCCTTCGCCGTCTACGCCCTCGCCGCCGCCTGCCTGGCGCTCGGCGACGTCCAGGCGGGCGTCGTCGTCGGTGTCGCGTTCGCGATCGGACGGTTCCTGCCGGTGGTCGTGCTCGCACCGGCGCAGACGACCGCGCGCGGGATCGACATCGCCGCGGGGATGGCGGAGCGGCCCGGCGTGCTGCGGGCGATCCGCGCGACCGGAGCGGTCGCGCTCGGCGTCGCGGCGCTCGTCGTCGCGCTCGCGGGCGTGTCCGCCAGCGCGGCCACGGCGCAGACCCTGCTCACCGACAACGGCACGGACCCGAGCGCGATCGCGGGCGTGGTCGCCTGGCAGCTGCCCGGTGGTGGCAACGGCCTCGTCTCGCAGGCCGGCGGCGCGCCTCGGCAGCTTCCCGGCACCGATCCGGCGCTCGGCCCGGACGCGATCGTCTGGCGCGAGGGCGAGGCGCTCGTCGTCGTCGACCGCGTCACGCTGCGCGAGCGGCTGCGGTTCGTGGCGCCCGGCGCCGAGGAGCCCGCGCTGTCGGCGCGCTGGCTGACGTGGCGGGCGCGCGAGCCGGGCGGCGACGTGCTGCGCGCGCTGGACCTGCGGGCACCCGGCCAGTCGCCGTTCGACATCCGCCGCGTCAAGGCGCCCGACCGCCTCGGGCGCCCGTCGCTGGACGGCGACCGCGTCATCTTTCACCTCGGCCAGCGGGCGGTCAGCCGGATCGAGGAGATCTACCTGCCGACGCGGCGGCGCACGACGCTGCGGACCGGCCGCGACGGCGCGCAGCTGCTCAACCCCAGTGAGGAGGGCGGCATGCTGCTCTACGTCCGCTCGTCGGCGGAGCGCCAGCAGGTGCTGCTCGGGCCGCGGCGTGCCCGCGCGGGCACGCGTGACGAGAGCCTGCTGACGACACACGCGACGATCCGCCGCGACGCCGGTCGCGAGCGCAACCGCAGGCGCCACAACGAGGGCTATCGTGGCGGGCGCGCGCCCCGTGCGCCCGAACGCGCGCCGGCGGGCGTCACCGTCACGCTGTGGAGCACGGCGCTCGCCCCCGGCGCCGCCTACGTCAGCCGGATCCGGCGGACGGCGTCGGGCACGTCGAACGTGATCGTGCGCCTCGCGCGGTAGACGGCCGCCTCGGCGGGTGTGCGGCGTCTGGACAATCGCCTACGTAGCGCCGACAGAAAACCCTTCAGCTGCGTTCGCCGGGGTCGGCCTGTGGCTGGAGCAGGACCTGGGCCCAGTGCTCGTCGACGTCCTGCGCCTGCATCGCGGCGAGCACGTTGAGCAGCATCCCCTGGGCGAAGAAGGCGCGGACCTCGTCCGGCCCGGCACCGGCCTCGCGCTCGACGATCTCGACGAGACGGGCGAAGCCGCGGCGCATCTGGTCGCGGATCGCGCGGTCGTCGCTGGCGGCGTGGGCGTGCAGTTGGTTGAGCAGCAGGTGGCGGTCGCCGAGCAGCCCGACGTAGGCGATGCCCATCGCGGGCAGGATCGGCTCACCGGCCTGGCGGGCGGCCGCGGCGGCGTCGACGAACGTGCGCTCGATGCGGTGGTTGCAGCGCTCGACAAGGGCGGTGAAGAGTTCGGCCTTCGTCGGGAACAGGCGAAACAGGTAGGCCTGCGAGATGCCGGCGGCCTTCGCGATCTCCATCGTCGGCGTGCCGTGCAGCCCGCGCGCGGCGAAGACGCGCTCTGCGGCCTCGAGGATCTCCTCGCGGCGCTCCTCGGCGGTGGACAGTGTGCGGGCGGCGGCCATGGGCAGGTGTGAGCATGCACTCACTCACATCGTCCTGTCAAGCCGCTACTTCTTCTGTTGCTTGCGCACGACCAGCACGACGGCGACGATCATGAGCACGAGGGCAACGGCCTGCAGGCCGAGCGAGACGCCCGTGCTGCTGTCCTCGGTCGCGGACTTGATCGCCTGGAACGTGATCGAGGCGCCGAAGAAGACGGTGATGCACCATAGGACGGTCGTGCGGTTCACGCTCGCGCACCCTACGCGACGGCCAGCAGACGCGTCCGCAAGTTCTGCGGGTTTTCCCGGCGGCCGGGCATCCGGGAAAACCTCCCAGAACTTCCGGCCCCGTCCACTAGACTCGACGGCGGACCGTGCTAGGCGGGGAGTCAGCGGTGCCCTGTCGCTCGTAATCCGCTATAGCGAGGCCGAATCCCCTTTCGAGGGGCGCGGCCTTCGGGGTCAGCCCGCCTGCGGTGGTGCTGATGGCCCGGGTCCCGCGCGGTGTCGGCCCGTGAATCAGGTCAGGTCCGGAAGGAAGCAGCCTTAAGCGGTTTCCGACATGCGCAGCGGGAGTGCCCAGGCCGGAGCCATCGCAGACGTCAGCGCCCGGAGGCCGCGCCTCGGAGAAGGGTGCACGGTCCACTTTCCTTGCTTCATCTCCCGCCTGTGCGCCTAGCGCAGGTAGGAGATCGAGTGCTCGATCATCGTGCTGCGCGTGCCGTTGCCGGCGCTGATGTGGAGGCCGAAGCCGGCGCGGCGCAGGCGCTTGAGCGCCTTCAGGGCGCGCGGCGTCAGCTCGATCGTGAGGTTGAAGGTCGTCGCCCTCGTGCGCAGGTCGCCGGCGCGGCCGATGCTGGCGGTGACGCCGCGGCGCGTCGTCAGGCCGGTGCGCCGCGAGCTCGTGGCGTCGAGCACCAGTCGCGCCGAGACGCCGCACCCGGCCCCGCAGCGGATGCGGACCGCGAAGCGGCGGTCGCGCAGGCTGCGCAGGCGCAGGCGCGTGGGCGCCCCGATGAGCCCGGCGAGCGGCGGTGAAGCGATCGAGCTGCCGGCGGCGGCGGGCTGCTCACCGGTCGTGGTCGCCGTCGCCGTCGGCGTCGTCGTTGTCGTCCCAGGCGCGATCAGCGACTGGGGCGGAGGCGGTGCAGGAGGTGGGGGCGGCGGTGCAGGAGGCGGGGGCGGGGGAGGCGGCGGCGGGCTGCCGGCCGTCGTGACGACCTCGCGGTCGAGCGCCCGGTCGCCGTCGGGATAGCTCTGCTGGACGCGCACGACGCGCGAGCCGGCGTCGATCGCGGGCAGCGAGGCGGCCGGTCCGGTCTGGTCGTCGTACACGCCGTCGTCGTCGAGATCCCAGCTGTAGATCGGTGTCTGGCCGTTGGGGTGGGTGGCGCTCGCCGTCAGGGCGACGTCGTCACCCGGATCCGGCGACGGCGGCGAGACGGCGATCGATGCGGTCGGGACGCGGGCGCGCACCCACGTGTTCAGCGCGCTGGCGCCGAGCCGCACGTAGACGCCGGGATAGCGGGCGTCGGCGCAGCCCTCGCCCCACGACGTCACGCCGGCAAGCACGTAGGCATCGATCCGCGCGACGAGCAGGGGTCCGCCGGAGTCGCCCTGGCAGGTGTCCGCCCGGCCGTCGCCGGCGCAGACCATCGTCGCCGGGTTGAAGCTCCCCGCAAATGGCGCATAGGCGGTCGCGCACGTCCCGTCGGCGACGATCGGCACGCCGGCCTGGCGCAGGTGCGTGACCGTCGCGCAGGTCTGCGAGCAGGTCGTTCCCCATCCGAGCACCGTGGCGACCGTGCCCGCCGACCAGAGCGACGTCTCCGACGGCGCGATCAGGCGCATGGGCTCCAAGGGGGCCGGGTCGTCGAGCTTCAGCAGCGCGAGGTCGTTGCTCAAGCCGCGGTTGGTGACCTGGAAGTCGCCATGGCGCGTCACGCCGCCGGGGACCACGCCGTACGTGTCGGCCGGCCCCGCGCCGGTCAGCTCGGTGCGGCCCAGGATCAGCGACAGCCCGCTGGAGCTCATCACGGTCCCGTTGAGGTTCGTCACGCAGTGCGCGGCGGTGAGCACGTGGCGCCCGCTCACGAGCGTCGCCCCGCAGCCGCCCAGCGGCGTCTGCAGGTGCGCCTGCGCCGGCCACGGCGCGGTCGTCGGCGTGCCGCCGGCGATGCGCTCGTCAGCGCGGTCGCTCGCGGGCCCGGCGAGCGCCTGGGCGGTGAGCAGCAACGACGCCGCGAGGGTGAGCAGAAAAGGGGTGCGATGCCTCACCGGCCCTATCGTGCCCATCCGCCGTCAGGACAGCAAGCACGGTTTCGTAACGCAGCCACGCGCTGTTGCGTTCGCGCAGCTCGTAGCGCCCCGCCGGCCGCGGAATCCGCTTGTCGCGATCGCGGCGGTCGAGGATGTAATCGCGCGCCACCTGCGGCGTGGCGGGCACGAGATAGCTGCCGCGCGGCGGCAGCCCGTCCTCCTGGGCGTCGACGATCGTGCCCGGGTCGAGCTCGAGCCACAGCGACAGCAGCGGGATCGGCCGCCGGTTGGGCACGGCGACCGGCTCCTGCAGCTCGCGGTCGGCCACGAGCTCGCCGAGCTTGCCCTGGATCGCCTCCTGACGGGCGAGCGCGTCGCCGAGCCGGTCGATGCGCCCGAACTGGTTGGGGACGAAGACGAGCAGCGCGACGAGCGCCAGCGCGGCGAAGCGCGCCCACCACGTGCGCTCGCGGCCGGGCAGCAGCTCGAGCCAGCCGAACACACCGGCGCCGGCGAAGATCGCCAGCAGCGCGGAGGTCAGCAGCAGGTAACGGGTGATGATCGGCAGCCCGGCGGCGGCGAGCACGCAGAACGCCGCCAGCGCGAGCACGCCCGCCGCGGTTGCGAGCCGCACGCGGCGGTCGCGGCGCCAGGCGAGGGCGAGCAGCCCACCGCCGGCGGCGGCCAGCAGCACGGGCTCGCGCAGGATCTCGCCGAGCCGGCGCGGGACAGCGGTCGGCACGTGCTCGATGCCGGTCACGCGGCCCAGCAGCGCGGCGTTGTCGCGCGTGCCGGTGAGCGAGTGCAGCGGGTTGCCCGTCAGCAGCAGGTCGTGCAGCGCCCACAGCAGCGGCGCGCACGCGGCGAGCAGCAGCAACGGGGCGGCGTCACGCCACGCGGCGGAGCGCTGCGGGTCCGCGCGCCGGGCGGCCGCGCGCAGCCCCGGCCACAGCAGCCACAGCACGTAGGCGGCGCTGAACAGCCACGCCTCGGGCCGGATCAGCCCCGCGACGGCGAGCAGGCCGAGCACCGGAGCGCCCGCCCGCGGGCGCCGCGCCTCGACGAGCAGCGCGCCCAGCACGAGCACGAGGAACGGGATGTCGACATAGGCGCGGGCGCCGAAGTCGAGCACCGGCACGCGCGTGAGGACGATCGCCGCGGCCAGCGTCCCGGCCGCGGCGTTGAACCACTCGCGCCCGAGCGCGAAGACGACCCAGCCCAGCAGCGCGAGCGAGACATACGCGAGCGCGACGACGACGATCGCGGCGAGCTCGCCGTTGAGCTCTGAGAGGCTGAGCACCTGCCATGAGCTCAGCGGCGACAGCAGCGTCGCACCGAGGTTCAGCAGCGGGTGCGGCGTCGGTGCGATCGCGACCTCGAGGTCGGGCAGCTCGCCGTGCGCGAGCTGGCGTCCCCAGACGAGCGCGTAGAGCGTGTCGTAGTTCACCAGGCCGGGACCGGCCAGCAGCCGCAGCACGGCGGCACCGACGAGTACACCGGCCGCGAAGCGAATCCGAGCCATCGCGGCAGACCGTATCGCCGCCCGGTGCCAAAGCTATCCTCGGTCGTCCGTGTCCGACGCCCCCTCGCTCTACCGCCGCCATCGCCCGCGGACGTTCTCCGATGTCGTCGGCCAGGAGCACGTCGTGCGCACGCTGCGCAACGCCGTCAACCAGGGCAAGGTCCACCACGCCTACCTGTTCGTCGGCTCGCGCGGCACCGGCAAGACGTCGATGGCCAAGATCCTCGCCGCCTGCCTGAACTGCGAGAACGGCCCGACGGTGCAGCCCTGCGGCGCCTGCGACTCGTGCGCCGCGATCGCCTCGGCGAGCTCGCTGGACGTGATCGAGATGGACGCCGCCTCGAACAACTCCGTCGACGACATCCGCGACCTGCGCGACAGCGTCGTCTACGCGCCGCTCGCCGGCCGCCACAAGGTCTACATCCTCGACGAGGCGCACATGCTCTCCACGCAGGCGTGGAACGCGTTTCTCAAGACGCTCGAGGAGCCGCCCCCGAACACCGTCTTCGTGCTCGCCACGACGGAGGCGACGAAGGTGCTGCCGACGGTCGTCGACCGTTGCCACCGCTTCGACTTCGCGCGCCCGACCGTCGAGCAGCTCGCCGCCGTCGTGCGGCGCGTCGCCGAGCGCGAGCGGATCGACATCGCGCCGGACGCGATCGCCCTGCTCGCGCGCCACGCGACGGGCTCGTTTCGCGACGCGCTGGGCACGCTCGAGCAGCTCGTCACGTACGCGAGCGCCGACGAGTCCGGCGGTGACACGTCCTCCGTGCGGATCGCGACCGACGACGTGCTCGCGGTGCTCGGCGTCGCCGACGCGGACCTGCTCTTCGACTCCTTCGACGCGATCGCCGCCGGCGACGCGCGCGCGGCGCTGCTGGCCGCGGCGCGGCTGACCGCCTCCGGCCGCGACGCGCTCGGCTTCGTGCGCGACCTCGAGGCCCACGCGCGCGACCTCATGATCGTCCAGATGCTCGGCGGCGTCCCCGCCGAGCTGCGGATCACGCCCGAGCGCGATGCACGCCTGGAGGAGCAGTCTGGCCGCGTCGGGATGGGCGCGATCGCGCGGCTGCTCGACCTGCTGGCGGCCGCCCTCGACGCGACGAAGAACGGCTCCGACGCGCGCACGCAGCTCGAGCTGGCGCTCGTGAAGGCCGCCGCGCCGGCGGTCGATCCTTCGACGCAGGCGTTGCTGCAACGCGTCGAGCGCCTGGAGGCGGCGCTGCGGGGCGAGTCGCGCCGTCCGGCGCCCGCGTCCACTCCGCCGCCGCCGGTGCTCGAGGCGCCGGCGGCCGCGCCTGCGCCTACGCCCGCTGCCGCGTGGCCGACAGCCGGCGGGGACATGCCGCCGCCCGCGCCCGTGTCGCCCGCGCCTGCGCCGCCCGCGCCTGCGCCGCCCGCGCCCGTGCCGCCCGCGCCTGCGCCGCCCGTAGGCGCCGTCGCGGTCGCCACCCCGGTCGCGCTCGAGCTCGAGACCCTGCGCTCGGCCTGGCCGGCGGTGCTCGACAACGTCAAGGCCGCCAACGGGCTGTGCGCGGCGGCGCTCGCCGATGCATGGCCGATCGCGGTCGAGGACGGCCGCGTCACGATCGCCTTCGATCCCGAGCACGCCTACCTGCTGCGCCAGGCCGATCGTGACGAGTACCGCGCGTGCGTCTGCGATGCGATCCACGCGCTGACCGGCGGGAAGGCGCAGGTCTCCTACGTGCTGCGGGACCCGCCTGCAACCGAGCTCACAGCCGCCGCCGCGCCGACCGACCAGGAGTGGGTCCAGCGCTTCGTGGCAGAGTTCGATGCCGAGGAGATCGACCCCGAGAGCGAGGCCACCTGATGCCCCAGCCGAACATGAACCAGATGCTCAAGCAGGTCCAGAAGATGCAGGCGGACATGATGAAGGCCCAGGAGGCGCTCGCCGACGAGACGATCGAGGCGTCGGCCGGCGGCGGCATGGTCACGGTCACGATCAGCGGCGACCTCGTCCTCAAGGACATCACGATCGATCCCGATGCGGTCGATCCCGAGGACGTCGAGATGCTGCAGGACACCGTCATCGCCGCCGTCAACGAGGCGATCCGCAAGGCGCAGGAGCACGCCGCCACGAAGATGGGCGGGCTGACCGGCGGCCTGGACCTCGGCGGCCTCGGCCTGCCGCCCGGCATGGGCCTGTAGGGCGCGCGCGAACCGCGTTTGTACGCACCGCCGATCCAGCGCCTGATCACCGAGCTCGGCAAGCTGCCGGGGATCGGCAACCGCACGGCGCAGCGGCTGGCGTTCCACATCCTGCGCGCGTCGCCGCAGGACGCGACCGCGCTCGCCGACGCGATCCGTGAGGTCAAGGAGCGCATCGGCCTCTGCGAGGTCTGCTTCAACCTCGCCGAGGGCCCGCGCTGCCGGATCTGCGACGACGGCCGCCGCGATCAGGGCCTGATCTGCGTCGTCGAGGAGGCGCCCGACGTGATGTCGGTCGAGCGCACGCACGAGTACGGCGGCCGCTACCACGTGCTCGGCGGCGCGCTCTCGCCGATCGACGGCGTCGATCCCGAGGACCTCAAGCTCGCCGAGCTGTTCGCCCGCGTCGTCGATCCCGGCAACGCGATCCGTGAGGTCGTGCTCGCGACGAACCCGACGACGACCGGCGAGGCGACGGCGCTGCACATCGCCGACGTGCTGCGCGAGCGCGCGCCCGACGTGATCGTCACGCGGCTGGCGAGCGGCCTGCCCGTCGGCGGCGACCTCGAGTACGCCGACGAGGTGACGCTCGGCAAGGCCTTCTCCGGGCGCCGCCGTCTGTGACCTGCGCCGGAGGCCCAGGCCGCCGCTTGCCGCGATCGAAGCGCGAGACCGTCAGTTCCCGATCCGCACGGGCTCGCGCGCGTCGCGCGTGAAGGCGCGCAGCTTCGCGATCCGGCGCAGCGCGTCGACGATCCGCGCGGCCGGGATGTCGCCGCTGCGCACGGCGGCGACGACGTCGCGGTATGCCTCGTCCTGCTGCGCGCGTCCGCCCGGGATGACGAGCAGGTCGACGCCCGCCTTGAGCGCCTCGACCGCCGCCGCGCCGACGGTGCCGCCGGTCGTGGCGGTCGTCGCGACGAGATCGGCGGAGACGATCGTCCCGTCGAAGCCCAGCCGGTCGCGCAGCTCCTTGACGGCGTCGGGCATGAGCGTCGCCGGCGTGACGCTGTCAAACGCGACGTAGATGGCGTTGGACATCTGCATCGCCGGCGCCGCGTTGCGCCCGCTGGCGACGGCTGCGAACGGCGTCATGTCGGCCTCGCGCAGCTCCTCGAGCCCCAGTCCGACCGGCGCGGGCCCGGCGTTGGGATCCTGCGAGGCGGCGCCATCGCCGGGGAACGGGCCGACGGCGGCGGCAACGCCGTTGCGGTTGTACGCCGCGACCGTCGTCTTGACCGCGCTCGTCACCTTCGACGGGACGTCGGAGAACGCGCGCCCCTGGCCGGGGCCGCCGGCGACCGCGATGTCGGCGTTGGGGGCGAGGTTGAGGCTGACGCCGAGCGCCTTGAGCTGCGCCGAGGCGCGCTGCGCGCTGGCCCGGATCGCGTCGCGGCTGCCCTCGCCGACATCGACCTGCCCGAGCGGCTCGAGGTTTCCGAACGCGCTGAAGTCGCCGCCTTCCTGCTGCGCGGCGACGAGCGGCGCCGGATGGCCGGCCTCGCGGGCGACCTCCTGGACCTTCGACGTCAGGCCCGACAGCTGCTGGGGCTGGTCGTAATTGGCGTTCGTCAGCAGCACGCCGCCGTAGGCGCGCGCCGCGAGACGGTCGAAGAACTCGGTGTCGCGCAGCTTGCCGCGGAAGCCGACGACGAACAGGCCCGCGACGGCGTCGCCGGGAGCGCGCCGCAGCTCGTCCTCGGAGGGAGGCGCGGGGTCCGAGCCGGTGCGGCGTCCCTCGGCGCCGGCGGTGAGGACGGGCGCGAGCGTGTCGATCAGCGTGCCGCCGCGGCCGCCCTCGTCGTCGCTGCCGAAGCGCGATCCCGCCTGTGTGACGGGCTCGTCGCCGTCGCCGCGCCCTAGCAGCACGTAGATCGCGCCGCCGAGTACGAGCACGACGGCGGCCACGACCGCGGCCAGGCGGGCCTGTCGGGGCAGTCGGCTCACCCGCTAGCCTCCGATTCGCGTATGTCCGGCACGGTCGTCATGAAATTCGGGGGCACCTCGGTCGCTGATGCGGAGCGCCTGAAGCGGGCCGCAGCGCGCATCGTCGCCAAGCGCGAGGCCGGCAACCGCGTCGTCGCGGTGCTCAGCGCGCGCGGCAAGACGACGGACTTCCTGATCGCCGAGGCGCAGGAGATCTCGCCGAACCCCGATCCGCGCGAGATGGACATGCTGCTCTCGACGGGAGAGCGGCAGTCCTGCGCGCTGTGCGCGATGGCGATCAACGACCTCGGGCACCGGGCGATCTCCCTCACGGGGTCACAGGCCGGCATCGTCACAGATACGTCGCACACGAAGGCGCGGATCCTAGACGTGCGCGCCGATCGGATCCGCCAGGGTCTCGACGAGGACGCGATCGTGCTCGTCGCGGGCTTCCAGGGCGTGTCGACGACGAAGGACGTCACGACGCTCGGACGGGGCGGCTCGGACACGACCGCGGTGGCGCTCGCGGCGGCGATCGGAGCCGACATCTGCGAGATCTACACCGACGTCGCCGGCGTCTTCAGCGCCGACCCGCGGATCGTTCCCGATGCGCGCAAACTGCCCGTCGTGTCCTTCGAGGAGATGCTGGAGATGTCGGCGTCCGGCGCCGGCGTGCTGCAGCTGCGCTCGGTCGAGTACGCCCGCAACCACGGGGTCCGGATCCATTGCCGTTCGAGCTTCAGCGACGAGCCGGGTACCGTGGTGGTAGGAGAAGAGGAGACCGTGGAACAGCCGCTCATCACCGCAGTGACGCATTCGACCGAGGAGGCCCGGGTCACGATCAAGGGCGTCCCCGACACGCCCGGCATCGCCGGCCGGATCGCCACCGCGCTCGCCGTCGCGAACGTCAACATCGACATGATCATCCAGAACGAGCCTGTCAGCGAGGGTCACCTCGCCGACATGTCGTTCACGGTGCCGCGCACCGATCTCGCCGACGCGCGCGTCGCGCTGGCGTCGCTCGCCGAGGAGCTCGGCCTGGAGATCCTCACCGACGAGGCGATGGGCAAGGTCTCGGTCATCGGCGCGGGGATGAAGTCTCATCCGGGCGTCGCGGCGAAGGTCTTCACGACGCTCGGCGCCGAGGGCGTGAACATCGAGATGATCTCGACCTCGCCGATCAAGATCTCCTGCGTGATCGCCGGCGAGGCCGTGCCCGGCGCGGTGCGCGCGCTGCACGCCGCGTTCGAGCTGTCGGGCGAGGGCACGATCCGCGCCGAGCGGCCGTTCGGGGAGTTCGTGTGAGCGCTTCGGGCTCTGGTCTGCGCGTCGCGGTCGTCGGCGCCACGGGCGCCGTCGGCACGGTCATGCTGCGGCTGCTGCGCGATCGCCGGTTCCCGGCAGCGGAGATCGTCCCGTTCGCGTCGGAGCGGTCGGTCGGCCGTGAGCTCGAGGGCGGTCTCGTCGTGCAGCCGCTGGACGAGAAGACGATCCAGGGCTTCGACGTCGCGTTGTTCTCGGCCGGCGCGACGCGCTCGCGCGAGTGGGCCCAGCGGTTCGTCGACGCGGGCGCCGTCGTGGTCGACAACTCCAGCGCCTTCCGGCGCGTCGACGCGGTGCCGCTCGTCGTGTCGGAGGTCAACCCCGGCGCGCTCGACGGGCACGGCGGGATCGTCGCCAACCCGAACTGCACGACGATGGTCGCGATGCTGCCGCTGAAGGCCCTGCACGACGAGTTCGGGCTCGTGGCGATGGTCGCGACGAGCTACCAGGCCGCCGGCGGCGCCGGGCAGTCGGGCATCGACGAGCTGGCCGCGCAGGTCGCGCCGCTGGCGTCCGATCTGACGCAGCTCTGCGAGGACGGCGCGGCCGCCGCGGGCAAGGTCTCGCACGCGGTGCACAGCGCGACGCTCGCCTTCAACGTCGTGCCGCTGCTCGGCACGCTCGGCGACGACGACCACACCGACGAGGAGCGCAAGCTGCGCGACGAGTCGCGCAAGATCCTCGGCCTCCCGGAGCTGGCCGTCTCGCCGCTGTGCGTGCGCGTGCCGGTGATGGTCGGCCACGGCGTCGCCGTCCGCGCGACGTTCGAGCGCGAGGTCGACCTGCAGCGCGCGCTCGAGGTGCTGGCGGCGTTCCCGGGCATGGTCCTCGACGACCTGCCGACGCCGCTTGAGTACGCCGGCCGCGACGAGGTCGCCGTCGGCCGCGTGCGCCTGGACCTCGGCGACCCGGCCCGCACGCTGAACTTCTTCGTCGTCGGCGACAACCTGCTCAAGGGCGCGGCCCTGAACACGGTCCAGCTCGCCGAGGTGCTGCTCGAGCGCGGGCTCGTCGGCGCCGCGTCGCAGCGCGCCTCCGCCGCGTAGCCCGCGCCGTTTGTGGCGCGGCGCCGCGGGTAGGCACGGCGTGGCTTGACCCGCGAACCTCGAAGGGGGCTGGACGATGACCGATGCGACCTGCGGTGGCGCGGGATGCGATTGCGAAACCGGCGAGAACGGCTTCTGCTCGGAGCACTGCAAGGATCACGCCGAAGCCGACGGCCACGTTGCGGAGGCGTGCCAGTGCGGCCACGCCAATTGCTCCGCGGCCGCGCCTGCGGCGTAGCGCGCGCGGTTCGTGACAGATCGCTGACGCAAGAGCGCCGAAACGCCCGTGGTGGGCCGCGGGCGGGTGCGGCGCATGCATGCTCGAGCGATGGCCGATGCACGAGCGGGATCTGAACGCGTCAAGACACCAGCGGTACCGCTTGAACACCCATGTGATGCTCGAGCGGTCACGCTCGCGAACGAGCGTGTCGAGGTACCGCTGGAGCATCTCGATCGGCGGATCGCAGCGGTTGCGGCCGAGCACGACGCGGTGGTCACGCACGCGCAGTTGCGCGCACTCGGTCTCGGACGGGGCGCGATCGCTTCCCGCCGCAAACGCGGTCTGCTGTATCTGCAGCACGTCGGCGTGTACCGGTGGGGACCGATGGAGTCGGTGCGAACGAGGGTCCGCGCGGCGGTGCTCGCATGCGGCGCCGAGGCGATTGCGTCCCATCATGCGGCGCTCGCCCTGCATGGCATCCGCTCATTGCCCGACGGACCGATCGACGTCACGACGATCAAACGCCATGTCGCACCCCGCGGCGTGCGTCCGCACAGGACCAACGCGCTCCATCCCGCCGACCGCCGCGTGCTGCGCGGCATCCCGGTCACCTCACCGGCCCGCGCGCTGCTCGAGGTCGCGCAGGAGCTGACGCCGCGCGAGCTCGCCGATGCCGTCGAGCAGGCGCAGATCAAGCGCCTCGTCACGAAGGCGCAGGTCGCCGCCGCGGTCGAGCGCTCGCCGCGCCGCCCCGGCGCGGCCGCGCTGCGCGCCCTCGCCGAGGACCCCGCGTGGACGCGATCTCGCGCCGAGCGCAAGCTCGTGGCGCTCCTGCGCGCCGCCCGCCTGCCCGAGCCGATCTTCAACGTGAAGGTCGAGGGCTGGGAGGTCGACGCGTTCTGGGAGCGCCAGCGCGTGATCCTCGAGTTCGACTCCTACGGCTTCCACGCCACCCGTGCCGCGTTCGAGCGCGACCGCCGCAAGACGTCTGACCTCACTCGCGCGCGCTGTCTCGTGCTCCGCACGACCTGGACCGAGCTGACGAAGCAGTCCTACGCGCTGATCGCGCGCGTCGCCGAGGCGCTCAGCCTCAGCGGCGGTGTGCCGACAACGTCGCCAGCTCGCGCCGGCCCTTGACACCGAGCTTGCGGAACACGCTGCGGGCGTGGGTGCGGACGGTTTCGACGCTGACCGACAGCGCGAGCGCGATCTCGCCGTTGGAGCGGCCGAGCTGAAGCTGGTCGAGGACGTCTGCCTCGCGGGGCGTCAGGACGTCGGGCAGCAGCGGCGTCGTCGCGGTCGCGTGCGTTGCGTGCGGCAGGACGTGCAGCCCGCGCGAGGCGAGGTGGATCGTCGTGAGCACGTCGCGGCCCTCGACGTCCTTGCCGAGGCACGCGGTCGCGCCGAGCGCGAGCAACTGCGCGCACTCGCCCGGCGTCGGATTGTTGGCGAGCACGATCAGGCGTGTCCGGGGGTGGTCGCAGCTCAGCCGGCGGATCTCCGCGGGCGCGTGCAGCGAGCCGAAGTTCACGATCGCGACGCGCGGTTCGTGCTCGGCGATGACGGCGTCGAGCCGGTCGACGTGCACGTCGCTGGCGACGATCTGCAGGTGGGCGTCGTGGCCGATGAGGCTCTGCAGTCCGGCGCTGACGAGATCCTCGAAGCGGGCGAGGAGAATCGTGACCGGGCGGCTGGCGTCCATATCCGGGTGTTATCGGCAGGGACGCCTCCGAGGGTGAGGGCGCCTACCCCGAAGATCACCCGCTGCGGGGGACGAGCCGCCGGCGCGCATCGGGCACCATGCCTTGCACAGGCAGCGCAGGACACACACTTCCGCGGGGGCGGCAACCAGGGGCACGACGGAGAAGGGGCCTACGGGCCCCTTCTTCGCGTCGCGGGGTCAAGCCGGGTCGTCGGGCTCGGCGGCGGGCGGCTCGATCGTCGCGCGCAGCCGCTCGCGGGCAGCGTCGATCCGCGCCGCCGCGTCCTCCGGCGCCGGCGGCGCCGCAGCGCGCTCATCCGGCACCGCCGCCTGCGCGCGTTCCCCACCCGCCTCGAACCCCGGCAGCCTCACCGGCAGCACCCGCTCCACCGGCTCCAGCCGGCGCCGGACCTGCTCGGCCAGCCGGCGCGCCGCCGCCCGCTTACCCGCCAGCGGCGGTCGCATCGACTCCGTGGGCTGCGCGACGGCGTCGAACGCGAGGGCGCCGGCGCCTCGTCATCTCGCGCCGGGCGTCATTTCGAAGCCCACTCGCCGACCACCGACGTCGACCAGTCGATCACCGACGTCGGCTTGACCACATGGCGCTGCAGGCCGAGCTGATCGGGCGCCAGCCCGAGCGCGAGCCCGACGAGCTGGGGGAGGTGCAGCACCGGCATCCCGAGGTCGCGGCCGACGGCGCGCGCGGCCAGCGGCTGCTGCAGGTCGAGGTTCAGATGACACAGCGGGCACGGCGTCACGAGGCAGTCCGCGCCCGCGTCGACGGCGTCGCCGAGGTGGCGGCCCGCCTGCTTGAGCGACGCCTCCTTGTTCATCGTGATGATCGGGAAGCCGCAGCACTTGTGCGAGCCGGCGTAGTCGGTGACCGTGCCGCCGAGCGTCTCGATGACCTGCCCGAGATAGGAGTCGCGCGGGTGCGCGTCGTCGATCCCCAGCCGGGCGGTGGGGCGCACGATGTAGCAGCCGTAGAACGGGCCCACGCGCAGGTTCGTCAGCGGCCGCTGCACGCGCGCGGCGAGCTCGTCGAGGCCGAACTCCTCGACGAGCAGCCAGAGGAAGTTCTTGTTCGTCAGGCCCTTCTCGTAGGAGAGCCCCTCCTTCGCCAGCGTCGCGTTGATCTTCTCGCGGTACTCGGCGCTCGCATCCAGGCGCTCCTGGCACTCGGACTGCGCGCCCTGGCAGGTCGAGCAGATGTTCATCATCATCGCCGTGCCCTCGGCCTGCTGGGCGAGGGCGAACGTGCGCGCGTTCAGCGTGTCGGCGAGCTCGGGGCTGTGCTCGGCGATGACGCCCGCGCCGCAGCACGAGGCACGATCCAGCGCCACGAGCTCGATGTCCAGCAGCGGCGCGATCCGCGCCATCGAGCCGTGCAGCTCGGGGGTGAAGCCGCGCGAGACGCAGCCGGGCCAGTAGGCGACCTTCATCAGCGATCCTCGTCCTTGCCCGAGATGTAGATGTTGAACTCGACGCGCTCGTCGCGTCCCTCCACCTCGTCGTAGATGTGCTTGATGGCCGCGAGATCCTGCTTGGCCAGCTTGTGCGGCTTGAAGACCGCCGCCGGCGTGACCTTGCGGCGCAGCAGCGCCTTGGCGATCGCCGGCAGCGAGCTCGCGAGCTCCGCGGCGGCGGTCGGCTTGAACTTCGCCAGCGGTGTGTCGCCGCCGTAGGAGCGCGGCAGCAGCTCGGCCTCGTTGAGCAGGCCGTACTGCTTGACGAGCGAGACGAACGCGGCCTCGTGGCGCTCGCCGTTGTTGGCGTCCTCGATGTGGAAGTCGTTGCCCGCGCGGCGGCGCAGGCGCATGATCTGGCTCATCGGCGCGACACCCTTGGGGCAGGCGTCGATGCACTGGAAGCAGTGCGTGCAGTCGTAGATGCCGTGTGGGTCCTCGGCGAGGTCCTCGAGGCGCTCGCGGTGCTGGTCGTCGCGCGGGTCGCCGACGAAGCGGTAGGCCTTCGCCAGCGCGGCCGGGCCGATGAACTCGGGGTCGACCTCCATCGACAGGCAGTCCGAGACGCAGGCGCCGCACTGGATGCATGCCATCGACTGCGTGACGTCGACCATCGCCTCGCGCGGCACGATGTACTCGCGCTCGGGCACCGGCAGCTTCGGGATCAGCCACGGGGTGACGCGCCGGATCTTCTTCCAGTGCACCTCCTCCATGTCGACGATGAGGTCCTTGATGACGGGCATGTTGCCCATCGGCTCGACCTCGATGACGCCGTCCCTGGAGTGCTTCTTGGCGCGGTCGAGGTGCGTGTGGCAGGCGAGGTCGGGCTTGCCGTTGATCCTCACGCCGCAGGAGCCGCAGATCGCCGCCCGGCAGGAGCAGCGGATGCCGATCGAGCCGTCGAACCTCGCCTTGGCCTGCAGGATCCCCTCGAGCACGGAGCGGTGGGGCTCGAGGTCGATCGTGTGCTCCTCCCAGTACGGGGCGTCGCCGGACTCGGGGTCGTAGCGGCGCAGTCGCAGGGTGAACTCAGCCATCAAAAACCACCTAGTACTTCCTGACTTCGGGCTGCCATTTTGTGATCGTCACTTCCGAGTAGGAGATCTCGGGCTCGCCGTCTTCGCCGCGGGTGACGTTGATGTGCTTGAGCCACTCCTCGTCGAGGCGCTCGGGGTAGTCGAGGCGGAACTGCGCGCCGCGCGACTCCTTGCGATCGAGCGCCGAGACGATCGTCATGTCCGCGCAGTCGAGCATGTAATCGAGCTCGAGCGCGCCGAGGACGTCCTGGTTGAAGACCGTGCCGTGGTCGTCGACGTAGGCCTTGGCGGCCTCCTCCTTGAGGCGGTGCACGATCTCGTGGGCCTTCGTCAGGCCGTCCTCGTCGCGGTAGACGGCGACGTACTCGTTCATCGTCGCGCCGAGCTCGTCCTTGATCTCCGAGAGGCGGCGGCCATCGCGCGGGCGGTCGAGGATGTCGCTGATCTGCGTGACGTCCTCGCCGATCCGCGAGACCGGCGCCGAGGGCATCGCCATGTCCTTGCCGCGGTTGGCCGCGTGCTCGCCCGAGCGGCGGCCGAAGATGAGCGTGTCCAGCAGCGAGTTCGCGCCCAGGCGGTTGCCGCCGTGGACGGAGACGCAGGCGACCTCGCCGGCCGCGTACAGGCCGGGGATCGCGGTCTGGCCGTCGACGTCGGTCTTCACGCCGCCCATGATGTAGTGCTGCCCGGGACGGATCATGATCGGGTCGCGGGTGATGTCGGTGCCGGCGAAGTCACGGCCGATGTTGACGATCTCGCGCAGCGCCTCGAGCACGCGCTTCTTCGGCACGACGGTGATGTCGAGGTAGATGCCCTGCCCGTCGGGGCCGACGCCGCGGCCCTCGTTGATCTCCGTCTGCTCGGCGCGCGACACCACGTCGCGCGAGGCGAGCTCCATCTTGTTGGGCGCGTAGTCCTCCATGAAGCGCCGGCCCTCGGAGTTGAGCAGGTGCGCGCCCTCGCCGCGGGCGCCCTCGGTGATGAGAAAGCCGTTCTCGGCGAGCGTCGTGGGGTGGTACTGGACCATCTCCATGTCCATGATCGGGGCGCCGATGCGGTAGGCCTGCGCGATCCCGTCGCCGGTGCAGATGAGCGCGTTCGTCGTCGGTTTGTAGCACTGGCCGTTGCCGCCGTTGGCGAGGATCACGGACTTCGCGTTGAAGATCTCCATCGCCCCGGAGCGGATGTCGCGCGCCACGCAGCCGGCGCAGTGGCCGTCGTCGTCGAGGATCAGCGACGTGCAGAACCACTCCTCGAAGCGCTCGACCGTGAGGTGGTGGCGCATGAGCTGCTCGTAGAGCACGTGCAGGATCGCCTGGCCGGTGATGTCGGCGACGTAGGCGGTGCGCTTCTTGGAGGCGCCGCCGAAGGCGCGCAGATCCAGCTCGCCCTTCTCGTTGCGGTGAAACGTGACGCCGATGTGCTCGAGGTGCATGGCCTCGCCGGGCGCCTCGCTGCACATGATCTCGATCGCGTCCTGGTCGCCGAGGAAGTCCGAGCCCTTGACGGTGTCGTAGGCGTGCTCGGTCCAGTCGTCGTCGATCGCGATCGCGGCGTTGATCCCGCCGGCGGCGGCGACCGAGTGCGAGCGCACGGGGTGGACCTTGCTCATGATCGCGACGCTGGCACCGGACCGGGCGGCGGCGAGGGCGGCGCGCTGGCCGGCGAGGCCGGCGCCGATGATGAGGACATCGTGGCTAGGCAAGGGGGGCGAGTCTATATACGGGTCGGTGTCGACCGGTGGTTCCCGTTCCGGATCGCATCAGGCCAATCTCTGGGGCAGCGCCGCGGCGAGCGCACGCCGCACCTGATCGGTCGTCACGACGCCACGCAGGACGCCGTCCGCGTCGACGGCCATGAGCGCCCCGCGCGAGCGCAGCTGCTCGTCGCCGAGCAGCGCCTCGAGCGGGCTGTCGGAGGTCACGCGCCAGCCGTCGGCGTCGGCGATCTCGGCGATCTCGCCGACCTCGAGCGCAGGCCGTCCGGCCTGGATCTCCTCGTCGACGCGCGGTTCGCGCACGACGCCCATGAAGCGGCCGCGTTCGTCGACGACGGGAAACCAGTCCCAGCGGTAGCGCAGGAAGTACTCGTCCTGGGCCTGCGTCAGCGGCGTCGTGGCGGGCATCGAGACGGGCTGTGCGTCCATGATGTCGGCGACCGTGATGCCGTCGATGCGCTCCGTGAACGCCGTCGAGGCGACCGCGGCACGGGCGGACTGGGCGATGAACCAGCCGAGCACCGCCAGCCAGATGCCGTTGACGAGGTCCCCGCGCGCCGCGAGGAAGATGCCGATCCCGATGATGACGTAGGCGAAGCCCTCGCCGATCCGCCCGGCGACGCGCGTCGCCGTGTTGCGGCTGGCGCTGACCTTCCAGACGACCGCCCGCGCGATCCGGCCGCCGTCGAGCGGGAAGGCGGGGATGAGGTTGAAGATGAAGAGCATCGCGTTGATCGTCGCCAGGAAGCCGAGCAGCGCGTACGTCGGCGACGCCTCCGCATCGCCCGCCAGCCGCGCGACCTCGAGCGCGCCGCCGCTGTGGACGAGCGCGCCGAGGCCATAGCAGAGGCCGAAGATCACGAGCGTCACGGCCGGCCCCGCCGCGGCGACGCGGAACTCCTCGCCCGGCGACTGCGAGTCGCGCGACAACTTCGCGACGCCGCCGAAGAACCACAGGTCGATGCCGCTGGTCCCGATGCCCTCACGCCGCGCGGCGAGCGCGTGGCCGAGCTCGTGCAGGATGAGCGAGACGAAGAACAGGAACGCCGCGATGACCGCGATCACGTACGCCTGCGTGACCGAGCCGCCGAGCACGGCTCGGAAGTAGTCCGAGAAGAAGTAGATGAAGACGAAGAGGACGATGAACCAGCTCGGGCTGGCGCCGATTCGGATCCCGAACAGGCGCACGAGCTGGATCGACGGGCCGGTGCCGAGCATCCGAGGATCTTGGCAGGAAGGACCGCGGCCAGGTCGGTCAGAGCCGGTCCTTCGACGCATCTGCGGGTTGGTCAGCTCTGCAGGCTCACCTGGCAGACCGATGCGCGCAGCGGCGAGCTGCCGCTGATCGGATCGCTGGGTTGCTGGCTCAGGACCGCGTTGAGGTTGGCGCTGTCCGGGCCGAGCGGCGGGTAGCCGGGCAGGCCCAGCTCCGGGCACGCCTGCCACCAGCCGTGCTGGCCGCAGACCACATCGGCCCCAGCGACTGAGGTGGATCGCACCTCTCAGCCTCCGCGGAGGACCGGACATTCGCTCCATCGCGATCAGCAGATCCTGTTCAGCAGGTCCGCGGGCAGGACGGCTGGTGCTAGTGGCCCGTCTCATAACAGTCCACCGGAAACCCCGGGCGCCGATCACCGCCTGGCGGCGTCCTCGGACGCTCGATGTGGCTGAGCCACACCTTCGGTCGTGCGTCCTTGCCAGGCGGCGCCGGCATCCCGGGGTTTCC
>JBBSLI010000051.1:0-30421 GCA_038255395.1 Solirubrobacterales bacterium
CCGTCCGGAAGTTCTGCGTGGAATCCCGGGATGCCCGGCCGGGATCTGACGGACGGCGGTGACCCGCCTTCGTGCTGGTGGCACGGGGCGGGCGCCGGCGGGCGTCAGGCACGGTTCGGGCGCCCGGGAAACGCGCAGAACTTGCGGATGGGCCACTAGACGTGTCGGCCATCTCGGTGCCGGCCGGGGGCCGTCGTTGCAACGCGGCCTACAGGGGGTAGCCCGGACCCACGATGCAACTCGACCTCGACGACCCGCCGGGACCGCTGGCCCGCCTGCTCGACAGCGCGGAGGAGTCCGGCTGCGTCAACCTCTCCGAGCTCGACACGATCGCCCGCCGGCTGGGCGTGGACGACGACGATCTGCACGCACTGCACGAGGCCTTCGAGCTGCGCGGCATCGACGTCACCGACGACTGCGGCCGCAGCGACGTGCCGCAGACGAACTACGGCAACGAGGCGATCGCGATCAACACGACCGATGCCCTCGGCCTGTTCCTCAACGAGATCCGCCGCCATCCGCTGCTGACGGCCGACGAGGAGATCGAGCTCTCCAAGCTCATCGAGCAGGGCGACGCCCAGGCGAAGGAGCGGATGATCAACTCCAACCTCGCGCTCGTCGTCTCGATCGCCAAGAGGTACCCGCAGAACGAGCTGCCGCTGCTGGACCTGATCCAGGAGGGGATCTTCGGGCTCATCCGCGCCACCGAGAAGTTCGACTGGCGCCGCGGCTTCAAGTTCTCGACGTACGCGACGTACTGGATCCGCCAGGCGGTCCAGCGCGGGATCGAGAACAAGGCGCGCACGATCCGTGTCCCGACGAACATCGCCCAGCGCGAGCGCAAGATCCAGCGCGCGCGACGTGCGCTGTCGACCAGGCTCGGCCGCGAGCCGACCGATGCGGAGATCGCCGCGGAGACGGAGCTCGAGCTCGGCCAGATCGCGGCGATGGCCGACCTCACGCGCACGGTGACAAGCCTCGACCGGCCGGTCGGCGACGACGACGGCGCGGCGCTCGGAGACCTGTTCGGCGACGACCGCGCCGGCCCCGCCGAGGAGGTCGAGATCGCCCTGCGCGACGATGCGCTGAACCGCGCCCTGAAGGAGCTCGACGACGACGAGCGCAAGGTCGTCGCGCTGCGCTACGGCGTCGCGGCAGCCAGCGACGACGACGACGACGTCGGCCCGGTCGGCATCCGCGAGGCCAGCCGGCGCCTGGGCATCACCCAGCCCGAGATGCGCAGGCTCGAGGAGCGTGCGCTGGAGCGCCTGGCGAACGTGCGCGAGATCGAGGCGCTGCGCGAAGCGGCCTAGCGGGTCGACCCGGTCGACCCACCAGGCCAGCGGTCACGGCACAACCTCGAGCTTGCCCTTCATGAAGGCGTGAAGCTCGCAGAAGTACGCGTAGCTGCCGGCCTCCGGGGCGACGAACGAGCCGGTGCTGTCGCCGGTGATGTTGCCGGTGTCGAACTGCCGCCCGCCGCTCGCCGGCTGGTCGGTCAGCGTGTGCGGCGCCTTGTCGTCGTTGACGACCGAGATCTTCTGCCCTGCCCGGACGGTGGCGGGCGTCGGGTCGAACAGGAACTCCTTGATGTTGATCGTGTCCACCGGACCGGACTCGGGTGCTGATGGCGGCGCGGCGGCCGCTGCCGTCGTCGTCGCCTGCGAGGAATCCTGCGGGGCGGAGTCGTCGCCGCCGCAGCCGGTGAGCAACACAGCGGTCAGCAGGGCGGCGAAGGTTGCGTGTCTCATGACTGCTTGAGCGTTCCCGGCGCGCTGCCGGATCACTGCGGAGCGTCAGCTGGCGAAGTCGCCGACGACGTCGTCGTAGGTGCCGGGGACGACCCGGGCCGAGCCGTAGGACTTCACCGCCTGCATGACGGCGACGTTCGATGTGATCGCCGGGTTGTAGCTGCTGAGGACGCCGAGCATGCTGGTCAGGGCGCTGAGGGCGCAGCCGACGTCGATGCCGAGCACGACGAGCGAGGTGCACAGGCCGGGCGGGTAGATCCCCACCTGGGCGCTCTTGCCGTCGGCGGCGACGCCGCCGATCACATGGGCGCCGCGGTCGATGCGCACGACCTCGCGGCCCGGCAGCGCCGCGTCGCCGAGCGTCGCGCGCTGCGAGTTCAGCGCGTACAGCAGGCCGCGGAAGTTGTTCACGGTGGCCGTGTTCGTCGTCGTGTTGTTGCCGCGCAGCACGATCCGGCCGCTGCCGATCACGAGCGCCTTGTAGGCCTTGGCCACCGCCACGCTGAGCACGCAGTACTGGTCGCCCGGGCCGAGCGCCGTGCCGGCGGTACCCGTCGTCCCGACCTGGTCGATGTAGACGACCGTGTCGGCGTTGGCGCCGGCCGGGATCGTGCACGCGGGCGGGGCGGTCGGGGTCGTCGAGCCGGCGTTCGTGGCGACGTAGGTGCCCGAGTTGATCGCCTGCTGCTTGAGCTGTCCGATCGTCGCGGCGCTCGTCGCGGTCGGCGACGTCGTCTGCACGAGCTTGCCGCCGCCGATCAGCGTGCTGAGCGGGGCGACGCTCGACGACAGTCCGCCGATCGCTCCGCCGAGGCAGCCGTCCAGGGCGCCGCAGCGCACGGCCGTGACCCCCGTCGTCGAGTCCGTCGGGTCGGGTGCGACGAGCGGGTCGCTGCCGAGCAATCCCGACACGAGGTTGCCGACGAGACCGCCGTTGAGGACGGCGCCGGCGGTGTTCGTCAGCTCGGCGTTCATACGGCCTGTCAGAAGCCCGTACTTCGAGGCGAACGCCGACGTCTCCTCGACGCGCACGAGCGCGGCGAGCACGCGGCGGTGCCCGGCGACGGACGCCTCGGAGCGCACCCACACGAGCTCGTCGCCGTTCTGGTCGAAGTTCCTGCTCGACGTCAGCAGGCCCTCGTTCCAGATCGTCGGCCCGGGGCCGGCGGTGTCGTTGTCGCAGACGTTGATCTGCCACGTGGCGCCGGTGTAGGCGCCGTCGTCGTAGCTGGCGTTGAGGTTGGGCTGCAGCCGCGCCGTCGCCGAGCCCGTGTTCGTGGGCGCGCCGAGCGTCGCGCCGAAGGAGGCCAGGCCGCAGTCCATCGAGCTGCCGGCGGCGCCGCTGTTGCTCGGCGCCGAGCCCGCCGCCGCCGGCCAGCCGCCGCGGCCGAGGCTGAACGCCGCGCTGTTGAGCGCGCTGTCGGCGAGGTTGAAGGCGCGGTCGCGGGCGCGTTCGACGCCCGATTCGCGCGTCTGGTTGTCGACGATCGCCAGCAGCGCCAGGCCGAGCGGGATCATGATCGCCATCACGAACACGGCGATGACGACGACCGAGCCCTGCTCGCCGGCGAGCCTGCGGCGCCGCAGCCTGAGTCGCCTCAGCATGCGATCGTCTTCACGATCTGGGTGAGGGCGCCGGATGTCGCCGTGATCGTCGCCACGACGCTCGTCGCGCCGGAGGGCAGCGTCGTCGACGAGCCCGCGGCCGCCGCGCCGAGCGCGTTGCCGTCGACGTCGGTGTAGGTCACGGTCAGCGGCCCGACGCTGCCCGACAGCGTCAGCGTCGGGATGCCGGAGCTGCTGCACGAGGTCGTGATGTCGTCGTCGCCGACCGGGAGCGCGGTCTCGCTGCGGGCGCGGACGAACGCGCTCGCGCGCAGGGTGCTCGTGTCGGTGCGGCCCGGGTTGCCGGCGTCGAGCGAGAACGTCAGGCCGATGTTGCGCACGTTCGCGGGCGTCGCCGAGTCGTACGTGAAGAGCGGGTTGCCGGCCGTGTTCGCCGACAGCAGCGACGTGATCCGGAAGGCGCCGCTGCCCGCGGTCGGGCACGGTGTCCCGGCGGCGATCGGGGTCGCCGGCGCGGTCGCGGTCGTCACTCTCGAGCGCCACAGGCCGTTGGCCGAGTCCACGCAGACGCGCTCGCGACGCACCGCGCTCGCCGCGTCGATGACCGTGTAGACGAGGTCGTTCGCGGCGGCGACCTCGACGGTGCGCGCCTGGCGCAGGTCGCGGACGATCCGGTCCATCGCCACCCTTGTCTGCGCGTTGGCGTCGGTGATCTTCGTCTGGCGCGCCGCGTTGGACGAGAACGAGTCCAGGACCTGCAGGATGGCCAACAGCATGATCACGGCGATCGTCATCGCGACGAGCACCTCGACGAGCGTGAAGCCCGCATCGCCGCTCGGTCGCTCGCTGTCCGGGAGTCGGGTCATCACGTGGGGGAGCTCAGCAGCGTCGTCTGGGTCAGCGTGGAGGGGGTGCTCTGGCCGCGCGGCATCCAGCTCAGCGCGACGCGGATGCGGCGCAGGTCGTCGGGCGTGTGGTCGAACGCGACCGTCGCGGAACCGGGCGTCGAGCAGACCGAGAGGGCCGCGCCCTGGCCCGCCGCCCCGACGAGCGAGGTCGCGAGGCTGGAGACCTGGTTGGCGATCGCGGTGTTCGTGCCGACCGCGTTGCAGAGCGTGTCGATCAGGCTGCCGCTGGCGGCGAGCGTGACGGGCAGCCCGAGGATGCTCGGCCCGACGACGATGCCGGAGCCGGCGGTCACGCCACCGGGCCCGCTCGACGACAGCGGCGCGTCGCAGAACGTCCCGCTGCCCGCGACGCCCGCGCCGTCGGAGGGGTCGTCGATCGAGCATGCGGAGACCGCGACCGCGTACGTCACGTTGCGCCGCTGGACGGTGAAGGTCGATCCCGCCACGGCGGGGGCCTCGGGCAGCCTCGCGGCGACCGACGCCGCGGCGACGCCCGTCGTCGTCTGCGCGTAGGGCACCTGACGGGCGCGCTCGACGAGGTCGCGAGCGAGGTTCGTCGCCTGCTCGCGGGCCGTCGTGCGGCTCGTGCTCGACAGGCTGCCCTCGATCATCACGAGCACCGCCAGGACGCCGACCACGAGCATGACCACGGCGACCATGACCTCGACGATCGTGAATCCGTCCTCGCCCTCGACCGTGTGCGCGAACTCGCCCATCGGGGAGCGCCGTCAGCTCTTGCAGGCGTCGGCGGCGAGCGGCGCGACCCGCGCGCTCATCGTCAGCAGCCTGCCGAGCAGGCAGGAGCCGTTGGCCGGCGCGTTGCCGGCGGCCGCCGCGGTCGCGCCGCCGCTCGGAGCGCGGCCGATCCGCTCGACGGCAAGCCGGCGGGTGACGAGCGCGCCGTCGGACCCGAGCGTCGTCAGGCGCACGCTCCTGCCCGCCGGGATGTCGACGTAGCGGCACAGGTCCTGCTTGCGCCGGCACTCGACGTCACCGGTGACGAGCGTGCTCGGCGCGATCGCGAAGACGGCCTTGTCGCGCTTGGGCGAGTACTTGACGAAGATCGCGACGACGCGGCCGCCCGCGACGAACGTCTGCGTCCGCGCGATCCCGCGGTGCAGCTTGCCGGGGTACCGCTCGCCGAAGCGGATGTCGACGGACGTCGTGCGCCTGGCGACGGTCGTCGTGGTCGTGTCGTCGCCGATCGGCGCGGCACCCGAGCTCGAGCCCGGCGCCGTCGCGGTCGCGGTCGGCGGCGTCGTTCCGTCGGCGTTCGTGATCACGACCGGGACCGGCTTGGTCGAATCGCCGCCACCGCCTGCGGTCTGCTTGGCGGCGGAGTCGTCGGACGGCTCGCTCGCGGCCTGCACCGACGACGGCGGCTGGAACGGATCGCTGCGGCGGCCCTTGGCCTTCGGGGTGGCGTTCTTGGTGTCCGCCCCCGTCGTGGCCAGCAGCTGCTGGGCACGCGCGGGCAGCTTGCCCGCGGGCGCCGCGGCGGGCACGGGCGCCGAGGCGACCGGGGCGTCGGGCGGGGCGGACTTCAGGAACAGCAGCGGCGCGGCGACGGCGGCGAGCGCGGCGAGCGCCAGGATCGGCCACAGACGGCGGCGCATGACCTCGTCGAGCAGGTTGCGAAGCATCATGACCCTCCCTTGGCGGCCGTCGTTGCGGGCGCGGGCGTGACCGCCGCGTCAGGCGGCTGCGGCGCGGCCTCGCCGTCCGGCGCGATGTAGGCCGTCGCGTTCAGCACGGCCTTGGTCAGTTGGGCGTCGCCGTCGACGCGGTTGAACGCCAACCCGTCGATCGTCAGCAGGCGCCCGTCGACGTCGAGGTCGCCGGAGATCACCCGCACGGAGCGGCGGACGGTCTTGAGGATGTCGAGCAGGTCGAAGTACCTGCCCGTGTACTCGAAGGTGAACGGCAGCGCGGACAGTCCGCCGGGGCCGGTGATGGCGCCGGGGGTGCTGGGCGTCGGTCCGCCGGCCCCGGCGGCGCCGGGATCCTTGAGCGCGACGAGGCGCAGGTCGCTGTTGCGAACCTTCGCGCGCCGCTGCAGCTCGCGCAGCATCGCCGAGATGTCACCGCGGGCCGGCACGGCCTTGTCGAGGCCGCGCAGCTCGGTCAGCAGCCCCGAGAACTGCTTGCGCGAGGCGGTGTACGTCGTCAGGTTGGTCTGTGCCGCGGCCAGCCGTGCCTCCTGCGTGAGGACGCTGGCATCGACCTTCTGCTTGTCGGACCGCGCGGGAGCGATCGCGAGCAACCAGAGCGCTGCGAACAGCGCCACGCCGGTCGCGATCGTCGCGGCGAGCATGCGCACCTGCGGGGTCATCTCGAGCCTCCGTTGGCGATCGCCGCGGTCTGGGCAGGCGGCGCGGCCGTCGTGGTCGTGGCGGGCGGCGTCGCCGGGGCGGGCGTCACCGCGGCCGGCGCACCGGGGGCCGCTGCGGCCGCCGCGGCCTCCTGCGCCGGGCTGGCCTTGAAGTACGTCACGAGCCCGAACTGGGCGATCTTGTCGTTGCCGCCGCGGCAGTCGCCCGCGCCGGCCGCGCCGGCTTCCTTGGACTTCTTCGCAAGCCGCTCGGTGCGGCTGAAGCCGACCTCGGTGACGCCGGTGATGCCGTGCAGGCGGTCGATGTAGGAGGGCACCATGCCCTCACGCTCGGCGCAGCCCGTCAGCTCCAGCGCGGGGACCGGCAGCACGCCGCGCAGGCTCTGCGTCGAGCCGCCGCCGGTCGCGCCGGCGACGGAGGTCGTCGGCGTCAGCGTGCCCTTGGCGGACGTCAGCCAGACGCCGCCGGGCGCGACCTGGGCGAGCTCGGTGAGCGCGCGATCCCAGTTGAAGCGCGTCTTCGCCACGGCCGCCACGGCCGTACGGCGCGCGAGCGTCGCCTTGGCGAAGTCGTCATAGGGCTTCAGCGCCGCGGCCTGACGCTCGGTCGCGACGAGATCGCCCGTTATCGTGGCCAGCTGCTCGCGGCCCGTGTTGACCTGGTTGGAGATGACGACGAGGTAGACGATCGCCAGGGCGAGCATCGCGACCATCGCGCAGCCGACCTGCGCGACGCGCGTGACCGGCGTCGAGGCGCCCCGTGCGTCCGGGCCGGTCGCGGCCGGGCGCAGGTCGGGACGGTCGTCGCCCTGCGTGCGGGCAAGGCCCACGACGACGTCGAGGCGCTCGGCCGCGATGCCGACGTCGTCGAGGTTCGGCCAGCTCTCGCGGCCGGTGACGATGACGGGCAGGCGAAGGTCGTCCTCGAGCGTCTGTGCGACGCCGGGCCAGGTCGACATCGAGCCGGTCAGGACGACGGCGCCGATCGGGCATGCGTCGGGGCGGGCGGCGTACACGTCGCGCGAGGACTGCACCTCGGCGACGACGCGGCGCAGGCCCTCGCGGACCTGCTGGTGGACGCTCGCCTGCACCTCGTCGGGAATCGGCGCGGGCGCTCCGTGATGCGGAGCGGCGCCGAGGCCGAGCGACGAGATCAGGTTGCGTGCCTCTTCGTGGCGGATGCGCGCGCGCTCCGCGAGGCCGGTGGCGATCGACTCCGAGCCGGCCGACGCGGCGCGGACGAGCAGCGGCTCGCCGTCCTCGGTGATGACGACGTTCGTCAGCGCGCCCGCCTGCACGTAGAGGATCGCCTCGCCCGGCAGCGGACGGTGGTCGAGCGCGGAGATCATCGCCAAACCGGAGAGCGAGATGCCCTGCAGGCGCAGCCCGGCGCCCTCGAGCGCTCGCGTCAGGCGGTCGATGCCGTCGATGCGGGCGGCCGCCATGAGAATCCGCTGCAGGCCGCCGGTCCCCGATCCGGGTACGCGGCCGGCGCGGCGGTAATCCACGACGAGCTGGTCGAGCCCGACCGGCAGGTGGTCGGTCGCGAGGTGACGGACCGCGGTGTCGAGGTCCCGTCCAGAGATCGAGGCGGGCAGCTCCACGAGGCGCACCATGAGACGCGGGTGCGCGAGCCCGACACGCACGTCGCGCGGCAGCCTGTGCTCGTTGAAGAGCAGCTGCAGTTCGGCCGCGAGGCCATCGGAGTCGACCACCTCACCGTCGACGACGAGGCCGACCGGCAGGGGATGGACGATGGCGCGGCGCACCTGCCCACCGTCTCCGGTCGGCTGGAGCGCGACGACTGCGTCGGCGCCGATGTCGAGGGCGACGGCCGAGGTCGACCGGCGCGTTCCGCGGCGGAACGATCCGCCAGGAAGCAAATGTGGAATCCGCACCTTCGCTGTCTCGGCTGCCCCGGATGCCGCGCCGAGGGCACCTTGAGGCGATTGGACGGATGGCCTACGGACCCGGTCCGTGGTTTGCACGGAGCGGCCAACCGTAGTCAGTACGGACGCCGCGCTCCCGGCGCCGGCGCGACACGTGCGTGGTGCGCAGGACGCGCAGCAGGTAGGCGATGTCGTGGAGCAGGACGCGACGTCGGAGGTGTCGGCCGAGCTGAAGGCGGGCGAGTACCGGCTCTGCTGCAGCGTCGGACAGCGTCGGCAGGCGGGGACGGAGGGACGTCGACGGTGCGCTGATACCCCGTCGGGCGCAGACGCTCAAGTCCGGTCAGGCCGCGGTCGATGAGGGCGTATGACCCGCGGCCGCGGCCTCACCTTGCTGGGAGTCCTGCTCTTCTCCGCGCTCGGGACCTTCGGCGTGCAGCTCTACAGGGCACACGAAGACAGCCGCCGCGCCGCCGTGCGGCGCTTCGAGCAGCGCGCGCAGATCTCCGCCGCACTGACCCAGGGCGTCTTCGGCGCGATCAGCAGCGTCTCCTTGGGCGATCTGACAAACGAGCTCGGCGGCTCGCCGGCCGGACGCCGCGCGATGCTCGCCAAGCTCGTCGACGAGGGCAAGCTCGGGTACGCCGCGGTCCTCGGCAGGGGCGGAAGGGTCGTCGATCGCGCCGGCCGCGTGGGGCCGCGGCACGGCACGGCGCGCGCTCCCGGCGTCCTGTCGGACGTGCGTGACACCGCCGCGGGCCCGCTGATCGAGTTCGCGATGCCGTTCGAGACCGCGGGCGGCTCGCGCCTGCTCGTCGAGGGTCTGCCCGCCGGGCTCATGCGCTCGTTCCTGCAGGACTACCTGCGCCGGCTGCCCAATCCCGATGGCGCCACGCTCGTCATCTCCGACAGCCAGGGTGCGCTGCTCGCCCGCGTCGTCCCCAAGGGCGGCTCGGCGACCACGCAGGACGTCCTGACGGTCTCCGCCGACGTTCCCAGCACGACCTGGCGGCTGCGCCTGCAGGCCGACCGGGCGCGCGTGCTCGCCGGCTCGGGCAGCGGCGTCTGGCTCGGCTGGGCGCTGCTCGCCGGTCTCGCGCTGGCGATCCTCGCCGGCCTGTGGATGTGCGCCCGCGTGATGGCCTCCTCGCGCCGCACGACCAGCGCCAACGGGGCGCTGCGTGAGAGCGAGGGCAAGCTGCGCGCGCTCGTCGGCGCGCTCGAGGAGGCGGTCTTCCTCATGTACGCCGACGGCAGCGTCGAGCTGCTCAACGACTCGGCCAAGGCGCTCGCCGCGACCGACCGCGACTTCGTCCAGGACCCGCGCTCGGATTTCCTGCCGGTGAGCGACGACGGGGTGCCGCTCGCGTTCGCCGATACGCCCGCCGGCATGTCGTTCGCCAACGGAACGGCCGAGCGACGCGTGATCGGCATGGATCGACCCGGTCGCGAGCGCGTCTGGATCGACGTCAGCACCCGTCCGCTGTTTCGCCCCGGGGAGACGCGGCCCTACGCGGTCGTCAGCTCGTCCACCGACGTGACCCAGCGCCAGCACCTCGAGGCGCACCTGCTCGACCTCGCCGACCGCGACCCGCTGACCGGGCTGTGGAACCGGCGCCGTTTCGAGCAGGACGTCGCCCAGCAGCTCGACCGCTGCCGGCGCTACGACGAGCACGCCGCGCTCGTGCTGATCGACATCGACGGCTTCAAGCAGGTCAACGACGTCCGCGGCCATCTCGCCGGCGACGAGGTCCTGTGCGCGCTCGGCGAGGCGCTCTCGTCGCGGGTGCGCGCCAGCGACCGTGCGGCACGGCTCGGCGGCGACGAGTTCGCGGCGCTGCTGGTCGGCGTCGAGGGCGCGGACGTCGAGCGCCTCGCCGCGACGATCGGCGACGAGCTCAGCGCCGCGATGACCGCCGCCCAGGAGAGCGTGCGGCTGACCGTGAGCATCGGGACGGCGCAGCTTGACCGACGCACCGGCGGCGTCAACGATGCGCTCCAGGCCGCCGATCGCGCGATGTACGGCGTCAAGCAGAGCCGCGGCACGTACCCGGCGCTGCCCGCCGCGCCGACTGCGGACATCGGCGCCAGCGCGGAGATGGCGAGCCTGCGCGCGCTGCTCGCCGCCGTCAATGCCCGCGACAGCTACACGGCGCTGCACTCGCGCGAGGTCGTCACGCTCGCCCGCGGCGTCGCCCGGCGCCTGGGCCTCGACGCGGCGCAGACGAGCGCCGTCGAGCACATCGCCCTGCTGCACGACCTCGGCAAGATCGCGATCCCCGACGCGATCCTGCGCAAGCCGGGCCCGCTGACGAGCCACGAGCAGACGCTCATGCGCCAGCACCCGGTCGTCGGCGCGCAGATCCTCGCGTCGATGCCCGAGCTCGCCCATCTCGCGCCCGCGGTCCGCGCCGAGCACGAGCGCTGGGACGGCGGCGGCTACCCCGACGGCCTGGCCGGCGAGCAGATCCCGATCGCCAGCCGGATCGCGCTCGTCTGTGACGCGTACCACGCGATGACCTCCAATCGCCCGTACCGCCGCGCGATGTCCGCCTCCGCGGCGCGCGACGAGATCCGCCGCGAGGCCGGCGCGCAGTTCTGCCCCTACGCCTCCGAGGCGCTGCTGGACGTGCTGCTCGCGACAGTTCACGCCTAGCTTTCCACCCTCGCGCAGGAGTACGTTTGGCCGGTCGTCACGCGCGCGTGCAGACACGTCCAAACGGAGGAGGGAACCATGCACCTGACCGGATCGCGCACGATGCTGAGCATCGCCGCATCGCTGCTGGCCGTCACGGCGCTGGCGCCGACCGCCGCGGCCGCCACGACCGACGGCCCGCGCAGCTATCGCGTCGAGAACGTCCGCAGCGCCAAGGACCGCGCCGCCGTCGCCCGCACCGGCGCGGCGATCGTCGGCACCGATCACGGTGCGCTGATCGTCACCGCCTCGGCGTCGGACGCCGTCAAGCTGCGGCGCCTGCGCGTTGCGCGCGGGCTGCGCGTCCTGCGCGGCTCCGCGCCGCGGCTACCCGCCCGCGCGAAGGGGCTGCGGACCCGCGCCGCGGCCTTCCCGGCGGCCGATCAGAACTACCACGACTACACCGAGATGGCGAACGAGACGGCGGCGATCGCGGCCGCCAACCCGTCGTTCGTGCAGCGCTTCAGCCTCGGCACGACCTACCAGGGTCGCCAGATCTGGGCGCTGAAGATCTCCGACAACGTCGGCGTCGACGAGGCCGAGCCGGAGGTGCTGTTCACCCACAACCAGCACGCCCGCGAGCACCTCACCGTCGAGATGGCGATGTACACGCTCAACAACATCGTCGCCGGCTATACCTCCGGCGACACCCGCGTGCAGGCGATCGTCAACACGCGCGAGCTGTGGCTGGTCCCGAGCATGAACCCCGACGGCGCCGAGTTCGACGTCGCCACCGGCTCATACGCGCTGTGGCGCAAGAACCGCCAGCCGAACGGCAGCGGCTCGACCGCCGTCGGCACCGACCTCAACCGCAACTACGGGTTCCAGTGGGGCTGCTGCGGCGGCTCGAGCGGCACGTTCTCGTCGGAGACCTACCGCGGCGCCGCCGCCTTCTCGGCGCCCGAGACACAACGCGTGCGCGACTTCGTCAACTCGCGTGTCGTCGGCGGCGTGCAGCAGATCAAGACCGCGATCGACTTCCACACCTACTCCGAGCTCGTCCTGTGGCCCTACGGCTACACGACCGCGAACACCGCGCCCGGCCTGACCGCCGACGACCAGGCGGCGCTTTCGACGCTCGGCGTCAGCATGGCGTCGACGAACGGCTACACGCCCGAGCAGTCCAGCGACCTCTACATCACCGACGGCTCGATCGACGACTGGCTGTGGGGCGTGCACAAGATCTTCGGCTACACGTTCGAGATGTATCCCACGACGTCGAACCCGGGCTTCTATCCACCCGACGAGGTCATCCCGGCGCAGACCTCGCGCAACCGCGAGGCGATGCTGGCGCTGCTGGAGATCTCCGACTGCCCGTACCGCGCGATCGGCAAGGAGGCGCAGTACTGCGGCCTGCCGAGCTCGACGGTCTACGCGACCGACTTCGAGTCGGCGACGGCGCCGCAGTGGACGCGCAACCTCAGCGCCACGGACAACGCGACGACGGGCCTCTTCGAGCGCGGTGACCCGGCGGCGACGAGCTCGGGCGGCACCAAGCAGCTCGGGACGACGGTCAGCGGCGTCAACGACCTCGTGACGGGCCGCCTGGGCGGGGCCGCAGGCGACCACGACGTCGACGGCGGCATGACCTCGATGGCGTCACCGCCGATCGCGCTTGCCGCCGGGTCGACCTACGCGATGAGCCTGTCGTACTACCTCGCCCACGGCAGCAACTCGTCGTCGGCCGACTTCCTGCGCGTGCGGGTCGTCGGCGCGACGAGCGCGACCGTGCTGCAGGAGCTCGGCGCCGCAGACAACGACAACGGCGCCTGGGCGACGGCGAGCAACATCAACCTCAGCGCGTTCGCCGGCCAGACCGTGCGGATCGTCGTCGAGGTCGCCGACCTTGCGACCGCCTCGCTCGTCGAGGGCGCGATCGACGACGTCCGCATCACGACGACCGGCTGACCGCGGCGGCGTGGCGGGGTGGACGGTCAGAACGTGACGGTCCAGCCCTCGCGCTCGGCGTCGGCGGCGGTGTAGGCGACGCCCGACACCTTCAGCCCGCCGCCGTCGAGCAGCGTGATCGTGCCGCCCCCGTTGCCGAGCGCGACGGGGGCGACGATCGCGACCCGGCGCGTGTCGCCGGGCGCGAGCGGGCCGGCCGGGACGTCGCACGTCTGCTTGGCGCGGTCTGCGATCTTCCAGCCGGTGAGGTCGACCGCGATGGGGGACGCGTTGATCAGCAGCACGCTCTCGGCCTCCGGCGCCGGGCCGGCGGCGTTGACGAGCGCGGCCACGATGCGCACGGCTGCCGCGTCGGGCGCGGGCGCGCCGTCGGCGCCGAGCGCGTCGCCGGTGATGTCGTCGGTGTGGAACGCCTGGCTCTGGAAGGCGAGGAAGATCGCGACCCAGCGGTCCTCGGCGGGGAAGCGCAGGATCAGCGCGCCGTCCTGGCGGACGCCGTTGTCGCGCCGGAAGCGCCCGCTGTTGCCCTGGTTCATGTGGATGTCGTGCACGCCGTTGGCGGGCACGAACCCGAACACCTTGTCCTCGACGCCGTGCTCGGGTCCGAAGCGCTGGCCGTAGGCGAAGACGGTCGCGGCGGGGTCGGCGATCGCGCGCCGGCACCAGTGGTCGAGCAGGTCGGCGAGGTCGTTGTCGGGGCCCTCGACGGCGGGCGGCAACAGCCGCATGTCCGCGCGCTCCAAGAGGTTGCCGCGGATGAAGTCGAGGTGCGGCCCGTCCGGCGACGGCGGCAGCGGATGCCAGCCAGGCGTCAGCGCGCCGAGCTGCGCCGTGACCGGATGGCGGAAGTCGTCGTCGACGAGGTACAGCAGCTCCGACGGCGCCTGCTGGGACTCGACGTTGACCGCGATGCGCCAGTGCTCGCCGGGCTCGTCGACGAGATGCAGCTGGTAATGCGGCGTGTCGGTCCCGTCCTCGCGGGCGCTGTCGAGCGCGCGTGCAACGAGCACGCCGTACTGATCGAGCGGCATGTTGGGGGATCATCCCTCATGCGCTCCAGGCGGATCGGACGCAACCTTGCAACCTCGCTTCGCCCACCGAGTCAGGAGGCAGGTTCCATGCACGACGAAGGCTGCCAGCTCCGTACCGGAATCGACGACCGCAACGACGGCGTCTTCGCCACGCGCGACTTCGCCGAAGGCGACACCGTCATGCTCGGCGTTGCGGGACGCCCCGCACCCGCCAACCACTCGCACGCCAACCAGGTCAGCCTGAGCGCGTGGGTCTTCGAGCAGGGCCTGGGGCCGAAGGTCAACCACTCCTGCGCTCCCAACTGCGGCGTGCGCGTCAACAAAGCGGTCGGCGGCTTCGACTTCGTCGCGCTCGAGCCGATCGCCGCCGACGAGGAGATCACGTTCGACTACGCGATGCGCAACTTTGTCATCGAGCACTTCCCGGCGGTCTGCCTGTGCGGCTGCGACGAGTGCCGTGGGGAGGTCACGGGCTGGAAGGACCTGCCCGCCGAGCGCAAGGCGGCGTACGGGGATCTGGTGGCGCCGTACCTGCGCGAGCACGACCGCGACAGCGCCGTCGACGCCTCGTTCGCGGCCGGCTAGTTGGGCTGGGCCGACGCGCGCAGCCGCGCGTCGGCCACCGTCTGGGCGGCCTGCGTCGAGCGCAGGTGGCCGGTGACGGCGCGCATGAAGTCGTCGCGGCCGAGCACGTACAGCAGCCCGTCCTTCATGGCGACGACGGCGGCCGTGCGCTTGACGTCATGCAGCAGCGCGATCTCGCCGAAGTAGTCGCCGGGCCCGAGCCGGCGCACGACGCTGCCCGCCTGCACCTCGACCGCGCCGTCGGCGATCACGTAGAAGCGCGAGCCGATGTCGCCGGGCAGCAGGATCTGCTCGTCGGCGAACACGACGCGCGGCAGCGAGCGGATCGCGAGCGTCTCGACCGTCGCGAGCGGCAGCGGCGCGAACAGGTCCAGGCTGCGCAGGACCTCGAGCTCGCGCTCGGGGACCGTCGCCTGCGCGTCGAGCAGCTCCAGCGCGCGCCAGCGGGCGATGACCACGGCGGGCAGCACGAGCGCCGTCGCCACCAGCGCGCCGCGGATCCCGAGCAGCGCGATCAGCACGGGAGCGAGGATCGAGCCGAGCGCGACCGCGAGCTGCGATCCGGTCTCCGCGACGGCGAAGGCGCGTGCGAGGCTCTCGTCGGACGCCAGGCGCTGCACGAGCGTCTGGCCGGCGGTCTCGGCAACCGCGTAGCCGAGCCCGAGCACGGCGAAGCCGAGCACGGCGACGAAGGGATTCGCCGCGACCGCGATCACCGCCAGCGGCACCGCGATCAGCGCCGCGCTCGCGTCCAGCGCCGCCGCGAAGCGCCCGCGCGCGAGCAGCGTCAGCACGGCGAAGCCGCCGATCAGGCCGCCGGCGCCCCAGGCGGAGTTCAGGATGCCGACGCCGCCGGTGCCGAGGCCGACGAACTGGACCGCGACGACGACCATCAGCACGTCGAGGACCCCGTAGATCAGGCCGATCGCGGCGAGCACGCCGGCGGACTCGCGCAGCGCGGGCTCGGCGCGCACCTCGCGCAGGCCGAGCAGCAGCTCGGCGGCGACGCGGGCGTCGTCGCGAGCGGCGCGGTGCGCGGGGCGTGGATCGGGCTCGAGCAGCAGCAGCGCCACCGCAGCGACCGCCGAGGCCGCGACCGCGAGCGCGAAGCCCGCGGCGACCGACAGGCCCGCCGCCGCAGCGCCGCCGGCCAGCGCGCCGATGCAGTAGGCGGCGTTGCCAAAGCCCTGGCGGGCGCTGTTGGCGATCGCGAGCTGGCGCGGGCTGCGAGCGAGGCTCGGGAGCAGCGCGACCTGGGCGGGCTGCTGGCCGCTGGTGAGGATCGAGAACGCGGCAGCGAGCGTCAGCACGAGCGCGAACGGTCCGTCGAGCGCCGTCAGCAGCGTCAGCAGCGCCAGCACCGCGGTCGCGGCGGCGGTGAGCTGCAGCAGCACCGCGCGGCGCGAGTGGCGATCGGCGAGCAGGGCGGTGAACGGGCCGGCGAGCGCGCCGGGCAGCACCCGCGCGACGACCGCCAGCGTGACGGCGCCCGTGCCGCCGGCCCTATAGGCCGCGATCGCGAGGACGACGGTGAAGGCCCAGAGCGCGAGCGATATCGCCGCACAGGCGAGCACGAAGAGCCGCAGCTCGCGCGTCGCCAGCCCTTCTCGAAGACCCGCCCCGCCGCGCACGCGGCGACACTACCGCTCGGCGAGCCGGTCCCGAGTGTGCGCGCGCAAGGCCGGTGTCGCGCCTTCGCGGGTGTCGGTCGTGCGCGGCGAGACGGCGCGTCAGAAGGTGCTGCGCGTGGAGGGCATCGACGGGGCCGCGCTGCGGGCGGCGCTCGGACTCACCTGACGAGCCCACGTCACGCGCCGCGTGGCAGCTGCGCAGCGCCACGCACGGCAGATCCGCCACGCCCGCCGTGCTCCGTCGCCGACAGACACCGACGCCGGCGGCGGTGCTCAGCCCAGGCTCACCATCACGTGCTTGAGCTCGGTGTAGTCCTCCAGCGAGTAGGCGCTCATGTCCTTGCCGTAGCCGGACTGCTTGAAGCCGCCGTGCGGCATCTCGGAGACCAGCGGGATGTGGTCGTTGATCCAGACGGTGCCGAAGCGCAGCGCCCGCGCGCAGCGCAGCGCGCGGCCGACGTCGCGCGTCCAGACGCTCGCCGCCAACCCGTAGTCGACGCCGTTGGCCCACGTCAGCGCCTGCTCCTCCGAGCCGAACCGCTGCACCGTCACGACCGGCCCGAAGACCTCGCGCTGCACGATCTCGTCGCCCTGCGACAAGCCCGCGACGACCGTCGGCGCGTAGAACCAGCCCGGTCCGTCGCCGGCCGTCCCGCCGGTGACGGCCTCGGCGCCCGCCGGCGCCCGGTCCACGAAGCCGCTGACCCGCTCGCGCTGCGCGGCCGAGATCAGCGGACCCATGTCGGTGTCCTGCGACGTCGGGTCGCCGACCGCCAGCCCGGCGGCGGCCGCCGCCAGCCCGGCGACGAAGTCGTCGTAGACCGCCGGGCCGGCGAGCACGCGCGCGGCCGCCGTGCAGTCCTGCCCGGCGTTCCAGTACCCGGCGATCTTGACGCCCTCGACCGCCGCCTCCACGTCGGCGTCGTCGAAGACGAGCACCGGCGCCTTGCCGCCCAGCTCCAGATGGACGCGCTTCAACGACGCCGCGGCCGCGCGCGCGATCTCCTTGCCGGTCGCGACATCGCCCGTCAGCGACACCATCGCGACATCCGGATGCGCGACCAGCGGCGCGCCCGCCGACTCGCCATGGCCGAAGACGACGTTCAGGACGCCCGGCGGCAGATGCTCGCCGCAGATCTGCGCCAGCAGCGCGGCCGTCATCGGCGTCTGCTCGCTGGGCTTCAGCACGACCGTGTTGCCCGCCGCCAGCGCCGGTCCGATCTTCCAGATCGCCATCATCAGCGGGTAGTTCCAGGGCGCGATCTGGCCGACGACGCCGATCGGCTCGCGGCGCAGCATCGACGTATAGCCCGCCATGTACTCGCCCGCAGCCGTCGCCTCCATGCAGCGCGACGCGCCCGCGAAGAAGCGCAGGTTGTCGACGAGCGCGGGGATCTCGTCGCGCATCGCGGCGATCGGCTTGCCGACGTTCAGCGACTCGACCTGCGACAGCTCCTCGCCGCGCTCCGCCAACGCGTCCGCGATCCGCAGCAGCGCGAGCGCGCGCTCGCCGGGCGGCGTCGAGGACCAGCCCGCGAACGCGCCCGCCGCAGCGGCGACCGCGGCGTCGACGTCGGCGGCTTCCGACAGCGGCGCGACGGCGATGACCGCCCCCGTCGCGGGGTTGTGGATCTCCTCGGTGGCGCCGTCGACGGGAGCGGCGAACGCGCCGCCGATGAAGTTGTCGATCCTCGTTGCCGCACTGCTCATCGGATTGGCTCTCCTTCCAGGCGCGCTGCGGTTACCGGGTAAGCGCTTCGGCGACCGCGGGGTGGGTGATCTGGCCGGCCGCGACGTTCACGCCGAGGCGCAGCTCGGGGCACTCGGTCAGCGCACGCTGCACGCCGAGGTCCGCGAGCTTCAGGACGTAGGGCAGCGTCGCGTTCGTCAGCGCGAACGTCGCGGTGACGGGGACCGCGCCGGGCATGTTCGTGACGCAGTAGTGGGTGACGTCGTCGACCTGGAACGTCGGGTCGGAGTGCGTCGTCGGGCGCGAGGTCTCAAAGCAGCCGCCCTGGTCGATCGAGACGTCGACGAGCACCGCGCGCGACTTCATCAGCCCGAGCTGCTCGCGGGTGATCACATGCGGGGCGCGTGCGCCGTGGATCAGCACCGCGCCGATGACGAGGTCGGCCTGCGGCAGCATCTGCTCGATCGCCAGCGTCGAGGAGTGGACGGTCGAGGCGCGGCCGCCGAAGATGAGGTCGAGCTCGCGCAGGCGGTCGATCGAGCGGTCGAAGACGAACACGTCGGCCTGCATGCCGATCGCGATCAGCGCCGCGTTGGTTCCCACGACGCCGCCACCGATCACGAGCACGGTCGCCGCCGCGACGCCGGGCACGCCGCCCAGCAGCACGCCGCGCCCGCCGAGCGGCTTCTCGAGCATGAACGCGCCCGCCTGCGTGGCGATCTTGCCCGCGACCTCGCTCATCGGCGCGAGCAGCGGCAGGCGCCCGCGCGCGTCCTCGACGGTCTCGTAGGCGATGCAGGTCGCGCCCGACGCGCACAGGCCGGCCGCGAGCTCGGGCTCGGCGGCGAGGTGCAGGTACGTGAAGAGCGTCTGGCCGCGGCGCAGCAGCCCGACCTCCGAGCGCTGCGGCTCCTTGACCTTCAGCACGAGCTCGGCCTCGCCCCAGAGGTCGTCGGCGGCGGGCACGATGCGCCCGCCCTGGGCCTCGTACTCGAGGTCGTCGATCGCACTCCCGACGCCGGCGCCGGCCTGCACGAGCACGTCGTGGCCGTGCGTCGTCAGCTCGCGCACGCCGGCGGGCGTGATCGCGACGCGGAACTCGTCGGTCTTGATCTCGGTGGGGATTCCAACCTTCATGAGACGCTCACCTCGAAGCAGCACCCGCGCCGCTCAAGCTCGGGAAACAGGTCATCGGGAACTACGCACTTCTCCGGCGGGTGGACGCCGACGCGGAGCGCCCACTCGGTCATCGGCTCGGTCAGCGCGCCGGCGCTCACAACGCGAGCTCCCGCCCGCGCAGAGCCAGCCAGAACTCGATCCGGTCGCGCGGGCTGGCCAGCGAGCGGCCGGTCAGCTCCTCGACGCGCCGGATCCGGTAGCGCAGCGTGTGGCGATGGCAGAAGACCTGGGCGGCGGCGCGTTCCCAGTGCCCGTTGTGCTCGAGGAACGCGTCGAGCGAGCGCAGCAGCTCGTCGGCGTACGCCGGGTCGCCCGCGGCGATCCCGGCGAGGACGCCGTCGCAGTACGAGCGCAGCGCCTCGTCGTCCTGCAGCGACAGCAGCAGGTGGAAGGAGCCCAGGTCGCGGTGCGACGCGACCTCGGGGGCGTCGCCGTTGGCGAAGCGCACGGCCTCCAGCGCGCAGCGCGCCTCGTGGAAGCTGCGCCGCAGCGACTGCGCGCTCGCCGCGCGGCTCGCCGATGCGCGCACGGCGGGCTCGTCGGCGGCCAGCTCGGCACGCAGCGTGCGCGCGAGCTGCACCGGGTCGCACCGGCCGGCGCCCGCGTCGACGATCGCGCACAGCAGGTTGCCGCGCACGGCGATCAGCGCGCGCACGTCGCAGCGCGCGAGCGCGGCGTCGAGCAGCGGCTCGGCGGCGACCGGGTCGGCGGTCGCGAACGCGAGCACGGCGACCTCGTCGCCGAGGCCGAACGGCGCCAGGCGGGCGGCGAGCTCCTCGGGATGCAGCCGCCCGGTCAGCGCCTCCGCCAGCACGTCGCCGGCCAGCCGGCGCTCGGTGTCGCGGGCGACCCGCTCGCGCATGAGCTCGAGCGCGACGACGGTCGCGGCCTGCTGCAGGATCAGGCGCTCGAAGTCGCCGAGCGTCGTACTTCCTGCCACGCCGGCGAGCCAGGCCTGGGCCGCAGCGCGGTCGCGGCCGATGACGGGCAGGACGAGCGCGCGCCCGTCGAGCGGCGCCGCGACGGCGCCGCCGGCGGCAGTCGCCGCGCGCAGCGCGCCGAGCTCGCCCGCCGTCAGCACGCCGCCGGCGGCGATCGTCTCGCCGCGCCCGCCGAGCACGCAGGCGCCGCCGCCGATCGCCTCGGCGACCATCCCCATGACCGCGCCGAGGCCGCGCTCCTCGAGCACGAGCCGCTCCAGGCGGCCCTGGATCTCCGTGCTGCGCCGCAGCGCGTCGTACTGCTCGCTGACGAGCTGCGAGAACGCGCGCTCGGTGATCGCCATGAACGGCAGCTCGTAGGGGACCTCGAAGAGCGCCAGCCCGTGTTCCTGCGCGGTCTGCACCAGCGCGTCGGGCAGCGCGTCGTGCTCGAAGCCGACGCCGAGCCCGAGGCCGCTGATCCCATGCTTCGCCAGCCGCCCGACGTACTCGCGCTGGCGCTCGGCGGAGTCGAGCTGGATGCCGGTCGTCAGCAGCAGCTCGCCGCCCGTCAGCCACGGCGTCGGGTCCAGCAGCTCGGTGCTGTGGACCGCGCGGACGGCCGCGCCGGCCGACGCATGCCCCGCGGCCAGCGTCAGGCCGGACTCGGACAGCAGCTGCTCGACGGTCAGCATCAGGCGGCGACCCGCCTGGCCGCCTCGGTCAGGACCGGCCGCAGGATCGCCTCCATCTGCTCGAACTCGCGCGGCCCGGCGATCAGCGGAGGTGAGAGCTGGATCACCGGGTCGCCGCGGTCGTCGGCGCGGCAGATCAGGCCGCGCCGAAACAGCTCGCCCGAGAGGTAGCCGCGCAGCAGCCGCTCGGCTTCGGCGTGGTCGAAGCCCTGCTTGCAATCGCGGTCCTTGACGAGCTCGATCGCGTGGAAGTAGCCCGCGCCGCGGACGTCGCCGACGATGTCGATGTCGCGCAGGCTGTCGAGCATCGCGCGGAACGCGGCCTCGTTGGCGCGCACGTGGCCGCAGAGGTCCTCGCGCTCCATGACGTCGATGTTCGCAAGCGCGACGGCGGCGGCGACGGGGTGGCCGCCGAACGTGAAGCCGTGCACGAACGACTCCGCGCCCTCCATGAACGGCGCGGCGACGTGGTCGGCGACGATCATCGCGCCCATCGGCACGTAGGCCGACGTCAGCCCCTTCGCCGTCGTGATGATGTCCGGCACATAGCCGAAGCGGTCGCAGCCGAACATGTGGCCCAGCCGGCCCCACGAGCAGATCACCTCGTCGGAGATCAGCAGCACGCCGTGGCGGTCGCAGATCTCGCGCACGCGCTGGAAGTAGCCCTCCTGCGGCGTGAAGCAGCCGCCGGCGTTCTGGACGGGCTCGAGGATCACGGCGCCGACGGTCTGCGGTCCCTCGGCGACGATCCGCGCCTCGATCGCGTCCGCGGCCCACAGCGGATCGCGATCGGGCGGCCAGCGGTAGCTGTTCGTGTTGGAGACGTGGCAGCCGCCGGGGGCGACGGGCTCGAACGGGGTCTTCAGGCCGGGCAGGCCGGTCGCGGCGAGCGCGCCGAGCGAGGTGCCGTGGTAGGCGAGCTCGCGGGCGATGAGCTTCGTGCGGTGCTCGTCGCCGCGCAGGCGGTGGTAGGCGCGCACGAGCTTCCAGGCCGACTCGACCGCCTCCGACCCGCCGGAGGTGAAGAACACGCGCTCCAGGCCGGGCGGGGCGAGCCCGGCGATCCGCTGGGCGAGCTCGATCGCACGGGGATGGGCGTAGCTCCAGTTCGTGAAGAAGTCCAGCTCGCGGATCTGCGCGGCCGCCGCGTCGGCGAGCTCCGCGCGGCCGTGGCCGCTGTTGACGCAGAACAGCGCCGACAGGCCGTCGAGGTAGCGCCGGCCGTGCTCGTCGTAGACGTGGCAGCCCTCGCCGCGGACGATGATCGGGATCTCGGCGTCGGCGCCGAAGCCCCCCATCCGCGTGAAGTGCATCCACAGGTGGCGCCGCGCCACCGCCTGCAGGTCGGCCGGGTCGATCGCCGGCTGCGAGCCGGGCTCGGTCAGCTCGGTGGCCATGCTGCTCCTCTCCTGGGACTGTCCGCTTCGGACAACCGTAGCGCTACCGCCACATGCGCTCAAGAGGCGCTGCAGGCAGAACACGGGCACCTGTGTTGTCCAGTTTGGACAATACGAGGCGCCCGGCTTGGGCAGCGCGACTCTTGCGGACGCGCCGATCGCGGCGTAGCGTCCAGCGCGGAGGTCAGAGCAAAGGAGATGGTGCTGATGACGGTCTGCAGCCGCCGCGAGCGGGCGTTCTTCGAGCGCCGCGCGGAGGTCTTCCACGATGGCGGGTAGGGCGATGTCGTCGCGCCCGCCGATCGCCACCGTCCTCTTCGACGAGGCGCACGGCGAGGCGTGGACGATCCGCCCCGAGGTGGCGCGCGCGATCGCGCCGTCGCACCCGCAGGACTCCTCCTACGAGCTGGCCGCGCAGGCGCTGCGCGCACGTGACGTCGCCGTCGTCGCGCATGTCGACGGGGCGCTGGACGGCGACGCGCTCGGCGCGGCCGACGTGCTCGTCATCGCGCACCCGTCCGATCCCCGCTGGGAGCGCACGGTGCCGGGCGGCTCGCCGCAGCTGTCCGGCGCCGAGCTCGACGCGATCGAGGCCTTCGTGCGCGACGGCGGCGGGTTGATCGTGCTGGGGGAGGAGGAGCAGGAGAAGTACGGCTCCAACCTCAACACGCTGCTGGAGCGCTTCGGGATCGAGATCGCCAACGACGCGGTCTCAGACTACGAGCACCACGACGGCGCGCCGCACTGGGTGCTCGCCGAGCTCAGCTCGCCGCGCGACGGCGGCGTCGACCTGCTCGCACGCGTCGGCAGCGCCTGCTTCTACCGCGCCGGTCGGCTGCGGCTGCGCAACGGCGCGCGCCCGCTGGCACGCGCGGCCGCGAGCGCCTCGACCCCCGGTGCGACGCTGCTGGCCGCGGTCGAGCACGGCGCGGGGCGGGTCGTCGTCGCCGCCGACTCCGACCTCTTCGGCGACGACTGCCTCGCCCGGCACGACCACGAGGTCCTGTGGTGCAACCTCGTGCAGTGGGCCGCGGGCGGCGCCTTCCGCCGTCCCGCCGCGCCACGCCCCTCGGCGGCGGCGGCGAGCGAGCACTGGCCGCTGCTGCGCGACGCCGTCGACCGCCTGCGCCTGTGCCAGCGGGCCGACGGCTCCGTCGACCTCGACACGCACGACCGCGCCGCGCTCGCCGGCGAGGTCGAGCAGATCGCGGGCGCCGTCGAAGGGCTGACGACCCACTTCGCGCACGAGCAGGACTACCTGCGCGCCGCGATCGCCGATCTGCGCGCGTGGGCGGCGGACGGCTACGGCAAGCCGGACTTCGGCGCGTCGCTGGAGCTGTTTCGCCCCGAGCGGCTGCGTACGGACGGCATCGAACACCTCGTCCTCTTTCCGATGATCAAGCAGAACGGACCGCGCGGGAGCGTCTTGGAGGCGCTGATCGTGCGCGTGCCGTGGCCGGCGTGGCTTGCCGAGCTGGAGGCCACGCGCTACGACAACCCGAAGTTCGTCCCGGTCACGCTGGTCGACCACACCGCCGGCTACGACAGCGAGTGCGCGGTCCTGTTCCCGGAGACCGTCAGCGTCGCGACGCGGCCCGAGCGCCACCACTTCGGCGCGATCTTCTGCGACCGCGAGGCCGAGCGCCTGCGCCGCACGATCGGTGCCGCCTCCGAGCTGCTGCAGATCAACCTGCCACCTGACGCCGCCGGCCTGCTGATCTCCGGGCCGGTCTCCGAGCAGGCCTACGCGCTGTGGGACCTGATCCACGACCGCGCCCACAGCCACGGCGACCTGCCCTTCGACCCGTTCATGATCCGCCGGCGGATGCCGTACTGGATGTACGCGCTGGAGGAGCTGCGCTGCGATCTGACGGCCTACGGCGAGGCCGTCAAACTCCAACGCGAGGGCTTCGGCTTCGCGCGCTTCGTGCAGTACGCGGTGCTGCTGGACCGGATGCTGCGCTTCCCGGTCACCGGCGACCGCACCCGCAACTACGACGGCCTCGGCGGCCAGCTGCTGTTCGCGTTCCTGCACCGCACGGGCCGCGTGAGCTGGACCGACAACCGCCTGACGATCGACTGGGCGGCGTTGCCCGCGGGCGTCGCCGAGCTGCGCGCGCTCGTCGAACGCCTGTATCGCGACGGCATCGACCGCACCCAGCTGCAGCACTGGGGCGCCGCACACGACCTCGTCGCGACCTACGTGCAGCCGGCGAGCGGCTCGCAGTGGGTCGCCGGCCGGCGACCGTTCGGCGACGGCGACGAGCCGCGCGCCACCGTCGACCTCGTGCTCGACGACGAGTTCCCGCTGTCGATCTTCTTCGAGTCGCTGCGCGGCGCGCTCGCGCAGGCGCTGGTCGCACCCGCACGAGCTGTCGATCCGACGATCAGCGGGCGCCGTTGACGGTCGCGCCGACGCGGTCGCCGCTGCGCAGCTGAAATGCCCGTCCGGGGTCGACGGAGAGCCTGACCTCGAACGTCCCGTCGTCGCGGGTGCGCGGCCGGGCGATCGGGCGCCAGGTCCCGTCCGGCGCACGCACGCTGATCGTCGCGCCGCGGCTGCCCGACCCGCGCCTGACGAGCCCCCAGAAGCTGACCTCTGCAACGCCGGAGCGGTGTGCCACGAGCGGCAGCTCGAACGCCGCATGGGCGGGCTTCGGCCGGCCGTCCTCGAAGCGCAGGCCCGATTGGTAGTCGCCCCAGCGTTCGCGGACGGTGCGCCCCGGCCGCTCGGGCAGGTCGCGGACGAGAAACTGCGCGACGCTGCGAACCGACGGCTGGGCGCGCGCGATCCGCTCGGCCTCAGGCAGCCAGCGCGCCTGCTCGGCGAGGCTGACCGCTGCGGTGGGGTCGGGCGGCGTGGTCTGATAGCCCGATTCGGTGAGATACAGCGGCAGGTCGTTGCCGGTCCGTCCCGCCTCGTGCAGGCGCCGCAGCAGGCCTGTCAGCCGCCCGAGGTCGCCCATGCGGACGTTGCCGGGACGCCGATCCGCCTGCCAGGGAGGGCGCTCGAGCGAATAGGGATGGTGTGACCAGCCGTCTCCCGCGAGCGGCTGGAACGACCTGCACGCCGGCGTTCGAAGCGGGCGTAGCTGCTCGTCGACGCAGGCCATCTCGCGCGCGAAGGTCACAGGTGCCATGCGTTCGCCGGAGCTGCCGCCGGCGCCGGCCCCGACGGAGGCGGTGGCTCCGATCAGCACGAGCGCGTCCGGCGCTGCCGCCTTGATGCGCGGCGCCGCCGCCTGCACCATCGCCCGATACAGGTGTGGCGAGGTCGCCTGCCAGCCGTCGCCCGCGCGCTCCCATTGCGGCAGCAGGAAGGCGGGGTGGTTGGGCTCGTTCCAGATCGTGAACGCGACCGACCGCGGATAGCGCCGCGCGACAGCCTCAGCGAAGTCGGCGTAGGCGCCGACGTCCAGCGTGTCGCGCTGGCGGTCCGAGCGTGCAGACGCGCGCCGGACCGCCCAGCGCGGTGCCCAGAACGCGATGTCGATCGACAGCGCCAGGCCGCGCGCGCTCGCCATCTCGTACAGCCGATCGAGCGAACGCCAAGCGCGACGGGGATAGGCGCCCGGATCGGTGGCGTCGAAGTCCGGCCGATCGGCGGACCGCGCGGCGGGCGCGATGACCGACCAGCCTGCGGTCACGCGAACCCAGTCCACACCGAGCCGACGCAGATCGTCCAGCGTCGACGCGATCCGCTCCGGCGAGCGGTGCAGCAGCTCGGCGTCGTCCTGCACGATCGACACCGGCGGCATGCGCGGCTGCGCGCGCGGGCCGCAGCCGGCGACGGCCACGGTCAGTGCCAGCGCGACCGGCAGCATCCATGCACGCGCGCCGCAGTCCACGACCGCAGGCTAGTTGCCAGCGCATCTTGCGGCGTCGCCTCATTCCCGATCGCCGTCAGGGGTCGCGAGCGAGTCCGCGTAGGCTGGGCGGCGTGAAGGGTTTCGCATCCGACAACTACGCGGGCGCGCACCCCGAGGTGCTCGCCGCGATCGCCGACGCCAACGACGGCCATGCCGTCCCGTACGGCGCCGATCCCTGGACGGCGCGCGCGGAGGAGCTGCTGCGCGAGCACCTGGGCGAGCAGGCCCAGTCGTTCCTGGTCTTCAACGGCAGCGGCGCGAACGTCCTGGCGCTGCGCGCGCTGTGCCGGCCGTGGGAGTCGGTCATCTGCGCCGCGCAGGCGCACATCAACGTCGACGAATGCGGTGCCGCGGAGGCGATCGCGGGCGTCAAGCTGCAGGACGTCCCGACGCCGGACGCCAAGCTCACGCCGGCGCACGTCGAATCGCTGCTCGTGCGCCGCGGCGACGAACACGCCGTGCAGCAGCGGGTCGTCAGCGTCACGCAGAGCACCGAGCTCGGCACCGTCTACAGCCCTGACGAGCTGCGGGCGCTCGCCGGCGTCGCCCACGATCGCGGCCTGCTGCTGCACGTCGACGGTGCGCGCCTGGCCAACGCGGCCGCGAGCCTGGACGTCTCGCTGCGCGCGATCACGACCGACGCCGGCGTCGACGTCGTCTCCTTCGGCGCCACGAAGAACGGTCTGCTGCTCGGCGAAGCGGTGGTCTTCCTCAACCCCGATCTCGCCGACGGCTTCAGGTATCTGCGCAAGCAGGCGCTGCAGCTCGCCTCCAAGGGCCGCTTCATCGCCGCGCAGTTCATCGCGCTGCTGGAGGGCGACCTGTGGCGGCGCAACGCCGCGCACGCCAACGCGATGGCCGCCCGGCTGGCGCAGGCGCTGCGCGGCGTGCCCGGTGTGCGGCTCACGCAGGCCGTCCAGGCCAACGCGATCTTCGCCGTGCTGCCGCCCGGCGTGGCGGAGCACCTGCAGCGCGACTGGGCCTTCTACACCTGGGATGAGGTGACCGGCGAGGTGCGCCTCGTCTGCTCCTGGGACACGACCGCCGACGAGGTCGACGCGTTCGGCGCGGATGTATCTCGCAGCTGCAGCGCGGCTCTTTCGGGATAGGCCCAGAGGGCGGAAGGCATCCGGATGATTCGGGACCCACGTACATACAGCTGCAGGCCTGGTGTGCCGATCATGGAGATATGGGTATGAGCGCGTTCATGGACCGCAGTTACCGCATCGCACCGGACGGGCGCAGCGTCGTCTGCTACGCCGTCGTCGGCCTTGAGGAGAACGAGTCGCTGGGCGAGGCGCTGGCATGGCGCCGCGACGAGATCGGCCGCGGCGAACTCGGCGAGGCATCCGCCGTGCTCGAGCTGCGCGCGCTGATGACGCTCGACGACATGCTCCTCAGCGCCCGCGAGGTCGGACCGGACGCGACGCTCACGCTGACCGGCGACCACGCCCGGCTGCTGTGCCAGATCTCCGGCGCCTACGTCACCGAGCGCGACACCGACAGCTACCAGCCGCCCGAGGAGCGCGACCGCATCGCGCGCCTGCGCGGCCTTGCCGGCCCGTTGATGGATCTCTGCTGCGACTTCGCCTCAGCCGAGAACGAGGCGCGCGAGCACCTCGTCTCCGTCTGACCGCAGCCGACCCGACGAACGCCCACGCGCCAGCGTCGGCGCATGGATGCTCGTCGCTAGATTTCTCCGCGTAGTCGGGTGCATGCGAGGGAGGAAGCGATGAGCAGAGGCAAGAAGTCCAAGAGCAGGGTGATCGGCCGCACCGAGGGCGCCCGTCCGCGCGCCGGCGCGGCCGCGGGCGCGGGCGATGCCGATGTCGTCGTCGAGCCGACCGAGGCCGAGCCCGAGCCCGCCGGCGAACCCGCGCCGCAGTCGCCCACGGCACGCGCCGGCGACGTCACCCAGCCGATCTTCGGCGGCGAGGACCAGCTCCTGCAGGATCCCAGGGAGGCGGCCGACGAGGCCAAGGCCAAGCGCGACGCGGAGACCGAGGACCACATCGCGGACCTGCGCCGCGTGCTCGCCAACAGCCTCGACCAGCGCGGCCCCGACCACCCCGGCACGCTGCACGCCCGCGCCGACGTCGCGACGGCGCTGTGGAAGGCCGGCCGCCACGAGGAGGCGATCGAGATCGAGGAGGAGCTCATCGCCGACGCCACCCGCGTCCACGGCGAGGACCACGTCGAGGTCGTGACCGCCCGCTCCAACCTCGCGTCGAGCCTGTGGAGCGCCGGGCGCGTCGACGAGGCGATCACCCTCGAGGAGGCCGTGCTCGCCGATGCCGAGCGGCTGCTCGGCAACGACCACCTCGCCACCCTCACCGCGCGCGCCAACCTCGCGTTCTCCTACTCGACGGCGGGACGCAGGGAGGACGCCGTCGAGGTTCAGCGCCAGGTCGTCGCCGACCGCGAGCGCGTGCTCGAGGCCGACGACCCCGACACGCTCGACGCGCTCGCGAACCTCGCCTCGGCGCTGTGGAATGCCGAGCTCGTCGACGACGCGGTCGCGATCGAGGAGCGGATCCTCGAGGGGACCGCTCGCATCAACGGCGACGACCACCTCGACACGCTGCAGGCGCGTGCGGCGCTCGCCTCCTCCTATCGCTACACCGGCCGCGGCGACGAGGGCATCGCGCTGCAGGACCAGGTCATCAGCGACAGCGAGCGACTGCTGGGCCGCGACCATCCGGCGACCGTCGCCGCCCGCAAGACGCGCAAGCTCAACGCGCCGACCCGGTAGCTCGCGCGCGACGCGTGCGTTCAGGCGTGTCCGAAGCGCACGCGCGGCAGGATGCGGCCCAGGGGCTTGGGCAGCCACCACGCCCATCTGCCCATCGGCCGCAGCAGCACGGGCACGAGCAGCAACCGGACGAGCGCCGCGTCCAGCAGGACGGCGATGCCGAGGATGATGCCCATCTCCTTGGGCGGCAGCGGGCCCGACAGCGCGAACGTGAAGAACACGGCGACCATCACCGCGGCGGCGGCGAAGACGACGCGGCCGGAGTGCGCGACGCCGCCGATCATCGCCGCCTTGGGGTCCTGGGTGCGGTCCCAGAGTTGTGCTTAGTCCGAAGCCATCTCCCGCCGCCCGCGAGCGCGCCCTGCCTCGGCGGCCGCGGGCGCCGACGAGGTCACCTGGCTAGCGGGCGCCGGTCCCGCAGAAGGACTGCAGGTCGCCGGTGACGGCGACCACGCCCAGCAGGCGGCCGTCGCCGTCGACCACCGGCACGCGCCGCGCATCGGTCAGCAGCGCGAGGTCGCGGCCGGTCGTGGCGGGCTGGCCGGGCGCGACCGTCGGGCCGTCCTGCGCGACCTCGACCGCGGGGCGGTCGCCGCCGCCGTCGCCGGCGACGTCCTCCGGGGTCAGCGAGCCCAGGTAGCGCTCGCCGTCGGCGACGAACGCCAGGCGACGGCTCGTGCTCTGCGCGAACCACTCGCGCACGTCGGCGACCGTGGCGGTCGCGGGCAGCGCCGTGAAGCGAATGTGCGTGATGTCGGCGACGGTCAGGCCGTCCGCCTCGTCGATCCTCAGTCGTGGCATCGCGGCCAATGATCGCAAGCCGGGACAATGCGCCGATGCCAGCCTTCCACGAGGTCGCGGCCGACCCCGCCGCAGGCCTGGGCGAACTCGCGCTCGCGCTCGCGGCCGAGTTCCGCGCCGTCGACGAGGACACGGCGCTCGCGCGGCTCGACGCGCTCGCCGCCGACGTCGCCGCCGTGGCCGCCGAGCGCGACGCGCTCGACGCGCTCGGCGAGGTGCTCGGCGGGCGACGGGGGTTCGCCGGCGCCGGCGGGGAGTACGACCATCCCGACAACTCGATGCTCGACCTCGTGCTCGAGCGCGGTCGCGGCCTGCCGATCGCGCTGTCGGTCGTGTACGTCGAGACGGCGCGGCGCGCCGGCATCGCGCTTGACGGCGTCGGCCTGCCAGGGCATTACGTCGTCGGGCAGTTCGCGCCAAGCGGCGCTGCGCCGGTGCTGCTCGACCCGTTCGCCGGCGGCGTTCGCCTGCACGCCGCGCCGGCTGCGGGGCCGGACGTGCGCGCGTGGGGCGCCCACGAGACCGCGCTGCGGATGCTCAACAACCTCGTCGGCTCCTACACGCGCCGCAACGATCTCGGCCACGCGATTCGCGCGGCCGAGATGCGGCTGGAACTCGCGCTCGAGCGCGGCCTTACCGAGACGCTGGGAGCCGAGTTGCGCGGGCTCCGCGCGCGCCTGAACTAGTACGGCCGTCCGGAAGTTCTGCGTGGAATCCCGGGATGCCCGGCCGGGATCTGACGGTCGGCGGTGACCCGCCTTCGTGCTGGTGGCACGGGGCGGGCGCCGGCGGGCGTCAGGCACGGTTCGGGCGCCCGGGAAA
>JBBSLI010000052.1:0-30214 GCA_038255395.1 Solirubrobacterales bacterium
CTCGCCGCCGCCGCGACCTTGCGAGTCCTCATGCACAAACACTACGCCGCGCACGTTCTGAAGGTTCCCACTCTGGAGGCTCGGTCGTGGGTTCGATTTCTTGCCGATTGCTTGTATCCAGGAGAATCGAGTAGGAACATATGTTTGTGCCACGGTACTCCGAAGAGGACGCGCGCACCGCCGTTCGCGCATCGCTCACTTACGCTGAGACCCTTCGCAGGCTCGGGCTGAGCGGGCGGCCGGCGGGGCGCGCGGCCCCTGACGGCCGACCGGCGGCAGATCCGGCGCGCCAGGCTCAGCCTGGATCCACGGCGGGGATTCGCCGCGCGATGCGGTGGATTCAGGCTCAGCCTGAATCCACGCTCAGTCGAAGCGGAAGAAGCTCCCGACGGGCTCGAGCTTGTCGGCCTCGATCTTCGGGACGGCGGCGGCGAGCGTGCTCGCGAACGTCTCGCCGCTGACGCCGATCAGCCGGATCAGCTCCTCGACGGGGGTCGCCTCGGCCTTGACGCCGTTGGCGTAGTCCGTCGCGTAGCCGATCAGCGCGTACGGGATCTCGGCCTCGCCCGCGAGCACGGTCTCGGGTCCCGCGGTCTGGCTGACGACGGTGACGCCGCAGTTCTGCAGCATCCGGATCTCGGTCCTCGTGTTGAAGCGCGGGCCGTCGACGTGGCCGTAGCAACCGCCGTCGATCGCGTAGTTACCGGCCTCCTCGGCGCCCGCCAGCAGCGCCTCGCGCAGGTGCTGGGAGAACGGGCGCTCGTAGATCCAGTGCCCGCGGCCCTGCTCCCCCGGCTCGGTGAAGAGCGTGCAGATCTCGCCGTTGGGCAGGCGGTTGGTGAGGAAGTGCAGGTCGTCGAAGACGACGAGGCTGCCGAGCGACATGCCCGCCTCCAGCGCGCCGCAGACCGTGACGGAGAGGATCGCGTCGGCGCCCTTCTCCTTCAGCGCCGCGATGTTCGCCTGGTGGGTGACCTGGCTGGACAGCAGCTCGTGGCCCGGGCGGTGGCGCGAGACGTGCAGCACGTCGATGCCCGCGAAGCGGCCGCTCGTCACCGGCGCCGGGCCATAGCGCGTCTGCACGAGCTCGGGCTCGCCGTCTGACTCGATGCCCGGCAGGGCGTAGGTGCCCGAGCCGGTGAGGATTGCGATCCGCATGGCGCGGGATCGTAGCCGTCGGCGGTGCGGCTCAGCGGCCCGGCACGCGCCCGGCGCCCGTTCCGGGCTCCGTCGCGGGTCCACCCGGGGCGGCGACCCCGAGCACGCGCATCGCCTTGAGGCCGAGCGAGAGCTTCTCGCGACCGTCGGTCGAGCCGACGTCCAGGCCCGACAGCTCGCGCACGCGCTCGAGCCGATACCGGATCGTGTGGCGGTGGGTGAAGAGCTTCTGCGCCGTCCCTGCGACGTTGCCGTCGTTGTCGAGGAACGCCTCGACGGTGCGCACGAGCTCGGTCTCGTACTGGTCGTCGTAGGCGACGAGCGGCTCGACCGTCTCTGCGTAGAAGCGCTGCAATTCGGCCGGATCCTCGCTCATCGCCGACAGCAGCAGGCGGTAGGCGCCCGTCTGCTCGAAGGCCAGGAGCGGGCGCTCCTCGTCGCCCTCGGCGACGTTCACCGCCAGCAGCGCCTCGTTCGCCGCGCGGTGCAGATCCAGCGGATCCATCGCGACGCGGCTGCGCCCGATCGCGAACGTGTGCCCCGGCAGCCCCGCCTGCAGCTCGCGCAGCACGCCCTCGGCGGCGCGCTTGGCGACCGCGTCGTCGTTGCCCGGCACGAGGACGACGACCTCGGCGGCAGAGCTCTCACGCTCGGCGGGCGCGGCGATCGCCGTCGGCACGACGGCGCGCGCGCCGCGCTCGGCGGTCGCGAGCACACGGACGCGCCAGCCCTCCACCGCCGGCACGTGGGCGTGAGCGCGGGCGACGAGCACGCTGCCACCGCCCAGCAGGTCGACGCCGAGCTCGGTGCCGCGCACGACGATCTCCTCGCTCTCGAGCAGGTCGCGGCTCAGGATCGCGCGCAGGAACGCCGCGCTGGCCTCCTGCGTGGCGCGCGCCGGCGCGCGGACGCGCTCGACCTCGGAGGCCACGAGCGTCGTCACGAGGCGCACGAGCGCGGGGCCCGGCTCCGAGCGGGCACGCATGCGCAGCTGACCGACGGGCGTGTCGGCGACGCGCAGCTCGATCGTCACGACGCCGGTGGCGCTGTCCAGCAGCGAGCGCTCGTCGGCGGGCGAGCGCGCGGCGACGGCGAGCACGGACCCGGTGCGGTCCAGCAGAACCAGGCTCGCCTCCAGCGCACGCGCTGCTGCGCGCACGACATCGGGCAGCCCAGCACCCGATTCGACCGCCTCTGTGATCGCATCCAGCGCGGCGAGGTCGAGTCCCATCGACCGTTCGGCGGAGGTCGCCATGCCTTACAGGCTACGCAGCGATGCGATCCCAGTAGTACGCGATGGCCGCACCGCCCGCCGCGCCGATGAGAATCAGGGCTGCGAGGACGTACAGGCTGAGGAACGCAGCGGCGGCGCGTTCCCAGGTCGTGCTGTACGCATTCCAGGCCGGCCAGGCAATAAACCAGACGAATGCGACCAGCGCCAACATGCCACAGGTACCGGCGATGAGGATCGTGGCTCCGGCGTTCGTCATGGCACCGGATTGTGACGTAGTCTCAGGACAAACGGCGCGCGCGCGGGGTCCCGAGCCCGCTCAGTGCACCTGAAACGGACCCGCGGGGCGGGCCCGGATCGGTGCCGGGGCGCGTCCGTCGGCGGCGAGCGACTCGCACACGCGCGCCGCCCGCTCGGCGTGACCGGACCCGGCGAAGATGCCCAGCACGGTCGGCCCGGAGCCGGAGACCATCGCGTGATCGGCGCCGGCGGCGAGCACCGCCTCGAGGGCATCGTCGATCTGTGGACACAACGAGCGCGCCGCGTCCTGGAGGTCGTTGTGGAGGTGCTCGAGGATCGTCTCCGAGGACAGCGCCGCCTGCATGCGCGTCAGCGAGCGGGCCAGGCCGAGCGTCTCCCGCGGCAGGCCGAGCCGGTCGGCCTCGGCATAGACGTCGGCGGTCGAGAGCTGGGCGTCGATCGGCAGCACCACGACGCTGTAGGGCAGGTCCAGATGCAGCGGCCGCAGGCGGCTGCCCTCCCCCGTCGCCAGCACGAGGCCGCCGCGGATCTGGCCCGCGACGTCGGCGCCGAGCGTCGACGCGATGTCCTCCAGCAGGCGGCGGTCACCGAGCCCCGATGCCTCGCTTGCGAGACGCAGCGCCGCAGCGGCGTCCGCCGACCCGCCGCCCATGCCGCCCGCGACCGGGATGCACTTGTCGATCTCAAGCCGCACGGCGGGGCCGTCCCAGCCGGTGCTCTCGCGGAAGGCGCGCAGGGCGGCGGCGGCGAGGTTCGGGCCGTCGACGCCCGCGCAGAGCACCTCGTCCGCGACGAACCCCGGCGCGTCGGTCTCCATGCGCACGTCGTCGCAGAGGGTCAGCGAGTCCATCAGCGTGACGACCTCGTGGCGGCCGTCGCCGCGCCGCGGCCCGACGTAGAGGCACAGGTTGATCTTGGCCCGGGCCTCGGTCGTCAGGAGCGTCATCTGCGCAGAGTTTCGTACATGGCGGCGAAATCCTGCGGTGCGAGTCGCTCGGCGCGCGCGTCGGGCGGGTGTCCCAGCGGCGCCAGAGCGGCCCGCGCGCGCTCGCGGATGTCGGGCTCGGCGCCTTGGGCGAGCCCCAGCGAGCCCGCCAGCGCCTTGCGCCGGTGCGCGAACGCGGCGTTGACCAGATCGCGCAGTCCCGGTGCGGGCGCCGGCCCGGTGCGCTGCAGCCCGACCAGCACGGAATCGACGTTCGGGACGGGCGTGAACACCGAGCGTGAGACCGCGCGCAGGACCTGCACGTCGCAGGCGAGCTGGGCGAGGACCGAGGGGACGCCGTACGCGCCCGAGCCGGGGGCGGCCGCGAAGCGCTCGCCGACCTCCTTCTGGACCATCCCGACCCAGCGCGTGACATCCGGGAGCAGCTCGATCGTGCGCAGGATCGCGCCGGCCGCGATGCCGTAGGGCAGGTTGGCGACGACCTTCGTCGGCGCAGGGTCCAGCGCGGCGAGATCGAGCTTCATCGCGTCGGCGAAGTGCAGCGTGACGTTCTCGAAGCGGTCGACGGCGTCGCGCAGCGCAGGCTCCAGTGCCCGGTCGAGCTCGACGACGTGGACGTGCGCGACGCGCTCGGCGAGGTACTCGGAGAGCACGCCGAGACCGCCGCCGATCTCCAGCACGACGTCGTCGGGCCGCAGCTGCGCCTCGCGCTCGATGACGCCGAGGATGTTCGAGTCGATGAGGAAGTTCTGGCCGAGGTCGCGCTTGGGACGCACGCCGAACTCGCGCATGCGCCGCAGGCTCGGCTGGCTCGGACCGTCGTCGTTCACCAGCGAAAGAGAGCGGCGGCATTGCGCTCGACGATCTGTTCGAGCTCGCCGTACTCGATGCCCCGCTGCTCGGCGACGAAGCGGGCGGTCTCCGTCACGTAGGCGGGCTGGTTGCGCTCCTTGCGCAGGGCCTGCGGCGTGAGGTAGGGCGCGTCGGTCTCCACGAGCAGGCGCTCGGTCGGCACGCGCTCGGACGCGGCGGCGAGGTCCTGCGCCTTGGGATACGTGACGTTGCCGGCGAACGAGATCCACCAGCCCTCCGCCACGCACTCGTCGAGCCGGTCGGGCATCGAGAAGCAGTGCAGGATCACCTGCACGCCGCCCGCCTCGTCGCGCAGCATCGCGATCGTGTCGTCCTCGGCGGCGCGGGTGTGGATGACGAGCGGCTTGGCGGTCGCCCGCGCGAGCTCGATCTGGGCGCGGAACGCGCGCTCCTGGTCGGCGCGCGGCGCGTAGTCGCGGAAGTGGTCCAGGCCCGTCTCGCCGATCGCCACGCAGCGCGGGTGGCCGGCGAGCGCCTGCAGCTCGGCGAGATGGCCGTCGTCGAAGCCCGTCGCCTCGTTGGGGTGGTGGCCGATCGCCGCGTAGACCTGCGGGAAGCGCTCGGCGGCGGCCAGGGCCGCGCGGCAGGTCGTCGCGTTCGTGCCGACGGTGAGCATCCGCGTCACGCCGACCTCGACCGCCGCCGCGACGAGGTCGGCGTCGTCGGGCTTGCAGACGTGCAGGTGGGTGTGACTGTCGATCATCGGCTGCTGGCGTTGAGGCTACGCGCCGCTGTCAGTGCTTCGGGAACAGCGGCTCGAGCTTGGCGATCGCGCCCAGCCGGCCGGCCTGCATGTGCGCGCAGCCGAGCTCCGCCGCGGGCGAGCCGAGCGCGGCCAGCAGCTTCTCCGTCGTCTCGGGCAGCCACGGATGCAGGAGCACCGACACGACGCGCAGCCCCTCGATCAGCGACGCGAGCACGGTGTCGAGCTCGCCCGCGCGCTCGGGATCCTTGGCGAGCGTCCACGGCGCCTGCTCCTCGACGTAGCGGTTCAGGCGGCGCACGCGCAGCCAGATCGCGTCGCCCGCAGCGCTCAGGTCGACGCGATCGAGCAGATCGCAGACCTCGCCGCTCAGGCCGTCGATCTCGGCCGCGAGGTCGGGATCGAGCTCGGCATCGGGGACGACGCCGCCGCGGTAGCGGTGGACCATCGCGATCGTGCGGCTCGCGAGGTTGCCGAAGTCGTTGGCCAGCTCGGACTCGTAGCGGGCGCGAAAGCCCTCCTCGGAGACCGCGCCGTCGTGGCCGAAGGACACCTCGCGCATGAGGTAGAAGCGCAGCGCGTCGGTGCCGTACTCGTCCATGATCTTGAAGGGATCGATCGCATTGCCCGCCGACTTGCCCATCTTGTCCTTGCCGATCAGCAGGAAGCCGTGGACGAAGACGTGCTCGGGCAGCGGCAGCCCGGCCGCGATCAGCATCGCCGGCCAGAAGATCGTGTGGAACTTCAGGATGTCCTTGCCGATCAGGTGGTACTGCGCCGGCCAGAAGCGCTCGGTCAGATCCTCGCCGGGCCTGGCGTATGACAGCGCCGAGTAGTAGTTCAGCAGCGCGTCGAACCAGACGTAGAAGACGTGGCTCTCGTTCCACGGGACGGGCACGCCCCAGCTGAACGTCGAGCGGCTCAGCGAGACGTCCTGCAGGCCCGACTCGATGAACGAGCGCGCCTCGTTGTAGCGGTGGCGCGGCATGACGAAGTCCGGCTGCTCGTCGAGCAGCTTGAGCAGGTCGTCCTGGAAGGCCGACAGTGCAAAGAAGTAGTTGTCCTCCTTCTCGCGCGTCAGCGGCGTCCTGTGGATCGGGCAGAGGTTGTCGTCGCCCGCCTCGGCGTCGGTCTTGAAGTCCGCGCAGCGCGGGCAGTACCAGCCTTCGTAGACGCCCTCGTAGACGTGGCCGTTGTCGTAGATGCGCTGCAGGACCTCCCGCACCTTGGCCTTGTGCTCGGGGTCCGTCGTGCGGATGAAGAAGTCGTTGGAGACGTTCAGCCGCGGCATCAGATCGACGAAGCGCGGGGCGTTGCGGTCGACGAGTTCCTGCGGCGTGACGCCCTCGCGCTCGGCGGCGAGCGCGACGGGCTCGCCGTGCTCGTCGGTCCCGGTCAGAAAGAACACGTCCTCCCCGCGCTGGCGCATGTGCCGGGCGACGACGTCCGCCGCGATCGTCGAGTACGCGTGGCCCAGGTGGGGCGCCGCGTTGACGTAATAGATCGGCGTTGTCACGTAGAAGGACATCGATCTCGCAGGCTAGTGGGTGGCTGGCGCCCGACGCACGGCGGCGATCCGTGCGGACGCGGGTCGCAAGCGGTTGGGTTCGAGCCCGGCGCGCAGGCTCAGCCGTCGCGCGAGTCATGCCGTCTGCGCGATCGCGCGCGCAGCGCGCCGCCGCCGGCGCAGCGTCACGAAGCCGCCGCCCAGCGGCAGTCCGAGGCCGACGAGCGCGAGCCCGAGCCAGACCGGCCACGGCAGGCGCTCGACGGCCACGACGGGCACCGCGAGCGGTCGGACGACGGGCAGTTCGCGCGGCGCCGGGCCCACCCGCAGCGGCCTTCGGGCCGGTGGCGCCGGCCCCAGCGGCGGCGCGCGGCGGGCGCCGCCGAGCGGCGGCAGCGGCGCCGGCGCCGAGCCGTCCAGCAGCGCGAGCGGGTCCACATACGCGCCCGTGGACACGTCGCGCACGCCGAGGTGCACCTGCGGGGACGGGCGCGCCCGTCCGACCGTCCCGATCCGCGCGCCCGCGATGACGACGCGCCCGCGTCGCACCGCGATCGCGCCGAGCTGCTGGTGGGTCGCCACGAAGCGCCCGCAGCGCACGCTGACGGTGCGGCCGCCGCCCGGCACGCGCCCGGCGAAGCTGACCCGCCCGTCGCACGCGGCTCGCACCGGCGCGCCCGGCGGCGCGGCGAGGTCGACGCCGCGGTGCTGACCGGCGGCGAAGCGGTCAGCGCCGACGGCGAACGCGCGCAGCACCGCCCCCTCGACCGGCCGCTCCCAGCCGCGCGCCGCGGCGCGGGAGGCGACCGACAGACAGGCCACCGCAGCGACGGCGACGGCAACGGACACGCGCATGCCGGCCACGCTAGGACCCCAATCGCAGCCTGAGCCCGACCGCGCGCGTCTTGTCACACGATCGCGCGTGCCTGTTCACACATCGCCGCCCGCAGGACGGCGCCCTACACCTCTGTGACGATCTCCTCCAACGGCCTGCGGTCCGCCCGCGCGACCCACTCGTCGGCCGACTGCGACTGCGGGTCGCGGCGCGGCTTCGCCGGATAGCCGAACGTCAGCACGGTCGCGACGCTCTCGTCCTCGCCGTGCCCGACCGCCTCGCGCAGCCGCTCGGGCTCGGCGATCCCGTTCGGGCAGGAGCCGATCCCGTCGTTGGCGGCCGCGAGCATCATGTTCTGCGCGGCGCGCCCGGCGTCGAACGCCGTCGGTCCCTTCCCGCCGACCACCACGGCGACGACGAGCGCGGCGCCGCGCACATGGTCGCCCGCGTAGACGCAGGACGCGACCTCCTCGCGCACGCCGTCGTCGCGGATCACCACGAAGCGCCGCGCCTGGCGGTTCTTCGACGACCCCGCGACACGGCCCGCCTCGAGGATCCGGCGCTCGGCCGCGGACTGCAGCGGGCGCGCGTCGTACTCGCGCACCTCGCGCTTGCTCGCGACGGCCAGGTAGGCGTCCATCGACGCAGCCTACGCCTGTGGGCGCGCGTCGATCCGCTTCAGCCACGCCGCCAGCCGCGGATGACGGTCGCCGAGATCCTGATAGCCGTCGAGCACGCGGTGCAACAGCTCGTCGTCGGCGGGGTCGCGCCAGGCCGCGTACTTCAGGAACGGATAGGCGGCGCAGTCGGCGGCGCTGACCACGTCACCCATGAGATACGTGCGCCCGTCGAGCATCGTCTCGAAGCGATCCAGCGCCGCCGCCATCTGCCCGGCGAGCGCATCGATCCGCCGCGTGTCGGGCTGCTCGGCCTCGATCTCCGACGCGATCTCGTTCGGGGCGAGCTTCCAGCGGTCGTCGAACCAGTCGATGAAGCTGATCATCCGCGCCCGGCCGAGCGCGTCGGCGGGATACAGCGGCGGCGACGGGAAGCGCTCCTCGAGCACGCGCACGATCTGCATCGAGTCGAACACGACCGCGCCGTCGTCGAGCTCCAGGACCGGCACGAGCGGCTGGCCGGAGACGCGCTCGACGGGCGAGCGGTCGGCGTACTCGATCCACACGGACTCCACCTCCAGGCCCTTGTGGGCCAGCGCGAGCGCGACGCGCTCGACGTTCGTCGAGAACGGGGCGCGGTACAGCCGCATCACGCGGCCGGCTCCGGATCCTCGGTCAGCGCGCGGTACAGGGCGTTGGCCTTCACGCCCGTCAGCGACGCCACGACCGAGCTCGCCGCGCGCGGCTTGGCGCCCGCCGCGACGAGCTTGCGCAGCGCGGCCAGCGCCGGCGCGAGCTCGGGCTCCACCGCCGGCGCCCCGCCGATCACGAGCACGACCTCGCCACGCGGCGGCGCGGCCTCGTAGCGCTCGGCGAGCTGCATCGCCGCGCCGCGCACCACCTCCTCGTGGATCTTCGTCAGCTCGCGGCAGACCGCGACCGGCCGCTGCGGATCGAGCGCCGCCAGCACCGCCAGCGACGCCGCCACGCGGTTGGGCGACTCGAAGGCGACGATCGTCTCCGGCGCGCGCAGCAGCGCCGTCAGCTCGCCGCGCTTGCGCGGCAGGTAGCCGACGAAGCGCCAGACATCGGCCGGCAGCGCGCTCGCCACCAGCGCCGAGACCGCCGCGCTCGGACCCGGCAGCACCTCGACCGCCAGACCCGCGGCGACGCAGGCCCGCACCAGGACGAAGCCGGGGTCGCTCACAAGCGGCGTGCCCGCGTCGGACACGAGGGCGACGACATCGCCCTTCTGCATCCGTTCGACGAGCGCCGTCGCCCGCGAGCGCTCGTTGTGCTCGTGGTAGCTGACGAGCTTCGCCGAGACGCCGTAGCGCTCGAGCAGCACGCGCGTGCGGCGCGTGTCCTCGCAGGCGACGACGTCGGCCTCGCGCAGCGCGCTCAGGACGCGCAGCGTGACGTCCTCGAGGTTGCCGATCGGTGTCGGGCAGACGATGAGGCGGCCGGGGTTCACAGGCAGATCACAGCAGAAGCGCTACTGCGCGGTGTGAAGCCCGTCGAGCGCGAGCGTCGCGGCGCCGAGCATCCCGGACTCCGCGCCGAAGCGTGCGGGCACGATCCGCACATGTTCCTTGGAGGGCGACAGCGCGCGCTCCATGACGACCTCACGCGCCGGGGCGAGCAGCAGCTCACCGGCCGCGATCACGCCGCCGCCGATCACGACGACGTCGGGGTTGAGCATGTTCACGAGGTTCGCGATCCCGACCCCGAGCCAGCGGCCGATCGCCGCAACAGCGTCGACCGCGGCGCCATCGCCGTCGTGGGCGAGCTCCGTCACCAACGGACCGCTGATCTCGCGGCCCGCGGCGAGCGCCTGGCCCAGGCCCGAACGGGGCCGCTGCGCCGCGATCCGCCGCGCCTCGCGAGCGAGCGCCGGGCCCGACACCATCGCCTCCAGGCAGCCGCGGTTGGGGCAGTTGCCGTTGCAGCGCGGGCCGTCGGCCTGCACGACCATGTGGCCCAGCTCGGCCCCCGCGCCCTGGCTGCCCCGCTGCAGCGCGCCACCGATCACCAGGCCGCCGCCGATCCCGGTGCCGATCGTCAGCAGCGCCGCGTCACCGGCGTCGCGCGCCGCGCCGAAGCGCCACTCGGCGAGCATCGCTGCGTTCGCGTCGTTGTCGACGAACACCGGCAGGCCGAGCCGCTCGGCGACGAGGTCGCGGAACGGAACGCCGATCAGCGGCAGGTGCGTCGACGTCACCGAGATGCCGCGGCGCTGGTCGATCAGGCTCGGGATCCCGATGCCGACGGCGTCGACCGAGCCCGATCGGCCCTCGATCGCGTCGCGCACCTCCTCGACCGCCGAGACGACCGTCGCGACGACCTCATGGTGGTCGGCGGCGCGTGCCGGACGCGTCGCACGATGGTGGACGTTGCATTCCCGATCGACCGCGCCGGCCAGGAGCTTCGTGCCACCGAGGTCGACCCCGATGACACAGCCGGTCGACACGATCGGCCACCATACAGGGCTTGATGGCGCCACCCGACGACCCCGAGGAGCCCGACGGACGGCCGGAATACCGCGTCTACCGCTCGCGCAAGCCGCTCTTCCAGCGACGCGCCGGCGACGACCGCGACGAGCTGCGCCGCCTCCGCGGCGAGGGCTCCCAGCCGTCGCGCCGCGAGCCCGACGACCCGGGCCGCGATCGAAGCCGCCCGCGCCTGCCGCGCCGCCGGCGCAGCCGCGGACCGCGGGTCCGCAAGCGCATCGGCGGCTGGCGGATCGTGCGCTGGTTGGCGCTTGGCGTCATCTGCTGGATCGCGCTGTCGGTCGTCGTCTTCCTCGTCAGCGCGCAGATCCAGCAGGGCAAGGTCTCCGGCGCCAACCAGGACCTCGGTGGCGCGGGCTATCCGCTGACGTCGCCGAACAACATCCTCGTCCTGGGATCGGACGTGCGCGCCGCGTCCAACGCCGAGCCCGGCGCGCAGACGACGGGCAACGGCCGATCGGATTCGATCCTGCTGCTGCGCGTCGGCGGCGGCTCGAACAGCCGCATGTCGATCGCCCGCGACACGATCGTCGACATCCCCGGCACGGGGCGCCAGAAGATCAACGCCGCCTACGCGATCGGCGGCACCGCGCTCGCCGTGCAGACGATCGAGCGCTTCACGGGGATCGACATCCACCACGTGATGATCGTGAGCTTCGAGGACTTCCCGAACCTCATCGACGCGATGGGCGGGATCACGTACCGCGGCGGCTGCGTCGTCTCGAAGATCAACGGCGGCTACAGCAACGGCGGCGTCACGCTGCGCCTGAAGGCGGGCAAGACGCACATCGACGGCAAACAGGCGCTGGCGCTCGCCCGCACGCGCAAGAACGCGTGCAACCCCAGGGAGGACGATCTGACGCGGGCGCGCCGCCAGCAGAAGATCGTCGGCGCGATGAAGCGCCGGCTGCTGTCGCCGATGGCCTTCGTGCGCTTGCCGCTCGTCTCGTGGAACGTCCCGAAGGCGCTGCGCTCGGACATGAGCGGTCCGACGCTGCTCGGCGTCTTCGGTGCGCTGGCGATCGCCGGCACGCCGCGCACCGAGGTGCTGGGGACGCTCTCCGGACAGGTCCCGGAGGACGTCAAGCAGGCGAAGGTCCGGCGCTTCCTCGGAGACTGACGATCCCGTTCGCGGGCAGCTCGGTGAGCACCTCGCAGAGCGCCTGCACGACCGCGGGATCGAACTGGGTGCCGGCGCAGCGACGCAGCTCGGCACGCGCGGCCTCTGGGGTGGCGGCGGCGGCGTGGGCACGGCCGGTGACCATCGCGACATAGGCGTCGCAGGCGAAGACGATCCGCGCCCCGAACGGGATCGCGTCGCCGACGAGGCCTTCGGGGTAGCCGCGCCCGTCGGTCCGCTCGTGGCTTGAGCGCACGAGCCGCGCGACGCTCGCAAGCGACGGTGCCACCGCGAGGATCCGCTCGCCGATGATCGGGTGGCGGCGCACGAACGCGGTCTCCTCGGCGTCGAGCGCTCCCGGCTTGTCGAGGATGCTGTCGGGGATCGCGACGGTCCCGACGTTGCACAGCTCGGCCGCGAGCCGGACCGCCTCGACCTCGCCGTCGGGCAGGCGCAGCCGGCGCGCGACGGCGCCGGCCAGCGCGGACGCTTCGACGCCCCGGCGCTCGAGGGCCGGATCGCGCTCGAGCAGCGCGCGCCGCAGCACGTCCTTGCTCTGTGATCCCGCCGACGCTCGCCCGCCCTGCTTGTGCTCGTACATGCGCTGGTCGACCGTGCGCAGCGCCGCCTCGGCGCTGGCGGCCTCCGCCGGTATCAGGATCGAGCCGAACGAACATCCGACGGAGAAGCCCTCGCCGCTCTCGGTCAGCGCGAACGCAGCTTCCGAGATGGTCCGGTCCACATCGCTCGTGGCCGCCACCAGCACGCAGAACTCGTCGCCGCCGATGCGGTACGCAGCGCCGCCGTGCGCGGTGGCGTGCGCGCTGAGGTTGCTGCCCAGGCGCGCGAGCAGCAAGTCGCCCGCCGGATGTCCGAAGGTGTCGTTGTAGCTCTTGAAGCCGTCGAGGTCGAAGAGCGCGAGCGCATGCTCGCGACCCGCCAGCGCGCGGTCGAGGTCGGCCATCAGCGCGCGGCGGTTGCCGAGGCCGGTGAGGGCATCCGACAGCGCCTCGGTGCGGCTGTTGGCCAGCATCCGCAGGTTGTCGGCGAACGGGATCGCGAGCCGTCCCATCACCGCCAGCACGGCCGCGGCGGCGAGGCTGACGGCGAGCGAGTTGATGGGCTCGAAGTGGTCATAGACGAGCATGCCCAGGCAGCCGAGGCCGAGCGCGAGCGGCAGCATGATCGTGCGCCAGTGCAGCGCTGGTGCCTGCCGGGCCTGCGGCACGGGCAACCACGCCGCGATCGCGACGAGAACCGCTGCGAGCGGCCAGCCGACATCGAGCAGCTGGCCTGCCGCGTACGTGCCCGCGGCATTGCCGTAGAGGTACAGGGCATCGGTGGCGGCGAAGACGAGCAGCCCGCCGGCGAGCCAGGCCCACGCGCTGCGCAGCGACCAGCCGGTCATCGCGAGCGCGCCGACGGCGAACGCGACGAGCAGGAGGTCGGCGAGCGGGTAGGCGAGGTTCGTGGCGACAGCCAGCCGCGCGCCGCCGGTGCCCGAGACGACGGCGCCGAACACGAGCGTCGCCGCCAGCGCGGCGACGCTGAGGGCACCGATCAGGCCGTCGACCCAGAGGCTCAGGCCGACGCGCGCCACGCGCGAGCGGAACAGCAGCACGACGCCTGCGTAGGCGAGCGGGTAGAGCGCGAGATAGCCGGCATCGGCGAACGACGGGATCGGGATCTCCGGGAGGTTCCAGAGCGCCAGCGTGAAGTACAGGTTGCCCAGGCCCCAGAACAGCAGCCCGCACGCGAACAGCGCCCAGGCCAGGCGCTCACGTGCCGTCGCCACCGCGCGCCAGCCACAGAGCAGCGCCGAGCCGAAGAGCACGAGATTGGTCAGAGACTTCTCGGCCGTTCTGCCCGTGCCGGCTGGTGCGAGGTGCGTGGTGAGCTCGAGCGCGTACACGACGAGCGCGGCGACCAGGACCCAGGTCAGCACGCGCGCCCCACGGGGCATGTCCCTGAGTGCGGTCATGGCTGTGGTCTCGACGCTTGGCGGGCGCGAGTTGAGCCGTCAGGGCCGCTTTGGCCGGTTCATCGTTGCGGCCGGCGCACGTCTGCGGCGTGCTACGGACGCGCCGTCAGTAGTCCCTACGGACGACGGACGAACGACATGTCAGGTCTTGGCCGACGGCTTGGACGCCGTCGAGGACGTGCTCTTGGCGTCGGACTTCGCGGCCGCCGGCTTGTCCGCGGCCGTGGAGGATCCGTCTCCCGAAGCGGTCGAGTCGCTCTTCTTCTTGGCGTCGTCGCTCTTCTTGTCGGACGCCTTGGTCTCCGCGTTCTCGCGGGCGCGCTTCTTCGTCCCGTAGTCGGTGTTGTAGAAGCCCTTGCCCTTGAAGTGCACGGCGATCGGGTGAAAGATCCGCTGCAGCGGGACCCCGGTCTCAGGGTCCTCGGTGAGCGGCGGATCGGTCATCTTCTGCATGACCTCAAGGACGGTTCCGTCTGGACGTCGGTACTCGTAGAAAGGCACTGTTGGACCCATTATCTAGCATGGCCCCCCGATGCCCGATCAGACCAGCCCTCCCGCCGACGCGGCGACCATGGACAAGATCGTCGCGCTCTGCAAGCGGCGCGGCTTCGTGTTCGCCTCCTCGGAGATCTACGGCGGCCTCGGCTCGACGTACGACTACGGCCATTACGGCGTCCTGCTGAAGACGAACGTCAAGAACGAATGGTGGCGCGCGATGGTCCAGGAGCGCGACGACATCGTCGCCCTCGACAGCGCGATCCTCCAGCATCCGCGCACGTGGGAGGCATCGGGCCACCTCGCCGGCTTCACCGATCCGATGGTCGACTGCCGCACCTGCGGCCAGCGCTTCCGCGCCGACCACCTGGCCGATCTGCAGTGCCCGTCCAAGCCGTCCAAGCCGCCGGGCGAGGGCCCGAACTGCGACCTCACCGAGGCGCGCGACTTCAACCTCATGTTCGAGACGACGATGGGCCCGGTGAAGGACTCCGGCGCGACCGTCTACCTGCGTCCCGAGACCGCGCAGGGCATCTTCGTGAACTTCAAGAACGTCCTGCAGTTCAGCCGCAAGAAGCCGCCGTTCGGCATCGCGCAGGTCGGCAAGTCGTTTCGCAACGAGATCACGCCCGGCAACTTCGTCTTCCGCACGCGCGAGTTCGAGCAGATGGAGATGGAGTTCTTCGTCCCGCCCGACGAGGCGCCCACGTGGTACGCGTTCTGGAAGCAGGCGCGCTACGACTGGTATGTCGAGCTCGGCCTCCGCGACGACCACCTGCGCCTGCGCGAGCACGACCCCGACGAGCTCAGCCACTACTCGTCGGGCACCGCGGACGTCGAGTACTTCTTCCCGATCGGATGGTCAGAGCTGGAGGGCATCGCCAACCGCGGCGACTTCGACCTCACCCAGCACACCGAGTTCTCCGGTCAGAAGCTCGAGTACTTCGACGGGCAGAGCGGCGAGCGCTACGTCCCGCACGTCATCGAGCCCGCTGCCGGCGCCGACCGCGCGACGCTCGCCTTCCTTGTCGACGCCTACGACGAGGACGAGATCGGCGGCGAGCTGCGCACCGTCCTGCGGATCCACCCGCGCCTGGCACCGGTCAAGGTCGCGGTCCTGCCGCACATGCGCAAGGACGGTCTGCCGGAGGTCGCGCGCGAGGTCTACGCCGAGCTGCGCGGCCGGATGCAGAGCGAGTACGACGAGGGCGGCGCGATCGGCAAGCGCTACCGCCGTCAGGACGAGATCGGCACGCCGTACTGCCTGACGATCGACCACCAGACGCTCGAGGACCGCACCGTCACCGTGCGCGAGCGCGACTCGCTGGCGCAGGAGCGGGTCGCGATCGACGACCTGCCGGGTGAGCTGGCAGCACGTCTCGCCGCACCGTGGCGGTCTCCGAAGGGCTAGATCAACCATCCGGTACGGTCCTTGCCAGCCAGCCGGTCTGTTGGACCGCAGCACCCCCCGAGGAGTTCCCATGGCCGTGACCGTTCCCGCCGCCACCGAGCAGATCGACTACGCCGATCTGTACGCCCGCTGGGAGCGCGGCAACTGGTCGGCGATGGACATCGACTTCACGCAGGATCGCTACGACTGGCAGCACAGGTTCACGCCCGAGCAGCGCCGCGGCGCGTTGTGGCTCTACACGCTGTTCTTCCACGGCGAGGACTCCGTCGCCGACAACCTCTCGCCGTACATCGAGGCCGCGCCGCTGGAGGAGCAGAAGTACTTCCTCGCCACCCAGCAGGTCGACGAGGCACGCCACGCGGTCTTCTTCCACCGCTTCATGCACGAGGTCGTCGGCGTCGGCGACGGCTCGCTCGGCGACGGGCTGCGCTGCACCGAATCCGAGCTGAACTGGGGCCACCGCAAGACGTTCGGGCGCCTGGACCAGATCGCCGACGAGCTGCGCTCGGACCGCTCGCCGCGGATGCTCGCGCGGGCGATCACGATGTACCACGTGGTCGTCGAGGGAACGCTCGCCCAGCCTGGCCAGCACATCATCGAGACGTCGCTGGAGCGCCTGGACCTGCTGCCCGGGTTCCGCGAGGGCATGCGCAACGTCGCGATCGACGAGCAGCGCCACATCGCCTTCGGCGTCAAGCTCCTCGCCGATCTGTACCGCGCCGATCCGCAGGAGACGCAGGACGCGATCGTCGACCTCATCCGCGAGGTCATGCAGTACACGCTCAGCGTGCCGATCCCGCCCAACTGGGACGAGACCTACACGACGTGCTTCGGCTACACGCTCGAGGACCTCTTCGAGGAGGGCGCGCGCGCCAACGAGGCGCGCCTGCGCGCGATCGGGCTGCCGCTGGACGACATCGCCCACTTCCCCTTCCCGATGGACGTCTCGCCGCGCGAGCGCGGTCGCCGCGCGCTGGCGCTGCTGCGCGCAGGGCTGCTCGGCGAGGGCAACGGCGGCGCGATCGGCCGCGACCCCGAGACCGTGCGCATCTTCTTCGACCTGCTCGCCCGCAACGTGCGCGGCGACGAGGTCGCGCACGGCACGACGATCCAGTGGGAGTTTCCTGACATGGAGCCGTGGTACCTGCTCCTCGAGGGCGACCGCAAGACCGCCCACCAGGGCCGCCTGGCGAAGCCGACCGTGCGCCTGAAGCTGCGCTACGACGACTTCGGCGAGCTCGTCTCCGAGCGCGCCCAGCCGCACCGGCTGGTGCTGCGCGGGCGCATGCGCCCGCGCGGCGATCCGCGCGTGCTGCTGAAGCTTCAGCGCCTGTTTCACTGAGCGGCGGGGTAGGGTCCTGTGCACGAATGATGCGCCAGGGTCCCATCCCCCGCTTCCTGCACGGCGCGATCGAGTATCTCGCCGGCATCCTGCTCGTCGCTGCGCCGTTTCTGTTCGGCTTCGAGGCGAACGCTGCGGTCGCGCTGTCGATCGTCGCGGGCGTCGTCGTGATCGCCGTCGCGGCGAGCACGGAGGGACCGACCTCGCTGATCGACTCGATCCCGGTCGCCGTCCACCTGCTGCTCGACTACGCGCTCGCCGCAGTGCTGGTCGCGGCGCCCTTCCTCTTCGGCTTCAGCGACGAGACCGCCCCGACGGCGTTCTTCCTCGTGCTCGGCGTGCTGCACCTGCTCGTGACGATCGGGACCCGCTTCAAGCCGCAGCGTGACGCGACCCCGCCGCCCGAGGCGGGCGACATCGCCGACGAGATGTTCCGCTAGACCCGGCGCCTACGCGGCCGACGGCTGGAACGCGCGCTCGAGGTAGGGCGCGAGCAGGCCCGTGACGAGCGACGCCGTCCGTTTCGGCGCGTGCAGCGGCAGCGCCGCGTGGCTGATCGCCAGCCGCACGAGGATCTCGGCCAGCGCGCGCGCCTCGCGGCGCGAGAACTGCGGCCAGGTCGCGACGAGCACGCCCGTCAGGTGCGCGCCGACGCCCTCGACCAGCGGCGCGGCGCGCGTCGTGATCAGCGGCAGCAGCGCGCCGTCGCCGTCGGGCGCCACGATCTCCTGCACGAGCGGGTTCTCGGCCGCGGTGGCGAGGAACTCGGCGAACGCGCGCGACAGCGCCTCGACGGGATCGTGGCTGTGCGCCTGGATCGTCGTCCGAGCCGCGGCGAGGAAGCGCTCGCCCTCGCGCGCGACGGCGGCCTGGGCGAACTCCGCGCGCGAGCCGAACTCGCTGTAGAGCGTCTGGCGGCTGACGCCGGCCGCGGCCGCGACGTCGGACATCGTGACGTCGGCCCAGACGCGCTCGCGCAGCAGCTCGAACGCCGCGTCGAGCAGCGTGCTGCGCAGCAACTCGTGGGCGGCGTCGCGATAGCTCATGTGGCGGCCTCGTCGTCCTGGCGCTCGAAGTCGACCTTGTCGCGCACGCCGCAGTCCGGGCAGGCCCAGTCGTCGGGCACCGCGCTCCACGGCGTGCCGGCGCGGAAGCCCTCGCGCGGGTGCCCCGCCCGCTCGTCGTAGGCGTAGCCGCAGCCGGGACAACGCCAGCGCGTCATCGCGCGCCGTACCGCGCGAGCAGCTTCGCGCGCGTGCGCGGGCTGAGGTTCGCACGCGTGACGTCGCCGCCGTAGTGCTCGAGCAGCAGCGGGTCCATCACGCGCCGCCACAGCGGCGGGATCGCGGCCAGCACGATCATCCCCGCGTAGCCCGTCGGGAGCTGCGGCGCCGCGTCGTCGTGGCGCAGCGCCTGGTAGCGGCGAACCGGGTTGGCGTGGTGGTCGGAGTGGCGCTGCAGGTGGTAGAGCAGCACGTTGGAGGCGACGTTGTTGGAGTTCCAGCTGTGCTCGGGCCGCGTGCGCTCGAAGCGGCCGTCCTCGCGCTTGTATCGCAGCAGCCCGTAGTGCTCGAGGTAGTTGACGAACTCCAGCAGGCAGAACCCGACGACGGCCTGGATCGCGAGGTACGCCAGCACCACCGGGCCGAATGCGATCGCCAGGACGCCGAAGAGCACGACGGTCATCGACCAGGCGACGAGGATGTCGTTGCGAAACGACCACGGGCCCGAGTCCAGCCGCGCCAGACGCGCCGACTCCAGCCGCCACGCCGAGCGCAGGCTGCCGAGCACGGTGCGCGGCAGAAACGCGTAGAAGCTCTCCCCCATCCGCGAGCTGGCCGGATCCTCGGGCGTCGCGACGCGGACGTGATGGCCGCGATTGTGCTCGATGAAGAAGTGCCCGTAGGCGCTCTGCGCGAGCGCGACCTTCGACAGCCGGCGCTCGAGCGAGACGCGCTTGTGACCGAGCTCGTGGGCGGTGTTGATCGCGATGCCGCTGACCATGCCGACGGTCAGTGCGAGGCCGACCGAGTCCACGACCGACAGATCCCCGCTGCCCCACAGCCAGCAGGCGAGCACGAGCGTCGCGTACTGCAGCGGGATGAAGGCGTACGTGCACCAGCGGTAGTAGCGGTCTGCCTCCAGCCAGGCGATGACGTCGTCGGGCGGGTTGCGGGTGTCGGTGCCGATGAGCAGGTCGATGACCGGGAAGACGACGAACAGCAGCACCGGGCCGATGAACCACAGCGCTCCGCTGCCGGTCGCCTCGACGAGGATCAGCGCGATCAGCGGCAGCGTCGGCACGAGCAGCCCCAGGGGCCAGACGTAGCGCTTGCCGTCGCGCCACGTGAGCGTCGCTGCCTCCATCTGCCGCACTCTGGACAGAATCGCGCCTGCTGTCAAGCGCTCCGACATCGGGCTCGTGGTTGTTGGGTGGCGAGGGCACATCGGCGGCGTGCCAGCTCGCTGAACGCGGCCCGATCATCGACTACATTGCGCCGCGATGAAACACATCGACATCGCGTCGCGCTTCGGCGACGTCACCCTGCGCATCACTCCGGTCCCGCACCCGTGGAACGAGACCCAGGTCGCCTACGACGTCCAGCTGACCGGCGTCATCCTCGACGCGTCGAACGTGTACTGGGAGGACGACGACGCGCCGCAGACGCTCGAGCAGTTCTGTCGCGGCCTCGCCGATGACCACAAGGGCTTCGACGGCGAGCGCAATTGGGAGTCGGCCGGCGCCGCGCTGAAGATCCGTGCCGACCACGACCAGATCAACGCGACCCGCCTCTACGTCACGCTGACCGGCGGTCCCGTGCCGCCGTGGAACGCGGGCGCCGAGCTGCACGTCGACCCGTACCGCTTCGATCGCGTCGCGATCAACCTCGAGATCTTCGCCAGGGAGCTGCTCGCCGGCGAGGTCGAGGACCCGACCGCCGAGCCCGCCCGGATCGACCCGCGCGAGCGCGCGCGGGGGCCGATCAAGCGGATCGGCACGCCCGACCAGCAGGCCTACTGACCCCGGGGCCCGCGCTACGACCGCGCGCGAGAGCGGGCTGCTACGCGACAGCGATGACGAACGTGAGGATCCCGACGATCGACTGCCAGATGAGGCGGGCTGTTGCGCGGCAGCATTCGGCGCAGCAGCGCGATACAGGAAATCGCGTAGGAGACTTCGGCGACTGTGGTCGCTTTCGGTAAGCCTCGCGCCGTCACCGCTCTGCCACACGATGCGATCGCCGGCCACGTCGGACCGCGGCACGGCTGAGTGGACGCGCCGGTTGGCGCGCCCCACAGTTCAGCCGCGTACCGGAACTACGCCTTGGCGAGGTTCGCCGCGAACTGCTTGACGAGCGCCTGCAGCACCGACTGCACGGTGCCCTCGCCCATCGACGCGGCCTTCCCGGTGACGTTCGCGGTCGCGTCGACGGTCCCACCGTCGCCGCCGATCTGGATCGTGACCGTGCCGTCGGCGTTGCTCTGGCCGCCGGCCTCCCGGGCCTGCGCCCTGATGACGGCGCGCTTGGAGCCACCGTCGGACTCGACGATCTCGACCGGACCGCTGAACGTCATCGCCATCGAGCCCATGTCGACCTTGATCTCGGCCTTGGCCTTCGCCGGGCCCTCCGCGGAGACGACCTTCGCTCCGGGCACGCACCCGACGAGCTTGCTGACGTCAGAAACGACGCCCCAGGCCTGATCAGGGTTCGAGACGCTGAACTTCTCCTGCACTTGGGTTGCCATGAGCGGCTCCCTTCGTCTTGCTGAGGTCCCCCTGCGAGTTGGCGTACCCGCGCTCGCCGAGATCAATCGGGAGCACGAGCACGACGGAGGCACTCGACTGCCCGATCAGGCTGCTGCTGCGCCAGCGGATCGTGCTGCCCGGGGTCGGCGTGGCTCATCGTGATGTTCAATCCCGCTCGCGTCAGAAGACGACGATGGCGAACGTCAGCGCCGCGACGATCGACTGCCCGATCAGGCTGCTGTTGCGCGGCAGGATGCCCCGCATGGTGAGCCCGCGCGCGCGCTCGGCGTTCCTCGCGAGCGCGGCAGGATCGCCGCGCCCCCGGGAATCATGCCGAGGACACTGAGCCCCGTCTCGCCATACTTGCCCTGCGCCGCGGAGTTGATCGCGGCCACGCCGCTGAGCCCCACGCCCACGCGTAGTGGTAGCGGTTCATCGCCGATGCCGTCCCGAGCGACGGCTCGAGCGGATCGGGCGACGAGAACGAGCGTGCCGCCGGCCGGTAGATGCGCGCGCGCAGCCATGTGTCGTCGCCGAGCTCGAGTTCGCCGCGGTACCCGAGCCTGATCTCGGGCAGCTGCGAGGCACCGGCACCGATCACGGCCCCCAGGGATCGCGCGCTACGTCGCCGACCGTCCCCTGCCAATCCGGCGCCAGCCATTCGATGCCCGCCCCGCCTGCCCGCGCCCACGGCGCCCCGTCGCCGATGACCGCGGCCTGTCCGTCCCAGGTCAGCGGTTGGAAGGTGGCGGCGCTGTCCCACATCAGCGCGTTGCCGTTCGTCTTCCTCATACGCGCCAAGATCCGTCATACGCCGCTGCACCGTACTAGGTGTGGATTGCCATCACCAGGAGTTTCAGCAACTACGGCGATGTGCACACCAATCAGGTGAGACACGCTATGGCGCGTCGGCAAGCAGCGCGCGCACGGACCTGACCGCGGCCTGGATCGTCGGCCCGAAATCGTGCTCACGGTCGGCCACCATCCGCAGCATGATCCCGTCGCCGAGCGAGAAGATGACGTCGGCGACGGCGTCGGGCGGGGCGCTCAGCGCCAGCACGCCCTCGGCCTGCTTGGCTGCGAGCACGTCGGCGACCTGTACGCGCAGGCTGCGCAGCAACTCGGCGAACTCGACGGCGACGTCCGCGTGCTGTCGCGAGATGACGAACAGCTCGAAGACGAGCGTCACGAAACCCGGGGCGTGGCGAACGATCTCGTCGAGGCTCGCCGACAGGATCGCGATGACGTCGTCGGCGTTGCGCGCCTGCGCGAGCGCGCCGGCAAGCGTTTCCTTGCGCACCTCGCAGTCGCGCCGCACGACCTCGACGAGAAGCCGCTCCTTCGTGCCGAAGTAGTAGTGCAGCAGGCCGCGCGAGACGCCGGCCGCCTTGGCGACCTGATCGAAGGTCGATCCGGCCGTGCCGCGCTCGGCGACCGACGCGCGCATCGCATCCACGATCCGCGCCGCCTTGTCGCCGGCGAGCTGACGCCCGCTGGTCGTCGCCGCTTCCATCAGCCGTTCACCTTGTGGCTGAGCGTACCTGGCTGGCTGGCCAGCAACGACAGAAGGCGCCCCCGTGGGCGCCTTCTGGCACTGCGGTGCGATCGAAGATCGCTCAGGTCGTCGGTGCGGGCGCCTCGGCCGGCGGGGCCGGCGTCGTGTTGGAGGTGTAGTCGAACTCCTCCTCGGCACCGAACAGCGCGTCGAGCACCTTGTTGCGGATGCTCTCCGACGTGGCGACGGCGATCGCTGCGCCGATGATCGCGACGAGCAGCAGCTTGCCAAAGCCGCCCTTGCGCTTCTTGCTCGGCGCGGGATGCTTGGGCGCGTCGCGCAGCGCGTTGGTCGCGTCGCGGAGCGCGTCGGCGGAGCGCTTGACGTCGGCGTGCAGCTTCTTGTCCTCGATCAGGTTCTTCGCCGGCGCCTTGCCCTTGTTGAGGCGGGTGTACGCGTTCTTCGCGGCCTCGAAGGCCACGACCATGTTGTCGCGCAGATCCTCGTCCTGGATGATCCGCTGCAGGTACGGATTCTCCTTCGCGGTCTGGGCGGCTGCGGCGGCCTTGGCGGCCTTGTCCTTCGCTGCCATCTAGTTCACCTCGGGTTGCTTGCTTTAGGGCGTTGATTGAGCATATACCCGCCTTGTGCCGGCGCCAGACCCGCTCGCGGGCTCCAGCGCGGCGTCGAGCACCTCGCCGATCTCGCTGACGAAGCGGAACGCGAGCTTCTTGCGCAGGTGCTCGGGAATCTCGTCGGTGTCGGGCTCGTTGAGCTCGGGCGCGATGATCGTCGTGATGCGGTTGCGCTGGGCGGCGAGCGCTTTGTCCTTCAGGCCGCCGATCGGCAGTACCTGGCCGGTCAGCGTCATCTCGCCCGTCATCGCGACGTCGTCGCGCACGTGGCGCCCGGTCAGCAGCGAGACGAGCGCCGTCGCCATCGTGATGCCCGCGCTCGGCCCGTCCTTGGGGATCGCTCCGGCCGGCACATGGATGTGGATGTCGTGGTTGGAGAACCAGTCCGTCGGCAGGCCCGGCGCGAGCTCGCGCAGGTGCCCGCGCACGTAGGAGAGCGCGGCGGCGGCGGACTCCTTCATGACGTCGCCGAGCTGGCCGGTGATCTGCAGCTTGCCCTCACCATCGAAGGCCTGCGCCTCGATGAACAGCACGTCGCCGCCGACCGGCGTCCAGGCCAGCCCGGTCGCGACGCCGGGCAGGCGAGTGCGGCGCTTGGCCTCGCTGTGGTAGCGCCGGCGGCCGAGCAGCTCGCGCGCCCGCGCCTCGCCGATCGAGCCCTTCGGCGTGCCGCCGCCCGCGACCTCGCGCGCGATCTTGCGCGCGATCGCCCCGATTTGGCGCTCGAGCTCGCGCACCCCGGCCTCGCGCGTGTAGTCGGCGATCACCGCGCGCAGCGCCGCGTCGGTGATCCGCAGCTGGCCGCGCTTGAGGCCGTTGCGCTCGGCCTGGCGCCCGACGAGATAGCGGCGCGCGATCTGCAGCTTCTCGTCGGCGGTGTAGCCGGCGATCTCGATCGTCTCCATGCGATCGCGCAGCGGCCCGGGGACCGTGTCGAGCGTGTTCGCCGTCGTGATGAACATCGCGCTCGAGAGGTCGAACGGCAGATCGAGGTAGTGGTCGCGGAAGTTCTCGTTCTGCTCGGGGTCGAGCACCTCGAGCATCGCGCTCGCGGGGTCGCCGCGGAAGTCCGAGCCCATCTTGTCGATCTCGTCGATCATGAACAGCGGGTTGTTGGAGCCCGCGTCGCGCAGCGCGCGGATGATCGTGCCGGGCATCGCGCCGATGTACGTGCGGCGGTGGCCGCGGATCTCGGCCTCGTCGCGCACGCCGCCGGCGCTGATGCGCTCGAACTGCCGCTCGAGCGCCCGCGCGATCGACTTGCCCAGCGACGTCTTGCCGACCCCGGGCGGCCCGACGAAGCACAGGATCGTCCCGCGCGTGACCGATCCCCGCCCGCCCGTCAGCTTGCGTACGGCGAGGAACTCGAGGATCCGCTCCTTGACCTGCTCGAGGCCGTAGTGGTCCTCGTCGAGCACCTCGCGCGCATGGTCGAGGTCGAGGTTGTCCGCGGTCGCCTTGTCCCACGGCAGCGTGGCGATCCACTCCAGGTACGTGCGGATGACGCCGTGCTCGGCCGCCGCCGGCGGCAGGTTCTCCAGCCGCCCGAGCTCGCGGTCGGCCTGCTTGCGGACTCCCGCCGGGAGGTCGATCGCGGCGAGCTGCTCGCGCAGCTCGTTGGCCTCGGCCGCCGACTCGTCGAACTCGCCGAGCTCCTCCTGGATCGCCTTGAGCTGCTGGCGCAGGATGAACTCGCGCTGCGTGCGGTCCATGTCGGACTGGACCTGGTTCTGGATCTCCGAGCCGATCGAGATGACCTCGAGCTCGCGCGCGAGCGCCTCGGTCAGGCGGCGCAGCCGGCGCGCGACGTTGACCTCCTCCAGCAGGCCCTGCTTCTCCTCGGTGCCCAGCCGCAGCGAGCCCGAGATGAGGTGGCTCAGCGCGCGCGGGTCCTCGACGTTGGCGACCGCGATCTGCAGCTCCTCGGGCAGGTACGGCACGGCCTCGACGATCTGCGAGAACGTCTGCTGGACGTTGCGCATGAGCGCCGTCAGCTCGGGCGTCTGCTCGACGACGTCCTGCTGCTCGGAGATCTCCGCGACGAGGTAGGGCCGCTCGCTGCACCAGCGATCGATCCGGACCCGCTGCGCGCCCTGGACGAGCACCCGCAGCGTGCCGTCGGGCACCTTCAGCATCCGCGCGATGACGCCGACGACGCCGACGTCGTAGAGCTGGCCGGGCGTGGGCTCCTCGACGTCGGGCTCGCGGCTGGCGACCATGACGAGCATCCGGTTGCCGGCGAGCACGTCGTTGACGAGCTGGACCGAGCGCTCCTGGCCGATCGCCAGCGGCGTCAGCGTCTCGGGGAACGGCACCGTCTCGCGCAGCGGTAGGACCGGCAGCGTGCTGGGCAGCTCCGGCGCCAGCCCGACCTCGATCTCATGGGCGCCGTTGGCGTCGGTGACGACGTCGATCATGGCTCCTCGATCCGGCCCAGCTCGGCCGGTCCGCTGCGCTGGATGGGGACGCTGCGCGTGCGCGCCGCCGGATCGGCGAGCGGCAGCTCGACGCGCAGGATGCCGTCCTGGTAGGTCGCCTTCGCCTGCTCGGCGACGACCTCGGCACCGAGCTCGATCGTGCGCCGGAAGGGGCCGTGCTCGATCTCCAGCTGCTGGTAGACGCGGCCCTCCGCGTCGGCCTCGCGGCGGTGGCCGGTGAGCGTCAGCGAGCGGCCCTGGATCTCGAGGCCGAGGTCGCCCGCGTCGATCCCGGCAAGCTCGGCGTGAACGATCGCCCGCGGCGGCTCGTCGGCGTAGAACACGTCGACGGCGGGGCTGAAGCCGGTGCGCCGAGAGGTGAGCCCGACGCTGCCGAAGACGTCGCCGAAGAGCTCGTCCATCTCGCGCCGCATGCGCTCGAAGTTCGCGAAGAGATCGCGCTCTGGTGGCATCGCATCGCAGCGTACCCACTGCCGGGTCCCCGACCCGGTGTTCAGACCTCGTAGACGGCGCCCTCGCGCGCGACCTCGACGGGACCGCCGAAGGCGCGCTTGGCCTCGGCGAGCGCCCAGTCTGCGTCCAGCTCGTCGGAGATGTGCGTCAGCACGAGCCGGCCGGCGCTGCAGCGCGCGGCGTGCTCGCCCGCCTCTGCGGGCGTGAGGTGGCCGCGCGGGCCCTCGCGCTCGGGCCGCGGCAGCGTCGCCTCGAGGATCATGAGGTCGCTGTCGTCGGCGAAGCCGACGAGCGCGTCGGTCGGGCCGTGGTCGGCGCCGAAGGTGAAGCGCCCGCCGGCCGCGCAGTGCACCTGGATGGCGTTTGAGGGCAGGAAGTGCGGAACCGGCTGGAAGCGCACGCTGAGCGTGCCGACCTGCACCGTCGCCGACGTGTCGTACTCCGACATCTCAAACGCCTGGTCGAGCAGGTAGGGCTGGCCGCCCGCGCTCGCGATCGTGCGCAGGATCTCCGTCGCGCGGGGCGGTACGAGCAGCTGCGGGCGCGCCGGGTTGTCGGTGCCCGGCCAGCGCTCGACGGGGACGGGCTGCTGGCGCGGCGCGTAGGTCAGCGCGCTGGCGTACGGGATCAGGTCGAGGAAGTGATCGGCATGCATGTGCGTGATCACGATCGCGTCGACGTCGACGTAGTCGACGAAGCGGCGCAGCTTGGAGAACACGCCGCTGCCGCAGTCGACGAGCAGGCAGGTGTCGCCGTCCTCGACGAGGTAACCGCTGCATGCACCGTCGGCGTCCTGCCATGCCGGTGACTTGCCCAGCACCGTGATCCTCACGGCTCGGACTGTAATCGCGCGGGTCGGCCAGCGCGCGAGGAGGCCGTCAGTGGGCGTGCAGCGCGGCCTGCTCCTGGGCGCTCGGGAATGCCCACGCGGCCTGCGTGCGGCGCTCCTGGCGAAACTGGAAGCGCAGCTGCTGCGGCGGCCTCAGCCCATCGGGGCTGTCGGGCCGGTAGGTCGGGCACGGATCGGCGAGCTCAAGCGCGCACAGCATGTTGCAGCGAAAGAAGCAGTCCTCGCACGTCGCCTTCTTCGTCGCCCGCGTCTTGACCATGCGTCCCCAACACCCCTTTGTCGCTCATCCGAACCGGGCCGCATGACACCATGCCGCGGCGGCTCGCCGCAAGGGGCTGCGAGGGGCGTTCCCGCTCCCATCGGGTTTTTGACGTTCAGCCTGTCCGCAAATGCCGTACGAAACCGTCGCGCTTCCCGTAGGAGGTTGCGAACAAGCAAACCTCGGCCCCCGCATCGCCGTCGTTGCCGCTCTTTGGGGACACTTTCGTCCAGATGACCGATTCCGCGACGCCCGGCGACAGCTACGACACGATCGTCATCGGAGCCGGCATCATCGGGCTCGCGGTCGCGCGCGAGGTGCTCGCGCGGGCGGCGGGCGGGACCGGATCGCGCGTGCTCGTGCTCGAGCGCGAAGCCGAGCCGGCGCGCCACCAGACCGGCCACAACAGCGGCGTCATCCACGCCGGCGTCTATTACGCGCCCGGCTCGCTGAAGGCCCGGCTCTGTGTCGACGGCGCCGCGCGGATGTACGACTTCTGCGAGCAGCGCGCGATCCCGGTCGACCGCATCGGCAAGCTCATCATCGCGCTCGACGAGGGCGAGCTGCCGGCGCTCGAGGAGCTCGGGCGGCGCGCGAACGCCAACGGCGTGGCCGGCATGCGCCGGCTCGACGCCGACGGCCTGCGCGAGATCGAGCCGCACGCGACCGGCGTCGCGGCGCTGCACTCGCCCAACACGGGGATCGTCGACTTCGGCCGCGTCTGCGCGCGCCTGGCCGACGACGTCCGCGCGGCCGGCGGCGAGCTGCGCTTCGACCGCCAGGTGACGAGCGTCGACGCCGGCGCGCGCACGATCCGCCTGGGCTGCGCCGGCGGCGACGAGGTTCAGGGCGCGCGCGCGATCTTCTGCGCGGGCCTGTGGTCTGACCGGCTCGCCGTGCTCGCGGGCGCCGACCCGGACCCGCGCATCGTCCCCTTCCGCGGCGGCTACCTGCGCCTGACGCCGCAGAAGCGCGATCTCGTGCGCACGCTGATCTACCCCGTGCCGGACCCCAGCCTGCCGTTTCTCGGAGTGCACCTGACGCCACGCATCGACGGCGAGGTGCTGCTCGGCCCGTCGGCACTGCTCGTCGGCGCGCGCGACGGCTACGACCTGCGCACGCTGCGCCCGGCCGACATCCTCGACACCGTCACCTGGCCGGGAACCTGGCGGATGATGGCCCGCTGGTGGCGCACCGGCATCGATGAGCTGCGCCTGGCCTCCAGCCGCAGCGCGTTCGCCGCCGAGGCGAGCCGCTACGTGCCGGGCATCCGCGGCGAGGACCTGCTGCCCGCGTTCGGCGGCGTGCGGGCGCAGGCGGTCGGGCGCGACGGGCGGCTCGTGGACGACTTCCTGCTGTCGGCGACGCCGCGCGCGATCCACGTGCGCAACGCGCCCTCGCCCGCGGCGACGTCGTCGCTGGCGCTGGCGGCGCGGATCGCGGACGCCGCCGACGAGCTCGTGTGACCAGCCGCGCTCACCCCCGGTGTGCCGAGTCGGGCGATCGGCGACCATGACCGGTCCATGCGCATCCTGCTCACCGGCGCCAGCGGCTCGATCGGATCCGCGCTGCTGCCCGCCCTCGCGCAGCAGGGACACGAGCTGCGCGGCTTCGGCCGCGATCGGACGCGCGTCCCCGCGACGCTGCCGTTCGTCGGCGGTGACGCGATCAGCGGCGCGGGCCTCGACGAGGCGCTCGACGGGATCGACGTGGCGTACTACCTCATCCATTCGATGGAGGGCGCGGGCGGGCGGGCCGGCTTCGAGGACCACGAGCGCGCCGCGGCGGAGAACTTCGTCGCCGCGGCCGGGCGCGCCGGCGTGCGGCGCGTCGTCTACCTCGGCGGGCTCGTGCCGCAGGGCGCGTCGCTGTCACGCCATCTCGGCAGCCGCCTGGAGGTCGAGCGGATCCTGCTCGCGGGCCTGCCCGAGGCGGTTGCGCTGCGCGCCTCGATCGTCATCGGCGCGCGCTCGCGCTCGTTTCGCTTCCTCGTCCATCTCGTCGAGCGGATCAAGATCCTGCCGCTGCCGCCGTGGCGCGAGCACCGCACGCAGCCGATCGATGTGCGCGACGTGCGCGCGTTCCTGCTCGCGTCGGCGACGACGCCGCACGCCGCCGGCGGGCTCTCGCTCGACATCGCCGGTCCCGACGTCCTGACCTACGCGCAGATGATCGAGCGGATCGCCGACCTCATGCTCGTACGCCGCCGGTCGCTGAACATCGGGCGCAACGCGACGCCCGTCGCCGCGCCCGTCGCGGCCGCGCTCGCCGGCGAGGAGGCCGGCTTCATCGGCCCGCTGATGGAGAGCCTCACGAGCGACCTGCTGCCGCGCGACGAGCGCGCGCCGCAGCTGCTCGGCGTGCGCCTGCACCGCTTCGACCGGGCGGTCGAGCGGGCGCTGCGCGAGTGGGAGGCCGGCGAGCCGCTGGCGGCCCGATGACGGCGTCGCGGGGTCGCTGCGCAGTGAGCCGCTAGGTTCTGGCGCCCGTGTCCCTCGTGATCGCAAGCATCGACATCGGCGCCCCCGTGCAGGAGGTCTGGGACCACATCATGGACCCCGGCAAGATGGGCTCGTGGGTCTCGATCGTCGACCGCATCGAACGCGTCGATTCCGGCCCGATCCGGCCCGGCTTCCGGATGAGCCAGACGCTCTGCCTGCGCGGCGTGCGCTTCAAGGTGCACTGGACGCTCGAGGAGCTCGACGCCCCGCGCTTCGCGCGCTGGGAGGGCAAGGGTCCAGCGCGCTCGACCGCCGTCACCGAGAACCGCCTGACCCAGCGCAACGGCGGCACGCACTTCGACTACCGCAACGAGTTCCACACGCCCTTCGGACCGCTCGGTGCGGCCGCGTCGAAGGTCATCGTCGGCGGCATTCCGGAGAAGGAGGCCAACGCCTCTCTGCGCCGGCTGCGCGAACTTCTCGAAAACCAAGGCTAGAGGCGTCCCGGACCTGCTGCGCCCCCGACCGCGCGATGCTCTAGGCTCTGTGACGGTAATTGTCACTTGCCAGAACGGGGAAGAAGTACATGGCAGATTTCCTGGATGAGAAGCGAAGCGAGATCGGCGCGCGGCTGAAGGAACTCAAGCCGCTCGTCGAGGAGTACGAACGTTTGGAAGCCGCCGCAGCAGCACTCGCCGGCGTTCCGCAACACCAGAACGGCAGCGCTCCGCCCGCCCGCCGCGCCCCGGCTCGCGCCGCGTCGTCAAGCAGGCGCGGCACAGGCACCGGCCGGCGCGGCCGGCCCAAGGGCAGCGGCACCCGCGGCGCCGAAGCGCTCGCGCTCGTGCGCGGCAAGCCCGGCATCACGATCCCAGAGATCGCAGAACAGATGGGCATCAAGCAGA
>JBBSLI010000053.1:0-28616 GCA_038255395.1 Solirubrobacterales bacterium
CTACTTCCCGCGGATAAAGTCGCCGCCAGCCTCATAGCCGGCGCCGAGCACAGCGAGGTCTCCAGCGACGACGGTTCAACCGAAGTCCGGTGTCTTGGCCGGGAGCACGTCATCAGGCGTTCTTCCGCGGCAAGTAGCTAGGCAGCGCGGCGGAACCTGTCGGGCCGTGGTGTCTTTGATATGAACGGCAGGCCGCTGAGATCGGTGCGCAGGCCGTCCAGTTGTGCCGTCAGCTCGCTGCGCATGCCGTCGAGGCGCGCGGCGAGATCGTCGACCTTGGGCAGCAGGGCGTTGAGGGCGTCAGGCAACGGCGCCAGGCCGGCCTCGACGCGCAGCAGATCGTCGTGCACCGGCGCGATGCTGGCCATCGTCTGCGCCAGCGCGGCCTTCATGACGTCGAGATCCCGGTGCACGATCTCGACGTCGTCGGCCAGACGGCGCGAGTCGGCGGGCATGCCGTTGAGATCGGCCCGCAGGCCGGCGAGCTCTGCGTGCAGCCCGGCGATCGCCGCGCCCAGGGCAGGCGTCTCCGCGGCGCCGAGCGCCGCGCGGCGGACGGCGCCGGCGAGCCGCAGGGGCGCCGCGAGCGCGGTTCTGCCCGCGTCCAGTGATTCAGCCAGGTAGGGCATGGCCAGGTCCTCTCGTGTTCAGGGTGTCGCGGGCCCCACCGGACGGGGGGAGGAGAGGCGGTCCGATGAGGTGGCCGCGAGCGGGGGTGGGAGGAACAACGCAAACGGTCGCACACCGTGATTCAGAATTCCAAGACGTAGATACGTCGTCAGTCATAAGCTACGCATATGAATCTCGGCCGTCTGAGACGCCCGCCCCGCAGCGCTACGGCGTGAACTTCACCGTCAGCACGTCGCCGTCGGTCATCGCGTAGTCGCGGCCCTCGAGGCGCAGCGTGCCGCGGTCGCGGGCGCCGGCGTAGCCGCCGGCGTCGACGAGGGCGTCCCAGCCGACGACCTCCGCGCGCACGAAGCCCTTCTGGATGTCGGAGTGGATCTGACCCGCCGCGTGCCACGCCGTCAGCCCGCGCCTGAGGTGCCAGGACTGCGCCGGCTTGTCCTCGCCGGCCGTGAAGAACGCGATCAGGTCCAGCAGGGAGAAGGCGCCGCCGACGACGCGCTGCAGGCCGGTCTCCGCGAGCCCCATGTCCTCGCGCATGGCGGCGGCGTCCTCGTCCTCGAGCTCGGCCAGCTCGGCCTCGATGCGGCTCGAGACCGCGACGGCGCCGGCGCCCTGCGCGGCGGCGTGCTCGGCGATCGCCGCCGGCACCTCGGTCTCGCCTTCGTCGACGTTGGCGACGAACAGCACCGGCTTGGCGGTCAGCGGGCCGAGGTCGCGCACGGCGCTGGGCGCGTCGGCGGGAGGCGGGACGGTGCGCGCGGGGCGGCCCGCGTGCAGCGCGTCGATCAGCTCGCGCAGCCAGGCCTCCTCGGCGATCGCCGCCCGCTCGCCGCTGCGCGCGACGCGGACGACGCGGTCCAGGCGCCGCTCGGCACCTTCGAGGTCGGCGAAGATCAGCTCGGTCTCGATCGTCTCGATGTCGGCCATCGGATCGACGCGACCCTCGGGATGGATGACGTTCGGGTCGTTGTGCGCGCGGACGACGTGCAGGATCGCGTCGGTCTCGCGGATGTTCGCGAGGAAGCGGTTGCCCAGGCCCTCTCCGCTGTGGGCCCCCGCCACGAGCCCCGCGATGTCGTGGAAGTAGATCGTGTCCCAGACGATGTTCGACGCGCCCAGCGTCGCGGAGACCTGCTCGAGGCGCTCGTCGGTGACCGGCACGACGGCGATGTTCGGCTCGATCGTCGTGAAGGGGTAGTTCGCGGCCTCCGCCCCGGCCTGCGTCAGCGCGTTGAACAGCGACGACTTGCCGGCGTTCGGCATCCCGACGATCCCGACCTTCATGTCCGGGGCTCCCGTCCCGTGCTGCCGACGAGCGTGCCGAGCAGCGCCCCGGCGGCGATGTCAGAGGGGTAGTGCACGCCGAGGTAGACCCGCGACAGCGCCATCGCGGTCGCCGCCGAGAACAGCGGCGCGGCCGGCAGCAGCGCCGAGTAGGCGCGCGCCGCGGCGAACGACGACGATGCGTGCGCCGACGGGAAGCTCAGCGAGGTCGGCGTCGAGATCAGCGCAGGCAGCTTCTCCAGCTGCGGGCGCTTGCGCCGCACGACGGTCTTCAGCAGCGTGTTGAGCGCGTAGGCGACCACCACCGAGCGGGTCGCGCGCAGCCACCGCGTGCGGTGCTCGCGGTCGAGCAGGGCGCCGGCGAGACCGAGCACGAGCCACACGGCGGCGTGCTCGCCGAGGCTCGAGAAACGGCGGATCGGCGTCTCGATCGCGGGGTCGTGGCCGTTCTCGCGCAGCAGGCGATAGAGGCGCACGTCGACCTTGGCGACCGCGCGCGCGACCGGCCCGGCGCGCAGGCGGGCGCGCAGCGATCTGCGTGCCGCGGGGTCGGCGACGGGGGGCATGGCAGCGAAGATCACGGGCGTGGAGCGTAGCCACGCGCGCCGAACGCCTACGGAGGGGCTGGGCCGAATCGCGCCCGTATGGCGACATCGGTTCGGCCCACGCCCGGCTGACAATCGTCCGCACGCGGTTGCGCCCGCCCGGAGCGGGCACACTCCCCGCGTGCGGCTGGCCCTGATCGCGAACCCACGCTCGGGGACCGCCCCCGAGCCCGACGAGCTCGAGGCGCTGCTGCGCGCCGACGGAGCCGACGTCTCCTACGTCCCGATCGAGCAGATCGCCGACGAGGACGGCGGCATGCTGCAGGACGGCGCGCTCGACGCGCTGCGCGCCGCGGGCGCGCCCGACCGCATCGTCGTGGCCGGCGGCGACGGCTCGATCGGCCCCGCCGCCCTGTGCGCCGCGCACCTGGGCGTCCCGCTCGCCGTGATCGCCGTCGGCACCGCCAACGACTTCGCCCGCGCGAAGGCGCTGCCGCTCGACGACCTCGATGCGGCATGCGCGCTCGCGCGCGACCCGGCCGCGCGCACCCGCCATGCCGAGCTCGGGATGGCCGGTGCGCGCCCCTTCGTCAACGCCGCCGCCGCGGGGCTGTCGGTCGTCGCCGCGTATGCAGCCAAGCCGCACAAGTCGCGCCTCGGACCGCTCGCGTACGCCGTCGGCGCGCTGAAGGCCGGCGTCACCGCCAAGCCGCTGCGCTGCGCGGTCAGCGCCGACGGCGAGCCGGCCTACGACGGCCCCGCCTGGCAGGTCGTCGTCGGCGTCACCGGCGCGTTCGGCGGCGGCAGCGAGATCGGCGTCACGAGCGCGCAGGACGCGATGCTCGACGTCGCCGTCGTTCCCGCCGGCTCGCGCGCCGGGCTCGTGCGCCGCGCCTACGGCATGAAGACCGGCAGCCTGACCGCGCAGGCGGGCGTCGCGCACGAGCGCGGCGCGGCGATCGACGTCGAGGTCGTGGGCCACCCGACGTTCAACGTCGACGGCGAGACCTGCCGCTGCGAGCCCGCACATTTCACCTTGCATCAAGGAGGATTCGACGTCGTGACCGCCTCATGAACAAGCGCTGGCCGGCCGCCATCGCCGTCGGCGCCGCCGCCTGGTACGCAAGCGACTCGCTGCGCCACCGCCGCGAGCAGGGCGACGGCTACGAGCTGCGCGGCGGCGACATCGAGGTCGGCTCGGATGAGTTCCTGCGCGCGACCGAGGCGATCACGATGGCGCCGATCACGCACGGCAACGAGATCGAGCTGTTCATCAACGGCGACGCGATCTTCCCGGCGATGATCGAGACGATGGAGAGCGCGAAGAGCACGCTGAACCTCCTCTCGTACCTGTACTGGAGCGGCGAGATCGGCACGACGATCGCCGCCGTCCTGTGCGAGCGCGCGCAGGCGGGCATCGAGGTCAACGTCCTGCTCGACGCGGTCGGCAGCGCGAAGATGGATCGCTCGCTGATCCGCGACATGGACGACGCCGGCGTGACGTTCGCCTACTTCCGCCCGCCCAAGCCCTACGCGATGCGGCGCCTGAACAACCGCACGCACCGCAAGCTGCTGATCGTCGACGGCACGGTCGGGATGACGGGCGGCGTCGGGATCGCCGACCGGTGGACGGGCGACGCCCAGGACCCCGAGCACTGGCGCGACACCCACGTCCGCGTACGCGGGCCCGTCGTCCGCGGGCTGCAGGGGGCGTTCGCCGAGAACTGGCTCGAGGCGACCGGTGACGTGCTCGTCGGCACGGCCTACCTGCCCGAGCTGCAACCGCTCACCGACGACGGCGCGATGCAGGTCGTGCGCTCGACGGCGACCGTCGGCGACACGAATGTCGAGGCGCTGTACTTCCTCGCGATCGAGTGCGCCCGCGAGACCCTGCATCTCACCTCGGCCTACTTCGCGCCGCGCCCGGCGTTCACCGAGGCGCTGACCGACGCGGCGCAGCGCGGGGTCGACGTCCGCGTGCTCGTGCCGGGACCGCACATCGACAAGGAGTTCGTCCGCCAGGCCGGTCGCGCGACGTACGAGCAGCTGCTCGAGGCCGGGGTGCGGATCTTCGAGTTCTGCCCGACCATGATCCATGCCAAGACGCTCACGATCGACGGCGTCTGGTCCTCCGTCGGATCGGTGAACTTCGACAATCGCTCCTTTCAGCTGCAGGACGAGGTCACGCTGTGCATCTGCTCGCGCGAGTTCGCCGGCCGCCTCGACGAGCAGTTCGAGCGCGACCTCGAGCGCTCAGAGCAGATCGACCTCGCTCGCTGGAACGGGCGCACGAACGGCGCACGCGTCAAGGAGGGGCTGACGAAGCTCGCGCGGCGCGAGTTGTGAGACGGGCGCGACCCGCCCGCCGGGCTTGATGCGTCGCGGCAACCGCCGCTGGGTAGGTCAACTGTCCGGTCGCCCGTCTGGCGGCGCCCAGCACGAGTACGAGGAGGTGGATCATGGCGATCATGTCCAAGCTGTCGGATTTCGTGCGGTCGTTCACGTCGGAGAAGGCCAACACGGACATCCCGGCCGGCATCGAGGTTCCGGAGAACGACCACGACGCCGTGCCGATGCCCGAGCGCGAGCCGCAGGCCGGCTTCGACCCGGAGCGCAGCAGCTGAACGGCCCGTCGTGCGCCAGGTTCGGTTCTCCGCGCTCGCATTCAGTGGGGTAGAACGGTTGTCCGCGCAAGCCCCCTTCAGCCCGTTGTCGGCGCCCTCGGCACGACATCCAGCGACACGATCGGGTGCAGACGCGGCGCCTGCCAGTCCTCGGGCAGCGTCTTCTCGATCGACACGCGCGCCTCGCGCCCGCGCAGGTCCAGGCGCGCGATCTGGTTGTCGAAGGTGGGCTTGCGCGCGAACGTCCAGCGCATCGGCGATGGCGCGACGCCTGCGGCCCGCGCCATCCCGCGGGCGAACGCGGCGACCGGTCTGGTGAACGCCGACCGCAGCGCGCGGCGCTCACGCTTGTCGAGCGGGTTGCGGATCGGCGAGCACGTCGCCTGCAGCACGCGGCTGGACACCTCGCGGCCGGGAAACCAGGCCTCGGCGACGTAGGCGTGGTGCACGTCGCCCGACAGCAGGAAGATCGTCGCCGGGGCCGGTCCGCGACGACCCGCCGCGACGTCTTCGAGCAGCACCGCGAGACGGTTGAAGCAGTGCTGGAACGCAGCCCAGTGCTCGAGGTCCAGGCCCTGGCGGACCTTCTCGCCCAGCCGAGCCGCCGGGCGCCCCCAGGCGCCGTCGCAGACCGCCTCGTTCCACGCCTCGAGGTGGTGCATCCCGGCGGCGAGCATGACGGGCAGGGACGTTCCGATGACGAGGTGGTCGAAGTCGCCCGAGCAGCAGTCCTCGACCCACTCCCATTCGGTGTCGGAGAGCATCTGGCGGCGGCCCTCTGACAGCACGCGCCCCGCCCGCGAGTCGACGACGACCACACGGGTGCGGCCGAAGTCGCGGTGGTAGCTCCAGCGCGCGCCCGCGATCTCCCTGGCGGCGGTGCGGGCGAAGTCGCGCACGAGATCGGCGCAGTCGCCGTCGTGGGCCTGCACGGCGCAGAAGATCGGGTCGTCGTAGAGCCGCGCCGGCGAGAGGTTGCCGAGGTGCTGGTAGATCCAGTAGGACATGTACGCGCCCAGGATGCGGTCCTCCCACCACGGCAACGCGCGCATCTTCGCGATCCAGGCCTCGGAGGTGTTCCAGTCGTCGTGGACGTCGTGGTCGTCGAAGATCATCGCGCTGGAGACGGTCGACAGCAGCCATCGCATCGCGGGATCGCTCCAGCTCTCGCAGTACAGCGAGGTGTACTCCTCGAAGTCCCCGACCTCGTCGGGCGGTGGGCCGCCGGCACCGCGACGCGACGCGATCAGCTCCTTCGTCTTGGGCGAGACCTCGTCCGCGTAGACCTGATCGCCGAGCAGCAGAAATGCGTCGGGCCACTCCGAGCAGGGCTCGTGGCGCATCCGCTCGACGAGCGCCAGCAGCGCATCGAGCTCGCGCCCTCGCGAATCCTCGTCCTTGGTCAGCGCATACGGCTTGGTGTGCGGCAGCGACACGCGGCAGGAGCCGAACGCCAGCCGCAGAGACTCGTCCTCGGTGTGGGTGCGGATGACGCAGGGTGGATAGGGATCGTCCGGCAGCGGCCAGCAGACCACACCGTCGAGCTTGACCTCGTAGGGCAGCGTGCTGCCGGGGGCCAGGCCCTCCAGCACGACGAGCGCGTAGTGATGCCCGGCAACCGCAAAGCTGGGTGCGGTCACGCCGAGCACCGTGACGTCGCACGGCGCGTCGCTCTCCACCCAGACCGTCGCCTCGGTGTCCGAGACGTACCGCAGCAGCGGACCGAGGATCAGACAGGGCATCTAGCCCGCGCCGAAGCCCACCTTGTGCTCGTCGCGCGTCGTGCGCACGTACTGCACATGGCTGAGGTTCAGCCGGATCGTGCCGTCGTCGACCGTCAGGTCGTGCCAGTCGCCGCCCTTGAGCGCCTCCAGCAGCTTGTCGAGGACGTCGTCCTCGACGCGCACGGCGAGCACCTGAGCGCTGGCCGACAGGCCGATCGTCACACGTTGCAGCGCCATCAGTGTCCCTCCGCCGGCTGGACGATCTCGGTCAGCAGCCCGCCCGCGGTCCTCGGGTGCAGGAAGGCCACGCGGGAGTTGCGGATCCCGATTCGCGGGGTCTCGTCGATGAGCTTCAAACCGGCCTCCTTGAGCGCCGCGAGCGTCGCCTCGATGTCGTCGACCTGATAGGCGACGTGGTGCATGCCCGGACCCTTCTTGGCGATGAACTTCCCGACCGGCGTATCCGGCCCGGTCGCCGCGAGCAGCTCGATGTGGTTCTCGCCGACATCGAGCAGCACCGCCTCGACGCCCTGCTCGGTGACGATCTCGCGATGCACGAGGGTCATGCCGTAGTCGCGCTCGTAGAGCTCCAGCGACGCGTCGATGTCCTCGACGGCGACGCCGATGTGATCGACGCGGTTGAACATGCCCGCATCCTAATGGTGCGGGTGCGGCCACCAGCGCGCGCGGCTCGTCAGCGCCCCGGCGGCGGTGCCGACGTACGCGCGTTGCGCGCCTCGGTCTGCGGTCCGGGTGCCGCCGCGGCGACGACGCGCAGGCCCTGGTGACTGCCGCTGCGCTCCATCCGCGGCACGCCGTCCATGATGCGATCGATGTCGTCGCGCTCGAGCACCTCGTTGGCGAGCAGCGCCTGGGCGAACTCCTCGAGCGTGCCGCGCTGGCGCGTGAGCAGTTCGGTCGCCGCCCGCTGCGCCTCGAAGGTCAGCTCCTGCTGCTCCTCGTCGCGGACGCGGCGAAACTGCTCGGAGCCCGTGTCGTCGGTCGCGATCGCGCGCTGCGCGGTGCCGGGCGTTCCCATCGCGTAGTCGTAGACCATCGCGTGGGCGACCTGCGCGACGCGCTGCAGGTCGTCCGAGGCGCCGGTCGTGACCTCGCCGAAGACGATCTGCTCGGCGATCCGGCCGCCCAGCAGCACGGTCATGTGATCGATCAGCTCCTCGCGCGTCTTCAAATACCGATCTTCGTCGGGCAGGTTGAGCGTGTAGCCCAGCGCCCGCCCGCGCGGCACGATCGAGATCTTGTGCACGCGGTCGACGCCCGGCAGCAGCTCGGCGCAGAGCGCATGGCCGGCCTCGTGGAAGGCGACGACCTTCTTCTCGTGCGCGTTGAGCACGCGCCGCGACTGCACGCCGGCGATGACGCGCTCGAGCGCCTGGTCGAAGTCCTCGCGGCTGAGGGCCAGACCCCGGCGGCGCGCGCAGCGGATCGCCGCCTCGTTGGCGAGGTTGGCCAGGTCGGCGCCGGTCAGGCCGCTCGTCTGGGCCGCGACGTTGGACAGGTCGACGTCCTCGCGCAGCGGCTTGTCGCGGGTGTGCACGCCGAGGATCCGCTCGCGGCCGACGATGTCGGGCGGCGACACGAACACCTGGCGGTCGAAGCGGCCCGGGCGCAGCAGCGCCCCGTCGAGCTTCTCGAGCAGGTTCGACGCCGCCATGACGACGATGTCGCCGGTCGAGTTGAAGCCGTCCATCTCGACGAGCAGCTGGTTGAGCGTCTGCTCGCGCTCGCCGGAGAAGTCCGAGCCGCGCTTGCCGCCGACGGCGTCGAGCTCGTCGATGAAGATGATCGCCGGGGCGTGCTTGCGCGCCTCGCGGAACAGGCGCCTGATGCGCGCCGCGCCGAGGCCGGCGAACATCTCCACGAACGAGGCCGCCGACTGCGAGAAGAACTGCGCCCCGGACTCGTGCGCGACGGCCTTGGCGAGCAGCGTCTTGCCCGTCCCCGGGGGGCCGTGCAGCAGCACGCCGGCCGGCACGCGCGCGCCGAGCTTGGCGAACTCCTTGGGGTTCTTGAGGAACTCGACGACCTCGCGCAGCTCGTCCTTGGCGTCGTCGACGCCGGCGATGTCCTCCCACCCGATCGAGGTCTTCACCTCGGGCTTGATCTGGACCGGCTTCGTGCGCGGCATGAGCTTCAGCGTCCGCCACAGGAAGAAGCAGATGAGGAACATGAACACGATCGTCGCGACGCCCGACCACTCCAGGCCGAAGTCCTTCACGCTGTCGAGGAAGCTCTGCTCGGGAAGCGGTGGTGGAGCGTTCATGCGTTCGTGCCTTCGGCGTTCATGCCTGTCTGCCTTCTGTTGGTTACCCGGTTGCGGGCGGTGATTCGACGCGCAGGATCTCGGCAAGCGCGGCGCGCCCGACCTCGAGCTGGCGCTCGCTCGGCTCGCGCGTGCCGAGCAGGCGCTGAAGTTCGTGGCCCGGCCGGCGCAGGAGGCGAGCCGCGCTGCTGTCGGAGTGCTTCTCGGTCCAGACGAAGACCTCGACGGCGACCCCGAGCGACGCCAGGCCGACCGCGAACTGGGAGACGGGGCCGGGACGGTCGAGCGTGTGGCGCAGCAGCGCGGCGCCCGCGAGGTTCGACGCCAGCAGCGGCGCCATCAGGTGCGAGCCGCAGCGGTCGTGCTCCTTGGCCGCGTCGGCGGCGTCGGCCCGGTCGTCCTCGTAGGCGGCGATCGCCTTGTGCTCGACGCCGTGGTACTCGGCCAGCTCGCCACCGCGCAGGGCGACGAAGCTCGGCAGCAGCGAGACCACGGCGAGGACCGCCTCGGCGCCGGTGCCGCCCTTCAGCCGGCCGCGCAGCAGGCGCGTGCCGCCGGCCGCCGCCAGCATCGAGCCGAGCACCTTGACGTCCTGGAAGGGCAGCTTGGCCTCCGGCAGCGCGCGCTTGACGAGCGGGATGACGACCATCGCCTCGCCGAGCCGTACGACGCCGCGCACGCCGGCGAGCTTCTCGACGCCGGGCACGCGGGGCTTGCGTCCCGAGGCCGTGCCGATCGATCCGTCGCGGCGGCGCACCGAGGCGGCCCAGTGCGTCGGGCCGTGGACGAGCAGCCCGTTGCGCAGCGCCATCCCACCGAGTCGCAGCTTGTCAGCCACCGAGCAGCTCCGTGCAGACGTCGCGGAAGAAGCTCGCCGCGAAGCCGAGGTCGCGAACGTCGATGCGCTCGTCGGCGGCGTGGATCAGCGGTGAGGTCTCGTAGAGGGTCATGTGACGTTGCGGGAAGAAGCCATACGCGACGCACTCGGGGAACGCGTCGCGGAACGTGCGCGAGTCCGTGAAGCCGGGCAGGATCGTCGGAACAACGCGCGAGCCGGGGTCATTCACCCGCAGCCATCCGTCGATCGCATCCATCAACGGCGACTGGACGGGCGATCCGTTGCCCACGACCCGCTCGGTGAACTCGAGGCGATAGCCGTCGTCGCCGAGCACCTCGTGGATGCGCGCGAGCGCGTGCTGCTCGCCGAGGCCGGGCGGGACGCGGCAGTCGACGCGCAGCTCGGCGCTGGCGGGAATGACGTTGATCTTCTCCGAGGCCCAGATGCGCGTCGGTGCCAGCGTCACGCCGAGCATCGGCTCGACGAGCAGCGCGAGCTTGGGATCGTTGGCGCGCAGCGTCTGGAGTGCCGATCGGACCGCACCCGCCCCGCCGTTGACCGGGCCCAGGCCGAGACCCTCCAGCAGCGCGCGCGGCCCGTCGGTGAGGTCGTAGTCGGGCTGCCGTGCGCCCATCGCCGCCAGCAGCGGCGCCATCTTCAGCAGCGCGTTGTCGCCGATCTTCGGGATCGACGCGTGGCCCGCGATGCCGTCGGTCATGAGGCGAAAGCGAAAGACGCCCTTCTCCGCGACGCAGACGCCGTACAGCCGCTCGCCGTCGTAGGGGATCATCGCGCCGCCGCCCTCGTTGAGCAGGTAGTCGCAGCGCACGAGCTCGGGGTGGTGCTCGCACAGCCAGATCGCGCCGAGCTCGCCGCCGACCTCCTCGTCGACGACGACGACGACGAGCAGATCGCCCAGCGCCGGGCGCCAGCCCGAGCGCGCGAGCGACAGCGCCGCGGCGACCTCGGCGGCGGTCTGCGACTTCATGTCCAGCGCGCCGCGGCCCCAGATGCAGCCGTCGGCGAGGTCGCCCGACCACGGGTCGTGCGTCCAGTCGGCGGACGTCGCGAGGACCGTGTCGACGTGCGAGAGCAGGCACAGCGTCGGTCCGTCGGCGACGCCGCGCAGGCGCGCGACGAGGTTCGGCCGCTCGGGCACGGCGCCGTGCAGCGCCACGTCGAAGCCGGCCTCGCGCAGGTCGGCGGCGAGCTCCTCCTGCAGGGCGCGCTCGTTGCCGGGCGGGTTGACCGTGTTGTGGCGGATCAGCCGCTGCAGCAGCGCGGTCGTGTCCTGCTGGAGATCTCGGACCACGGTCTGACCCATGTTAGGGGTGCGACGGACTGCGCTCGATCAGGTCTGGACCCCATCCGTCATGACACGAGGCCGGCGCCGCGCAGGCAGCTCTGCGCGCTGGCGCCGCTGACCCGGCGGCAGCGCGCCGTCAGCGCCTCGGCCGTCGGCTCCAGCGAGGCGAGCACCGAGCCGACGCCCTCGTAGCAGCGGGCCCGGTAGCGGCTGGGGGCGCGCGCGCAGAAGCGCCCGCCGCGCTCGCCCGCCGCGTCGGCGTTGACGATCTCGCGCGAGACGCCGTACAGGCAGTCGCCCTCGTTGCGCTTGGCCAGGCGGCAGCTCGCGAGCGCCTTGCTGATGCTCTTGCCCGCGATCCCGGAGACGTCGCGGCCGAAGGACTCAAAGCACGTCTTGACCCACGCCTTCTCGCTCTCGCGGCAGCCGTCGGCGGCCTCGGCCTGGTCGTAGTCCGAGACGCGCAGGAGGTTCGCCGTCACGAGCAGGTAGCAATAGAGCTTGTGACGCTCGGCGACGCTGTTGCAGGGGTAGATCGGGTCGTCCTTGCGCAGGTACTTCGACGTCACGCCGTAGGAGGAGTTGAAGTTCTCCATGAAGACGCCGCCGCTGCAGGAGACGCGGTCAAAGCCCGTGCGCAGGTTGTCGCAGGTCTTCAGCGAGCCGGGCAGGTCGTAGCCGGTGTAGATCATCAGGCCGTGGCCGAGGCCGTGGATGCACTGGTAGGCGAGGAAGCGCTGCTCGGTGATCTGCGGGTCGCTGCAGAGCTGGCGCGCGACGACCGCGAGCTTGTCGCTGGGCTGGCCGAGGAAGGCGCGCTCGATGATGCCGTGGTAGTAGCCCGACGCGCACACGGCGCTGCCGGCGATGAACGCGGGGGCGACCTTGTCCTTGAAGCGCGACAGCGCCGCCGAGCCCATCCGGTGCGCGATCCGGTGGCAGTTCGCGGCGACCGCGGCGTTCGTCCCGATCATCGCCTGCAGCCGGTCCAGCGCGGGCTTGGGTCCGTCGCTGAAGACGAGGTTGCCGAACGCCTGCTCGAAGCACTCGAAGTTGCCGTCGGCGCAGTCGGCGAGGCGCTGATCGTCGGGCTCGAACGGCGCGGCGACGGCCTTGCCCGACGCCTTGCCGGCGCCGACGAACGCGGCGAGGTCGGCCTGCTCGTCGTCGGTGAGCTTGCCGGCGAAGCTCGGCATGAGCCCGCCCGGCTTGCGCAGCTGCGCGAGCACACGGCCCGGGCTCGCGCCGGCGGCGTCGAGGTCGGGCCCGACGGTGCCCTTCGAGCCGGCGGCCTTGAACGTGTGGCACCCGTCACAGCCCTCCGCGGCGAACAGCTCCTTGCCGTGGACCGGATCGCCCTTGGCGGCCCTGTCGGCACTCGAGCAGGAGCTCAGGCCGAGCGCCAGCAGGGCGGCGACGACCCAGCCTGTCAGCAGACGTCCGCGATTCATCCGCTGCGAGAGTAACCGCGGTCGGGGCGGCGGTGTCGCAGCTCGGCGCGATACTTGACGGATGTCCGATCAGCTCTTCGACATGGGTGACGGGAGCGTCCCGGTGACCGCCACGCCGGTGCCGCCCGCCGACGCGCCGCTGGCCGTCCGCATGCGCCCGCGCTCGCTCGACGAGCTCGCCGGCCAGGAGCACCTGCTCGGCACGCCCGCCGCGCCGACGACGCTGCGCCGCGCGATCGCCGACGGACGGCCGCATTCGATGGTGCTCTACGGGCCCCCGGGCAGCGGCAAGACGACGCTCGCACGGATCGTCGCGGGCTCGGCGCGGGCGGCGTTCGAGGAGCTCAGCGCCGTGCAGGCCGGCCGCGCCGAGGTGCGCGGCGTGATCGACCGCGCCGCGCACCGGCGCAAGGCGAGCGGCGAGCCGACCGTGTTCTTCCTCGACGAGATCCACCGCTTCAACAAGGCCCAGCAGGACGCGCTGCTGCCGGCCGTCGAGGAGGGCCTCGTCACGCTCATCGGGGCGACGACCGAGAACCCGTACTTCGAGGTCAACTCCGCGCTGCTGAGCCGGACGCAGGTCTACGAGCTGCAGGAGCTGCGCGCGCAGGACATCGAGCGCCTGCTGCGGCGCGCGATCGAGCGCGGCGAGTGCGGCGCGGCGGAGGTGCCCGACGAGGTGCTCGAGTTCCTCGCCGCGCGCGCGGGCGGCGACGCGCGCACGGCGCTGGCGGCGCTGGAGCTGGCCTGCGAGACGGCGGCGGCCGCCGGCACCGGCGGTGGGTCGGCGGGAACGGTTTCCCAGGAGGGCGCCGAGCAGGCGCTGCAGCGCAAGGCGCTGCGCTTCGACCGCGCCGGCGACCAGCACTACGACTACATCTCGGCCTGGATCAAGGCCACGCGCGCGTCCGATCCCGACGCGGCGCTCTACTACCTCGCGGTCATGCTCGAAGGCGGCGAGGACGCGCGCTTCCTCGTGCGCCGGATGGTGATCCTCGCGTCGGAGGACATCGGCAACGCCGACCCGCAGGCGCTCGTCGTCGCGACGGCCGCGGCGGCGGCGGTCGAGCATGTCGGGATGCCCGAGGCGATCCATGCGCTGTCGCAGGCGACGATCTACCTCGCGCTCGCGCCGAAGTCCAAGGCCGCGACGAAGTCGATCGGCGCCGCGATGCACCACGTGCGCCAGTTCGGCGCGGCCGCACCGCCGCCGCAGATCCGCTCGCAGGCGGTCGGCTACGACAGCCCGCACGACCACCCCGGCCACCTCGGTCCACAGGAGGTCGCGCCGGACGCGGTCGCCGGCGTGCGCTTCTACGAGCCCGACGAGATGGAACACGCGCTGCGCGAGCGACTGGCGCAGATCCGGCGCGCCCGCGGGCGGGAGTGACACAATCGCCCCGATGGCGGTGAACGCGTCGGACGCTCCCCTGATCGCCTGCGTGAGCCCGATCGACGGCACAACGCTGGGCAGCGTCGCCGCGACCGCTCCGGCCGACGTCCCTGCGGCCGTCGCCGACGCGGCGGAGGTCCAGCAGCTGTGGGCCCAGCTGCGCTACGCAGATCGGGCGCGCTACCTGTCGCGCGCGGCGCAGGCGATCATCGACGAGTGGGACGACATCGCCCGCGTGATCGTCAACGAGCAGGGGCGGCCGGTCGCCGAGGCACAGACGATGGAGCTGCTGCCCGCCGTCGAGACGCTGCTCTGGCTCGCCGAGCACGGGCCGCGCATCCTCGGACCCGAGCGCGTCGGCCTGTCGCGCACGCTGCAGCCGGCCAAGCGTGCGCGGCTCACGTTCGAGCCGCTCGGCGTCGTCGCCGTGCTGACGCCCGGCGCCGAGCCGTTCTCCACGCCGCTCGGTGACATCGCGATCGCGCTGATGGGCGGCAACGGCGTCGTGCTGCACCCCTCCCCGCTGGCGGCGCTGGCGGGCGAGCGGATCGCGCGCGCGTTCATTCGCGCCGGATTGCCCGAGGGCCTGTTGCAGATGGTGCACGGCGGGCCCGAGACGGCGCGCGCGCTCGTCTCCGCGCCCGACATCGCGCATGTGCGCTTCACCGGCTCCTCGCAGGCAGGCCGCGACGTCGGCGAGGCCTGCGCGCGCGAACTGAAGCGCGCGACGATCGAGGTCGGCGGCAAGGACCCGATGCTCGTCCTCGCCGACTGCAACGTGCCGCGCGCGGTCGCGGGGGCGCTCTGGGGCGCGTTCGCGAACGCCGGCCAGTCCGGTGGCTCCGTCGCCCGGGCCTACGTGCTCGAGCAGCGCCTCGAGCGCTTCCTGGCAGGCGTCGTGGTGCGCGCGCGCGAGCTGCGCGTCGGCGATCCCGGCGATCCGCGGACGGAGATCGGGCCGCTGCTGGCGCCCGACCGCGTGGAGCGCCTCGTCGAGCTCATCGACGCGGCGGTCGCGGCCGGCGCGACGCTGCACTGCGGCGGACCGCGGACGGTCGCCGGCCGCAGGGGCGCGTACTTCGCACCCGCCGTCCTGACCGGCGTGCCGCACGACGCGCGGCTGCTGCACGAGGACGCGCCCGGTCCCTGGCTGGCGATCGAGGCGGTCGCCTCCGAGCAGGACGGGATCGCGCGCTGCAACGCCGGGACCAGCGGCCTCGGCGCGTCGGTCTGGACGGCCGACCAGTACAAGGGCGCACGCGTCGCGCGCGAGATCCGTGCCGGGATGGTGTGGATGAACGACCACGTCGTCGCGCGCACCGAGCCGCAGCTTCCGTGGGGCGCCGTGCACGGCAGCGGGATCGGCCGCGCGCGCGGGACCGTCGCGCTGCGGGCGATGGTCGAGCCGAAGCTCGTCACCTGGGACCCGCCCGCCGGCCGGATGCCGTGGTGGCAGCCCTACGACGCGTCGCTGGTGGCCGCGTGGCGGGCGCTCGCGCGGCTGCGCTCGGCGCGCGATGCCGACCGCGAGCGCGGCTGGCGCGACGGCGCGCTGCCGCTGGCGCGGGTGGCGGGGCGGTCGCTGCGAGCCCTGCGGCGGCGCTGATGCAACGCGAGCCCGCTGGACCTAGGCTGACCCCTGCTCGTCGCGGACGAGGCGCCCGCCGCGGAAGGTGCCCGCGGCGATCACCATCCCGGCCGCGACCAGGATGACGTCCTTGAGCACGTACTGGCCCTCGAGCGTCGGAGCGTGGTGCGGGCCGCTGAACAGGCGCCCCGTCAGCAGCACGAGCGGGGCGAGGACACCGACGAGCTGGGCGGCCAGCAGCCAGACCGCCAATCGCATCCAGCGGTCGGCGAGCAGGCAGATCCCGATGAAGCACTCCAGGATCGCGATCGCGATGAGGCCGACGGCGCCGGGAACGAGCCCGAACGTCAACCGGTCGACCGTCGCGATCGCCAGGCTCTCCGCCGGGCTGACACCGGGGAAGAACTTCAACAGGCCGAACCCGACGAAGACCAGGCCGACGGTCACTCGCAGCGCCGTGATGCCATGGCGCACGAGCACGGCGTGCAGCACGTTCTCGATCGCGACGAAGCGGGTCTCAGGCGCAGCCATGCAGGTTGCTGCGGGCTGCCGGCGCTGCCGGTTCACTCGCCACAGGATCCCCATGACTTCCTGACAGGACGGCCACGGCGCGCCCGTAGCCTCGCGCCGGATGACGCGGATCGCCCTCGTCGCCGGCGCGTTGCTGGGCGTCCTGAGCCGGATCGAGGCGACGGCGGGCGGGCTCTCGCTGGGCGTCAGCTCGAACTCGACCTGGCTCGCGCTGGCGTTCGCGGCCGCGATCGTGGCGCGGGCGCGGGGCGCGGCAGCCGGGCGAGCGGCGCTCGCCGGAGCGCTCGCGCTGACGGCCGCGAACCTCGCCTACTACGCGTGGATCGCCGTGCTCGAGCCGGGTCTCGAGCTCGCCGCCGTCGCCGGCTCACCGCTGCGCTGGTTCGTGCTCGGCGCGTCCGGCGGCGCGGTCTTCGGCCTTGCCGGGTGGTGGTGGGCGCGCGAGCGCGGCGTGATGCGCGTGCTCGCGACCCTGCCGCTCGCCGGCGTCCTCGTCGCCGACAGCATCCCGGCGCTGCTCGGCGGCGCGGTCACGGACGGCGTCGGGCTCGTGCTGGGGGCGGCGCTGCCCGTCCTGTCGGGCTCGTGCGCACGCGAGCGGCTGCTCGGCGCCGCGCTCGCCGCGGCCGTCGTCGCGGTCGCGCTGACCGGCCGGCTGGAGGTGTTGATGGCGTGAATGGCGCGCGCGCGATCGTGCAGCCGCCGTGGCGGGGTCGTACGCTGCCCAGATGCCCGGACTCGACGCCCCCGACGAGATCGACGTCATCGCCGAAGACGCCGACGGCAGCGCGCTGCTGTCGATCATCCAGACCGGTACATGGTCCAAGGACGGTTCCGAGCGCGGGCGGCTCAAGCGCAAGCTCGGCGTGTACCTGCGCTATGCGCTGGAGGGTCAGATGGTCGCGACGTACCCGACCCTCGACGGCCGCCCGGTCGTGATCGCGCTCATGTACGACGAGGAGCCCTCGCAGGCGGTGCGCGACTACTGGCGCCGCCGCGGCGAGACCGCCGCGCGCGACGGCGTCACGCTGAAGCTGCAGGCGCTCGGCGACACGGTCTGGCGCGCGTAGGCTCCGATCTCGGGCAGCGCGGGGTGATCGGCGCACCCGGCGCACCCGTGGTCGTTGGACGTGCAGGTATGACGGAACGCTGGTGCGCGCATGGCGGTCCGTCACATCTGCATGCGGCACGCCGTTGTGGTGGCGTTTTTCTGCTGGCATAGAGCAGAAACTCGCCACAACAGCTCGCCGGCGCCGGCCCCCGCTGGAGTGGTGGCGCGTTTCTGTCGGCATCGAGCACAAATGCGCCACCACGGCTCAGACCGTGCGCTCCGCCGGGAGCCGTGTCGCAAACGCGATTCGCTAGTTCGCCCGCGCGCTCGAGACGAAGCGCAGCCGCCCCGGCGCCAGCGGCACGAGCAGGCGCTTGGCGTACTCCGCCCCGCCGCGCAGCATGAGCGCGCGCAGCGGGTCCCAGGACAGGCCGAACTGGCGCCGCAGGCCGACGGGCAGCAGCCCGACGGTGATGAAGTTCACGAGCTCGAGCACCGGGCGCTTGGCGAGGCCGACCGGCGGGCGCATGACGATCTGCAGCGCGAGCTCGCGCGCGGCAGACGTCACGAACAGGTCCGGGCCGGTGAGCATGTCGTGCATGTAGGCGTCGAAGTCGCGGATGTCGACGGGCATCTCGTCGTCGCGCAGGCCGAACAGCCCGCCGATGACGCGGTAGTCCTGCCAGTAGGCGTCGCGCTCGGCCTGCGACAGCGAGGCGACGTACCTGTCGTAGAAGACGAGCGCCGAGTCGACGAGCGTCGCCAGCACCCACAGCAGCAGCTCGGGATCGTCGGCGGCGAACGGCGTGCCGGCGGGGAAGCGGCCGGCGGGGCGCTCCAGCTCGCCGCGCACGCGCGCGTGCATCGCGCGCACCCGCCGCGTCGCGCGGTCGGCCTCTGCGCGCGAGCCGAACGCGATCGTGTTCATCACCTCCGCGGTCCGCGCGAGGCGCTCGTAGGGCTCGTCGAGCGCGCCCGTGTGGGCGAAGAAGCCCTCGAACGCGACCGGGTGCGCAGCCTGCATGAGCAGCGCCCGCGGGCCCGAGAGCGCGACCGCGAACTCGCGGTGCACGCGGCGCAGCATCGAGTTGTCGTCGAAGTAGGAGTCCATCTGCAACGCCCCGGGAGCCTAGATGGTTGTGGAGTCAACCATATCCGGGCTCCTGCCACCCAATACGGGCCATTACCCTGTGACGGATGCCAGCACAGGCCTATGCCGGGAAGGACTGCGTCTGCCAGCTGCGCAAGGGCATCTGCGACCAGTCCTGCGTCCAGGGGATGCTCGACACCCCGTTCTACATCGCGTGCCTGAAGCTGTCGGGCCGCAGGTGCCTCGTCGTCGGCGGCGGCGAGATCGGACTCGAGAAGGTCGAGGGCCTGCTCGCCTGCGACGCGACCGTATCGCTGATCGCGCCCGCGGCCAACGACGGGCTGCGCGCGCTCGCCGCCGAGGGCTCGATCGCCTGGGAGCAGCGCGAGTACGCCGGGCCGAGCGACCTCGAGGGCACGTTCATGGTTATCGCCTGCACCGACGACACGGACATCAACATCCGCGTCTTCGACGACGCCGAGCAGCGCGCGATGCTCGTCAACATCGTCGACGTGCCGCCGCTGTGCAACTTCATCCTGCCGGCGATCGTCCGCACCGGGCCGCTGGCGATCGCGATCTCGACAGCGGGCGCCTCGCCCGCGCTCGCCAAGCGCATGAAGCGGGAGGTCTCGGAGCTCTTCGGCGAGGAGTACGCGCGGCTGGCGATCATGCTCAACGACGCGCGCGGCTGGGCGAAGGGGACGCTGCCGACCTACCAGGACCGCAAGGCGTTCTTCGAGTCGATCGTCAACGGCGATCCCGACCCGGTCGCGCTGCTACGCGCGGGTGACGAGCAGGCCGTGCTCGACCTCATCGCCGCGGCGCAGCAGACGCACACGTCGGCGTAGGGCCGCGCTGAACCCGCGCGCGGCCATCACGGCGGTCTTCGCCGCCAACGGCGCGGCGTTCGCGAGCTTCGCCTCGCGGCTGCCCGACCTGCAGCGCCAGCACGACCTCAGCGACGGCGGCCTGGGGATCGTCCTGCTGATCGGCGCGATCGCGCTCATGGCGGCGCAGCCGCTCGCGGGCGCGCTCGCCGTGCGGATCGGCAGCAGGCCGGTGGTGGTCGTCGGCGGCCTCGTCTACACGCTGGGGCTGCCGCTCGTCGGCCTCGCCTCGACGCTCGTGCTCTTCGCGGCGGCGTTCGTCCTGATCGCGATCGGCTCGAGCGCCATGGACGTGAGCATGAACGCCCAGGGGATCGCGCTCGACCAGCGCACGGAGCGCCCGATCTTCGCCTCCTTTCACGCCGCCTTCTCGTTCGGCGCGATGGCCGGCGCGGGCGCGGGCAGCGTCGCCGCCGGCGTGGGCCTCTCGCCGGGCGCGCATTTCGCGATCGCGGGGGTGGCGCTCGCGCTCGTCGTCCTCGCGGCGCGCCGCGGCCTGCTGCCGGCGACGACCGACGCGAGCTCGGAGGGGCCGCTGTTCGCGCGCCCGTCGCGGGCGCTCGTGGGGCTCGGCGCGCTCGCGTTCTGCGCGCTGCTGGCCGAGGGCTCGGTCAGCGACTGGAGCGCGATCCTGCTCGATCGCGAGACCGAGGCCGGACCCTCGCTGGCCGCGCTCGGCCTCGCCGCGTTCTCGCTGACGATGGGCTTCGGGCGGCTCGCCTCCGACCCGCTCGCCGGTCGCTTCGGGCGCGTCGCGGTCGTGCGCGCCGGCGGGCTGCTCGCCTTCGCCGGCCTCGCGCTGGCGCTCGCCACCGCCAGCGCGCCGATCGGGATCGCGGGCTTCGCGCTGATGGGCGCCGGACTCGCGGGCCTGTTCCCGCTCGCGCTCAGCGCCGCCGGCGACATGGACGGTCCCGCGGCGCCCGCGCTCGCCGCCGTCGCGACGAGCGGCTACGGCGCGTTCATCGCCGGGCCGGCGCTGATCGGCCTGGTCTCCGAGGCGACGAGCCTGCCGACCGCGATGTCGCTCGTCGGCGCGCTGTGCCTCGCGGCCGCCGCGCTCGCGCGCTCGACGCGCTGATACAACCGGCGGCGTGAAGCGGACTTCGCTCGTGGGACTCGTCGCCGCATCCGGGCTGGCGCTCGGCGCCTGCGGCAGCGACGACGAGACGCGATCGGAGTCAGACGCCGTCCCCGGCGAGCCGCAGACTGCGACGGTCGCACGTCCGCGCGTGCCACCGCAGGCGATCGATGGTCCGGCGCCGGTCTCGCTGGCGCCGGCCGAGCGCGCGCGCTTCGTCGCCGGGCGCGACATCGCGCGCCTCAGCGGCTGCCTGGCCTGCCATCGCATCGGCACAACGGGCAGCGACGACCCAGGATCGAACCTCACCGGCATCGGCGAGCGCCGCTCGCCGGCCGAGATCCGGCGGGTCCTCGTCGACCCGCAGGTCGCGATGCCCGCCTACGACGAGCTGCCCGCCGACCACCTCGACGCGCTCGTGACGTTCCTCTCCGCGCTGCGCGAGGACAGCTGCCCGGACGACAGCGACTGCGGATGACGCGGCCTGAAGTAGCGTCCGATCCGTGCCGCAGACCGCTCCCGCCCTCGTCCTGCGCGGCGCCGGGCGCCGCTATGGCGAGCGCGCCGCGCTGCGCGACGTCACGCTCGAGCTCGAGCCCGGGCGCACGCTCGTCGTCTTCGGACCCAACGGCGCCGGCAAGACGACGCTGCTGCGGATGCTCGCCACGCTGCTGCGCCCGCATGCCGGCGAGGTCTGCGTGCTCGGCCACGAGCTGCCCGCCGACGGCTACGCCGTGCGCGGGCGGATCGGCTTCCTGGGCCACGACGCACTGCTGTACCGCGAGCTGAGCGGGCGCGAGAACCTGACCTTCCACGCCCGCCTGCACCGCGTCGCGGCGCGGCGCGTCGACGAGGTGCTCGACGCCGTCGGCATGACCGCGCGCTGCGGCGATCCCGTCGCCGAGCTCTCACGCGGGATGATCCAGCGCCTCGCGATAGCGCGCGCGGTGCTGCACGAGCCCGAGCTGCTGCTGCTCGACGAGCCGCTCGCCAACCTCGACCCCGCCGCGACCGCGCAGGTGGCGCCGCTGATCGGCCCGGCGAGCGGGGCGACCCGCGTCGTCACGAGCCACGACCCGGCCGGCGGGCTGCAGGGGGCCGACGTCGCGCTGGGCCTGAAGGGCGGGCGCGTCGCGCTGCTCGCGCCCGCGGCGCAGGTCACGCCGGCGCAGATCGCCGAGCTCTACCGATGAGGTCGACGGTCGCGGCGCTGCTGTCCAAGGAGCTCACGCTCGAGTGGCGCACGCGCGAGTCGGTCCCCGCGATGGTGCTGTTCAGCATCGCGACGTACGTCATCTTCCACTTCGGCCTCGATCGCGACCGCGTCAGCGGCGACCTCGCAGCGGGCGTGCTGCTCGTGACGCTGCTGTTCGCCGCGATCCTCGGCATCAACCGGCTGTTCGTCGCCGAGTACGAGCAGGGCGGCTTCGACGGCTTCCTGCTCGCGCCGGTCGACCGCACCGCGATGCTCGTGGCCAAGGCGCTGGCGCTGTTCGCCTTCCTCTGCGCCGTCGAGATCGTCGCCGTGCCGGCGTTCGCGCTGCTGCTGCTCGGCCCGCCGCTGACGCAGGCGCTGCCGGCGCTGCTGCTCGTCCTCGTGCTCACGAACGCGGGGATCGCGGTCATCGGGACGCTCGTCGCAGGCCTGGCGATCCAGACCCGGGCACGCGACCTGATCGTGCCGCTGATCGCGCTGCCGCTGCTCGTGCCGGTCCTGCTGGCCGCCGCGCGCTGCGCGACGCCGCTGCTCTCCGACGGCGGCGCGGGAGCGCTGCCCGGTAACTGGCTGGCAATCCTCGCCATCTATGATCTTCTGTTCGCGCTGATCGCGTTCGCGGTCTTCGATTTCCTCCTGGAGGACTGACCATCCTGTACGGCAAGGGCCTGCGCGCCCTCTCACTCGCCACCCCCCTCGTGCTGACGGCCGCGTTCGCGCTCGTCTTCTTCTACGCGCCGCTGGACGCCGACCAGGGCTTCGTGCAGAAGATCTTCTACGTGCACGTGCCGATGGCGATCGTCGCGCTGGCCGGCTTCGTCGCGGGCGCCATCTTCGGCCTGATGCACCTGCGCAGCAACGATTCCAAGTGGGACATGCGCTCCTACGTGACGATCCACATCTCCGTGATCCTCGCCGTCGGCGTGCTGATCACCGGCTCGATCTGGGCGCGTGCCTCGTGGGGGCACTGGTGGGTCTGGGACGAGCCGATGCTCGTCTCGTTCCTGATCGTCTTCCTGCTCTACGCGACGTATTGGCCGCTGCGCTTCTCGATCGAGGACAAGGAGAAGCAGAGCCGCTACGCGTCGGTCTTCGCGATCGTCGCCGGCGCCTTCGTGCCGCTGAACTTCGCCGCCGTGCGGATGGCGGAGAGCTTCACGCACCCGCCGACGGGCTCGACGGTCACGACCGCACCCGAGAAGGTGACGCTGACGCTGCTGATGGCGCTGCTCGGCATGAGCCTGCTGTTCATCACGCTCGTCAAGTACGAGATGGCCTCCAAGCACGCGACGTTCCGCCTGCGCGCCCTGCGACGCCGGCTCGCCGGCGACGACGACGAGCTCTCCCTGACCGGCCGCAGCGCGGCGCCCCAGCTCTGAGATGCCGGCACTTCCGCTCGACGAAGCCGGGAAATACGTCGCCGCGGCGTATCTGGTGTTCGTCGGGCTGCTCTTGGTCTACGTATGGATCATGGCGTCCAAGCTGAGCAGGATCGAGCGCGAGGTCGTCGAGCTCGCCGAGCTCGTCGAGCGCAAGCAGGACGGGTCGGCGTCCGAGCAGCGTACGAAGGAGACGGTGGCGTGACGGCGGAGCTCATCACCCTCGGGATCTCGCACAAGACGGCGTCCGTCGAGATGCGCGAGCGCCTGGCGCTGACGCAGAGCGCCGTCACCGGCTTCCTGCAGGACGTCGTCGTGCACCCCGACGTGCACGAGGCCGTCGTCATCTCGACCTGCAACCGGACCGAGCTGACGCTCGTCGTCGGCGACGCCGTCCGCGCCGAGAGCGCCGTCCTGGGGATCCTCGCCGAGCGCGCCCACGTGCGCCCGACCGAGCTCGCCGAGCGGATCTACTCGCCGCGCAACTGCGATGCCGCGCGCCAGCTTTTCCGCGTCTGCGCGGGCCTGGAGTCGATGATCGTCGGCGAGGCCGAGATCCAGGGCCAGGTCAAGCGCGCCTACGAGATCGCGCTCGCCGCCGGCACGACCGGGCCGCTGACGAACCGCCTCTTCACCGCCGCGCTGCAGACCGGCAAGCGCGCCCGCTCGGAGACGCTGATCGGCCAGGGTCGCGCGTCGATCTCCTCGACCGCCGTCGAGCTGGCCCGCGACGTGCTCGACGGCAACCCCGATCCGCGCGTCGTCATCGTCGGCGCCGGCGCCACGAGCGAGCTGACCGCCCGCGCGCTCGCCGACGCGGGCGTCTCGACGATCTTCGTCGCCAATCGCCACGCCGACCGCGCGCGCTCGCTGGCCGACCGCTTCGGCGGCCACGTCGTCGCGCTCGACGACCTGCCCGAGCAGCTCGAGCGCGCCGACGTCGTCGTCGCCTCGACCGCCTCCCCGCACCCGATCGTCGGCGTCGAGGAGCTCGAGCTCGTCATGCGCGCACGCGCGGGGCGGCCGCTGCTGGTCGTCGACATCGCGGTCCCGCGCGACATCGATCCCGCCTGCGCCGACCTGGCGGGCGTGACACTCTTCGACATGGACGACCTGCAGGCGCGCGTCGCCCACACCGTGATGGTCCGCGAGGCCGAGGCGCTGCGCGCCGAGGCGATCGTCGAGGAGGAGATCGGCCGCTTCGCCGAGTGGCTCGGCACGCTCGCGGTGCAGCCGACGATCCGCGCGCTGCGCGAGCACGGCGACGCGATCGTCGAGCAGGTGCTGGCCGAGAACGCCAGGCGCTGGGAGCACGCCTCCGAGCGCGACATCGCGCGCGCCGAGGCGATCGCGCGCGCGGTGATGAACCGCCTGCTGCACGAGCCGACGCTGCGGCTGCGCACGATGGGCGAGCACCACGCGCACGGGCGCCTGCAGATCATGCGCGAGCTGTTCGGCCTGGAGGGCGCGCCGGACGCGCCCGACGTGGCCGAGACGACGGACGTCGAGCGCGACAACGTGCGCTCGCTGCCGCGCCGCGCGTCGTCCTCGTAGGAGCCTGAACATGCGGATCGGCACGCGCGGCAGTGCACTTGCGCTGGCCCAGGCCGGCACGGTCGCCGCGCTGCTCGGAGCGGATGCCGAGCTCGTGACGATCACGACGAAGGGCGACAGGGGCGCAGCCGTCAACGACAAGGAGCGCTGGGTCAAGGAGCTCGAGCTGGCCCTGCTCGCCGGCGAGATCGACCTTGCGGTACACAGCGCCAAGGACGTCCCGAGCGTGCTGCCCGAGGGCCTGGAGCTCGTCGGCACGCCGCCGCGCGGCGACCCGTTCGACGCGCTCGTCGGCGCCGCGTCGCTGTCGCAGCTGGCGCGCGGGGCGCGCGTCGGCACGGCGTCGCTGCGCCGCGCCGCGCAGCTGCTCGCGCTGCGCGAGGACCTCGAGATCGTCGTCGTGCGCGGCAACGTCGACACGCGCCTGCGCACGCTCGAGTCCGGCGCGGTCGACGCGCTCGTCCTCGCGGCCGCGGGCCTGGTCCGGCTCGGGCGCGGCGACGCGATCGGCTGCGTGCTGAGCGAGCTCGTGCCGGCGCCAGGACAGGGCACGCTCGTGCTCGAGGGACGCGCCGGCGACGCGCACGCCGCCGCCGCCGTGCGCGCGATCACCGACGCGCTGACGTGGGACGCGCTGTGCGCCGAGCGCGCGCTCGTCACGCGCCTGGAGGCGAGCTGCAACACCCCGCTGGGCGCCTACGCGACGGTCGGCGCGGACGGGATCGTGCTGCGCACGTTCGCCGGCCTGCCCGACGGATCGTCGTGGCTGCGCGACGAGACGGTGCCGGCCGCCACGCCCGACGAGGCCGGCGCGCTGGCCGCCGAGCGCCTGCTGGCCGCGGGCGGCGGCGAGCTGCTGGCGCGCGCCGAGGAGCTGGCAACCACATGACCGTTCATCTCGTCGGCGCCGGCCCGGGCGACGCGGGCCTGATGACGGCGCGCGCGCTCGAGCTGATCGCGCGCGCCGACGTGATCCTCTATGACCGTCTGATCCCCGACGGGGCGCTCGCCGGCGCACGCGAGGACGCCCTGCAGATCGACGTCGGCAAGGTCGGCGGCGGCGCACAGGTTCCGCAGGAGGCGACGAACGACCTGCTGCTCGAGCACGGGCGCGCCGGCCGCGAGGTCGTGCGCCTGAAGGGCGGCGACCCGTTCGTCTTCGGCCGCGGCGGCGAGGAGGCGCAGCTGCTGCGGGGCGCCGGCATCGACTTCACCGTCGTACCGGGCGTCACCGCGGGCGTCGCGGCATCGGCGTACGCCGGGATCCCGGTCACGCAGCGCGGGATGGCGGCGGCGGTCGCGTTCGTCACCGGCCACGAGGACCCCGGCAAGGACGAGACGCAGGTCGACTGGCCCGCGCTCGCCGCCTTCCCGGGCACGCTCGTCTTCTACATGGGCGTGCGCAGGCTCGACCGGATCGCCGCGCAGCTCGTGGCCGGGGGCCGTCCGCCGAGCGAGCCGGTGGCGATCGTCGAGCGCGGCACGTTCGCCGACCAGCGGACGGTCAGCGGGACGCTCGGCGACATCGCCGCGACCGCGCGCGCGGCGGGCGTGCGCGCGCCGGCGATCACCGTCGTCGGCGCCGTCGCCGGCCTGCACGACGAACTCGCCTGGTTGCACTCGGGGCCGCTGGCCGGGCGCAGCGTCGTCGTCACCCGCGCGCGGGCGCAGGCCAGCGCGCTGGCAGGACGCCTGCGCGCACTGGGCGCGCGCGTCGTCGAGGCGCCCGCGATCGCGATCGAGCCGCTGGACGCGACGCTGCCCGACCTCGCCGGCTTCGACGTGCTCTGCGTGACGAGCCCCAACGGCGCGCGCCGCCTGCTCGAGATCGCCCGCGACGCCCGCGCGCTGGCCGGGCCCGCGATCGCCGCGATCGGGCCGGGAACCACCGACGCGCTGCGCGCCGGCGGGATCGCGGCCGACATCGTGCCGCCGCGCGCGGTCGCCGAGTCGCTCGTCGAGGCGCTCGCCGGTCGCGAGGTCCGGCGCGCGCTGATCGCCCGGGCGCAGGTGGCGCGCGACGTGCTGCCCGACGCGCTGCGCGAGCGCGGCGCGGAGGTCGAGATCCTGCCCCTGTACCGGACCGTCGCCGAGCCGCTCGCCGACGGCGCCCGCGCGGACGCCCTGGGCGCCGACTACGTGACGTTCACGTCGGCCTCGTCGGTGCGCTTCTACGTCGAGGCCGCGGGCGCCGGGCGGGTGGGGACCGATGGCCAGAGGATCGTGTCGATCGGGCCGATCACGAGCGACGCCCTGCGCGAGCACGGCCTCGAGCCCGATGTCGAGGCGCAGGAGCACACGCCCGACGGGCTCGTCGCGGCGCTGCTGGCGGACGTCGCGCCGGGCCAGCAGTTCTGAGCCTGAGACCGCGCGGGCTCAGCCCGCGGTATCGATGTCGCCTGACGACCTCGAAGACCGCGGGAGTCCGGGCGTGTGTTCCGTGGCGCATGGCTCGCGGCCACCCGCACCGCGCCACATACACTCGACGCGCAGATGGCGGTCGTGACGTTCCTCAGCGACTACGGGCTCGACGACGACTTCGTCGGCGTCTGCCACGGCGTCATCGCGCGGATCGCCCCACGGGCGCGGGTCATCGACGTCACGCACGGGATCGAGCGCCATGACGTGCGCGCGGGCGCGCTCGTGCTGGCGCGGGCGCTGCCCTACATGCCCGCCGGCGTGCACCTCGCGGTCGTCGATCCCGAGGTCGGCGCCGAGCGCCGCGCCGTGGCGCTGCGCTGCGCCGGCGAGGAGCGGGTGCTCGTCGGTCCCGACAACGGCCTGCTGTCGCTCGCCGCGACGCGCTTCGGCGGCGTCGTGGAGGCGGTCGAGATCGGCTGCTCGCCGCTGCGCCTGGAGCCGCTCTCGGCCTCGTTCCACGGCCGCGACGTGTTCGCGCCCGTTGCCGCCCGCCTCGCCGCCGGGACGCTGCTCGCCGACGCGGGCGAGCCGCTGGACCCCGCCGAGCTCGTGCAGCTCGAGCTGCCGCGCGCCCGTACGACCGAGGTCGGGCTGGTCGCGCATGTGCTGCAGGCAGACCGCTACGGCAACGTCGTGCTCGACGCCGAGCACGACGACCTCGCCGGCAGCGGGCTGCGGCTGGGCCGCGCGGTCACGATCAACGGCCGGCCCGCGCTGTTCGCGACGACCTTCGCCGATGTCGCGCCCGGCGAGCTGCTGCTCTACGAGGACGGCTACCGCGTCCTCTCGCTGGCCGTCAACCGCGGCTCGGCACTGCAGCTGCTCGGCCTGCGTGCCGACGACGAGATCCTGATCGCGCCCGCGCCGTGAGCCCCCGACTCGGCGCTCCGCGGGTGCACCATCGCAGCACCGACTCGACGAGCGACCGGGCGCGGGCGCTCGCGCTCGCCGGCGCGCCGCACGGCACGCTCGTGACCGCCGGCGAGCAGCGCGCCGGGCGCGGCCGCCAGGGCCGCAGCTGGAGCGCGCCGCCGGGACGCGCGCTGCTGATGTCGCTCGTGCTGCGCGACTGGCCGGCGCTGCTGCCGATCGCCGGCGCGGTCGCGGTCGCCGACATCGCCGGCGCGCAGGCGACGATCAAGTGGCCCAACGACGTGCTGCTCGACGGGCGCAAGCTCGCCGGCGTGCTCGGCGAGGGCCGCGTGCAGGAGGGCTGGGCCGTGCTCGGGATCGGGCTCAACGTCGCGGTCCGTCGGGACGATCTCCCGCCCGAGCTGCGCGATCGCGCGGCGACGCTCGGCCTCGAGCCGGCGCAGATCGAAGCGACGCTCGACAGCCTGCTGCGGGCGCTCGAGCGGCGCCTCGCGCAGCCGACGGCGCAGCTGCTCGCCGACTACCGTGCCCGCGACGCGCTCACCGGACGCGAGGTGCGCTGGGCGCACGGGGCCGGGATCGCGCGCGGCGTCGACGATTCGGGTCGGTTGCTGGTCGAGCTGGCCGACGCGACGCGCACCGCGCTCGACGCGGGCGAGGTGCACCTGCAGCGGTCCGCCTGAGCCGCACACCGGCACGAAGCTCGGACTCTCGCCGCCAAAGACCTAGTGGCCCGTCTCGTAACAGGTCGCTGGAAAACCCGGGATGCCGGCGCCGCCTGGCAAGGACGCAGGACCGAAGGTGTGGCTCTGCCACATCGAGCGTCCGAGGACGCCGCCAGGCGGTGATCGGCGCCCGGGGTTTCC
>JBBSLI010000054.1:0-27732 GCA_038255395.1 Solirubrobacterales bacterium
CAGCGTCGTCGCCTTCAACGACCCACCGCGGCTGTCCAGCAGCGTCCAAACGCTGCTACGCATCGGCGGCATCGTGCTGATCCTGCTCGGCAGCGCAGCGCTCGTCGGCGCCATCACCCAACGACGCCGCGCGACGTAGGCGCGCCTGGTGGCGCGCGAGGACCAGCTCACCAGCGAGAATCCCGACGGTCGATGAAAGCCGCGCTCCGCACCCTGGCACTTCCGCTGGCGTTCCTCGTCATCGCGCTCCCCGCAGGCATCGGCGTGGTGATGGCGATGGGAGATCGCGACGACCCGAGCGACGAGGAGTCGGCCTTCACGCCGATCTCGCGCGGCGGGAAGGCGCCCGTCGAGCGCCACGCGCAGCCACGCTGGGAGCAGGTCGCGAGCTTCGCCGGCAACGGGTCGGCGGAGCGATCGTTCAAGATCGCCCCGCGCGCGATCCAGTGGCGCGCCGACTGGAGTTGCACGTCGGGCACGTTCCAGCTGGCCGCCGGGCGCGCGATGCAGGATGCCCGCACCCTGGCGACGAGCGACTGCCCCGACGTCGGCGTCGAGAGCTCGGTCGGGAGGGGCGACGGCCGGCTGCAGGTCAGCGCCACCGGCGACTGGCGGGTGCGCGTCAAGCAACAGATCGACACCGCCCTGCAGGAGCCACCGCTGGACGGCATGGACGACGCGTCGCGGCTCCTTCGCGGGCGCTTTCATCCGGTCCAGAAGCACGGCGAGGGCACCGTCACCCTGCACCGGCTGCCGAACGGGCGCCTCGCGCTGCGCTTCGAGGACTTCTACACCTCGGCCAGCCCCGGGCTGAAGGTCTGGCTGAGCCGGGAACGCGACGTGAAGTCGACGTTCGAGGCCCGCGAGGCGAAGTACCGGGATGTGGGTGTGATCCGGTCGACGCTGGGCAGCTACAACCAGATGCTGCCCGCCGACGTGGATGCCGGCGAGGTGCGCAGCATCGTGATCTGGTGTCCGACCGTGCTCATCGCCTTCAGCGCCGCACCGCTCAGGGCATCACCGTAGGCAGCGAGGTCAGAAGGCCATGAGCGCAAGCGCCACCGACGCCGGACGCTACGCCCAGCCCAAGCGCGGGCTCGTGTTCGACAAGCGCCTGATGGGCGTCGCGGCGATCACCGAGGTCGTCGCCGTGGCGCTCGCCTACATGGCGCTCTACGTGCCCGTGCTCGGCCCCAAGCTGACGCGCGAGGAGGCCACCCGGCACTGGCTCGCGGCGGTCGTCGGGGCCACCGTCGTGATCCTCTTCAGCGTCGTGATCGTGCGTGCGACGCTGCGCGCGCGGGCGCTCAGCGAGGGCGTGTACCGCGGCCGCGTCGAGACACCCACGCATATCAGGCTGCCGCGCATCCCCCGTTCCCTGATGCTCGAGCGCGTGCCCGTCAAGTGGGCGCGAGCGGCAGTGGCGCTGTCGCTGTCCACGCTGCCGGTCACGATCGGGCTGGGCGCGCCGCTGTGGGCCATCTGGCTGGCGTTGCTGGCCCCGTGGGCGCCGGTCGTCGCGGTCGAGTCGGCCTACAAGCTCGCCTACGACCCGGTCTACGCGGCCTTCGGCCTGATGGTGATCCTCCAGTGCCTGCACATGGTCGAGCACTCGACGCAGATCACGCAACTGGCACTCACCGGCGGCGTGGCCGAGGAGTCGCACGGCGTCATCGGCCAGTTGGACTTCGAGACCGTGCACTTCGTCGCCGACACCGCCCTCTGGCTGAGCCTCGGCCTGATGGCGGTCATCTTCCGCGGGCGCAACGTGTGGCTGTGGGTGGCCTTCGTGGCGGCCGGCATGCATGAGGTCGAGCACCTGTACCTCTTCTGGATGTACGTCTTCGAGCACACCCTCTACCTGTCGGGCGGGGCGTCCGGGATCCTGGGCCACTACGGGCTGGTCGGCACGCCGCTGGACCGTCCCTACCTGCACTACACGTACAACTTCATCGTGTTCGTGCCGCTGCTGATCGCGTTCTGGGACCAGGCGCGGTTCGTGGACCGCGTGCGGGAGCGTCGCGCCTCCTGAGCGACTGGCGCGCGCGAGGGGTACGGTACGTCCGCCGGCGAGCGGAGGACGCGGCGCCGTTTCGACAGGGGAGGATGGGTGAGCACCAGCCTTGACCACGATGCCGTCGTCGCCGCGCTGCAGGCGCGGCTGCGCGAGTACTGGACGGTGACCGTGCGCTCGGCGCGGCCCGGCTCACCGCTGATCGCGATGTTCAGCGGCGCCCTGCAGAAGGCCGAGCCGAAGGACGACTCGTCCGCGGGGGAGACGGATTTCGTCTGGTATGTCGGCACCGACGATCGGACCTTCGGCGCCTTCACGATCCCCAGCGAGGGCTTTCGCACCGCCATGTGGGAGGCGACGGAGAAGGGACCGATGCTCATGGTCCAGTCATCCGACGTCCTGATCGCACTGTTCCCGCGCGCGGCGGACGACTAGCGACGCCCATCGGTCGGACCGCAACCGCCGGAGCCGCGCTCGAAGACCGTCCGGCGCCAGGAAACCCGGTACTGGCGCCGGACACACAGTGGCGCTAATGTCACCGTCGTGAACGCACGATGAAGATCGCAGTCGCAGGCAAGGGGGGCGTCGGCAAGACGACGGTCTCCGGAACGATCGCGCGGGCGATCGCCCGCACCGGCCAGCCGGTCCTGGCGCTCGACGCCGACCTGAACCCGATGCTCGGCGTGTCGCTCGGCGTCGGCGCCGACCAGACCGAGTCGCTGATCTCCGCGCGCCAGGCGGTCGCCGCCGGCGAGGCCGAGCACGCGACGACCGTCGAGGCCATCGTGCAGCGCTTCGGCGCCGATGCACCCGACGGCGTCCGTCTCGTCGTCGCGTCGCGGCTGGAGATCATCGATCCCGGCTGCATGTGCTGCGGCGTGAATCCCGCCAAGCTCGTTCGCGAGCTCGAGCACGGTGAGCGCACCGTGATCTGCGACCTCGAGGCCGGGCTCGGGACCGTCGAAGGGCTCAAGCCCGGCGACGCGGACATCGTCCTCGTCGTCGCCAACCCGACCGCGAAATCGCTCGACGTCGCGCGCCGCGCGATCGCGCTGGCCGGCGACGTCGCCGAGGTCATCGTGCTCGCCAACCGCGTCGGCGGTGACGCCGACGTCGAGTTGATCCGTGAGGCGCTCGGCGACGTCGAGGTCGTCGTCATCCCGGAGGATCCGGTGATCGCCGAGGCCGACCGCGAGGGGACGGCGCCGATCGACCTGGACGCCGACGCCCCCGGTGTGGCCGCACTGATCAGGCTCGCCGAGCGCCTCAGCGGCGCACCGGTCGCTGCCTGAGCACGCGGCGAGCCGCGCGCTCGATGGACCGTTCCAGTCGCGCCATACGCGTCGCCGTCGTCGGCAAGGGAGGAGCCGGAAAGTCGACGATCGCCGGCACGATGGCGCGGCTCGTCGCCCGTCGCGGCATCCCCGTGCTGGTGCTGGACTCCGACCTGCTGCCCGGCATGTCGTTCAGCCTCGGCAGCGGTCCGGACGCCGAGGTGCCACCGCTGCACGCGGCGGCCGCACCGGACGACAAGGGCCAGTGGGGCTGGTGCGATGGAATCGACGCCACCCGCGCCGCGCAGCGGTTTGCGACCGCCGCGCCCGACGGCGTGCAACTGCTGCAGCGCGGCAAGACCGGCAGCGACGGGTCGGGCCCGATCACCGGTTCGAGCAAGGCCTTCTGGGAGGTCGTCCATGGCATCGTCGACGCGCCCGAGTTCCGCGACTGGACGCTGATCGGCGACCTTCCGGCGGGCCCGCACCAGATCGCCCGCGACTGGGCGCCGTACGCGCAGACGTACCTCGTCGTCGTGCAACCCTCCGTGCAGTCGGCGCTGACCGCGCGCCGCGTCGCACGCCTGGCGCGCCTGCGGACGTCCCACGAGGCGATCGTCTTCGTCGCAAACCGGGTCCGCAGCCAGCGCGACGTCGAGCACGTCGAGCGGCTCGTCGGCGAGCCGGTGTTCGCGGCGATTCCCGCCGACGAGGACGTGGCGGCGGCCGAGCGCATGGGCATCGCGCCGATCGATCATGCCCCCGACGCGCCGGCGATCACCGCCGTGCGCGACCTCGTTGCGCGGCTCGAGGCGCGAACGCCGTAGCGATCAGCTGGGCACGCGGCGTGCGGCGACCGTCGCACGATCGCTATGTGCACAGTACATTTACGGCGTGCGGGCCACCGGACGAGACTCGCGGAGCCATCCGTCGCCGATGAGGCTCCTGCCATGGAGTCTCGCGCTCCTCACCGCGCTTGCGATCGCGTTGCCCGTCGGCGCACGCGCGGACCAGTCGTCACAGCCGGCGTCGCCGGCGGCGGCGCAGATCACCGCCGCGAACAATCACAGCTGCGCCGTGACCGCCGCTGCGCTGCGCTGCTGGGGCTTCGGCGGCAACGGGCGGCTGGGCTATGGCTCGGCGCTGGCGATCGGTGACGACGAGGTCCCCGGGTCGCAGGCGCCGGTGGACCTTGGCAGCGGTCGCAGCGCCGTGGCGATCAGCGCCGGAGAGGGCCACAGCTGCGCGCTGCTGGACAACGGCACCGTACGTTGCTGGGGGTTCGGCGGCGACGGCCGGCTCGGCTACGGCAACACGGCCGACATCGGCGACGACGAGAGCCCGGGCTCGATCGCGCCCGTCGACCTCGGCACCGGCCGCACAGCCACGGCGATCAGCGCCGGCGACTCGCACACCTGCGCGGTGCTCGACAACGGCACCGTACGCTGCTGGGGCTACGGGGCCGCCGGGCAACTCGGCTACGGCAACAACCTCGACGTCGGCGACGACGAAACCCCGGGGTCGCTCGCCCCGGTCGACATCGGCGCCGGTGCGACCGCGACCGCGATCACCGCCGGCGAGAGCCACACGTGCGTCCTGCTCGACTCCGCCGCGGTGCGCTGCTGGGGCTTCGGCGCACACGGCCAGCTCGGCTACGCCAGCGCCGACAGCATCGGCGACAACGAGTCTCCCGCATCGGTCGGGCCCGTCGACCTCGGCAACGGTCGCACGGCGACCGCGATCAGCGCCGGCAGCCTGCATACGTGCGCCGTGCTCGACGACGCGAAGGTGCGCTGCTGGGGATTCGGCGCCAACCACCAACTCGGCCAGGCGGTGCCCACCTCGATCGGTGACAACGAGACGCCCGCATCGGTCGGACCGGTCGACCTCGGCAGCGGCCGCACGGCGCGCGCCGTCGCCGCAGGACGCCAGCACAGCTGCGCGATTCTCGACGATGGCAGCGTGCGCTGCTGGGGTGGCGGCAGCTTCGGCCAGCTCGGCTACGGCAACCAGAACACCGTCGGCGACGACGAGACGCCGGGCGCGGCCGGACCGGTCGATCTCGGACCTGGGCGCAGCGCCGTCGCGATCGCGACCGGGACGCTGCACACGTGCGCCACGCTCGACGACGCCAGCGTGCGCTGCTGGGGCTACGGAGCCAGCGGTCGGCTCGGCTACTGCAGCGAGACCTCGATCGGCGACACCGAAACGCCGGCCGCGGCCGGACCGGTCGACGTCGGCGCGGGCGGCGCGGGGTGCCCCGCGGCGGCGATCCCCGCCCCGCCGGCCGGCGCGGCTGCGCCGCCACCCGCGCCACCGCCCGCCCCGCTGCCCGCCGCCCCAGCCCCGGCCGCCCCAGCCGCCGACCCGCAGGCGCTCGAGAACGCGCGGGCGCGCGGGCTGCGGGCATGCCTGCGGACGGCGAGGCGCAGGCCGAAGACGTTGCGCACCCGTGCGCGCAGGCTCTGCCTGGCGCGTTTCGTCCGCACACCGGGGCGCGTCACGGGCCTGCGCGCACGGGCGATCTCGAGAACGAAGGTCGTGCTCACGTTCAATGCACCCGGCAGCGCCGGCAGCAGGGCGCCGGCGGCCAGGGCCTATCTCGTGCGCCAGTCCGTCAGCCCGCGGCGCCGCATCCTCGCGCGCGCGCCGGCACTGTGCAGGGGATCGTGCCGCTTCGTCTCGACGGCGGTCGGCGCCAAGCTCTCGCTCACGGTGACCGGGCTGCGGCCGCGGACGACATACTTCTATGTCGTCAGCGCGCGCGACAACGTCTCCGGCAAGCTCGGGCGACGGTCGCTGACGGTGCGCGTCCGGACCCGCTAGTCACCGGCCACGATGAGCTCTGACCCGTCCGTGGCCCTCGCCTCGCACCCGCAGGAAGCCCAGCGCGCGGTGCTGCTCGCGGCGATCGGCGCGTGGACGGCGATCGTGCCCTACCTCGGCGAGTTGCTGGGCCTCGTCGTCAACGTCCCGGCCCGCGTCGAGGTCGTCGACCACGTCATCCCCGGGGTGATCGTCGTCGGCGCCGGGCTGTGCCTGCACCGGCTCGCCCAGCGGCGCGCACTCGCCGGCGAGCGCTTCGCGCTGCTCGCCGCCGGCGTGTGCTTCCTCGCGGGCGTCTGGGTGCTCGCCACGCACCTGCCGCTCGTGCAGGACGCAGCCGATGCGGCGGTGACCTGGGAGGCGGCCATCTGGCATTCGATCGCCGCGCTGCCGATCGTCGGGCTGGCCTGCTGGTTCGTCGTGCGGTCGATTCCCGAGCCGTGAGGCGGCGCCAGCCCACGCGCCAGCGCATCATCGACGCCGCGGTGCTGGCCGTGGCGGCGACGGTCGCGCTCGTGGCATCGACGGCGTTCGACGGCGATCCGCGCCCGGTCGCACCGGACCGCGTGACGCCGGTCAACGCGGGCTCGCGCGACGTGGGCGACATCAGCGCGAACAACTCGCCCACGCTGACGCAGAACCCGCGCCGGCCCGACAGCCTCGCCATCGTCAACCGTGTCGACACTCCCGGCTACACGTGTGGCCTGCACGTCTCACAGGACCGCGGCGAGCAGTGGTTCAACACGCCGATCCCGATCCCGCGCGGCGAGGAGGACAAGTGCTTCGCGCCCGACGCCACGTTCGCGGCAGACGGCACGCTGTACGTCTCCTTCGTGACCCTGCGCGGGACGACCAACGAGCCCAACGCCCTCTGGCTGACGCGGTCGACCGACGGCGGACGCACGCTCACCACGCCGCGGCGCGTCGCCGGTCGGCAGGCCTTCCAGGCGCGCGTGACGACCGACCCGCAGCGGCCGCGCCGCGTCTACATGACATGGCTGCAGCCCGAGGAGATCGGGCTCTACCTCTTCGCGGGCAGCGACAACCGCATCGTCGTCGCCCGCTCGGACGACGGCGGGCGCAGCTTCAGCCGGCCGGTCCGCGCCAGCGACCGGCTGCGCCAGCGCGTCCTGGCGCCGTCGGCGGCGGTCGGCCCAGACGGCGAGCTGTACGTCCTCTATCTCGATGTCGGCGGCGATCGGCTCGACTACGAGGGCGGCCACGACTCGACCGGCGGCCCGCCCTACGGTGGGACGTTCTCGCTCGTGCTCGGCCGCTCGACCGACGGCGGCGTGACGTGGCAGGAGTCGCTCGTCGACGACCGGATCATCCCGACGCGCAGGTTCATCGCCTTCCTGCCGCCGTTCCCGTCGCTCGCCGTCGACCCCCGCAGCGGCCGGATCTACGTCGCCTTCGAGGACGCGCGCGACGGCTCGCCCGACGTCCAGCTGTGGTCGCTGGACCGCGGCGAGCGTGACTGGCGCGGCCCGGTCCGCGTCAACGACACGCCCGGCGACGACAAGAGCACGCAGTACCTGCCCAAGCTCGCCGTCGCGCCGGACGGGCGTGTCGACGTCGCCTACTACGACCGCCGTGCCGACCCGCGCGACCACCGCAACCACGTATCGGTGCAATCCTCGACCGATGCCGGCCGCACGTTCGCTGCGCATGCCACCATGACCGACCGCAGCTTCGACTCACGCATCGGCGCCGGCAGCGAGCGCGGGCTGCCGGACGTCGGCAGCCGGATCGGCCTGGTGTCCGACGCCACGGCGGCGCTCGCCGCCTGGACGGACACCCGTGCCGGGACGATCGCCTCCAACAAGCAGGACATCGCGTTCGCCGAGGCCGCCGTGCAACGGTCGGGAGGGCTGTCGGACCGCGCTCGCGCTGGGCTGCGCTACGCCGCGATCGCGCTGCTGCTCGCCGCGCTCGGCGTGCTGCTGGCGTCGGCGTACCGGCGCGCGACCCCGTAGTGAACGGCGACGAGGGCTACGGACCCGCCGACGGCGTGCAGTCACAGGCGCTCAAAGGGGGACGTGGCGCGTTCTGCTTCTGCTTCACGGCGTCGATGTCGGCGGCGCCGCCCAGGTCTCCGCAGTCGCCGCGCTGCTCGTCGGCTCCGGGCGAGCGCAGGGCCCGGCGCAGGTCGCCGCAGCGCTGCGTGGGGGGGGCGCGCGATCTCAGCGCCCGCGGCCGGGACCGCGAGTACGGCGCCGGGCTCGTGCAGGCGGCGGCGGCGCTCGCCGTGGGACAGCCGCCCGCCGGTGCCGGCGCGCGCCCCGACCCGGGCGAGCCGGGTCGCGGCCGGGTCATCGCTGCTGCGGTCATGGCGGCGCTCGCGGGTGCGCTCGCCGTGCTCGCGATGCGAGCGCGGCAGCGGCGCGCTAACGCCTGATCCGGAACGTCCGGCTCAGCGTGTTGCCCGCGAGGCCGTCGGCGCTCGGCGTCGCCATCAAGCGGTAGGCGCCGCGCGCGAGCCGGCGGCCGCCGACCCGACCGGTGAAGGTGAAGCTGTTGGCGCCCGCGCGGGCCGTCCGCGAGAAGCTGCCCTTGACGGGCACGTAGCGCGTGCAGCGCGCCGCGCGGCGATTGAGCTTCGTCGGCGCCACGCAGCGAGCTGCCTGGCCCCTCCCCTTCCGACGACCCGAGCGGACGCGCTGCACCGTGAAGCGCACGCTCGCGGCGATGTCGACGGCGTAGCTGAGCTTCGTACCCGACCCGCGCCGCTTGACCGTGCTCGCGCTCCCGCCGGTGCGCGCCGCCGCGAACGCGCGCGGGGCGAGCGTCAGCCGTCGCAGGATCGGCGCCGGCAGGGCATACGAGGTCGCAGCGGGTGCCGGCGACGCCGGCGATCCCGGGGTCGTCGGTCGCGGGAGGGGCGCGAGCGTCGCCGCGACGTCGAGCTTGAACTGCTCGAAGGGCTCGCCGTCGGTCATCCGCGGCACGTCGGGCATGAGCTCCGCGCCGAAGAAGCCGATCCGGTCGGCGGGCAGGAAGGTCTCGTAGGCAAGCTCGACGTCCTCGGAGGACAGGCCGATGCGGTCGCCGGGCTGCACCGCGATCTGCACCGGGAAGGTCTGCACCGCGCCGGCCGCGACGGTGCGGTTGTCGGTGGCGACGACCGTGAACTCGCGCAGCCCTCCGGTCGGCCGGTAGACCTTGAACGACAGGATGCCGGGGGTCCCACCGGCGCTGTGGCTCCACGCGGTGATCGTGCCGTAGCCGGGGGGAACGGCGTAGCTCGACGTCGCCTCTGAGACCTGGACTGCGAACCCGCCCGAGGTGATCGGCGCGGGCGCCTCGCCGGCGCGGATCTCGGCGACGGCGCCGAGTTCAGCGGCGCCCGCCTCGGCGCTGGTGCAGAACAGCACGAGGAGCACGAAGAGCGCAGACGACAGCACCGTCGCTGCCCGGAACGTTCGATGGGGACTAGCAAGAGCTCGCATAAGTCAGCTATGGTACTCCCGCATACAGTACCGGGAACACAGACCCGTCCCGCACATCGTGCGCGGCATGGACTGCGTTGGTTTGGCTGCTGACACACACGGTCGTTCACATGGAGGAGATCTGATGAGGCGCAAGCTGGGACTCATTTTCGTATTCGGGGCCGCGTTGCCCCTTGCAGTTGCATCGGTGGCATGGGCCTGCGGCGTCCTGGCGACGCTCACGCTGGATACGAAGGTCGCCGCGCCTGGTCAGACGATCACGGCCACCGGCAAGAACTGGAGCACCGCCGCAGGCGCCAGCGCCGTGTCGATCCGGCTGAAGACCCGCGACGGGCAGGTCCTCGAGACGACCGGCGCGCAGACCGGCGGCCGCATCAGCCAGACGTTCGTGCTGCCGGCGTCGCTGAGCCCCGGCTGGTACGTCGTCCTCGCGACGCAGACGAACGCCAACGGCACGCCGAAGTCGGGCACGCCCGGCCGCACGACGCTGCGCGTCCAGGGCAGCGCGAGCAGCTCGCAGGTCGTCGGCGCCCCGTGGGGCTCCTCGACGCCGTCGGGCCCCGCGGCATCGGCCGCACCGGCAACCGGCGGCTCCGGCAACGTGCTGGCGATCATGCTGGCGGCCACGCTCTCGCTCGGGATGCTGGCGAGCGGCTGGAAGCTGCTGAGCCGCAGGAGCCGCCCCGCGGGCGCGGCGCAGCTGAGCGTCTAACAGGCCCCATGAGAACCCCTTCACGCACGGCGCGCGGCGCGCGCCGGTTCAGCCTTGCCATCATCGCCGCAGGCATCGCGCTCTCGAGCGCGATGCCTGTGGCGCTTGCCGACGTCCGGGCCGACAAGAACTGGCGCCTGACGGCCAGTGCGAACCCGTTCCGCGGCAACGACCAGATCGCGCTCGCGGTCAACCCCGCCAATCCGAAGCACGTCGTCGCGACGTACGCCAACTACCTCACCGAGGAGTGCGAGGGCACCGCGAGCTTCGACGGCGGCGTCACATGGTCCAACGGGTTCGTGCTGACGCCCCCCGCCCCGGGGATCGGCGCGCCGTTCCTGAAGTCCTGCCGGATCAGCAACCACCTCGGCGAGAGCATGTTCCAGACGGTCGCGTTCGGCACGGGGAACACCGTGTACGCGACGTCGATAACGCCGCGCACGGCCGCGTTCGGTGAAGCCGGCTCAAGCCTGATCGTCTACAAGTCGACGGACGGCGGCGTGACGTACGCCACCGCCACCGAGGCGATCCCGGGCGGTCCTTCGACCGCGGCCGGAACGACGACGGCGACGGGGCCGTACTACGAGCTTCCCTCGCTCGCCGTGGACCCCGGCGCGGGGACCGGCGGAGCGGACCGCATCTACGTCGTGGGACGCGACACCGTCGGGACCGGCAACACGGTCCCGCCGTGCGCCGCGACCTGCTCGGCGATCCACGCGGCCGTGTCCAACGACGGCGGGCAGACGTTCTCCGCGCGCGTGCAGGTGAGCGCGCCGGGCGTCGCCACCGCCGGTCCTGACGGTGCGTCCGAGCCGGTGGTCAGCCCCGACGGGTCGGTCACCGTCGCATGGCGCACGCTCGGCACGGCGGGTAGCGTCCAGGTCGCCCGCTCGACGAACGGCGGAGCGACGTGGGGTGCACCGGTGACCGTCACCGACGTGACCGCGGGCGGCCTCGCCGGCAACTCGCACACGACCGTGGCGCTGTCGGCCGGTTCGACGTTCCCGCGGATGGCCGTCGACAGGCAGAGCGGCAACCTCTACATCGTCTACGGCCAGGGACCCCCCGGCCCCACGACGCCGGCCGGCGGCTACCAGGGCGCCGACCACTTCATCAACGCCGACTCGCACGTCTACCTCCAGCGCTCGCGCGACAACGGCGCGACCTGGTCGCGACCGAGGCTCGTCAACGACAACACCTCGCGCCCAGGCAGCCAGACCGTCCAGACGCGTCATCCGAGCGTGTCGGTCGCGCCCAACGGTCGCGTCGACGTCGTCTGGGAGGACCGCCGCCACTGGTACCAGGGCCCCGGGGACCGCAACTGCGTCCACACGCACATCGCATGTGACGACGCGCGCCTCGGCGACACGTACTACGCGTACTCGACGAACGCCGGCAACACGTTCACCGAGCGCCGCATCAGCGACGTGTCGCACAACAACGACATCGGGTACGACTACCGCTTCGGGGTCGGCTGGGGCTTCGGCCCGCGGGCGGTCTCGCTGTCCAGCGACGAGTTGCTCGTCGGCTGGATGGACGGACGCGAGGGCAACGTCGACACCGACAACCTCGACATCTACCTGACGAAGGTGCGCCGCGGCGAGCCCGCGACCGCGCCGCAGACGAAGATCGACCGGCCTGACCCCGTCTCGCTGTCGGTCGCGCTGTCGCAGCGGACCTACGAGGGCGGCGGCGAGGCCGTCCTGGCGAGCACGTTCGCCACGCGCAGCGCGACGAAGGTCGTCATCGTCAACGAGAACGACGTCGCGGGTGCGCTCGCAGGCGGAGTGCTGGCGCGTGCGGACCTCGGTCCCGTGCTCCTGTCACCGGCCGGCGGTCTGCCGGCCAGCGTTCGCGCCGAGGTCTCGCGCCTGCGCCCGGCCGGGGCCTACGTGATCGGAGACACCGGGCAGCTGTCGGCGCAGGTCGAGGCCGATCTGGCGAGCGCCGACGTCGCACCGGGCAACATCGTTCGCGTGTCGGGGGCCGGCGATGCCGGCACGGCCGCGGCGATCGCGACCCGCTTCGACCGCCGCTCGCCCGCGGAGGTCACCGGCGCCGTCCCGGCGTTCGATGCCGCGGTGATCGCCAATCCGGCTGGTCCGGACGCGGTCGCGGCATCCGCGCTGGCGGCGGCCCGGCGTCTGCCGGTCCTCTACGTCGGCGGCGGCGCAGCCGCGCCGGCGGCGACGACCGCGGCGCTGGCCGCGCTGAACATCGACAAGACGCTGGTGATCGGCGGCACGGGCCAGGTCAGCAGCGCTCTCATGGCGACGCTGCCCTCGCCCAAGCGCCTCGGCGGAGCCGACCAGTACGCGACGTCGAAGGCCGTCGTCGCGGAGTCCGTGATGCGCGGGCTGCCGGGCAACATCGTCTACGCCGCCAGCGGCGCCAGGCCGATGGATGCGGCACTGCTCGGCTTCGCCGTCGGGCGTTCGACCGGCAACATGGTGCTGTCGCCGGGCACGGTCTCGCAGACGGCTTCGGCGACGGCTGCCGCAGCCGATCTCAGCGCGATCGACCGGATCGTCGTGGTGGAAGCCACGCCGCCGCCGGCACCACCGCCGGTTGCGCCGCCTGCTCCTGCGCCGCCGCCGGCTGGTACGCCGCCGACGGATGCGACGAAGCTGACGGCGAAGCTGTCGTTGGCGCGGGCGACGATCAGTCGCAGCGCGCGTGTGCTCGACGTCCTGGCACCGATCACGAGCCTGGCGTCCGGTCGCGTCGACGTGCAGTTGCACGCGGCGGGGCAGCGCTACCGGTTCACGGCTGCGATCAACAGCCGCGATGGGCGGATCCGCTTTCGCAAGCGGATCCCCAAGGCGCAGGCCGACCTCGGAACGGGGATCCTGACGATCACCTACCGCGGTGACGCCGACACGCGTCCGCAGACGGTCCGTCTGCGTGCCGCGTCGCAGCGCGCCGAGCTGCGCCTGCGCCGTCCGACGCTGAGCGCGAACGGGCGCCTGCGCGCGGCGGGCACGATCAGCGATCGTGCGCGCGGCGTCGTGCGCGTGCAGTTGGAGTACGTCGTCGACGGTGCCACGCGGACACGGCAGTTCACCGCGCGGATCGGCGGCGGGCGCTGGTCACTGAACCAGCAGCTCTCGCAGACGATCCGAGGCGAGATCGAGCGACGCACCGGGACGGTGCACTCCTACACGCTGTTCACGGGCTATCTGGCGGCGCGCATGCGCGGCGAGATGCGCTCCTTCCAGGTCCTCGGGCCGCGCTGACGAGGAGGAGCAGGAGGTAGTGACGTCCGGCGCAGCGGCCGCCCGCAAGGGCGGCCGCTGCACGCCGGCTCGGCGGCGCCGCATGCGTGCTGAACCGGTCGACCAGCGTCGTCACTCGCGCGCAGGCGGCTTACGGCGCTGCGGGTGCCGCGCCCGTCACCCGCCCATCGAAGTCGATGCCCGGGCCGGTGAGGCGGCACGTGCGGATGCTGTCGAGCAAGCGCCGGTTGGCCGGCTGATGGATGTGCGGCGGGAAGCCGGCCTCCTCGAGCAGGGGCCACTCGGCCGGCCGTGTGAGCGCGATCGCTCCGCTCGCGTCCAGGCAGCGCAGCGTGACGGTTCGCGCGCCGCCCGTCACGTCCGTCGTGTTCAGGCGCGGCACGGACAGCGAGACGAGCAGTTCTGGAAGTGCGGCGCCGGGCGCCATGAAGCGCTCGAGCGTGAGCTGCGCGCGAACGACGCGCGGCGGGCGGTCGACGTCGTCGTCGCCGCCGCCGGAGCCGTCGCCGAGCGACAGCGCCAGGACGCCGGCGCCGCCGGCGGCGAGGACCACGCCGGCGGCGAACAGGACTCGCGGATTGCGCATCACGTGCCCGCGCGCCGTCAGGCGCCCGTCGCGAGACTCATGAGAACCGGCGCCGGTAGATGCAGCGATCCTATACAAGGGCTGAGCGCGCAGGCCGAGGACTCGCGCGCAGAGGAGGAGCAGCGGCCGTGGAGCGCGACATGACGCACAGCTGGCGACTGGAGGCCGCGATCTGCGGGTCCGCCGGCGTGCTCGCAGCGGCCGCGCTCGCCACGCTGGAGATCCTCCACAGGCTCGCGTCGCAGACCGCGGTCCACGCCGACGGCGCGCACATGGCCCGCGACGGGCTGCTGCTCCTGCCGCTGGCACTGGCCGCCGTCATCTGGGGGCTGCCCTCCGCGCGGCGCCCCGGCTCGGATCTCACGCGGGCTGCGGCGCGCACCACGACCGCCCTGGTCGCCCTGCTCGTCCCGGGGGCCGCCGCGCACGCCACGCTGCACCGCGCCGACGCGACCAACGTCGCGCACGCGGCGCCGTCCGCCGGCAGCTCGACGGGCCCGACCGCACAGGATGCCGACGGTCTGGCGAGCATCCTGCTGCACGGCGCGGGCGACGCACTGCTCGTCTTCCCGATCGTGTTCGTGGTCTCGCTGGCGCTGCTCGCGCTCCTGCGGGCGCCGCGAGCGCAGCCGGTCCTGCACGTGCGGCGCCGCAGGCTGCTGGCGCTCGCGGTCCCGGTCGTCGTGGCGGCCGGTGCGGCGGCGATCGCTCCGGTCAGCGGGGCGGTCAGCCCCGACTATCCGAAGTTCGCGACGCCGCTCGCCATCCCCCCCGTCCTGACCGCTCAGGACATCGACATCGACATCGCCGAGACCCAGCAGCAGATCCTGCCCGGCAGCCCGACGACGATGTGGACGTACGACGGCAGCTTCCCGGGGCCGATCATCCGCCGGCCGGCGGGGGCGCCGACGAACGTCACGTTCACGAACAACCTCCCGGCGAGCGCGGGCAGCCTGTCGGTGCACCACCACGGCACGCAGGCGCCCGAGCAGGACGACGGCCACCCGAGCAAGTACCTCATCGCTCCCGGCGCGAGCCGCACGTACAACTATCCTGGGACCGACGACGGCGCACCGGAGCGGGCCGCGCCGCAGTGGTACCACGACCACCGCGACATGGTCACCGGCCGTAACGTCTGGATGGGCCTGATGGGCGCGTTCATCTACGACGACCCGCTCGAGGCCTCGCTGAACCTGCCCAAGGGCGACTACGACGTGCCGCTGATGGTGACCGACCGTGAGTTCGACGCCGGCAACCAGATCCCGTACACGTTCGTCTCGGGCGGCACGTTCGGCGACGTGATCCTCGTCAACGGCGTCCCGCAGCCGTTCCTCGAGGTCGGCGACCGGCGCTACCGCTTCCGGCTCTACAACGTGTCCAACCGGCGCGACTACAGCTTCCAGCTCAGCAACGGACAGGCGATGACGCAGATCGGCACCGACAGCGGGCTGCTGCCGGCACCGGTCTCACGGACGAGCATCCGGCTCGGCCCGGCGGAGCGCGCCGACGTCGTGATCGACTTCTCCGGCCGCCTCGGTGAGGACATCGTGCTGCAGAACGGGGACGCGGCGTTCGGCCCCGGCGACCGCGACGCCGAGGTCATGCAGTTTCGCGTCACGCAGGATCTCGTCGACGACAGCGCCGAGGTGCCGGCCGCGCTGCGGCCGGTGTTCGCCACCGACGAGCCGGTCACGACGCGCGTCTGGGACCTCGATCGCGCAGGCGGCGAGTGGACGATCAACGGCAGGCGCTTCGACCCCGCGCGGGTCGACGCCCAGCCCGTGCTCGGAACGACCGAGCGCTGGATCTTCCGCAACCCGACGACGCTCGCCCACGTCGCCCACGTCCACCTCGGCGACCAGAAGCTCGTCAGCCGCAACGGCCAGCCGCCGCCGGCCCACGAGCGCGTCAAGGAATCGTGGTACCTCGCTCCCGGCGAGGAGATCGTCATCGACATCAAGTTCTCCGACCACGCCGGCACGTTCGTCCTGCACTGTCACGTGCTCGAGCACGAGGACCAGGCGATGATGACCCAGTTCGAGACCGTCCGCCCGGCGGCGCCGCCGGCGCAACCACCCTCGGGTGGCGGCTCACCACCCCTGGCCGGCGACGGCGCCGCGCCGACCGTCCCGCCGGCCGGCGCCGGCCCCGCGGCAGCCGGCGCGCCACGGCTCTCGCGCGCAATCCGGATCCTGTCGCGCAAGCGTCTGCGCCACGTCCTGCGGCGCGGCGTGCGCTTCGAGAGCGGCGTGCCGGGCGCGCGGGCGCCGCTGCGCGCGCAGCTTCGCGTACGCGGCCTGTTGCTGGGCGAGGCGCGCCGCACGCCGCTGGTCCGCGGCCGGGTGCGGGTGACGCTCACCCTGTCGGCGCGGGGCAGAGCGAAGCTCCGGCGGCTGCTGGCCGGTCGGCGGCGCGTGCCCGCCACGCTGCGGATCACGACCGCGGGAGAGTCGCGGACCGCGCGCTTCTCGATCTGGCGCTGACCGCCTACCGAATGCGGAAGGTCGCCGTCCTGGCGGTCGAGGCGTTGCCCGCGGCGTCCTTGGCCACCGCTCGCATGCGGTAGCGGCCGGGCGCCAGCCTGCGCCCGCCGATGCGGCCGCTGAAGCGCACCGCGTTGAGCTTCGCGCTCGTACCCGCGTGCGTGAAGCTGCCGCGGATCGCGACATACCGCGTACACGGCGCGCCGGACCGGTTCGACGGCCCCGGCTTCTGACACGTCGAGCCCCTCCGGCGGCCCTTCTCGACGCGCTGAACCGTGAACGTCGTCCTCGCGGCTTCGGAGAGGCGGTACCTCACGAGCGCGCCGCCCGACGTCGCGATGCTCGATCCACGGGGCCTGGCCTTCAACGACGCCGGGCGGATCGCGAGCGCCGACAGGCTCGGCGCGGTCGCGTCAGCCGCCGGTCCGCCCGGGGGCGGCGGCGGCGGCGGGAGTGCCCCCGGCGGCGGCGGCGGCGGCGGCGGCGGTGGCGGTGGCGGTGGCGGGGGCGGTGGCGCGCTGACCTGCAGGGTGCGGGTGGTGATCGCCGTCACGCCGAGGTTGTCCGTGACGCGTAGCCGGACGATCAGCGACTCCGGACTCGCGTATGTCCGCGACGTCGTCGCCGTCGTGGCGGTGTCGGTCTCGTAGTCGTCGTTGCCATCGAGGTCCCACTCGTACTTCGCGATCGTGCCGTCGGGGTCGGTGGACGCCGACGCGTCGAAGCTCACGACCTGGCCGGTCTGGGCGGCCGCAGGCGTGACGGTGAACGAGGCGACCGGCACGTTGGTGACGGTCACCGCACGCCTCGTGACGTTCGTGTGCCCCTGCCTGTCGGTCACCCGCAGGCCGATGTTGCGCGTGCCCGGCGTCGCGTACGTCGAGGACGTCGTCGGCTGTCCACCGCGGTCGGTCTCGAACGATCCATCGCCGTCGAGATCCCACTCGTACCGCACGATCGCGTCACCGGCATCCGGCTCGCTGCTGGCCGCCGCGTTCAGCGACACCGCCTGGCCGACGGTGATCAGAGCGGACGACGCGGTGAACGACGCCGTCGGCGCGGTCCCGGGAATCGTGGCGCCGGCATTGACGTGGACGACCCCGCTCATGCCCTGCCCGCCCGGTCCGCCGTGCTCCTGACAGAAGTAGCGAAACTCCCCCGCCGCAGGGAACGTCCGCATCGTCGTCCATGGCGCGGGGATCGGCGAGCCCATCGGGGGCGTCGTCGGCCCCAGATCCTCGAAGGACACGTTGTGGATCTCGCCGCCGCTGGGATACGTCCAGGTCACGGACTCGCCCGGCGCGACCGCGACCCCCGGGGGCGCGAAGGCGTTGTCGGTCACCAGCACCTGCTGGTTGGCGGCGATCGCCGGCGCGGCGGGGAGCGCGACCGCCACGGCGGCGAGCGCGACGAGGCCGCGCAGCCGACCAGCGCGGCGCGGGATGGGGAAACGCATCGGTTCTCCGAACATCGCGGGAACGGTACTACAGGACAAACGCACTTACGCCGCTCGAAGCGGTACGTCCCCGCCGCCCGCCGCACGGGATTGCGTGGTCAGCCGGCCGGGTACCTTCGCCGACGCATTTGGCCCAATCGAAAGGAACGTTGCACATGAATCGAATGATCCGACGCGTCGCCGGAGTGGGGGCGCTCGCAGCACTCGCTGGGTCGGCGGCCCTCGTGGCCGGGGCCCCGGCGCAGCGCACGTCCGCCGCCGCGGCTCCAGCTGCCGGTGTGAAGGGCAGCTTCAGCCTCGTCATGATGGTCCACACGAGCACGGGCGGCTTCGGAACGCTTCCCGGCGTCAGCCCCTGGAACGGCACCTACGCGCCGGCGTCACACCTCAAGTACCGCTCGATTCCGTGCAGCGGAAATGCGCCGGTCAACAACATCGCCTCCGATCTGCCCAGCTACGGGACCCGCGTGGCCGGCAGCCGCGCACCCTCGTCGATGCGCGCCCATCCGTTCGGCTTCAGCGTGCGCAAGTTCAAGGGGCGCTGGGAGATGTACGGCAGCATCCGGTTCACGGTCTGCAAGCTCGGCGGTGGCCCCAACACCGCCGCTGAGGACACCGTCCCGGACGCCGACAAGCCGCAGATCGTGGTCGGCTTCCGCGCCGCGTTCAAGCGCGAGACCGCAGAGAGCGTGCGCTGGACGGGCCGCTTCACGATCAACGGCGGCACGGGGCGTTACGCGGACCTGAAGGGCTCCGGCGATATCGGTGGCTACTTCATGTGCTTCGCCCCGGCCGGGTGCGCGGCGACCGGCGGCAACTACCTCGACGGACAGTTCACGATGCAGGGCGATTACAGCGACCCGACGCCTCAGCTGACGGAGGGCTGAGACAGGTTCACGCAGACTCAGGCGGGCGAGGGCCATGGGGCTCTCGCCCGCCAGTGCACTGCATCACCGTTATTCGCACGTTGCGGTTTACCCCCAAGCATTAATCACGCGGTCACACAAGCGGAGTAGTCTGGGCGTGGTGATAGACGCGCACGCCACGCGCCAGATCGGCATTCTCAAACGGTCTGATCGGACCTGCGTGAGACCCGCCGCGTGATCGATCCGCGGTCCAGTTCTCTTACGCCGGGCGTCGTCGCCCTCGTACCCGTGATCGGGCCGGCCGCGGACATCGGCCTGCTGGTCGTCACCCGCGACGACACGCCGGGCGCCGCGGCCCTGCCCAGCGCCGACGTGGAGGTCAGCGACGGGTCATGGCAGGCCGCGCTCGTTCGAGCTGTCCGCGAGCAGGCCGGGCTTGCGGTCCGATTCGATCGGCACGTCGAGACGATCTCGAGCCCGACCGGTCAGGTGCTGATCCTCGGGCAGACCGATCCGGTCGGCGCCGGCGACGTCCGCGACGCCGCAGCCGGCGACCGCGGGCGAGCGATCGCCGCGGGCGAGCAGGACGCCCCGGTGTTCCCGAACGCGCACGCGCGGTTCGTCGCGCGATGGTTCGCCGGCCGTGCAGCGAACGACAGCGCTGCCGCCGATGACCGGCGCTGCGCCGTGACGGGCAGGCGCGCCGCCGACGCGGAAGCGCTCGTCCTGACCGACTTGGACCGTGCCATGCGGGCGCTGAACGAGCTCGTTGCGCGGACCGCGGACTTCGGCGCTGAGCCCTACGCCGGCACGCTGCTCGAGCGCGTCGTGGGCGCGCTGATCGTCGACCAGCGTGATCGCTGGGCTGAGCGCGGCAGCGATCTGCTGCTCACGTTCCTGTGGCACCAACCGCGCGACCAGCTGCCGGTCGACGAGATGTTCGACCATGCGGCGGCGTTCGCGCGCGTCGCGGCGACGGCGCACCCGTCGGCGTGCTTCGAGGCCGTCGGCATCACACGTGCTCGAACATGGATGGACAGCGTCGCGCTCGCCCACGGACTCGGCCGGGTGATGGCGCCGTTTCACGCCGCCGACCCCGTCGGCCTTGTCAGAGCCGTGCTGGGCTTCGGACGTTTCGGGCGGCTCGACGCGAAGCTGCATGGCGACACCAGCGACGTGCTGACGGCGCTCGACGAGGCGCAATGGGAGGGTGTGTACGCCGCGCTCGGCAATCGCAGGCCCGCGGCGCTGAAGCCCACCGCGCTGCATCCCGACACGCTGCTCGACCGCTTCGTGGACGCGTTGGTCGACGCGCGGGCGGCTACGACGTCCGCGGGCTCGCGTGTGTGGTGAAGTTCCACGCCATCGTCTCGAGCTGATTCCATAGCTGGGCGCGCTGCGCCGGGGCCAGGCCGGCGTCGTCGATCGCGACCCGCATGGCCCGCAGCCACGCGTCGCGATGCGGGCGCGCGATCCGAAACGGCATATGTCGCGCTCCCAGACCGATGCCGCCGCGCAGCTGCGAGTACATCGCGGGGCCGCCCCACTGCTGGATGAGGAACAGGCGCAGGCGCTCCTCGGCCGGGCCGAGATCCTCCTCGGGATACATCGGGCGCAGGATCTCATCCTCTGCGACGAGCTCGTAGAAGCGCGCGACGATGCGGCGAAACGTCGGCTCGCCGCCGACGGCCTCGTAGAAGCTCTGCGGTTGCCTCGCTGGCGGCTCGTCGGGCACGTCGCGAAGGCTACCTGGGCTCGTCCGCGCGAGCTACATGTCGCGCCGCGGGTCGCGCAACGTCCAGAACAGCGTCGCCTCGCCGGCGCCCAGGTTGCGCCACCCCTGGATCGGCGTCTCGTCGAGCAGGAGCGCCTCGCCGGCGGTGAGCACCGGGCGGCCCGTCTCGAGCAGGACCTGGACGAGCCCGTTGGCGACGGTGACGAGCTCGATGCCCTTGTGCGCGATGTGCGGTTGCGCCGAACCGCGGCGCGGGATGCGCACGAGGTACACGCGCAGCCCCGCCTGGCGGTCGTCGAGCAGCGCCAGCGGCTTGCTGTCGTCTTGGGTGCGGTGGCGCGGCGGGTGTCTGCGGCGCCCGAGCCGATACCCGGTCGCGACCTCACCGCGCAGCAGCTCGTCGAGCGTGACGTTCAGGCCCGTCGCAAGTCCGAGCACGGTCTCGAGCGAGAGGCCGCGCTGTCCGCGCTCCGCCTGGGAGATCGCGCTGGCCGAGACGCCGGCGATCCGCGCGAGGTCTGACTGGCTGAGGTTTCGCTGCAGCCGCGCCGCGCGCAGGGCGTTGCCGATGCGGGCGACCATCGGCGCAGCGGTCAGTGCAGGCAGGCCGTCGACCGCCGTGACCCGAAACACGCTGCCCTGGATCCCGGGTGGCCGGCCCTCGGCCTTGGCGACTCGCAACCGTCCCTGGTCGAGCAGCAGGACGCATTGGGTGATCTCCTCGACGGTGCGGCGCATGGCGACGTGGCCGTCGCTGGCGGACATCGACCAGTACGCGATCGAGCCCAGCTCGAGAAGCTGCGGACAGCAGGTCGCAAAGAAGCGGGCGGCGACGTCGGCGCCCCAGCGCGCGGCCATGATGTCCAGCCCGTCGAACAGGAGCAGGTTGCGCTCGGTCGCTCGGCAGGCGTCGACGACCGCGTGCAGCAGCGGCGCCGGCTGGGCGAGCTTGCCGGTGGGGCTGGCGTCGAGGACCTCGAAGCCGGCGAAGTCGGGCGACTGCTCCTGCAGGCGGACGAAGAGGCGCCGGTCGTACTGCACATCGGTGGCGGCGACGGCGCGAAAGAACGGCGCCGCGGTCGCGCCATCCGTTACGGCGAAGACGACGTTGTCCCCCCAGAACAGCCCGCCGAGCGCCGTGTCGAGCTCGTCGACGCCGGTCGCGGCGACGTCGCGATCCAGCCGGCGTGTCAGCTCGCTATGTGTCTCCGTCATATATGAAGCATAGCTTCCGAAATCGTGTCGGCCTGTTGCATTGGCTCTAGCTTGCCGCCCGAATCCACGCGACAGCAGGAGCTGCGACTTTGTGCTTCAAGAACCTCCCGATCGAGTTTGACGCCCAGGGCAACGCGACGCTGAAGAAGGGCGCCGTCGACCCGTACTCCTACACGGAGACGCCCCTGCCGACGCCGATCGAGGACGACCCCGAGCGGATGAAGGAGCTGTTCGCGCGCAACGGGGCGATCCGGCGCGTGGACTTCGATCCCGTCACGCGCGTCGCCGGCGCCCTCGCGTTCCACACGGTCGTCGACCTCGAGAACCGCACGGTCATGGAGACGGCGTCGATGGCGACGCTGTTTCGCGGCTACGAGATCATTCTCAAGGGCCGCGATCCGCGCGACGCGATCTTCATCTCCAGCCGCGCCTGCGGCGTCTGCGGCGGCGTGCACGCCAACACCGCGGCACTCGCGTGCGAGATGGCGTTCGGGATCCACCCGCCGCCGATGGGTGTGACGGCGCGCAATCTCCTGCAGGCGGTCGAGTACCTCTACGACCATCCGATCCACCTGTCGCTGCTCGCCGGCCCGGACTTCTCCGAGGCCGCGGTGCGCGAGACCAACCCGGAGATCTGGGAGCGTGCGTGCAACCGCAAGCTCCGCGGCGCGGCGACGCACGGCTACGCGCTGATGTCCGAACTGATGACCGACCTGACGCCGCTGACCGGCAAGCTCTACCTCGAGGGCCTGTACTACACGCGTCTCGCGCGTGAGGCCTACGTCCTGATCGGTGGCAAGTTCCCGCACCCCCAGACCGTCGTCCCCGGCGGCCTGAGCACGACGATCGACCCGTCCGATCTCAACGAGATCGGGCTGCGGATCGTCAAGTACTTCGACTACGGCCGCAAGACCGCGGCGATCTGGGACGACATCGCCGAGTTCTTCTACGAGGTCAACCCGAAGTACATGGAGATCGGGACCCGGCCCAAGAACCTGATCGAGCCCGGTCAGTGGGACGACGCCTACGCCTACGACGGCACGTTCAAGAACTGCGACGAGTGGGGTCGCAAGCGCTGGGCACCGCCCGGCGTGGTCGTCGACGGCGAGCTCGTCACGACGAGCCTGCAGATGCTCAACGCGGGCCTGGAGGAGTTCGTCGAGCATGCGTTCTACGAGGAGTGGACGGGCAACGGCAACGAGTACTACAAGCACAAGACCGATCCGGCCGGCAATCCGCTGTCGCCGTGGCATCCGTGGAACAAGGAGACGATCCCCAAGCCGACGGCGACGAGCTGGAAGGAGAAGTACTCCTGGTCGACGGCGCCGCGCTGGGACCGCCAGGCGATGGAGACGGGCGCGTACTCACGTATCTGGGTTGCCGCGCAGACCGGCGCCGCGGACTTCCGCGACTCGCCGTACATGAGCTCGACGGGTCACAGCCTGCAGGTCGACCTGCCGAAGGCCGAGCTGCCCAACGACCCGATCGAATGGAAGATCCCCGAGGTCTGGGGCGCGTTCGAGCGCAATCGGGCCCGCGCGTACTGCATCCTCTACACGGCGGCGATCGCCTATGAGAACCTCCAGATCAGCTACGACCTGCTCAGGAAGGGCGGACCGGACGCCCGCATGTCGACGCCCTACACGATGCCGAAGGATCACCGCGTCGGCGTCGGGCTGTGGAGCGCGGGGCGCGGCTTTCTCACGCACCATCTCGAGATGGACAACGGCATGCTCGAGAACTACCAGATCCTCACGCCGTCGACGTGGATGGCCTCGCCGAAGGATCCCTTCGGCAAGCCCGGACCGTATGAGGAGGCCGTGCTCGCCACGCCGCTGCTGGAGAACTACGAGAAGCCCGAGGACTTCAAGGGCATCGACGTGCTCCGCGCGATTCGCAGCTTCGACCCGTGCATGCCGTGCACGACACACATGCACACCGGCAACGGGCGCGTCATCTCGCGCGAGATCATCAGCTGCGCCTGCGGCTCCGATGGTCCCCACACCCACTGACGACAACGACCATGAAGGAGGTCGTCATCTCACTGCTGGCACCGGTCGCCGCGCGACCGGTCCAGCGCTGGGTGCAGGAACAGGTGGACGAGCTGCGCGCCCAAGGCAGAGCCCACGGCGTGCGGCTCGGCCGGCTCGTGCGGTCGACCCCGATCCAGGGCGGCGATTGGCTGATCACCGTCGATCGGGAGGATCGCGACGTGGCGCTGGAGGAGGATCTCGCCCTCGGCCTGATCCTGACCGACCTTGCCGCCCTGGGACTTCGTCCCTGCCTCTTCGTGATCGCCCGCGAACCGGGTCCTCGCCGATCTCGCGAGTTGCACCGTTCAGGCGCCGATGCGGCGCGGCGACCGCTCGTGCGACCGACCCGGGCCGCCCATCGCCGCCCGGCCTGAGGTTGCACGCGCAGCGCTCGGCAGGCGCAGCGCACGAGGCGGGTTGAGGACCGGCGGGATGTGACGGTATCGCTATGTGACTGTTGCAGCTAGTCTCTGGGCTATGAACCTGACAGGGAGGTCAACGCTCACGCTCGCGCTCGCCTGCGCGGCGATCATCGCGCTCGGCGGGTGCGGTGGCTCCGACGACGCTGCTGACGCGGGCGCCAAGGCCGAGCCGACCGCCGGCGCCTGGACGCCCTGGGTGCTGTCCTCTGGCGCGGATGTCGAGGTCGCGCCGCCGCCGCGCGCCGGCTCGGCCGTCGCGCGCCGTGACGAGCAGGCGCTGCGGTCGGCGACCCGCAACCGGACGCCGGCGACGGAGCGCCTCGCGCGCGCCCAGGCCGCGGAGACCGCGGTCGAGCCGTGGATGTCGCAGGCGCTGCAGTTCGTCGCCGAACGCGTCAAGAACCCGCCCGTGTCCTCGCGCGCCTACGGGCTCGTGAGCATCGCGATGCACGACGCCGCGATCGCCGCCTGGCATTGGAAGTACCGCTATCGCCGCTCGGCGCCGTCGCAGGATCCGCTCGTGCCACGCCCCGCCGATCCCTCCTATCCGTCGGAGCATGCCGCGATCGCGGGGGCCGCATCGCGGGTCCTCGAGTACCTCTTCCCCGAGGCGCCCAAGGCGCGCCTGGAGATCCAGGCCGAGGACGCCGCGCAGCTGCGCGTCGCCGCCGGAGTGAGCTACCCGAGCGACGCCAAGGCCGGGTTGCAGCTCGGTCACGACGTCGCGCAGCGCGTGATCGCCGTCGCCAAGCGCGATGGCTCGCAGCGCGTGTGGGACGGCAAGCGACCGCGCGGGCGCGGGTTCTGGGAGCCGCCACCGGGCTCGCTCGCACGGCCCGTCGAGCCCCTCGCCGGGACCTGGAAGACCTGGATTCTCCGTAACGGCAGGCAGCTGCGCCCGCCGCCACCGCCCGCCTTCGGCTCGGCGAAGTTCCGCGCCGAGGCGCGCGAGGTCATACGCATCGGCGCGAACCTCACCGCCGAGCAGAAGCGGATCGCGACGTTCTGGGCCGGTGGTCAGGGCACCCCGCTGCCGGCCGGCGTGTGGGACCAGGTGATGCTCGCCTACGTGCCCGAGCAGAAGCTCAGCGTGCCACGGCAGACGCGCGTCTTCGCGCTGCTCAACGCCGCGATGGACGACGCCGGAATCGCCTCCTGGGATGCGAAGTTCACCTATTGGAACCCGCGGCCGATGAACGCGATCCGCGACCTCGGCCTCGACCGGCGCTGGGAGCCGTATCTCGACACGCCGTTCTTCCCGGCCTACGTCTCGGGCCACTCCACCTACTCCGGCGCCGCCGGCGAGGTGCTCGCCCACCTGTTCCCTGCCGACGCGAAGCTCTGGCGAGCCAAGGCCCAGGAGGCCGGGATCTCACGGCTGTACGGCGGCATCCACTACCGCGCCGACAACGTGTTCGGCCTGCGCATGGGCCGTGACATCGGGCGGCTGGCGGTGCGCCGAGCCGAGCGCGACGGGGCGGAGTCATGAGCCTCGCCCTGCGCCGGATGGCGTTGCCCGCGATCGTCTGCGCAGCGCTGCTGCCGGTCGCCTGCGGTGGCGACGACGGCGCCGAGCCCAACGGCTTCGACGCGATCCCCAAGCGCACGATCCAGGCGCCCGACGACGAGACCGCGCCCCGCTGGCAGAAGATCGCCGAGCTGCGCGCGGGCGCCGGCGCGACCCGCCGCGTCACCGTCTCGCGGGACGCGCTGCAGTGGCGCGTGCGCTGGAGTTGTCGCGAGCAGAGGATCGCGATCAAGGTGGCACCGGCGCCGCCGAGCTCGGACGGCCGCGCCAGCGGTCGCTGCCCCGGCCGCGGCAGCGCGACCTGGGTCGGCACCGGGCCGTACACCGTCGACGTCCGCGGCGCGGCCGGCTTCCGCGTGATCGTCGAGGAGGAGCTGCGAACGCCCCTCGACGAGCCGGCCCCGGCAGCGGTCGATTCCGGCGAAGCGCGCGAGATCGCGCGCGGGCGCTTTGTGCCGATCGAGGCCAAGGGCCGCGGCACGGCGGTGCTCTACCGGCTGCCCGGCGGACGGCTCACGTTGCGCATGGAGGGCTTTGCGACCGATCCGAACCCCGACCTCGACGTCTGGCTCAGTACGGAGGCCGAGCCGACGACCACGCGACGCATCTTCGCTGCCCGCCACGTCCGTGTGCGCGCGCTGAAATCGACGATCGGCGATCAGAACTACGCGCTGCCCGCAGACGCCGACGCCCGCACGATCCGGTCCGTCGTCGTCGTCAACGCCGGCCAGCGCATCGCCTACGCCGCCGCCGCACTCAAGCCCTGACGGGTACGCGTGACCATCACCGCACCGCCACCGCCGACCCTACTCGCCGTCGGTCACGGACCCGTCTGACCGAGCGATCGCATGCGGCATCGCCGACGCCGACCGCGCGATGCCGACATCGCCGGCCCTGTCGACCATGATCAGGCCGCCGTAGCCGCCGAAGCGCTCCAGCACGCGCGCCACGCAACGCTCGGCCGCCGTCTGCGCGCCGTCTGCGACATGCTCGACAGCCCAGAACGCCGCGCACGCCCGCGCGAACGCCTCGCCATCGCCGGTGCACGAGCAGGCGGCGTGCTCGTCGGCGTATGTCCCGCCGCCGACGAGCGGCGCGTCGCCGACGCGGCCCGGATCGGTGCCGGCGATCCCGCCGGTGCTCGTCGCCGCCGCGAGGCGGCCGCTGGCGTCGATCGCCACCGCGCCGACGGTGTTGCCGCGGTCGACGCGTCCCCGGCCCTCGAACTCCGCGCGCCGTTCTGGGGTGATCATGAGCTCCGGATCGACCGGCGTGAAGCCCCGCGCGCGAGCGAACGCCGCTGCTCCGTCTCCGGCGAGCAGGTGATAGCGACCGTCCTCGAGCACGGCGCGGGCGACGTCGATCGGATGCCGGAAGGGCGGCAGCACAGCGACGGCACCGGAGGCGAGCGAGACCCCGTCCATGACGCAGGCGTCCAGCTCCAAGGTGCCGTGGCTCGTGAGCACGGCACCGGTCCCGGCGTTGCAGGCGGGATCGTCCTCGACGACCCGCACCGCGGCGATGACCGCGTCCAGTGCGCCGCCCCCCGCGGCCAGGGCCTCCATCCGGCCTGCGCCGCTCGTCGGCACGCGTCGCGACCCGGGCCGGTCCCGGCGTACCATTTCGACGCGCCGCCATCCACGACGACGATCGGCTCCACGTGGTCACTCACCGGCGCTGAGGGCCACGGTCGGCGACCCACCATCGCTCGCGCGATCGGGTCGGTCTGATGCAGGCAACCGCAGCACCGGCCGGATGCTAGTGGCCCGTCTCGTAACAGGTCGCTGGAAAACCCGGGATGCCGGCGCCGCCTGGCAAGATCCGATCCCCGCCCGCCCCGAAGGTGTGGCTCAGCCACATCGAGCGTCCGAGGACGCCGCCAGGCGGTGATCGGCGC
>JBBSLI010000055.1:0-26065 GCA_038255395.1 Solirubrobacterales bacterium
GGCGCCGATCACCGCCTGGCGGCGTCCTCGGACGCTCGATGTGGCTGAGCCACACCTTCGGGGCGGGCGGGGATCGGATCTTGCCAGGCGGCGCCGGCATCCCGGGTTTTCCAGCGACCTGTTACGAGACGGACCACTAGGCCGCCGGCAGCACGCGCGGCAGCTCGTCGCTGAGCCGCGCGAGCAGCTCGGCCACTTCGCCGTTCGCGGCCAGCCGCAATGCGAACTCGCAGGCCTCGATCGCGTCGCTGACGCGGTCGGTGCGCGCCAGCGCGTGCGCGTAGCGCGCCCACGCGGCGGCGCTCTCGCGGTCCAGCAGCGTCGCCTGCTCGCAGGCGGTGACCTCGGCGCCGAGGTCACCGGCGAGGTGGTAGGCGAGCGCCAGATCGAGCAGCCCCTCGACCGACGGGACGATGCTGCGCGCGCGCTCGAGCGCGACGATCGCCGCCTCGCGGTCCATCAGGCGCAGGCGCAGGCGGCCGAGCCGCTCCCAGGCGTCGGCGTCGCCGGTGCCGCGGTCGACGGCCCGCTGGGCGGCCTCGGCGGCGAGGTCGATCGCGCCCATGTCCTCGTAGATGCGCGCGGCGAAGCGGTGCGGCGCGGGGCGGTCGCCCTCGGCACGGCCCCAGTCGCGCACGCAGCGCCCGGCCGCGGGCAGGTCGCCGGCCTGCCAGAACGCGAGCGTCAGCATGCGCAGCACCGTGACGTTGCGGGGCTCGGCGTCGCGGGCGTAGATGAGCCGCTGCGCGGCGAGCTTGTGGTTGCCCTCCATCGTCGCGTGCTGCGCGGCGGTGACGAAGCGCTCGACGCGATCGGCGCCCGCATCGGGCTTGGAGAAGTCGACGAACTGCAGCGTCCCGGCCGGCACGGTGCGCACGCCGACGTGGAAGCGGATCCGCGCCCACTGCTGGATGTCGTCGCCGCCGCCGGTGAAGTAGATCCCGGTCACGCTGCCGACGCCCCACTCCGGATAGGCGACGCAGCGCGCGTAGCGATGCACGACCGAGTGGTCGGGAACCTGGGAGGCGAACGGGTCGTTGGCAGCGCGGTCCTGCGCGTGCGCGCGCTCGCGCTGCTGGGCCTCGTAGTTGCGCCGGCCCTCCTCGGCACGTGCCGTGCGGGCGGCCGCGGCGCTGACCTTGACGGCGTTGCGCGACACCTTCCCGCCGCGCGATCCCTCGGCCAGGCGCTCGAGCTGGTCGGCGGCCTCGTTGATCGCCTTGAGGTGGCGCTCGTGCTCGAACTGCTTGCCCGGCGGCGCGATGTCGGGGTGCCAGACCTTCGCCTGCCGGCGCCGCGCGAGCTGCACGTCGCGCTTGTCGAACGGCGGCTGGAGCTCGAGCAGGAGGAGCGATTGCTCGATGTCGAGGACGCCAGGCATGAACCTTCCAGGGTACCGTCGCCGGGAGGTCGGTGGAACCGGCGACGAGGTGGACCGGCCTTGCGTGCGCCCGTGCCGGTTGCGATGACCGGACGGCGAAACCGGTTACCGCGTCTGTTGACGGCGCTACGTGATCAGCTTGCGCTCGAGCGCCACGATCGCCAGCCGCCAGAACACGAGCGCGAACACGACGAGCGCCCCGAGGTGCAGCAGATCGGCGCCCGGATCCCAGCCGAACGCGGCGTGGCGGACGAGTTCGACGGTGTGGTGCAGCGGGTTGAAGTTGCCGAGCACCTGGACCCACTGGGGCAGGCCGGTGAGCGGGAAGAACGTGCCGGCGGTCAGGAACGTCGGCGTGATGACCGTGCTCGTGACGTAGTTGAAGTTGTCGATCGACTTCAGCAGGCCGGCGATCATGATCCCGAACGACGCCCAGCCGAAGCCGGCGAGGAACGCGATCGGCGGCACGGCGAGCATGCCCAGCCGCGGCTCCAGGCCGAACGCCATCGCCACGAGCAGCGGCACGCAGCCGTAGGTCCCGGCGCGCATCGCGATCCACAGCGCCTCGCCGGTGACGATCTCCTCGGTGTCGACGGGCGCCGCGAGGATCGCGTCGTAGGTGTGCTGGAAGGAGTACTTCACGAACGTCCCGAACATCGACGGGAAGACCGACGCGAACAGCACCGCCGTCGCGACCGTGCCCGTGCCGACGAAGTCGACGTAGTCGTAACCGGCGACCTTCGAGACGAGCGAGCCGAAGCCGAACCCGAACGCGAGCAGGTAGATCGTCGGCTCGACGGTCGAGGAGAACGTCGTCGAGCGCCAGTAGGAGCCGAAGTTCACCATCTCGCGGACGAGCACGCCGGCGATCGCGGGGCGGTCCAGGCGGCCGACGCGCCCGCGCCCGCGCCGGGGCCGCGCCGCACGGGCCGTCGTCGTGGCGGCCATCAGCCCACCTCCTCACCGGTCAGCAGCACGAAGACGTCCTCCAGGTTGGCCGCCCGGCGCACGCCGTCGGGCAGGTCGCCGTTGCGTCCCTCGACCCCCATCAGCGCGACGCTCGTGCCGGTGCGGCGCGTGCGCACGCCGTTGCCGACGGCCTGCTGCTCGACCTCGGCGAGCCGCGCGGGCGGGCCGTAGACCTCGAGCACCTCGTGGCCGGCGTGCTCGACGACGAGCTCGGCCGGCCGGCCGACGGCGACCGCCTTGCCGTGCGACATGATCGTCACGCTGTCGGCGAGCCGCTGGGCCTCCTCGATGTAGTGCGTCGACATGAGGATCGACGTGCCCTCGCTGCGCAGCGCGTCGATCAGCGCCCACAGCTCCTGGCGCACCTGCGGGTCCAGGCCGACCGTCGGCTCGTCGAGCAGCAGCAGCCGCGGCCGGTGCACGAGCCCGCGCGCGATCAGCAGCCGCCGCCGCATCCCGCCCGACAGCTCGTCGACCTTCGCGCTGCGACGGTCGCCGAGGTGGGCGATCTTCAGCGCCGCGTCGATCGCCGCGGCGCGCTCGCCGCGCGGGATCCGGTAGAGGTGCGTGAAGACGCGCAGGATCTGCTCGACGGTCAGCGTCGGGTCGAGGTTGTCGAGCTGCGGCACGACGCCCATCTCGGCGCGCGCGACCTTCGACTGGCCCGGCAGGGCGTAGCCGAGCACCTCGATCTCGCCGGCCTGCGCGATGACCTGCGCCGTGAGCATCTTCATCGTCGTCGACTTGCCCGCGCCGTTGGGGCCGAGCAGGCCGACGCACGTCCCGGCGGGAACGTCGAGGTCGAGGCCGTCGACCGCGACGATCGCACCGAAGTGCTTGACGACGCCGCGCATGCGGATGGCGAGCTCGGGCATGGAAGGCAGGCTAGTCACGTGCAGTAGGACCGCGGCGGATGATGAAACTCATCGCGGTCAGGAACTGGCCGTGATCTTCGAATGCGGTCGGGTTCGATTCCGAGCGGGCGTGGCAACGCTCGCGTGAGACAGGCGTGCCGCGGCCCGTGGCTACCCTGGGACGTCATGTCGGCCCAGTACATCTTCACCATGCACCGCCTGTCGAAGGAGTTCCCGCCCGACAAGCAGGTGCTCAAGGACGTCAACCTGCAGTTCATGCCGGGCGCGAAGATCGGCGTCCTGGGCTACAACGGCGCCGGCAAGTCGACGGTCCTGAAGATCATGGCCGGGATCGAGACGGAGTACCGCGGCGACGCGATGCTCGCTCCCAACGCCACCGTCGGCCTGCTCGAGCAGGAGCCGCACCTCGACGAGACCAAGGACGTCAAGGGCAACGTCGAGGAGGCGGTCGCCGAGACGAAGGCCCTGCTGGCGCGCTTCAACGAGCTGGCCGCCAACTACTCCGAGGAGACCGCCGACGAGTTCGCGCGCCTGCAGGAGCAGATCGACGCCGCCGACGCCTGGAACCTCGACACGCACATCGAGTACGCGATGGACGCGCTGCGCCTGCCGCCCGCCGAGGCCGACGTGACGACGCTCTCCGGCGGCGAGCGCCGCCGCGTCGCGCTCTGTCGCCTGCTGCTGCGCCAGCCCGACCTGCTGCTGCTCGACGAGCCGACCAACCACCTCGACGCCGAGTCCGTCGACTGGCTGGAGCGCCACCTCGCCGAGTACCCGGGCACGATCGTCGCCGTCACCCACGATCGCTACTTCCTCGACAACGTCGCGGGCTGGATCCTCGAGCTCGACCGCGGCCGCGGCCTGCCCTACGAGGGCAACTACTCGGCCTGGCTGGAGCAGAAGCACAAGCGCCTCGCGATGGAGGAGAAGGGCGACAAGGCGCGCCAGAAGACGATCGAGCAGGAGCTCGAGTGGGTCCGCGAGAACCCCAAGGGCCGGCGCAAGAAGGCCAAGGCGCGCCTGAACAACTACGAGGCGCTGCTCGCCGAGGAGCGCAACGTCAAGCTCGACCAGGTCCAGATCCACATCCCGCCGGGACCGCGCCTGGGCGACGTCGTCGTCGAGTCCGAGGGCCTGCGCAAGGGCTTCGGCGACCGCCTGCTGATCGAGGACCTCACCTTCAAGCTGCCGCGCGGCGGGATCGTCGGCGTGATCGGCCCCAACGGCGCCGGCAAGACGACGCTCTTTCGCATGATCACCGGCTCCGAGCAGCCCGACGCGGGCGAGATGCGCGTCGGCGACACCGTCGAGCTCGCCTACGTCGACCAGTCGCGCGACGCGCTCGGCGACGACAAGACCGTCTGGGAGGAGATCTCGGGCGGCATGGACCAGATCAAGGTCGGCGACCGCACGATGAACTCGCGCGCCTACTGCTCGTCGTGGAACTTCAAGGGCTCTGACCAGCAGAAGAAGGTCGGCAAGCTCTCCGGCGGCGAGCGCAACCGCCTGCACCTCGCCAAGGTCCTGCGCGCGGGCGGCAACGTCCTGCTGCTCGACGAGCCGACGAACGACCTCGACGTCGACACGCTGCGCGCGCTCGAGGAGGCGCTGCTCTCCTTCGCCGGCTGCGCGGTGATCATCTCCCACGATCGCTGGTTCCTCGATCGCGTCGCCACGCACGTGCTCGCCTTCGAGGGCGACTCGCAGGTGACGTGGTTCGAGGGCAACTTCGAGGCCTACGAGGAGCACCGCCGCGCGCTGCTCGGCGACGAGGCCGACCGCCCGCACCGCATCACCTACAAGCGGCTGACGCGCACGTAGCCGACGCTCGTGAGCGCCGCTCCCGACGTCTGCATCACCGAGTTCACCGATCCCGCCTGCCCGTGGGCATGGTCGGCCGAGCCGTTTCGGCGCAGGCTGCAGTGGCTCTACGGCGACGCCCTGGACTGGGGGCGGCGGATGGTCGTGCTCGCCGACAGCGCCGAGCAGCACGCCGCCAGCGGCCACGCCCCCGCCGCCCTCTCGCGCCTGTTCACGAAGGTCGCCGGCCTGCACGGGATGCCGATCGACACGTCCCAGCGCGAGCGGGCCGCCGCGACCCGCCCGGCCTGCCTGGCGGTCGTCGCCGCGCGTGTGCGCGCGCCCGCCCGTGAGGATGCGCTGCTGCGCGCGCTGCGCGTGCGGAACTTCGCCGGTGACCTGCTCGACGAGCCCGCGACGATCGACGCCGCCGCCGCCGACGCCGGGCTCGACGCCGGCGAGCTGCGCGCCTGGATGGCGCAGGACGAGGTCGTGCAGGCGCTCGAAGAGGACCGCGCGCGGGCGCGCGAGCCGATTCCGGCCGCCCGCGTGCTCGACGCCAAGCTCGCCAACTGGTCGGGCGGGCGGCGCTACACGTGCCCGTCCCTGGAGATCGTCCGGCGCAGCGACGGCGTGCGGATCGCCGTTCCGGGCTTCCAGCCGTTCGCCGCCTACGACGTCGTGCTGGCGAACCTCGTCCCCGGCGCGGGGCGCCGCGACCCGCCGTCCTCCGTGCTCGAGGTGCTCGAGTGGGCGGGCGAGCCGCTCGCCACGCGCGAGGTCGCGGTCGTCTGCGACATCGGCCACAACGAGGCCCGCGAGGCGCTCGGGCGCGTCGCCACCGAGCGCCACCTGGGCTTCGACGGGCTCTGGTCGCCGGACTGAGCGGCCGCCGAGGCGAGCTACGGCTCGACGACGAGCTTGCCGATCGGTGTCCCGCTGCCGTGCAGTTCGATCTCGAAGATGCCCTCGGCGGTCGCATCGAAGGAGAACCGCGCACGCTTGCCCGGCGCGACGTCGGCGTACGTGTCGTAGCCGTGCAGGTGGATCTCGTCGGAGGTGTCCGTCGACGTCACCTGGATGCGGACGCGGTCGCCCTTCTTGAAGCTGATCGACTGCACGCCGCCGACGGGCCTGCCGTCCCGCACGCGGATCGTCTCGAACGCCGGCGCCGGCGGAGGGGGAGGCGGGGTGACGACCGTCGTCGTCGGCGGCGCGTCAGCGGCCGGCGACTCAGGCGTGGCCGACGGCACGCTCACGCTCGGAGTCGTCGCGACGCTGTCGTCCTCGTCGGGGCCCGGCGACAGCAGCACGAACGCCAGCACGAGCGCCACGACGGTCCCGACGAGCAACCCGATCCGTCCCGCGCTGCTCATGACGGCAGCGTAGTCCGCCGCGCGAGCCAGCGCTCCAGCACCTCGCCGAGCTCGCCGGCGTCGCGCGCGACGGCGTCGGCCTGGCGCAGGTCGTCGGGACCGTAGGGCCCGGTCGCGATCGCCACGACGCGCACGCCGTCGGCACGCGCGCAGGCGATGTCGCGCGGCGTGTCGCCGATCACGGCCGTCTCCGCGCGCGGCCACTCCTCGCCGCCCTCGCCGCCCGCGCGGCGGCGCGCGATCTGCGGCAGCAGCGCGCGGTCCTCGTGGTCGGAGCCGAATCCGCCCTGACCGCGCTCGAAGTACTGGCCGATCCCGGCGGCGCCCAGCTTCAGGCGCGCGATCGGCTCGTAGTTGCCCGTCACGAGCGCGAGGCGCGTGTCGTCGCGCCCGGCGAGCCGCGCGAGCAGCTCCTCGATGCCCGGCGTGACATGCGCCGAGAGGTCGTCGGGAACGAGCTGCGCATAGGCCTCGCAGGCGGCGATCCGCACGTCGTCGGCGCGCTCGTCGATGCGAGCGGCCGGGATACCCGCGGCGACGAGCAGGTGGCGCGCGATATCGGCATCCGTGCGGCCCGCGACCTCCATCCCGCGGCGCTGCGGGTTCGTCACGCCGTGGACGGCGCGCAGCGCCTCGTGGATCGCGTCGCGGTGCTGATCGGCGGCGCCGATCAGCAGCGTCCCGTCGATGTCGAACAGCAGCAGCAACGGGCTATGCCCGCGCGAACGACGTCTCGGCGCTGAGCGACCGCGCGAACGCCGCGATCAGCCGCGCGCAGGCGTCGATGTCGCCGAGCTGCACCATCTCGACGGGCGAGTGCATGTAGCGCAGCGCGATCGACACGCCTCCCGTCGGCACGCCCGCGCGCGAGAGGTGGATCGCGTCGGCGTCGGTACCGGTCGAGCGCGCCGACGCCTGCACGGTGAAGGCGATCTCCTCGCGCGTGGCGGCCTCGTGCAGCAGCTCGAAGACGACCGGGTTGAGCACCGACCCGCGCTCGATGACCGGTCCCTCGCCGAACTCGTGCTTGCCGATCTCGTTGACGTCGATGCCCGGCGAGCCGGTCTCGTGCGTGACGTCGACGACGATCGCGACATCGGGCTGGAGGCTGTAGGCCGAGGTACGCGCGCCGCCGAAGGTGATCTCCTCCTGCACGACGCCGAGCGCCGCGACGTCGCCCGGCGCGCCGCCGGCCTCGGCGACGATCCGCGCCGCCTCGAGCGCGATGTACGAGCCCAGGCGGTTGTCCATCGAGCGCGAGATGACGCGGTCGTTGAGCAGCTCCCGCGGCTCGCCGGCGATCACGGCCACATCGCCGATACGCACGAGCGAGCGCGCCTCGTCGCCGTCCTTGGCGCCGATGTCGATGTGCAGGTCGCGCAGCTTGGGGACCTTGTCGCGCTCCTCGTCGCGCAGCAGGTGGATCGCCTTGCGCCCGGCGACACCCGCGACGACGCCGTCGCGCGTCGTGATCTCCACGCGCTGACCGACGAGGATCTGCGGGTCCCAGCCGCCGACGCCCATGAAGCGCAGAAAGCCCTTGTCGTCGATGTGCGTGACGATCAGGCCGATCTCGTCGATGTGGCCGACGACCGCGAGGAAGGGAGCGCCGGGCGTCGTGCCCTTGACGCGCGCGACGGCCGAGCCCATCACGTCGATCGCGACGTCGTCGGTGAAGCGCCGCCCGGCCTCGGCGAAGACCGCGGCGGGGGCCGTCTCGTAGCCCGAGGGCCCCGCGGCGGTGAGCAGCTGGCGAAGGACGTCGGGTAGGGGCATGACGCGCAGGCTATAGGCGTCGCGGCGTCTGCAAGGATGCGCGGACGCCCGAATGCTCTTCGCCGTCATCATCTTCGCGGGGGCACTCGCCGTCATCGCGACCGAGAAGGTCGATCGCACGAAGGTCGCGCTCGTCGGGGCGATGCTCGTGGTGCTGTCGCAGACGATCGACCAGGAGCACGCGATCGAGGCGATCGACTGGGAGACGATCGGGCTGCTCGCGGGCATGATGCTGATCGTCCGGGTGACGGAGCCGACCGGGATCTACACGTTCCTGGCGATCCGCGCCGGCCAGCTCGCGCGCGGCCGGCCGCTGGCCGTCGTGATGTCGCTGGCGCTCTCGACGGCGCTGCTGTCGGCCTTCCTGGACAACCTCACGACGATCCTGCTGATGGTTCCGATCACGTTCCTGCTCGCCGACGCGCTCGACATCGATCCGATCCCGCTCGTGCTGATCGAGATCATCGCCTCGAACATCGGCGGCACGGCGACCCTGATCGGCGACCCGCCGAACATCCTCATCGCCGGCGCCACGGGGCTCTCGTTCAGTGACTTCGCGATCAACCTGGCACCGATCGCCGCGCTGGCGTTCCTCGTCGTCACGGGGATGCTCTACCTCGTGTTCCGGCGCCGGCTGCAGATCGCGCCGGAGGCGCGCGAGCGCGTGCTGGAGCTCGACGCGCGCCGCTCGATCGAGAACATGGCCGAGCTCAAGCGCACGCTGCCGGTGCTCGTGGTCACGATCATCGCGTTCTTCGTCCACGGCGCGATCGGCGTCGAGCCCGCGACCGTCGCGCTGACGGGCGCGACGGTCATGCTGCTGCTGACGCGCCAGAGCGTCGAGGAGGCGCTGCGCGGCATCGAATGGCCGACGCTGTTCTTCTTCGTCGGGCTGTTCGTGATGGTCGGCGCGCTCGAGGAGACGGGCGCGATCAAGGAGGTCGCCGACGCGATCGCCGATGTCACCAACGGCAACCGCAGCGCCGAGCTGCTGGGGATCATGTGGGTCTCGGCGATCGGCTCGGGGATCGTCGACAACATCCCGTTCACGGCGACGATGATCCCGGTCGTCGAGCAGCTGCAGGGCGGCGACGGCTCCGACGACGCCTACTGGTGGGCGCTGTCGCTCGGCGCCTGCTTCGGGGGCAACTTCACGTTGATCGCGGCGGCGGCGAACGTCGCGGCCGCCGGTATGGCGGAGCGTGCCGGCCGGCCGATCGGCTTCATGACGTTCCTGAAGGTCGGGGTCCCGGCGACGCTCGTCTCGATGCTGCTGGCCACCGGGTACGTCGCCGTGCGCTATCTGTAGAGGAGAGGACGTCATGAGCCCGCAGAGGATCGCCAGCACCGTTCGCCGTCAGGTCCCGCTCCTGCGCGACGACGACTGCCTGCGTGACGCCGTCACGCGCATGATCGACGCCGGCGTGCCCGCGCTCCCGGTCGTCGATGCCGGCGGCAAGCTGCTGGGGATCTTCGGCGAGCGCGAGTTCATCGGGGCGCTCTTCCCCGGCTACCTCAAGACGCTCGGCTACGCGGGCTTCGTCCGGCGCTCGCTCGACGAGGCGCTCGAGAAGCGCAGGGCGTGCGTCGAGGAGCCGGTGAGCAAGCACACGAACACCGACCACATCGACGTCGACGAGGACTTCTCCGACACCCAGCTGGCCGAGATCTTCATGCATCACCGCGTGCTCATCATTCCGATCGTCGACGGTGGCACGGTGACGGGCATCGTCACGCGCGAGGACTTCGTCGGCGAGCTGGCCCAGCGTCTGCTCGCGCCGCCGTGACATCACGCTGGACGACGCTGCTGCTGATGACACGGCTGCTGGCCGCCGCGGTCGCCGTCGTGCTGCTGCTCGTCCATCGCGTCACCGAGTACGACCTGCAGCTGATCATCGCGACGCTGCTGTACACGGGCGTCTCGCTCGCGGTGCTCAAGGCGGTGCCGCGCCTGCAGCTGTCGGCCGTCGCCTGGCTCGTGGACGGCGTGGCGGTGCTCGCGCTCGTGGCCGCCTCGCAGGACTGGCGCAGCCCGTTCTACGTCCTGATGCTGACCGCGCTGATCCTGCCTGCGACCGGTCAGCCGTTTCGCCGGGCGCTCGGCTGGGGGCTGGGCTTCGCGCTCGCCTATCTCGGTGTCGCGGTCTACACCGAGCTCGACGCGGACACGCTGGCGAGCACGATCCGCCTGGAGACGATCGCCACGCACCTCATGGTCCCGGTCGTCGTGACGCTCGCGCTCGCGTATGCCGCCGACGTGCTGGAGCGCCTGCGCGAGGAGCGCCTGCGCGGCGAGCGCTTCGCGGTCGAGAGCGAGCGCCAGCGGATCGCCTGGGAGCTGCACGACTCCGCCAAGCAGCGTGTCCACGCTGCGCATCTCGTGCTGAGCGCGCTGCAGGGGCAGGTCGCGGGCGCCCAGGCGCAGCTCGTCGGCCAGGCGCTGACCGAGCTGCGGGCGGCCGGGGCCGACATGGACACGAGCGTCGCGGAGCTGCGCACGCCGCTGGAGGGGCGCTCGATCGAACGCCTGCTCGGGGAGCGCGCGAGCGAGCTGGCACTCGTCAGCGACGCCGAGATCACCGTCGTGGGGATGGTCGGCGAGCTGCCGGCGCACATCGCGGCGCACGTCTACAGGATCGGTGGCGAGGCGCTGACGAACGCGGTCCGCCACGGCGCCGCGGAGCATGTCGACGTCGTGCTCTCGCGCAACGGAAAGACCGCGACGATCGAGGTCCGCGACGACGGCCGCGGAATACCGGTGATCCGCCGGCCGGGCTCCAACGGCCTGCGCGCGATGCGCGCACGCGCCGACACGATCGGCGCCGACCTGTCGATCGGATCGGGCGAGGATGGGCGCGGGACGAGCGTCGTGCTGTCATTCTCGACAATCAGCGAGGAAGGAAGCCCAACGCCATGATCCGGATCCTCATCGTCGACGACCACCCCGCGATGCGCGCGGGGCTGACGGCGGTGCTGCGCGCCGAGCCCGGCTTCGTCCCGCTCGATGCCGCCACGTCGGCGGCCGATCTGTGGCCGACGATCAATCGCACCAAGCCCGACGTCGTCGTGCTCGACTACCACCTGCCCGGCGACGACGGGCTCGTGCTGTGTCGCCGCATCAAGCGCCAGCTGCCCGCGCCGCGGGTGCTGCTGTACTCGGCCTATGCGGACGCTGCGCTGACGATTCCCGCCCGGCTTGCGGGAGTCGACGGGCTGATCGGCAAGTCGGCGCCGGCGAACGAGCTGTTCGACGCGATCCGGCGCGTCGCGCGGGGCGAGCGCGTGCTGCCGTCGATCTCGCGCGAGCTGCTCGACGACGCCGGCAACCGGCTGGACGCCGACGAGCTGCCGATCCTCGGGATGACGATCGAGGACACCCCGCTGCTGGAGATCGCCGAGACGCTCGGGATCGAGCCGATCGAGGTCTCGCACCGCATCGATCGCATGATCAAGCGCCTGAAGGTCGACATCGCGGCCCCGCGCCCGGCACGGCCCTGACAGCGCTCAGGCGACCGACGGCTCGGGCTCGGCCGGGGTCGCCAGCCGCCGCAGCACGGGCGGCACGACGAGCGTCGTCAGGACGGACATCGCGACGATGATCGCGAACAGCTCGGCATCGATCGTGCCCGTCGCGTTGCCGATCCCGGCGACGATGATCCCGACCTCGCCGCGCGGGACCATGCCGACGCCGACGAAGGCGGCGTCGCGCCGGCCCATCCGCAGCGCGCCGACGTAGGCGCCGACGAACTTCGTCGCGATCGCGAGGATCGTGATGCCCGCGAGCAGCAGCAGCGTGTCGAGGTTGGCGAGCGCCGCGAGCGACACCTCGAGTCCGATGAAGGCGAAGAAGAACGGCGGGAAGAACGCGTACAGCGGCGCGATCTCCTCCTCGATCGGATGCTGGTCGCGCGTCTCGGCGACGATCATTCCGGCGAGGAACGCGCCGATGATCGCGGCCAGCCCGATCTGCGACGCGAACGCCGCCAGGCCGAGGCAGATGATCACCGCCGGCAGCAGCGGCGACTCGGAGAACCGCGGCGCGTGCAGGAGCGCCGGCCGCGCGGCCAGCAGCCGTGTGCCGCCGAGCGCGATGAAGCCGACGAACGCCAGCGCGACGGCGGCCGTGACCGCGATCGAGCCGACGTCGACGCCGCCCTCGGCCGCGACGCCCGCGGCGACCGCGACGAGCAGCAGCGCGAGGATGTCGTCGACGATCGCCGCGCCGAGGATCGTGCGGCTCGCACGGCGATCGAGCACCCCGAGCTCGATCAGCACGGCCGACGTGATGCCGACGCTCGTCGCCACAAGCGCGGCGCCGATGAACAGCGACGTGCCCGTGCTCTCGCCGAGCGCGACGCCGAGCGCGATCCCGCCGGCGAAGGGGATCGCGACGCCCAGGAGGCCGACGGAGAGCGCGGTCGAGCCGACCTCGCGCAGGTCCGAGAGCCGGGTCTCCAGACCGACCCAGAACAGCAGGAAGACGACGCCCAGCTCGGCGAACACCTCGAGCACCTCGCCGGGCTCGACGAGGCCGAGGACGGCGGGACCGACGAGCAGCCCGGCGAGGATCTCGCCGACGAGCGTCGGCTGGCGCAGGCGCCGGAACAGCTCGTCGCCGAGCTTGGCGGCGAGCAGGACGATGAACAGGTCCGTCAGGACATCTGCGATGCCGGCGGCGGCGGCGATGGGCACGGCGGGTTCCTCTCGGTCTGGCCAGGGGTCGACCTTGCCGACCAGTCTTCCCGGCGCACCGCGGCCGAGGCTATCGCAGCGCTGCGATACGCCGACGCCGACGCCGACGCCGACGCCGACGCCGACGCCGACGCCGACGCCGACGCCGACGCCGACGCCGACGCCGCGCGGGTCGCGTGACAGTGCCACGCGTGGTTTGTCGCAAACGCGTGTTGTTCGGTGACGTCCGCCCGGCCAGTATCGGGCGGCATGGAGGGGTCTTGGGGTCAACGTCCAAATGACGGACGCAATCCACAAGACCCCCTCGACCGCGCGATCTCCGCGATCGCGATCCGTCAGCACGCTGTGATCGCGCTCGCGCAGCTCGTGGCGCTGGGTCTCAGCCCCAGTGCCGTGCGCAGCCGCGTCGCGCAGGGGCGCCTGCACCGCCTGCATAGCGGCGTCTACGCGCTCGTCGCCCCGGCGTTGCTGACCCGCAGCAGCCGGTTCATGGCGGCGGTCCTCGCCTGCGGCGACGGCGCCGTCCTGTCGCACCGCTGCGCAGCGGCCCTGCACGAGCTGCGCCTGCGCCCGCGCGCCCGCATCGACGTGACGGCGCCCGGGTCGCGCGGCAAGGACCGCCGCGGGATCGGCGTCCACAGCGCCGCGACGCTGCTGCCACGCGACACGATCACGATCGACAACATCCCGACGACGACGCTCGCGCGAACGCTGCTCGACGTCGCCGAGGACGCCAGCCGCCGCGAGGTCGAACGCGCGCTCGACGCCGCCGAGCAGCGGCGCGCGCTCGACATGAACGCGATCGGCGACGTCCTCGCGCGCGCCGCCGGCCGCCGCGGTGCGGCGCTGCTCACGCGCGTGCTCGACGAGCACGCGCTCGGCTGCACGATCACCCGCAACGACCTCGAAGAGGCCTTCCTGCGAATCTGCCGCTCGACCGGCCAGGCACCCGACGCGGTCAATGCCTGGATCGCGTTCCCCGACGGCGGCGGCGCCGAAGCCGACTTCCTCTGGCGAGCGCAGCGCCTGATCGTCGAGGTCGACGGCCGCGACGTCCACACCACCCGCCGCGCTTTCGAGGCCGACCGCCGCCGCGATCAGCGCCTGGCAACCCTCGGCTACCGCGTCATCCGGTTCACGTGGCGCCAGGTGATCCACGAGCGCCACGACGTTGCATCAATCCTGCGGGCTCTGCTCTAGTGGCCGCATGCGTGCCAACCACCTCATCCTCCCGCTCGTCGCCGGCCTGGCCCTCGCATCCTGCGGCGAGACGACCATCGACTCCGAGAAGGGTGAGCGGTTCATCCGCGGCGTCGTGGTCAAGCAGGTGGGCGCGCGTGTCGGCGCGGTCATGTGTCCCGACGACGTCGAGACGAAGAAGGGCGCCACCTTCACGTGCACCGTCGTCGGCGCCGACGGCTCCAAGGGCGATGTGCTCGTCACCCAGCGCGACGACGAGGGCAACGTCAACGTCAGCGCGCCCTTCCTGCACGTGCGCGAGGCCGAGACCGTGATGCGAGACCAGATCGCCAAGCAGGCGAAGGTCGATGGCGTCACCGTCGCGTGCCCGGAGATCATCGTCGTCAAGAAGGACGAGCGATTTGAGTGCACGGCGACCGCGGAGGGCAAGTCACGCGACGTCGCCGCGCGGCTCACCGACGACGAGGGGCACTTCAGCTATCGCCTGAGCTGAGCCTGATCAGCGGTCGCGCAGCGACCGCAGCACGTACTGCAGGATCCCGCCGTGGCGGAAGTACTCCGCCTCCTGCGGCGTGTCGATCCGCACGCGCGCCCTGAACTCGCGGTCGCCCGCGCGCACGAGCACGTCCGCCGGCACGGGCTCGCCCGCGTTCATCGGGTCCGCCAGGCCCGTGATCGAGAAGACCTCGTCGCCGTGCAGTCCCAGATCCTCGGCCGGCGCCGGCAGCTGCAACGGCAGCACGCCCATGCCGATCAGGTTCGAGCGGTGGATGCGCTCGAAGGACTGCGCCAGCACCGCCCGCACCCCGAGCAGCCGCGTGCCCTTCGCCGCCCAGTCGCGCGACGAGCCCGAGCCGTACTCCTTGCCCGCCAGCACGACGAGCGGCGTGCCCTCCTCGATGTAGGTCAGCGAGGCCTCGTAGATCGACATCGGCCGCGGCGACGTCTGCGCGTCGAACTTCAGCGTGAAGCCGCCCTCGGGGAGGGCGGGTCCCATAGCCAGCAGGTTGCGCAAGCGGATGTTCGCGAACGTGCCGCGCACCATCACCTCGTGGTTGCCACGCCGCGCGCCGTAGGAGTTGAAGTCGCGCGGCGCGACGCCGTTCTCCTGCAGGTACAGGCCCGCGGGCGAGTCGGGCTTGATCGAGCCCGCCGGCGAGATGTGGTCGGTCGTCACCGAGTCGCCGAGCAGCGCCAGCACGCGTGCGCCGTCGATGTCCTCGACCGGTGGCGGCTCGGCGGGCATGCCGTCGAAGTAGGGCGGCAGGTGGACGTAGGTCGAGCTGTCGTCCCACGCGAAGCGGTCGCCGACCGGCACGTCGAGCGAGTTCCAGCGCTCGTCGCCGGCGAACACGTCGTCGTAGGAGGAGCGGAACATCTCCGAGCGCACCGCGCGCTCGACCGTCTCGCCGACCTCCTGCGTCGTCGGCCACAGGTCGCGCAGGTAGACGTCGACACCGTCCGGATCGGTGCCGATCGGGTCGTTGACGATGTCGGCGTCCATCGAGCCCGCCAGCGCGTAGGCGACCACCAGCGGCGGCGAGGCGAGGTAGTTCATCTTCACGTCGGGGTTGATGCGGCCCTCGAAGTTGCGGTTGCCCGACAGCACCGACACGACGGCAAGGTCGTTGGCGCTGACCGCTTCGGAGACGACCCGCGGCAGCGGCCCGGAGTTGCCGATGCAGGTCGTGCAGCCGTAGCCGACGAGATGGAAGCCGAGCGCCTCGAGGTCGCCGGTCAGGCCGGCGTGGTCGAGGTACTTCGTGACGACCTTCGAGCCCGGCGCCAGCGACGTCTTCACCCACGGCTTGCTGCTCAGCCCGCGTGCCACCGCGTTGCGCGCCAGCAGGCCGGCGGCGAGCATGACCGACGGGTTGGAGGTGTTCGTGCAGCTCGTGATCGCGGCGATCACGACGCGGCCGTGGTCGAGGTCGGTCTCGGTGCCGTCGTCCATCACGATCGCGACGCGGTTGTCCTGGCGCTCGGCGAGCCTCGCCGCGGCGATCTCCTCCGCGTGCCCGGCGTCCGTCGCGTGCTCGGGCGGGCGGATCCCCTCGCGCCCGCTGTAGGTCGGCGGATCGGAGGCCGGGAACGAGAGCGCGTCGAACTCGATCGTGTCGCCGCCCTCGGGATCCTCGCCGTCCTCGGCGGGCATGAAGTCCTTCAGGGCGATCCGGAACGCCGCCTGCGCATCGCTCAGCGCGACGCGGTCCTGCGGGCGCTTGGGACCCGCCAGCGACGGGACGACCTCGCCGAGGTCGAGCTCGATCGTGTCGCTGTAGACGGGTTCGGGCGAGCTCTCGTCGTGCCACAGGCCCTGCTCGCGCGCGTACGCCCCGACGAGCTCGATGCGCTCCTCGGTACGGCCGGAGAAGCGCAGATAGCGGATCGTCTCGGCGTCGATCGGGAAGATCGCGCACGTCGAGCCGAACTCGGGGCTCATGTTGCCGATCGTCGCGCGGTCGGCGAGCGGCAGCGACGCCAGACCCTGGCCGTAGAACTCGACGAACTTGCCGACGACGCCGCGCTCGCGCAGCATCTCGGTGACGGTCAGCACGAGGTCGGTCGCGGTCGCGCCCTCGGGCAGCTCGCCGCGCAGCTTGAAGCCCAGCACCTGCGGGATCAGCATCGGCATCGGCTGGCCGAGCATCGCCGCCTCGGCCTCGATCCCGCCGACGCCCCAGCCGAGCACGCCGAGGCCGTTGATCATCGTCGTGTGCGAGTCGGTGCCGACGAGCGTGTCGGGATAGGCGAGGGGTGGGTGGGATCCGTTGTCCTTCATGACGAACACGACGCGCGCGAGGTACTCGAGGTTGACCTGGTGCACGATGCCGGTGTCGGGCGGCACGACGGCGAAGTCGTCGAACGCCGTCTGGCCCCAGCGCAGGAAGGCGTAGCGCTCCTCGTTGCGCTCGAACTCGCGCTCGGCGTTGCGCGTGAACGCGTCGCGGCTGCCGAAGGCGTCGACCTGCACGGAATGGTCGATCACGAGCTCGGCGGGGACGAGCGGGTTGATCATCGCCGGGTCGCCGCCCATGTCGGCCATCGCGTCGCGCATCGCGGCGAGGTCGACGACGGCCGGCACACCGGTGAAGTCCTGCATCACCACGCGCGCGGGCGTGAACGCGATCTCCTTCGACGGCTCGGCGGTGGGGTCCCAGCCGGCCAGCGCCTCGATGTCCGCCGCCGTGACCGAGCCGTTGCCCTCGGTGCGCAACAGGTTCTCGAGCAGGATCTTCAACGAGAACGGCAGCCGCGCGATATCGAAGCGGGAGGCGAGGGCGTCGAGGCGGAAGATCTCGACCGTGCGCGCTCCGATCTGGAGCGGGCGGCGGGCATCGAAGCTGTTCGTGGACAAGCGGGTCTCCGGAGGTGGGACGGGCGGGCGCGCGCGGATGATCCCGCAGCGAGCACCAGACGAATTCATGAGTGTGGCAGCACACGCACGAGACCTGTCTGTCCCATGCCCGTGACGACGCGATGAGCGAGTCCGTCTGGGCCTACCCGCGGCCGCCCGCGCTCGTACCGTGCAATCGACGCGTGCGCATCGAACTGGGCGGTGTGACCGTCGCCGACTCGGCGCGCGCGCTGCGTATCCTGGAGACGAGCCACCCGCCGACGATCTACATCCCGCCCGCGGACATCGACCCGGCATGTATCCGCCCGGCCGCGGGGCGCTCCTACTGTGAGTGGAAGGGAGACGCCAGCTACGTCGACGTGCTCGCCGGGGAGCGCCGTGAACCGCGCGCCGGCTGGTCGTATCCCGATCCGGCGGCGCCCTACGAGGCGCTGCGCGACCACGTCGCGTTCTATCCCGGCCGGATGGACGCCTGCTGGCTCGACGACGAACGCGTGCAGTCCCAGCCGGGCGACTTCTACGGGGGCTGGATCACCGCCGACCTTCAGGGTCCGTTCAAAGGGGGAGACGGGACGCGCCACTGGTGAGAAGTCGCCGACCCACGCCTATGCCCCGAAATCAGGTCGTCTACTCTCTTGCGCGGGGAGAATGCGGTGCATGCGGCAGGGATGAGCGAACGGCGCAGTCCGAGCCTGGTTGGGCGCGGACGCGAACTCGCGCAGCTCAACGCTGGTCTGGAACGCGCGCTCGCGGGCCGCGGCGGGCTGATCCTGCTGACCGGGGAGCCGGGGATCGGCAAGACCGCGCTCGCGCGCGAGTTCGTCGAGCACGCCTGCGCCCGCGGCGCCGCCTCGGCGTGGGGCAGTTGCTGGGACGGGGGCGGCGCGCCCGCGTACTGGCCCTGGGTGCAGGTCGGGCGCGCGCTCGCCCGCCGCACGGACCTCACCGCGCTGCGCGAGACGCTCGGCGAGGGCGCGCCCTGGATCGCGGGCCTGCTGCCCGAGCTCGCCGGCGCGCTCGGTCCCGCCGCCGAGCCGTCGGAGCTTGACAGCGACCAGGCCCGCTTTCGCCTCTTCGACGCGCTCGCCACGCTGCTGGGAACCGTCGCCGAGCGCCGCCCGCTCGTCGTCGTCCTCGACGACCTGCACTGGGCCGACGCCTCGTCGCTGCTGGCGCTGGAGTTCGTCGCCCGCGTGCTGCCGGACATCCCGCTGCTGGCGATCGCCGCCTACCGCCACGCCGAGGCGCACGCGCGCGCCGACCTCGCCGCCCCGCTCGGCGGCCTGGCGAGGGCGGCGACGCGGCTGCCGCTCGAGGGCCTGGGCCGCGACGAGGTCGGCCAGCTCGCCGAGGCGCGGGCGCGCGGCCTGAGCGCCGGCGAGCGCCAGCCGATCCCGCCACAGCTCGTCACGGCCGTCCACCAGGCGAGCGCGGGCAACCCGTTCTACGTCGACGAGCTCGTCCAGCTGCTCGCCGCGCAGGGCCGGCTGCACGACGCGGGTGCGGCCAACCGCCCGCTGCCGCTGCCCGACGGCGTGCGCGACGCGATCCGCCGCCGCCTCGACCCGCTCGACCCGTTCGTCGTGCAGGCGCTGGGCGCGGCCGCGGTGATCGGCGGCGAGTTCGGCCTGCACACGCTCGCCGGCGTCCTCGACGAGCCGCCGAGCGCCGTGCTCGAATGGCTCGAGGTGCCGCTGCGCAACGGCCTCGTCACGGTCGGCCGCGACGCCGGGCGCTACGCCTTCGCGCACGCGCTCGTGCGCGACACCCTGCTGGAGAGCCTCGGCGCGACCCGCCGTGCGCGCCTGCACCTCGTCGTCGCCGAGGCGCTCGAGGAGGCCTACGGCGACGACATCGAGCAGCATCTCGCCGAGATCGCCCACCACTTCCTGCAGGCGGCGACGGAGGACGGCGCCGAGCGCGCGGTCGACTACGCGGCGCGTGCGGCGCAACGCGCCGTCGGCCAGTTCGCCTACGAGGAGGCCGCGCGGCTCTACGAGAGCGGGCTCGACGTCGCCGCCTCGCTGCCAGCCGACGAGCAGCGCGCATGGCAGCTCGCGCAGGGGCTCGGCGAGGCGCGGATGCGCGCGGGCGACATCGACGGCGCCCAGTGCGCGCTGCGCGCGGCAGCCGAGCACGCGCGCCGCCTCGACGACCCCGAGCGTCTCGCCCAGACCGCGCTCGCCGGCACGCTGGGCTCGTTCTCCCCCGGGCTCGTCGAGCCCGAGCTCGTCGTCTCGCTCGAGGAGGCGCTCGGCCGCCTGGAGGAGGTCGCGACCGATCCGGAGTCGCTGCGCCGCGCGACCGTCGACGCCCTGCGCTGCCGGCTGCGCGTCCAGCTCGCGCTCGCGCTGTACTGGTCGCCGCAGCGCGCGCGCCGCGAGCAGCTCGTCGACGAGGCGCTCGGGCTCGCGCGCGAGCTGTACACCGGGCACCCGGCGCGCGCCTCGCGCGCGCACCGGATGCTCGGCGACCGCACGCTGGCGTTCGCGCTCGCGCAGGGCTTCGTCGCGGTGTGGGGTCCGGAGACGGTCACGCGCGGCCTGCCGATCTCGATCGAGGCGCTCGAGCTGTGCGAGCGCACCAACGACGCCGAGCTGGGGATGCAGGTGCGGCTGTGGCGCATCAGCCTGCTGCTCGAGCTCGACGACCCGGTCCGCGCCGACGAGGAGATCGAGGCCTTCGGCTCGACCGCGCGACGCCTCGGCCAGCCGCGGATGCTCGTCTACGATCCGCTGCACCGCGCGATGGCCGCCCACATGCGCGGCGAGTTCGCCGCCGCCGAGGGTTTCACCGCCGAGGCCGTCGCGCAGTCGCGCGACGTGCCGGGGTCGATCGCGCCGATCATCGCCGACGCGCAGACGTTCACCGTGCGCCGCACGCAGGGCCGCCACCTCGACCTCGAGCCGCTGGTGCGCAAGAACGCCGACCGGCTGCCCGCGATGCGCCGCTGGCGCTGTGGCCTCGCGCTCGTGCTCGCCGAGCTCGGCCGCGACGACGAGGCCCGCCGCGAGCTGGAGCACCTCGCCGCCGCGGACTTCGAGGACGTGCCGCGCGACGCCCTCTGGCTCGTTGCGATGTCGCTGCTCGCCGAGCTCTGCGCGCTGCTCGACGACCGCCCGCGCGCGCGGCGCCTGTACGAGCTGCTGATCGGCTACGAGGGCCGCAACGTCGTCTCGATGGGGGCCTCCTACCTCGGGCCCGTGGCGCGCTATCTCGGCCTGCTGGCGGCGACGATCGGCGAGGACGAGCGCGCGCTCGGGCACCTGGAGACCGCGCGCTCGGCGGCCGAGCGGATGGGCGCGCGACCGACGGTCGTGCTGACGGCGCTCGACGCCGCCGAGGTGCTCGCGCGGCGCGCCGCGCCCGGCGACGCGCAGCGCGGACGCGCGCTCGTCCAGCGCGTCGCGCAGGACGCGGCGCAGATGCAGATGGACGGCGCGATCGCCCGCGCTGACGACCTGCTGGCGCGCCTGGAGGAGCCGGCGGGGTCGGGCGGGCACGGCGCGGGCGCGGGCGCGTCCGCGGGTCGCCACAGCGCCGGGGTGCGGCCGGTGCAGGCCGCGCTGCGGCGCGAACAGGACGTCTGGCTGCTGGACTACGACGGGCGCGGCGTCGTTCTCCAGGACGCCAAGGGCCTGCACCACCTCGCCGCGCTGCTCGCGAGCCCCGGCACGCCGATCGCGGCCGTCGCGCTCGCGGGCGCCGCGTCGGGTGGCGGCGCCCCGCCGGCCGGCGCCCCGTTGGCGACCTTCCGCGCCCGGGCGATGGAGCTGCGCGAGGAGCTCGAGGAGGCACAGGCCTTCAACGATCCCGAGCGCGTCTCGCGCATGCGCGAGCAGCTCGAGGCGCTGGCGGCCGAGATGGCGGCCGCCGACGTCAGCACGAGCGCGGCGGGCGAGCGTGCTCGCATCAACGTCACGCGAGCGATCAAGGCTGCGGTGCGCCGGATTGAGGAGCATGAGCCCGAGCTTGGGCGCCTGCTGCGCGCGACCGTTCGCACCGGCACGTCGTGCGCCTATGAACCGGATCCAGGAGTGCCGCTGGAATGGGAGGTTCGCCGCTAGGTTCGCCGGGCCGCTGTCCGAACGCGGCAATCGCTACTGTCGCAGGCCAAGGACTGGAGGACGCACTGCCGCAAGAGGAGGGGTTTTCCGCACGACCCACGGCGGGTGAGGGGCCGCTCGTCGGCCGCGTGCGAGAGCTGGGCGAGCTCCGCGACGCGTTCGACCACGCCGCCCGCGGACACGGCGGGGTGCAGCTCGTGCTGGGTGATCCCGGGGTCGGCAAGACGCGCCTCGCCGCCGCGCTCGCCGAGCACGCGGCGAACCGCGGCGCGCGCGTGATCTGGACGCGCGGCTGGGGCCGCGCGGCGCCCGCGTACTGGCCCTGGGTCGAGGTCGTTCGCGGCCTCTCGCAGGACATCGACGGCGAGACCCTGCGCCGCGAGCTCGGCTCGGCCGCCGATCAGCTGCTGCGGCTGGCGCCCGAGCTCGCCGAGCGCCTGCCGAACGCCCACGCGCCGGGACGCGACACCGAGCACAGCGAGATCGAGCGCTTCGCGCTCTTCGACGCGCTCGTCGCGCTGCTGCGCGTACGCAGCGTGACCGGGCCCGTCGTGATCCTCATCGACGATCTGCAGGCCGTCGACGAGGGCTCGCTCGTGGCCCTGGATTTCGTCTCGCGGATGCTGCGCGACGTCGCCGTCCTGCTCGTCGTGACGATGCACGAGCGCGTGCCCTACCGCACGCCCGACGCGCAGCTCGCGCTGCAGAACATCGTCCGTGCCGGCCGCCGGCTCGTGCTCGGCGGCCTCGCCCGCGACGACGTCGGGCGCCTGATCGAGCTGACGAGCGGCGTCGCCGCGGCGCCGGGCCTGGCGACGGCCGTGCACGCCGCCACCGAGGGCAACCCGTTCTTCGCGCGCGAGATCCTTGCGCTGCTGCTCGCCGAGGGGCGGCTGCACGACCCGCCCGGCGAGCTGCCGCTGCCCGACGGCGTGCGCGAGACGATCCGCCGCCGCCTGGAGCCGCTGGACCAGCGCGCCTGCGACATGCTCGAGCTGGCGGCGATCATCGGGCGCACGTTCAACCTCGCGACGCTCGTGGGGGCCTCGCCGCTGGAGCGCGACTGCGTCCTCGCCGCGCTCGACGAGGCGGGAGCGCTCGGGCTCGTCGTCGCGGTGCCCGGCACGCGCGGCCAGCACCGCTTCGGCCACGGCCTGATCCGCGAGACGCTGCTGTTCGGCATGCCGGCGGCGGACCGGATGAACGGCCATCGCGTCGTCGGCGAGGCGCTCGAGCAGGTCTACCGCGGAGCCATCGACGCCCACCTGCCCGAGCTCGCCCACCATTTCCTGTCCGCCGCCCTGCGCGGCGATGTCAGCAAGGCCGTCGACTACGCCGAGCGCGCCGCCTACCGCGCGCTCGACACGCTCGCCTACGAGCAGGCGGCCGACTTCTTCACGCGCGCGCTCGAGGCGCTCGAGACGATGGAGCCCGACGTGCCGCGCCGCGCCGGCCTTCTGCTCGGCCTTGGAACGGCGCAGTCGCGCGCCGGTCGCCCGGCCGCGCGCGCGACGTTCGAGGCCGCGATCGCCGCCGCGCGCGCGATCGAGGCCGACGACATCTTCGCCCGCGCCGCGCTCGGGTTCGCGCCGTTCGCGCTCACGCCGGGCTACGTCGACGATCCCCATGTCGCGCTGCTCGTCGAGGCGCTGGACCGGATCGGCCGCGCCGACGACCCGATGCGCGTGCGGCTGCTCGGCTCGCTCGCGGTCGCCCTGTACTGGTCTGACAACGCCGAGCGGCGCACCGAGCTCGCCTTCGAGGCGCTGGCGATGGCGCGCCGCCTCGACGACGACACGACGCTCGCGATCGCGCTCAGCTCGGCGCAGCTTGCGACGAACGGGCCGGACACGACCGAGCAGGGCGTGCAGTGGCTGCGCGAGCTGTTCGTGCTGACCGAGCGTGCGGGCGAGACCGTCATGTCGCTCGCCGCGCGCAGCCGCCACGTCGACGTGCTCATGGAGCTCGACGACCTCGCCGGGGCGGACATCGCGATCGAGGCGCTCGAGCGCCTTGCGCACGACGCGCGCGACCGCCGCGCGGCCGCGTTCGTGCCGCTGCATCGCGCGCGCCGCGCGGCGCTCGACGGCCGTTACGAGGACGCCGAGCGGCTGCTCGCCGAGGTCACGGAGCTCGTCGGGGAGCTCTCGACGTCGACGATCCCGATCACGGTCGCCTCACAGCGCGTCGTGCTGACCTGGCTGCAGCAGGGGCCGCGCGAGATCGGCGAGCTCGTCCGCGCCTACGCCGACGGGGCGCCGGCGATGCCGTGCTGGCGTGCCGGCCTCGCCGCCTCGCTCGCCGACGCGGGCCGGCGCGACGAGGCCAGGCTCGAGTTCGACCGCCTCGCCGCCGACGACTTCGCCGCGCTCCCGCGCGACAACCTCTGGCTGACCGCGATGGCGCTGCTGACGGAGGCGATCGCGGCGCTGGACCTGCGCGAGCAGGCGATGGCGCTCCATCTTCAGCTGGAGCCGTTTGCCGGGCGCAACGTCGTGCTGCCGACGGTCGCGTTCCTCGGCCCGGTCGAGATGTGGCTCGGGATCCTCGCGCGCGTCGCCGGCCGCGACGCCGAGGCGCTCGAGCAGCTCGCCGCTGCCCGCGTGCGGGCCACGCGCGACGGCGCGCGGCCGACGCTCGCGCGGATCGCCGTCGAGGAGGCCGCGGTGCTCGTCCGCGACGGCGGGATGTCGGCGCGCAAGCGCGCCGAGGAGTTGCTGGACGATGCCGCCGGCGTGTGCGAGCAGATGACGCTCGTCCGCCTCGGCGAGCAGGTGCGGGCGCTGCGCGAGCAGCTCGAGGCGACGGCGCCGCCGGCGGCCGCCGACGCCGCCGGCGCGGACCGCGCGGGCGACGGGGCGACGCTGCGGCGGATCGGCGACGTCTGGACGCTCGAGTGCCGCGGCCGCATCCTGCATCTGAGCGACGGTCGCGGCGTGCGGCTGCTCGCGCTGCTGCTGGAACGTCCCGGCACGGAGGTGCACAGCCTCGATCTCGTCGCCGCCGTCGAGGGGTCGGCGAGCATCGGCCCGGCGATCGAGCACTCCGGCGGCCAGGAGACCGGCGGGCGCTTCGGCGTCCAGGGCGGCGCCGGCCCCGCGCTCGACACCCGCGCCAAGGTCGACTACAAGGCCCGCATCTCAGAGCTCGCGTCGCAGCTCGCGCAGGCCGAGACGCGCCGCGACGAGGCGGCCGTCAAGCGGCTGGGTGCCGAGCTCGAGTTCGTGCGCGGCGAGCTGGCGAAGGCGGTCGGGATCGGCGGCCGTGACCGCGAGTCGGGCTCGCACGCCGAGCGCGCGCGGATCAACGTCACGCGCGCGATCCGCGCGACGCTGAAGAAGATCGAGAGCTACGACGCGCTGCTGGGTTCCGAGCTCGACGGTTGCGTCCGGACCGGCGCGTTCTGCGTCTACGCGCCCGATCCGGGGCGTCCGCTGCGCTGGTCCGTCCAGCGCTGACCGTCGTTTCGTTCGTTCGTTCTGACCGCCGGAACGGCAGCCGGGACGCCCGGATGTACGACGTTCATGCGTTCGTCACGCCCAATGGGCAGATGACTGCTGCCATCGAACACACCTTCCTCTTTGCCGATCTCGCCGGCTACACGGCGTTCACCGAGCGCGTCGGCGACGATGCGGCGGCCGATGTGGCGGTGGCATTCCAGGCCGCCGCCCAGCACGTCGCCACCCAGTGCGGCTGCGAGGTCATCAAGAACCTCGGCGACGCGGTCATGATCCACGGCGACGATGCGACCCGCGTCGTGGCGCTCGCTCTGCGGCTGCGCCGCGAGCTCACCGGCGAGGGCTGGTGCCCGCCCCTGCGGATGGGCGTCCACTCCGGCAGCGCAGTGCAGCGCGGCAGCGACTGGTACGGATCGACCGTCAACGTCGCCGCGCGGGTCGCCGACGCGGCCTGTGCCGGCGAGATCCTGCTGAGCATGACGACGCGTGAGCGCATCGCCCGCGCCGGCGTGACGTTCGCCGATCGCGGCGCGCGCAGCCTCAAGAACGTGACCGCGCCACTGGCCCTGTTCGCGGCGGCGGCATGACGATCGCTTAAACCTGGATCCACCGATCCTCGCGGCGAATCCCCGTCGCCGATCACTGCCCAGCGCCGATCGGCGGCTTTCGAAGGGGTCCACCCTGCGGGTGCGCGGCCGATCGACCCTGGGCCGCGCCGGCAACAGGGATTCATCCACGATCCTCGGTCGATCCAGGTTAAAGAAGAAAGGACGCCACGGGGAAGAGGCGCCCTTTCTTCTGGTAGGAATGAGGTTCCGGAACTACAGGGAACCTCAGGTGCATCGGTTGGCTTGTCCCTGCCTGTCGTCACGAGCTGGGCGTTAGGCGCAAGCGAACGGTGTTCATTCGGCTTGAACAACGTAGCTCTGACGCGCCAGCTTTCTCAGGAATCTCCCGGGCTCGACGCCGGATGGACTAGTACGGCCGTCCGGAAGTTCTGCGTGGAATCCCGGGATGCCCGGCCGGGATCTGACGGTCGGCGGTGACCCGCCTTCGTGCTGGTGGCACGGGGCGGGCGCCGGCGGGCGTCAGGCACGGTTCGGGCGCCCGGGA
>JBBSLI010000056.1:0-25231 GCA_038255395.1 Solirubrobacterales bacterium
ACGCGACCAACCCAGCTCGCGCCGACGCCAGATCCACCGCCCGAACACCACGCTCCCGCAGCTCGATCGTCGCCATGCCACACAACTTCCCTGCACCCGCACGGAATCCTGCTACGAAGCTAACGAAGTCCTACTAGTCGGCGCGGACCGCGGCTCGGCCGGGCGTCATGTGGGGTGTAGGCCGACCTCGTCCGCATCGGCGGTCGCGGGTAATTCGCGAGGTGACGTGCCCTACGGCCCGTCGAGGGCAGCGTGCTCGTCCGCTGACGCGTCGTGCAGCCCACGGCGACGCTGGCTACAACCACGGCCTTACCGTCTTCTATGACGACCTTCCGGACAAGGAGTCAGCCGAACAGTGGGTCGCATCTCAGTTGGAGCCCTATCCCCACGCGCGGGACGGCGTAGCTCAGGTCAAACGCGAGCCGGACAGGGTCGAGGTGTATTTCCGGTGGGCTGATGCCCGCATAGATGAGCTGGCGGAGCGCGACTGGAGCAACGATCGGTATTTCTACCTGCGGCCAACTATCGTGCCTGTCCCGTCGCCGCCGTCCATCCTGATGACCTGGTGGGCGCTCCTCTTCGCTCTGTCGCAACTCGCACGGTACGAGCCGGCCACATGGACGGCAGCGATTGACCCCGACAAGTCGGCCCTGACCGTGCCGATCGAGGAAGGGCTCCGTACAGCAAAGCGCAGTCTCCCCAGACTCGTCTACCACGGCATCACGGGGTCGTGGAGCTAAACCATGCGGCGACAGAGCCGGCGGACTTCGTGGGCCGATTTCCCGTATGACGGATCGCTCCGAGACCGGTGCGCCGCAGGCCGTACATCCTCCGTGCAGAGCGTGCCGCCCCAGCGTGCAACGCAACGCGGATCCCTCGTCAGACTGCGGTTATGACTACCACCGTGACCGCGCAGGAGGCGCACCGCCATATCGCGGCCCTCCAGGCGTTTCGCGAGGCGTACTTGCGCTATCGGGAGCGCTGCTGGCAGAGGGACTGACGTTGGAGACATGCACGGTGTGCAGCGCGAACTTCGTCGCCGCATTCGCGGTCTTGAACCTCGGCCTGCTGCTGGCGCTTGCGCAGCGACGACACGCACGCCGGCGGGCCTGGTGATCAGGGCACGCCAGGCCACGGCTGGTGGGTGCCGGCCGTCGAGGTCCGGCACGTCGCAGATCATGCTCGGCGGGGGCAGCGGCGCCGCCACTCCAGCGCCGCTGCGTCGAACCTGCCGTCAGGCGGGGATCGCCGCGGCCGTCGCGATGAAGCTGTCGCGTGCCGTGAGCGCCTCGTACCAGCGGGCGACGTGGACGCTTGCACCGAGCAGGTCGCCGAGTCCCGGCATCGATTGCGCGAAGTCGAGCATCGTGCGACGACGAAGTCAGCCACGCTGAGGTCGTCGCCGACGAGGTGCGCGTGTGACGAGAGTGCGTCGTCGATGACGGTGATTTGGCGGGCGATCATCGCCCGCAGGTCATCGGGGAGCGTGTCGGCGAGCAGCGCGCGCACGAGGTCTGGGTACAGGTAGTCGTCTCCCGCAGTCGCCCAGCCGAGCGCGCGGGCGCGTTGCAGAGCGTCGGCGGGGATCAGCGGCGGGCCATCGACGACGCAGTCGAGGTAGGAGACGATCGAGAGCGTCTCGTGCGGTGCTTCTGCAGTGCGCGAGAGCGGCGCTGTTTGGCTCCGCCGCGGTGTTGCTGCACATCCGCTGAAGCCGTCGATGCCGGAGTCGTTTCTGCTTGCGGGCGGGGGCGGGACGGAGCGTTGCGACGGGCGTCGATGAGGATGAAGGCGACGATCCCGCCCACGACGATGACGACTGCGGCGATTGCTGCCATCGCGGTGAGCGGATCGATCCCCCCACCATGACCGCCACCGTGCACTCCGTCGCCGGAATGCTGTGCGAAGGCGGTGCCATGGCCGACGACGGCGATCGCTGCCGCGAGAAGGCTGATCTGCAGTCCGCGTCCAGTCCAGGCCGAATGACGCATGCTGGCTCCTTGCCGTTGTTTGGCGGGTCAGACCGCTGATCGCACGAAAGGGTTCGACCCTGCGTGTGGGGAGCGGGCAACGGTTGAAGCCTCGTATCGCGCCTCCGGTGAACTTGATCCGGGGATGTCTTGGAATCGTTTGGCGGCCCTGCGGGTCAGACGCTCGGTGGCTCACGGCAACACAAGCGGGTCGTCTCGGGCGGGCGCGGGTGCGTCGCCTCGCTCGGCGGACGACGAGGGCAGGCTCGTAGCGCTTGCGCGTGCGGGCAACCGTGCCGCTTTTGACGAGCTCGTACGTCGTCACGCGGACGGGCTGTACGCGGTCGTAGTTCGACTGTGCGCCAGCACGCAGGAGGCCGAGGAGGTCACGCAGGAGGCGTTTCTTCGCGCGTGGCGGGGGCTGCCGGCGTTCCGCGGCGGTTCGCAGTTCTTCACGTGGCTGTACCGGATCGGTGTCAACGAGGCACGGCGCCGGTCGGAGCGGTCGCGGCGCGGAGCGCTTGTGGTGTCGCTCGACGAGCATCGTGGGCGCGAGGTGTGCGATGACTCGATGCGCCCTGACGATCGCGCCGAGCACGCCGAACTGCGGCGCGAGGTCGATCGCGCGATCGAGGACCTGCCCGTCGATCATCGCGCGGCGCTCGTGCTGCGCGACATCGAGGGGTTGTCGACCGCGCAGGCCGCGGCTGTGCTCGGCTTGCGCGAGACAGCGTTCAAGAGCCGGTTGCATCGCGCGCGAAATGCGCTGCGACTCGCGCTCGCACACCGCGATCCGGGGCAGGTGACGTCATGATCTCCGAGCACCGCTTCGCGTCGACGCGCCTGTGCGCGTACCGCGACGGCGCGCTGCCCGACGGCGAGGCGCGCCGTATGCGCGATCACCTGGTTGGCTGCGAGGCGTGTCGCGGGTCGCTGGCCGAGCTGACAGTGATGGCGACGCGCCTGCGCGCAGCGAACACGCCCGCGCCCGACGGGCTTGCCGACCGCGTCATCGCCTATCTGGACGCGCAGAGCGCAGCGGCTCGTCTGAGCGTCGTCTCCTCGGCCTCAGACGGGGTCCGCCCCGACAGGGCGGCGGTGGCCTGGCAGGTCGCGCGCGAACATTTGCGCCGCACGCTGCCGCTCGCGTTTGTCATCGGGCTGCTGATCACGTTGCTCAAGGATCTCGGGGCCCTGCTCGCGGAGGGACTGACGCTCGAGACGTGCACGACCTGCGGTGCGAACTTCGTCGTCGCGTTCGCGGTGCTGAACCTCGGCCTCCTGCTGGCGCTCCCGAGACGCGACGGCGACGCGCGCTGAGCATCTCGGGTGACGCAGAGGTCGGTTCGGGCCGATCCCTCGCAGGCCCTTCAACCCGACTCGGTCTGCTCGGCCGGCGACGGTCGCGCAGCGAGCTGCCAGGCCCCGCCCGCGACGTTCACGACGCCGACCGCGGCGACTGCGATCGCATAGGTCGTGGCGTCGACGAGCATGTCCGCGCGCAGGCTGACCGCGAGGATCGCGCCGGCGCCGACGATCGTCAGCGCCAGCCCCGCCTCGCTGACCGCGAAGCCGCGAGCGCGCAGGAGCGCCGCCGCCAGGACCACGAGGCCGACGCCGACGAGGTACACCCCGGCGACGTCGACCTCCGCGGGACGGACAGCGCCCATGTAGGCCACGCCAAGGCCCCAGCCGGTGAGCCCCAGCGCGGTCGCCCAGTAGCCGCCGACCGGGCCGTCGACGATCGCCGCCAGCAGATAGATGACGCCGATGATCAACGGCGTCCAGTAGAAGGCGATCCGGTCGGCGCCAACCGAGAACTCCAGCAGCCCGGCACCGCCGACGAACAGCAGCCCCTGGATGACGCGGTTGCCGGCGGTTCGGACAGGTTTGGGCATGGGCGCGCCGCCGATCATGCCTGCTGCGGTCCGCCGCCGCATGAACGCGGTCGTGCGCCGGCACAGCCCGATGTGTCGTGGAGGGGCCGTGCGCCGACCCGGGCGCGCGCGTGGTCATCCGGGCCGGCGTGCGTGCAGCCTGACAGCGGGTACCGCCGCCGGTGCGATCAGACGGGCGCGGCTGTGGCGCGCGCACCGCTCGTCGCCGGTGCTCGCTGCTCGGCTCCTGCGAAGCCGAGCAGGAATGGCACGAGCGCGAGCCCGTAGCCGGCGTGGGCGACCAGCTCGAAGGTCTGGTTGGGGCCGACCTGGAACCAGTCAAAAGCGACGCGTCCGAGGATCTGGAAGTTGACGAGGTAGAGCACCAGGCCGAACGCGATGCCGCCGCCCCACAGCGCCGCGCGGCTGCGAAGCAGCGGGGCGACGAGCGCCAGCAGGACACCGAACCCGGCCGCGAGCGTGAGGTGCATGATGAGCCCGACGATCGCGTTCTCCGGCGTCGGCTGCGGCTTGTCGGCGAAGTGGAAGATCGTCGAGATGTCGTACAGCGGCGCTGCGGCAGGCATGCCCTTGCTGACCGCGAACCACATGTTCGCCAGCAAGAACAGCAGTCCGGCGGCGGTACCCGCGACGACACCGCGGGTGATGCGCCGATCGATGTCGGTGCTGAGGCGTTGGCTGGGCGTCACTGGGGTCTCCGTTCGTCGTGGGTCGTCTGTCCTGGCCCGCTCGGGTGCGGTCGCGAGCGCGAAGCGCCCGATGCCGGCCTCGAGTCGGTCGGCCGTGGCGTCGCTGCCGGTCCGCGTGGATCCGCTCACCCACACGGCCGAAAGACGGCGACGAACCGACGCAGGATCGCTCCTGGGTCAGATGCGTGTTGGACCCCGGCGGATGGCAAACGGTGCAGCCGTCCGCACATCCGCCCACGTCGGGCGGCCGCATGCTGGCCGCGGCGCGATGACAGGCGTAGGCTTGTCGGCGCATCATCTCCCGAAAGAGGAGGCGAAATGCCACTACCCACAGAGCAGGTCGGGAGCATTTCCACGTCCCCCCGAGCTGATCGATGCCGTGCGGGCCGCGGCAGCCGGGGAGTGCTCAGAGGACGAGCTTGCCCCGCTGTATGAGTCCGCGTTGCGCGACACCATCGAGCAGCTTGAGGCGACCGGCTCGCAGCTGATCACCGACGGGGAGCAGACGAAGCCGAGCTTCGCGACGTATCCGCTCACCGGCTTGGAGAACCTGGCGCCGGACGGCGTCGAGATTCCCTTCGGGGACGGGCACGTGCGCCAGCTGCCCCGCCTTACCGGCGGTCCTTTCCGCTATGGCGTTCACGCCGACGCCTACCTCGAGCAGGCGCTTGCGATCGCCGGGGTTCCGCTCAAACAGGCCGTGATCGCGCCGTCGGCGCTCAGCCTGCTGTACCCGCAGCAGCCAATCGACGGCTACCCCCGCGAGGTGTTTCTCGCCCGGCCGGGCCAGCGCATATTCATCGGCGTGATCGATCCGATCGACCCGAGGGTCGAGACGCCCGAAGAGGTGTGCGAGCGGGTGCTGGAGGCGGCCGAGTACATCGAGCCCGACCGCCTGGGGACGACCGACGACTGCGGCTTTGCGCCCTTCGGCGACGACACCTCCACGCCGCGCGAGGTCGCGTTCGCGAAGATCCGCGCCCGCGTGGAGGGCACGGCGCTGGCGTCGCGGGCACTCGGCGTCTGAGCCCATGCGACGGGCGGCCCCGGCCGCCATCACACGTGCGGCGCTCGCGGCACCCGCGCTCGTAGCCGCAGGCTCAGCGCGCTGAACCGTTAGGCCGGCGCGGCGGGTCGAACGCGCGAACGTCCAGCGAGGGAGGAGCCGCATTGCGTCGACCGAGCCGCCATCTGCGCCGTCTCATAGCACTGAGCGGGCCCTTCGTGGCTGCCTTGGTGCTCGCCGCGTGTGGGGGTTCCGGCGGCGGCGCGGGCGGGGCGGACGCAGTCCCGGCGCCCGTCGCCCGCCCGACGGCGGAGCTGCCGGCCAAGCTGGCTGCGAACGTCAAGCAGGCGGACGAGTTCGTGGGCGCCGGAGTCGATGACTTCGAGGCGCGGCTCGCCCGGTTGAGGGGCCATCCGGTCGTGGTCAACCAGTGGGCCTCGTGGTGTGATCCCTGTCGCTTCGAGATCCCGTTCTTTCGCGCGATGACGGCCAAGTACGCCGACCGGGTGGCTTTCGTGGGCATCGACCTGCAGGACGATCGCGGTTCGGCGGAGGACTTCATGCGCGAGCTGCCCTCGGGCTTTCCGAGCGTCTTCGATCCGGACGGTTCGGTGACACGAACGCTCGGGGGCGGCCAGGCGTCGCCGACCACGTTCTACCTCGACAAGAACGGCAAGCGGGTGTTCGCGAAGATCGGCGCGTACGCAAACGCCGGCAAGCTCGAAGAGGACATCCGGCGCTACGCGCTCGGCGGACCGAGCTGAGCGATGGCCGATCCATCCGCCGGCGTCGGCGTGCTGGCGGCCTTCTTCGCCGGCGCCGTGTCGTTTCTCTCTCCCTGCGTGCTGCCACTCGTGCCCGGCTACCTGTCGGTGGTGACCGGCGTAGTCGCGCGGCCGCGCGTGCCGGAGAACCGTCGGCCGGTCGAGGGGGTCCAATGTCCTGATGAAGGCGTCGACCGTCGTTGCCATCCTCGCAGCCGTCTCGCTCGCGGTCGTGGTCGCCGGGTGCGGCGGGTCAGACAGCGTTGGTGTCGCCGGGGAGCGGGCCACGGCAGGGCTGCAGGTCTCCACGGCCGGCTGGAAGACCGATTTCTCCAAGCATGAGGTCCCGCTGTCGGAGTTTCGCAGCGGCGGGCCGGGACGCGACGGCATCCCGCCGATCGACAAGCCGAGGACGGTCTCGCAGCAGGAGGCGGACGACTTCCTCGACGACCGCGAGCCGGTCCTCGTCGTCGAGCAGGGCCGGGCGGTTCGTGCCTACCCGATCCAGATCCTCATCTGGCATGAGATCGTCAACGACGAGCTCGGCGGGCGGCCGATCGCCGTGACGTACTGCCCCCTGTGCAACTCGTCCATCGTGTTCGACCGGCGGGTGGACAGCCGGGTGCTCACGTTCGGCACGACCGGCAACCTGCGCAAGTCCGGTCTGGTGATGTGGGACCGCCAGACGCAGTCGTGGTGGCAGCAGCTCTCGGCCGAGGCGGTGGTCGGCGAGCTCAGCGGCGAGCGACTCGATGTGCTCGCGTCGCAGACACTCAGCTGGGCGGACTTCCGCCGTAGTTTCCCGGCGGGCGATGTCCTCTCCCGCGACACGGGCTTCGAGCGCGACTACGGCGCCAACCCGTACGCGGGTTACGACGAGCGCGACTCGCAGCCGTTTCTGTTCGATGGCCAGACCGACGACCGCCTGGCTGCGAAGGAGCACGTCATCGCCATCTTCGTCGACGAGCGCAAGCCGCTCGTCATCCCCTTCTCGCGGCTCACCCGCGAGCCCGCCGTGAACACCGAAAGCGGCGGGACACCGCTCGTGGCGCTCTACAAGAAGGGCGTCGTGTCGCCGCTGGACAACGCGGCGATCAGCCGCTCCAAGGACATCGGCACGTCCGCCGCGTTCGATCGCCGGCTGGATGGCAGGACGCTCGAGTTCCGGGCCGCCGGCGGCGGCTACGTCGACCGGCAGACCGCGTCGAAGTGGGACATCACCGGACGGGCGACCGACGGGCCGCTGAAGGGACGGCGCCTGCGGCCGCTGCGCCATGACCAGCAGTTCTGGTTCGCGCTGGCGGCGTTCCTGCCGGACGCGAAAATCCTCCGATGAGCGGAGGTCACGCGGATGCGCGGTTCATGCCCTCAGCCGACAGCTTGCTGGGGTCGCGGGTGAACGACTGGGCGGCCAGGTAGAGCCCTTCGCCGAGCGTGAGGTACGGGTTCCAGCCGCCGGCGAGCTGCTCGACGGTCATGCCCATCTGGATCGCGACGCTGCCGGCGAGGATGACGTCGCCGGCTCCGTCACCGACGATGTGCACGCCGATGATCCGCAGGCTGTCGCGCGCGGCGACGAGCTTGACAGGCCCGCGAGTGTTGCGGCTGACGATCGCGCGGGGCACATGCTCCAATGAGAGCGTGCGAGACGAGGGATCGATGCCCTGCTCCAGCGCCTGGGCTTCGGTCAGGCCCGCGGAGGCGATCGTGGGGTTGGTGAACGTGATGCCGCGGCGCGGGACGCGCCCGCCGAGAGAGCGAGCTGTGATCGTTCGGGGCACCCGCCCGACTACTACCGAGCCGCCCGTCGCACCCAGATCCCAGCGGAGCTGCAGCGCAAGCGACCTTTTTTGATGTCGCCGCCCACGCGCGACAGATGCGGCTGCACGTCGACGGTGGCGGCCGGCGGGCTCGGAGACCTGCGACCGAAGAGCCCGAGCGCGGCAGTGAGCAATGCGGTCGCGGCGAGCGCCGCCAGCAGGGCGGGCCAGAAGCTGTCGGCGAAGGCCTGTCCACCGAGATGGCCCAGCCCCGCGGCGTAGATCGACCAGACGGCGGCGGCGATGGCGTCGGCCACCACGAAGGACCGCCAGCCGAGCGGCAGCGCCCCCCACGCGAACGTGACCGCCGTCCGACCGCCGGGCACGAAGCGGGCCGCGAGGAGCACGACACGGCCGCGCTCGGCGATCCAGCCGGCTGCCCAGCTCAGCCGCCGTTGGCCCTTGGCGCCGCCGAACAGGCGTCGGCACGCGCGCTGCCCGAGAACGCGCCCGATCCCGAACGACACGTGGTCGCCGGCCAGCGCTCCGGCGAACGCGGCCACGACGACGAGCGGCAGGCTCAGCTCGTGCTGAGCGGCGAGCACCCCGCCCGTGATGACGGCCGTCTCGCCCGGCACGACCGGAAGGAAGGCGTCCAGGGCAACGATGACGGCGATCGCCGCATACGCCCAGGGTGCGGCGGAGACCGACTCGAGGAGTGCCTCGAGCACCGCGTCACAGTCCTCTGTCGCCGACGCACGGCGGGAGGTCGGGTGTCTGCGGATCGGCCATCTGGCGGTTGGAGTCGCCGTCGGACGAAAGGGATTCGCCGTCGGGTCGCCCGGCTGGTCATGCCGCGGCGCTGATCAGAAACAGGGCGCCGATCACGGCGAACAGGACCGCCATCGAGCGCTCCATCAGCTTCGGCGAGATCGTGCCCTGCAGGTGGGCGCCGATCTGGGCGCCGATCACGGCGCCGGGCACGGTGTAGAGGACGAGGTTCCACGGCACGGCGTCGACGCCGCCCTCCTGCATGAGCAGCCCCAGGTGCGCAATGGACGCCCCCAGCACCGTCGAGGCGACGATGAGGATCGACGTGCCGGCGGCCACCGCGACCGGCATATGGCAGCGCTTGACCAGCTGCGGCATCTCGATCTCGCCGATCCCGGTGGAGACCAGCCCTGCCATCGCCGCCCCGAAGCCGGTGAGCACCCGCCCCGCGCGCCGGTTGCAGGTCCGCCACTCATAGACGTTGCCCTCGGCATCCACCACGCGCGTCAGATCGGGTGCCTGATCGGCGATCGGGTGATAGCGCGGCTTGGGGTTCTGCGTGCCGGGGCGCAGCTCCTCCTCGGACTGCCGGAAGAGCACGACCGCCAGCGGGAACATCATCACGCCGTAGGCGGCCTTGAGGATCTCCGGCTCGATCGCCTGCGAGACGAAGCCGGCGACCGCGGCGACCGGCACGGCCACCCAAACCAGAGCCCTGTAGGTCGCGAAGTCCACGAGCTGGCGGCGCACGTAGGCGACGACACCTGAGCCGAAGCCGAAGAACTCCGTGAACAGGCTCATCCCGATCGCTGCGGCCGCAGCGATCTCGGGCACTCCCAGCAGCGGAAACCCGAGGATGATCGCCGGCGACAGCATCGCCGCTCCGGAGATGCCCGACAGCATCGCGATCGTCGCGATCGCGATGCAGACCGGGAACATGAACATGTAGACGGTGAGATCCATGCGCGCGCTGACCGCATCCGCGGCTGGCACTGCGACCAACCGAACCCCTCTGAGGATTCACGACCCCGCTGCATGTCCGAGGTCAGATCGCCTACTCCCAGCTGGATGGGAGGCCGACTCGGGACATCTGCGAGCGCAACCACGAATCGACTCGGCGGCGCGCGGGTCGAACCTCTCGACGCATTGCGAGTCGCGAGACTCGCCATCCAGTCCCCGCAGAGAAGGGATCCGCTGATGCCCAAGGCCGCGATCGTCGTACAACGCCGCGTACCTCGCGGGCCTGCAGATCGACGCGCACCGGCCGCACAGCTTCTACATCGAGCGCTATCCGTCCGGCCGCGAGGCGACGTTGAACTTCCCCGACATCGACATGGCGTGGACGAACGACACGACCGCGCCGCTGCTGAGCCGCACCGCCACCGACGAGACGTCCGTCGTGGCGAGCATCTACGGGACCGACCACGGACGGCGCGTGCACGTGCAGACCGGGGAGCGCAGGCCCGTCAGCGGCGGCGCCTTTGAGATCACCGTCACGCGCGTCGTGCGCTACCGCGACAAGACCAGCAAACGCCAGCCGTTCACCACCCGCTACGAGCAGCCGCCGCAATAGCAGGCGCACTCCAGGACCGGATGCGGTTCTCCCAGCCAGTCAGACGAGGCGGCTTTCAGCCGCGCGCGGCGAACAGCTGTAACTCGGGCAACGGATCGATCGCCGTGCCGCCGCGCTGCCAGCCCGGCGCCGTCCAGGACTCGTAATGCAGATGACACGCCGACGCACGGCCCGAACGACCGACGCGCCCGATCGGCTGCCCGGCAGCGACGCGCTCCCCGCGCGCGACGACGGCCCGGTCGAGCAGGTGCATGTACGCCTGGCTTGTGCCGTCGTCGGCGCTGATCACCACGTAGTTGCCGGCTCGCGACTGGGTAGTGGCGACGCTGACCTCACCGCTGCGCGCCGCGACGATCGGCGTCGAGCAGCGCGCGAGCACGTCCTGACCCCCGTGACCGCGACCGCCACCGAAGCCGTTGACCTCGGTCCCGAAGTCATAGCGGCCGCGCACGGGAAAGGCGCCCTCACCGGGCGGCACCACACCCGCTACCAGCGGCGCGGGAGACGGCACTGTCACGCGCAGGCGCCGCGACGCCCGCGAGCGTCCGGCAGCACGACTGCTCACCCGCACCGGACCGCTGCGCGCATCGTCCGGGACGCGCACGACGACGCGATGCGGGCTGCGCTTGTCGGGGCGGACGCGGCGATCGTCAGAGCGTCCGGAGCGCCCGAGGAACACGACGCTGTCAGCCTGCGCCAGCCGCTCCCCGCGAACGCGCAGCAACTGCCCTCTTGCGCAGCGCGACTGCTCTCCGGAGACGCACTCGAGCGTGCTCACTACCGGCCGCTCGTCGTACCGAGCCCCGCCGCTGTGATTCGTATGGGCGCCGGCCGTCGCGACCGGACCAACGACCAGACATGTGAGCACGATCAGCACACGACAGCTCGACGACGAACCCAGCATCAGCACCTCGTTGGTCATGCCTACGGGGTGAGCTGACGGGCTCGCACGCGACGCCACGCGCTACAGCTCCTCAACAACGAGCCGATTCGCCCCAACAACCTGGTTCCCCCGCTCCGGCCCGACAGCGCGACCCGGATTCGGCGTTCTCACAGCGCGCGCCGCACCATACACACCACGACGGATGAGCGCCGACAGCCGTCCGCGCAGCGCCAACCGGGGACGCGCCCGTGCGCGACGCTCGCTTGGCGGCTTCGCCCATCGCTGAATCGATCGGAGCCCGGACAGGGTCCAAGCGCACGTAAGTCCCCGCCTGGGTGTCCTCCTCGCCCTTGCAGCCGGCGGCCGACGGGCCGCCGGCTGCGGCGGAGCGAATGACATCCTGGCATTGGAAACCCTGCGTAGGCGTCGCATCCGGATGCCTCACCGACCCCCGCCACGGTGCGGTTCGCCCGCAACCACACAAGGACACGAACAGGTCGATCCACGAGCCTCACGCGAGTCGGCAGGCAAGTCGGAAAGCTCATCCATCGCCTGAGCCGCACACCACGCGACGCAGGCCCCACGCGCCGATCAGCGGCGACCGCCCGCGGTCTTCGTGGGTCCTCGGCGCCGCGCCGCTCGAGCGCCGCTTCCGTTCGCGCGCTGGACGCCGTGGCCGTGCCGGTCGCGCTCGCGCCGGTCCTCGCCACCGGCAGTCACGGTGACGACGGGCCGGCAGCGAGCGGCACAGGGGCGACGGGCCGGCAGCGAGCCGCACAGGGGCGCCGGACCGGCCGCAGATCTCGATCGATCATCGTGCTCTTGAGGGCCTGGAGTCGCCTCTACGCCCGACGCGAGCGCGACGAGGCCGGCGCCGCCACCGGTGCATCAGCGGTGTGCGGCACGAGCATCCCTGTGGCGGACGGGGCGGGCATACCGCTGCCGTCCGCTTGGTCTGCGTGGAATCCTCTCGCGCTCCCACTCGGTCTACAGGACATGCTCGAACTCACCGTCCTGGCGCTCATCAATCAGATCGCGAACGTGGGCTTCGGCCCACTCGTTGCGACCAGGGTCCTGGCCGCCAATCCGTCGAGCATCCGCGCGCTGGTGACCGACACGGCCACCGAGGACCGCGTCGTCGCACGCGTCCCGGCGCTCGCACGGCCGGGAGTGCAGTTCCTCCCGATGCGCTCCCTGCGGCTCGTCCACGTCGACGTTCGCATTCGCGGCCGCGATGCGCTGCGGCTGACATGGACCCTCACACCCCGGCGCGGCACGACCGAGGTAGATCTCGCCGCGCAGGCCCACTCGCGCGGGCTCGCGGTGCGCGTCGCGCTGCTGCTCGGCGGCCGGCGCCTGATCGCCCGCCGGCTCGACAGCGTGTTGAGCGACGTGGCCGCTCGCGCGCTGAATGCAGCCGAGGACCTCCACGACACGACGGCAAACGCCGGCCATGCACAGCCCGCCCGAGAGACCGCAGCGGCGCGGGCTCGTTTGGCTGCGCGCACAGACCGCCGAGACCCCGGGTGAATCGTCGGGCGCGGCATCCGGGTCGGACAACCATGACCACCATTCACGAAACGATCACGATCGACGCCGGACCGGACCGCGTCTGGACGGTCGCCGGCGATCCCGCGACCATCGAGCGCTGGGTGCCGGCACTCACGAGCTCAGGGCTCGACGGTGACGAACGCTCGTGCACGACCGTCGACGGCGCCAGCCTGCTGGAGCACATCGTCGAACACAACGACAGCGAGCGCTACTACGTCTACGAGATCACCGAGTCGCCGATGCCGCTTGCGTCCTATCGATCGGTCCTCGCGGTGAAAGGGCACGGCGACCAGTCCCATGTCAGCTGGAGCGCCAGCTTCGAGGCGCTCGACCCTGCGGCGAGCACCGAGCTCGAGCAGGCCTTCTCGCGGATCTACCGCGACGGCCTGGAGAACCTGCGGGCGCACGTCGAGGGGCACGTCGCGCGCGGCGCGGGCGACGCAAGCCCAGGTCAGAGGTGATGCGCGCGGCCGGATCGCTTATCGAGCGCCCGCCCGCCGCGCAGCTGCGTGCCCATTTCGGGCTGATGATCCGGATGGGACACGACGACCGTGCCCGTGCCCGCGAATCGCTCGACGTGCACTGGGCCGCCTACGACCACTCGGACGGCGGGCGTGCCTTCGTGCGTCAGATGCGCTCGTCGGACTGCCGTGACACGCAGGCGGTCGCCGCGGCGCTGCCCGGCACTCGAGGTGCCCGCCGGCGCTCGTGTGGGGCGGCTGCGACCACTTCCAAGGACGCGTTCGACTTCGGGTCGAGCCGGCGATGCTGCGTCGACGGTCATCGCGCAGGTCACCGAGCCGAGCGTCAACAGTGCCGTATTCCATCGCGGCCTCCTCGGCGTCGCGGTTCGTACGGGTTCGCGTACCGGCTCGGATCGCATGCCGTCGCGAACGATTCAGCTGGAGCGGTCGGGTGAACCGTTCACCGCGTGATCAGGTCTAACCGGCTGTTCGGCGAGCTATGACGAGGGGGATTTCGATGCTGCGCATCTCTGCGCGAAGCTGGATGGTCATCGCGGCGGCCGCCGCGATGCTGACGTTTGCCGGCTGCGGCGACGACGACGGCGACTCCGCCGTGAGCGCGGCACCGGATTCGGCCGCGAGCGCGGCGCCGGCGGGGATCACGGAGTCGCGTGTCCCTGCCGGCTTTGAGAAGACGCCGACGGTCACGCTGGAGGGCAAGCAGTGGACGTTCGACGAGGTCCCGGGCCACTACTGGAAGGTGCTCGACGACCGCGGCTATGCGGTGGGGTTGCACTTCCAGACCGAGAAGCCGTTTCCGTGGGCCAAGGACGCCGAGCCTGGCGAACTGCTGTACATGGTCTACGCGATCCCGGGCAACTGCGGCGACGGCAGCCTCGCCAAGGCCGTCAAGTCCGACGACGCGACGATCGTCGGCAAGCCTCCGGCGGGCTTTGATCACTGGCACGGGCTGGTCGGCGGCGGCTCCAAGACCGGCCACTGGCTGATGCACATCGCGGTGCGCGACTTCACGCTCGCCGGGCCGCCCGACAACCCGATGGACGGAACGCCGGTCAAGGCGGGCAATCCCGGGTTCATGCCCGTGTGCGACATCCGATGAGGCGATCGCGGGCGGCGGGCGCTCTGCTCGCCGCCGCCGCGCTGCTGAGCGCATGCGGCGGCGAAGACGAGCAGGAGGCCGGACCGAGCGCGAGGAGCGGCACCTCGACGGCGGCTGCCAAGGACGGCACGCCGGTGGTCGACATGAACGACGCGCTGCAGTTCGTGCCCGCCACGATCAGCGTGCGCGCCGGGACGCGCGTGCAGTGGCGCAACGTCGGCAAGATCGCCCACACCGTCACCACCACCCCCTCCAAGGTCGACGACCCCGACCTCGTCGAGGTCCCGGACGGCGCGAAGGACTTCGACTCGGGCTTCATCGGCGAGAAGGAGACCTACCGGCGCACGTTCACCGAACCCGGCACGTATCGCTACGTCTGCATCCCGCACGAGGGCGCAGCGATGATCGGGACCGTCGTCGTGGAGCGTTGAGCCACAGAACGGGCTCCCGGTCGCCATCCGGGTCGTGACGCGTCGCGTGAGAGGCAATGGTTGCCCCGACGACGATCGCGTTGTCGCTCGTCGGCGATCGTCACCCGCTGTAGACGGCTCTCATCGCGACCTCCCGGTCACGCCGACCGTGCGCCCGATCACGGTGCATGTCGGTCGTGAGTCGTTGCGTGCCTGCCACGTGGGTCGCTCAAGCCACCGGATGCCCGTGCGGCGCCAGCAGCCTCGCCGACGTCACGTCCGATCCACGGCGGTCCGCCCGATCGAGCGACCTCAGGAACGCCCGGCTGTCGGTCAGCGCGCGATCGATGAGCTCGCCGGACTGGGAGAAGTCGGTCGGCTCGACATGCTGCGGGCAGGGCGGCGGCAGCACGATCAGCCGCGCGCTCGCGCTGTAGCGCTCGATGTCGAACAGCAGCCGCTGCTGGACGAGCAGGCTCGTCGCATGCATCAGCGTCGGCAGTGGCCCGTGGGGTGGTTCGCGCAGAGCGCAGGCGTAGCCGGTCGGCAGCACGTAGATCTCGTCGGCGCCGAGCTCGATTGCGTGCGAGATCGGGGTGTTGTCCGAGACCCCGCCGTCCATCAGCGTGCGCCCCTCGAACTGCACCGGGGCGAACACGCCCGGCATCGCCGCGCTGGCCATGACGGCATTCAGCGCCGGGCCGCTCGACAACCGCAGCTCCTCGCCGCTGAGCACGTCGGTCGCGACGAGGTGCAACGGCACGCTCATGTCCTGCAGACGGTCTGTCTGTAGATGACGGCTGACGACCTTGCGCAGCGGGTTCTGCGCCGCGGCCCGGTCGCCGCGCCCCATCACGCCGATCAGCGCGGTCAGCGGATTGGACGGAAACACGCCGCGGCGCAGCTCGTGCCACAGATCGCCGAGCTCTTCGGCGGTCTGCACGGTCTGCTCTCGCGACGCGATGAACGCGCCGTTGATCGCCCCGGCCTGCGAGCCCACGATCAGGTCCGCCGTCACGCGGCGCTCGAACAGCGCCTGCAGCATCCCGGCCTGGATCGCGCCGAGGCTCGCTCCGCCCGAGAGAACAAACGCGCGAGTCATCCGGAGTAGGGGGGCGATGGCGAATCCATTGCCCTTCTGACCGCGGCGACAGCGCAAGGATTCGGCATTCGCGCGGCGAGCCGCGCTTGGCACATCTCATCAGGCTTCTCGATGACGCCGCGCCGCGTGATCGGGCGCGGCAACGACATGTGGATTCAGGTCGTCCGCATCAGCCACGGGTCAGCGCGGGCGTAGGGTCACGCGCGCGCCGCGCGCCGGGACGAGCGCCGTGCCGTGCAGGCGAACGTCCTCGCGCTGGCCGCCGGCCGGCTCGAGCGTGAAGCTCCGCACGACGTGGGTGAGGATCTCGCGCAGTTCCAGCAGCGCCAGCGAGGCTCCGAGGCAGCGACGGTCGCCGCCTCCGAACGGCAGCCATGTCCGCTGGTCGGGCCGCCGGTCCAGGAATCGATCGGCGATGAAGCTGTCGGGCTCGCGGTGCTCGCAGCGATGGATCAGCGGTGGTGCGATCAGGACGGTCGCGCCGGCCGCGAGCCGCTGGTCGCCGAGCCGGACCGGCTCGGCGAGCTCGCGGACGATGTCGACGAGCGGTGGGCGCAACCGCAGGATCTCGCTGATCACGGCGTCCAGGAGCGGGCGCTGCTCGGCGTCGGCCTCGGTCGCCAGCGCGCCGGTCGCTGCTGGGTCGTTCGCGAGCAGCTCCAGCGCCCACGCGAGCGCGGTCGCGGTCGTCTCATGCGCCGCCAGCAGCAACGCGAACAGCTCGTCGGCGATCTGCGCGTCGTCCGGGCGGGGTGGCGTTCCTGTGGGCACGCCGAGCCGATCCAGGGCGTCGGGCGGACCGTCGCCGCGGCGCGCACCGCTTGCTTCGCACACCTGCGACAGGCCCAGCGCGAAGCCGGCCCGGCAGCGCCGCGTCGCTGCCTGCGGGCTCGCCACGCCGAGCCAGCCAAGCCAGTCGATGCCGGCGAGCATCGCGTATGGGTGCAGCGCCCTGCGCAGATGACGCTCGAGCTCGCCGGCCGCTGCGCGACCGTCGACGCCGAGCAGCAGCCGAGCCGCGATGCGCAGCGTCATGAAGCGCGTCCGCGGCAGGGTCGCGAATGGCGCGCCGGTCGGCCAGCCCGCGATCTCGGCGGCCGCTATGTCGCGAACGACCGGCGTGATCGCAGCCAGCGAGTCGCCGTGAAAGAGCGGCGCGAGCACGCGACGGCGAGCGCGGTGGCGCTCGCCGTCGAGCGTCAGGATCGTGTTGCCGGGCAGCACGGGAAGGATGCGCCGGTTCGCGCTCCCGGCGCGGTAGCGCCCCGGCGGCCCGTGCAGGACCTCAGCGGCCAGGTCGGGCGATGCGACGACCCACATGCGCCCGGCGAGCGTGCGCAGAGGGAAGCCGTCGCCGCCGCCTCGTTGCGCCTCGATCAGCGTCGAGAGCGGCCTGCGGTGGAAGGCGACAGCCTGGCGTAGGCCGGTCACGAGACCGGATGATCCCACGGCAGACCGGCGAATCCCCTGACCCGCGCTCGGGTCTGATCACTGTGACGGCACGGGCGGTCCGGCCCGTCGGCGGTCGAGCGACGGGTGGCACATCAACAAGGGGTCTGACATGGCGGGCGTTCTCGGGATCGACGTCGGTGGCACGAGCATCAAGCTGCGGCTCAGCGGCTATGACGAGATCCGCAAGTTCCCCTCGGGTGCCGCGATGACTGCTGAGGCGATGGTCGCCACGGTGCTCGACGAGACCGCGGACTGGTCCTACGAGCGTGCCTCGATCGGCTATCCGGGGCCGGTGCTCGGCGGCTGCCCGGTGCGCGAGCCGGTCAACCTCGGGCCCGGTTGGGTCGGGTTTGACTTCGGCCGGGCGATGGGGCGACCGGTCAAGATCGTCAACGACGCGGCGATGCAGGCGCTCGGAAGCTACGACGGCGGCACGATGCTGTTTCTCGGTCTCGGCACCGGCCTGGGCTCGACGATGATCGTCGAAGGGGGCCTGCTCGAGCCGATGGAGCTGGGCCATCTCCCCTACCGCAAGGGTACCTTCGAGGACTACGTCGGACGCGGCGGCCTGCAGCGCCGGGGCAAGAAGAAATGGCGGCGGTCGGTTCTCGATGTGGTCGATCGGCTCTACGCGGCGCTGCAGCCCGACTATGTCGTGCTCGGCGGCGGCAACGCGAAGAAGCTCAAGCAGATCCCGCGGTACGCGCGGCTGGGTGACAACGACTGCGCGTTCGCGGGCGCGTTTCGCCTGTGGGACCCGCCGGCTGTTGCGGCCACCGAGAATCGGGGCGCCGGCGGCGCCGCTTGAGCGCCTACCGTTGCGTGGGCCACGTCTCAGTGGCTGGTGGGCAGGTGCCAGCGGCGCGGCGCAATCAGCTCGGCGACCGCCGTCCGCGGGCCCCAGGAGCCGGCAGGGTAGGTCTGCAGCGGGGGCGGGGCGTCGAGCACGGGCGCGACGACCTGCCAGAGGCGCTCGATGCCGTCGGCGCGCGTGAACAGCGTGCGGTCTCCGATGAGAGCGTCGTGGAGCAGGCGCTCGTAGGCCTCGAGCATGCCGCTGCCGGGGCCGGCGGGGTAGCGGAAGTCCATGCGAGCCTCGGCGATCTGCAGGTCGGGGCCGGGCTTCTTGGCGAGAAACGAGGCGGAGATGCTGCCGTCGTCGGCGAGGTCGAACGTGAGGTGGTTGGCGTCGATGTCGTCGATCGCGACGCTGGCGCGCTCGAAGAGCTCAAGCGGCGGTGACTTGAAGACGATCGTCAGGACGCGACGGCCCTCGGCGAGGCGCTTGCCGGTGCGAAAGTAGAACGGGACGCCGGCCCAGCGCGGGTTGTCGATCATGACACGGCCGGCGACGAACGTCTCGGTCTGCGATTTCGGCGAGACGCCGTCCTCCTGGAGGTAGCCGTCGTAGCGCCCGCGCACGACGTCGCCGGGCGACAGCGGTCGCATCGCGTCGAACACCCGCACCTTCGCGTCGATCAGGACGTCCGGGGTGAGCGCGGCCGGTGGCTCGATCGCGACGAACGCGAGCACCTGGAAGAGGTGCGTGACGACCATGTCGCGCAGCGCGCCGGTCGGCTCGTAGAACGATGCGCGCGTACCGATCGCGAGCGTCTCGGGCACGTCGAGCTGGACGTGGTCGATGAACTCGCGGTTCCAGACGGGCTCGAACAGGCCGTTGGCGAAGCGAAACGCAAGCAGGTTCTGGACGGCCTCCTTGCCGAGGAAGTGGTCGATCCGGAACACCTGCTGCTCGTCGAACGCCGCGTGCAGGACCGCGTTGAGCGCGCACGCCGAGGCGAGGTCCGAGCCGAACGGCTTCTCGAGGACGACGCGGGCCTCGTCGGTCAGCGCGGCTTCGGAGAGACCGCGCGCGATCGCGTCGAACGCGGCGGGCGGCACAGCGCCGAAGAAGAGCTTTCCGGCGCCATCCAGCTCGGCGACCGATGCCTGCACCGCGACGCGTAGCGGGCCGGTCTCGCCCGGCCCGAAGCGCCCGCCGACGTACGTCGACGCGGCCGCGAACGCCGCCCAGCTCTCCCCCTCGGGCGCGACGCGGCCGAACTCGCTGATCGAGGCATGGATGCGCGTCCGGAACTCCTCGTCGCTGAGCTCCTCGACGGCTGCGCCGATGAGATGCCAGCGCGCGGGCAGCAGGCCCGCGACGAACAGGTGATACAGGCCGGGCAGCAGCTTGCGGCGCGCAAGGTCGCCGGTCGCGCCGAACAGGACGATCGTCGTCGGCGCCAGGTCAGCTGTCGCGGAGGGCGCGCAGAACGCGTTCGTCGCGGCCGCGGTCACGCCGATTCCTCGCCGGGCAGCTCGGCATGGCCGCCGAACTGCGCGCGCATCGCCGACAACAGCTGGTTTGCGAATTTGCCGGGCGTGCGCGGCGCGGCTCCGGCGCCGGGAGCGAGCGTCGCGAAGATCGCGTCGAGGCGCTCGACGACGACCGGCTCGCCGCCGATCATCAGGCAGAAGCCGCGCTCCAGACCGAAGACGCCGCCCGAGGTTCCGACGTCGACGTAGTGGACGCCCAGCGGCGCCAGCGCGGCGGCCCGCGCGACGTCGTCGCGGTAGAAGCTGTTGCCGCCGTCGATGACGACGTCGTCGTCGTGCAGCAGCGGCGTCAGCTCGGCGAGGACCCGGTCGACGAGCCCGGCCGGCACCATCACCCAGATGCTGCGCGGGCGGTCGAGCTTGGCGACGAGCTCCGCGTAGCAGCCGGCGCCGGTGGCGCCCTCGCCGTCGAGCCGGGCGACGGCGGCGGCGTCGATGTCGTAGACGATGGCGCGGTGCCCGTCGGCCATCAGGCGGCGCGTGATGTTCGCGCCCATCCGCCCCAGTCCGATCACTCCGAGCTGCATGGCGTGCCTCTCATGCTGCGGTGTGCCTGATCGCGTTGGCGAAGATCATCGGGTTCGACGTCAGGCCGGCTCGTCGATGTGGCGATGGGGCGTGCCTCTGCGCTCATGCGGCTCGGGCGGCTCGTCGAAGGTCTCGACGGCGCCCCAGAACGCGACGTGGTTGCGGATCTTGCCGATCCAGGGAAACGGGTGGCGGTAGGTCCACGCCGCGGAGCGCTCGTCGCTGCCGGCGGCGCTGACGTCGTAGTAGCTGGAGATGCCCTTCCAGGGGCAGACGCTGTGTGAGCGCGTGGCGGACAGGTGCTCCCAGCGGATGCTGTCGGGCGGGAAGTAGTGGTTGCCCTCGACGACGATCGTGTCGTCGCTGTCGGCGATCGTGACACCGTTGTATACAGCTCTCATGTGATCTCCTCAGGCGTGGGCGGCGACGGTGCGCCGGGTATGGACGGAGTGCCCGCGATCGGACTCGTAGGCCTCGAGGAACTTCAGCCACAGTTCGCTGCGGGTCGGGAAGGACGCCATCGCGTGCGCGAGCGTGGTGAGCGGGAGCTCGGCGACGATCGCGATCGTCGCGGCGTGCAGCAGCTCGGCGACCTCCGCCCCGACGAACGTTGCGCCGACGAGGATCTCGCGGTCGACATCGACGACGAACCGTGTCGTCCCCGGCTGGCCGCGGCCGGTGAAGCTCGCGCCGGCGGTCCCGGATGTCGGTAGGTCGATCGCGGTGGCGGCGATGCCCGCCCGCAGTGCGCCGTCGAGTGTCAGCCCGGCCCCGGCGATCTGCGGGTCGGTGAAGATCACCCGCGGCGTGCCGGGCCCGTCGCTGATCGCCGCGCTGTCCTCGCCGAGGATGTGATCGGCGGCGATCCGCGCCTGGTATTTGCCGGCGTGCGTCAGCAGCGCGCGGCCGTTGACGTCACCGATCGCGTACAGCCATGAGTGGTCGGCGACGCGCAGCTGGTCGTCGACCTCGATGGTGCCGTCCGGTAGCCCGATCGTCTGCAGGCCGAGGTCGTCGGTCAGTGGCCGGCGCCCGATCGCGACGAGCAGTCGGTCGCCGACGAGCCGCTCGCCGCCGGCGACCGTCACGGCGATCTCGCTGCCGTCGCGGTCGACGGCGGTCGCGCGCGCGCCGGTGCGCACGTCGACGCCGCGGTGCTCGAGCGCCGCCCGCAGTTGCTCGCCGGCGAACGGCTCCTCGCGCGGCAGCAGCCGGTCCTGCGCCTCGATCACCGTCACGGCGGAACCCAGTGAGGCCCAGGCCTGTGCCATCTCGGCGCCGACCACACCGCCGCCGAGGATGAGCAGCCTGCCGGGCACGTCGCGCGTTGTCGTCATCTCGCGGTTGGACCATGCGCCGGCCTCCGCGAGCCCGGGGATCGGCGGCAGCAGCGGGCCGCTGCCGACGGCGATGACGACGGCGTCGCGGGCGACGAGCACGTCATCGCCGACGCGCACGCGCCGCTCGCCGTCCAGGCGTGCGTGGCCGCGCACGAGCTCGATGTCGCGCGCCTGCAGCCATGGGACCTGCTTGGCGTCGTCGAGGTCGTTGACGATCTCGTCGCGGCGCGCGAGGACCGCGTCGACATCCAGCTCGCCGGTCACGGCCTGCGCGGCGCCGGGGACCCGCGCGACCTCCGCCAGCAGCTCGGCGGGGCGCAGCAGCGCCTTGGAGGGCATGCACGCGTAGAACGAGCACTCGCCGCCGACGAACTCGCGCTCGACGATCACGACGCGCTTGGCGCCGCGCTCAGACAGCCGGCCGGCCAGCACCTCGCCGGCGGGACCTGCCCCGATCACCACGACATCGAACTCACGTTGCATCTGGTTGCGCTCCATTCGTTGCGGCTCGCGTTCGCGCCGTCGTCCTGACGGGCGCGCTCAATCGGTTGGAGCGCGCAGCGGCGCGAAGGATTCAGCCGTGAGTTTTGAATCCCGGGGGCCGCTCGGCGCATCACACCCGGTAACGCAACGCTCTCTGGAAGGAGACATCCATGCAAGCGCATTCCGCACCCAGCCTGGCTCTGCACCGCAACGAGGGCTCCCGCCTCGCGATCGCGACGCTCGTCCGTACCGGCGCGATCGCCGGTCTGGCGGGCGGCATGGTCATGGCGATGTGGCAGATGGTCGTCGGAGCGATCGCCCAGCAGCCAACAGCCGTGGCCGGCATCGACACGAGCTTCTGGACGGCGATCACCGCGATCCCCAGCGTCGTGTTCGGACTGGACTGGTTTCACGGCAGCTTCGAGGCGGGCGCCGTGCTCGTCGGCCTGATGGGCCACATGATGAACTCGATGATGCTCGGCGCCGTCGGCGTCGGCCTCGCGACGCTCGTGCTCGGCGCCCGTCCGAGCATCGCCAAGGCGATGGCCTTCGGGATGATGTTCGGCCTGCTGCTGGAGGTCGTCGTCGTCAACCTGGTCGTCAACCAGATCCAGACCGTCGACACGCTGTACACCTCCACCCCCGAGTGGAGCTGGTGGGTCGCACACGCGATGTTCGGCGCGGTCGTCGGACTCGTCGCCGCGACGCTGCTGCGCCGCAGCAACCGCTGACCGCGCTGAGCCGACCGGTGGCGCCGACGAGAGATCGTCGGCGCCACCACGCATTCGATCCGCCGGGCTGCCGTCGGTTCTCTGACTCGTAGCCCGTCCTCGAGGACGGCGAACCACAACCTCATGTCAGAGTATGCTGACATGATGGTCGTCAAGTCACTCGTCGACGGGCCGTTCTCGTTGCCGGCGCAGCCGACCGAGCCCGATCTGGTCGCGAAGTACTTCAAGGTGCTGTCTGATCCCGCGCGGGTTCGTGTGCTGGAGCTGCTGCGCGAGCGTGGCGAGCTGTCGGTCGGGCAGCTGACCGAGGCGTTGGCGTTGGGGCGTACGAACGTGTCCAATCACCTCGGGTGCCTGCGCTGGTGTGGGTTCGTGCTCACCCGCCGCGAGCACCGCACCGTCTACTACCGCGTCGCCGACGCGCGGGTCGGCGAGCTGCTGGCGCTCGGCCGCGCGCTGCTTGCAGACAACGCCGAGCACGTCGCCGCCTGCCGGCGCGTGGATCGAAAGGGATGCTGATGAACGACAAGGCCGAGGGGTCGCAGAACTCCCCCAGGACGGGGCGCGCGGCGCTGGGCATCGGGGCGTTCGCGGTCGTGTGCTGCGCCGCCCTGCCGTTGGTCGCCGGTGTGCTGAGCGGCGTTGCACTGGGCAGCGTGCTTGGTGTCGGCGCCGGTGTGCTGGCCGTGGTCGTCGTGATCGCGCTGGTCGCGGCGCGGGCGCGGCGACAGCGCGCGTGTGCCGTTGATGTCGGGTCGCGTCGCGGCGGTGAGGCATGAGCGCGGCTCGCTACGGCGCGGTCGTGATCGGCGGCGGCCCGGCCGGCGAGGTCGCCGTCACACGTCTGAACGCACAGGGCCTGAAGGTTGCGCTGGTGGAGCGTGAGCTGGTCGGCGGCGAGTGCGCCTATTGGGCGTGCATCCCGTCAAAGGTGTTGTTGCGCCCGCCCGAGGCGCGCGCGGAGGCCGAGCGTGCGGCCGGGGTCGCGACGCCCGCGATCGACTGGCCGCGGGTCGCGGCCTATCGCGACACCATGATCCGCAACCTCGACGACGCCGCGCAGGTCAAGGCCTACCGCGACGACGGAGTCGACGTCTTCAAGGGCGACGCCCGGATCGACGGGCCCGGTCGCGTCGCCGTCGACGGGCAGGTGCTTGTGACCGAGCGGATCGTCGTCGCGACCGGCAGCGACGCGCGAATCCCGCCGATCGACGGGCTACAAGAGGCGGGGTATTGGACCAACCGCGAGGCGACGACGCTTACCGACATCCCGGAGAGCGTCGTGATCCTCGGCGGCGGCCCCGTCGGCGTCGAGCTCGGACAGTTCATGCGCCGCTTCGGCGCACGGGTCACGATCGTCGACCACGGCGATCGGCTGATCTCGCGTGAGGATCCGGTCGTCGGCGAGCTGATCGCCCAAGCGCTACGCGACGAGGGCATCGAACTGCGGCTCGGCGCCAAAGCGGTCAGCGTGCAGCTCAGAGACGGCGAGCGGGTCGTGGCACTCGACGACGGCGATCAGGTCAGCGGCCGCGAGTTGCTGGTCGCGACCGGGCGTGCGCCGCGGGTGCACGACATCGGCCTTGAGAGGATCGGCATCACGCCCGATCCCGCGGGCCTACGCGTCGACGAGCGCTGCCGCGCCGCGGACGGCCTGTGGGCGATCGGCGACGTCACCGGCGTGCTGGCGTTCACGCACGTCGGCATGTACCAGGCACGCATCACGGCGGCCGACATCGCCGGTGAAACGGTCTGCGCGGACTACACCGCGATCCCACGCGTCGTGTTCACGGACCCCGAGATCGCGGCCGTCGGCCTGACCGAGCACCAGGCCCGTGAGCAGGGCATCCCGGTCGCGACCTCGCGTGTCGCGCTGGCCGACGCGATCGCGCGACCGTGGACCTATCAGCAGGACCCCGGCGGCGAGCTCAGTCTGGTCTGCGACCGTGAGCGCCAGGTGCTGATCGGCGCGTGGGCGGTCGCGCCGCTGGCCGGCGAATGGATCCACTACGCGGCGCTGGCGATCAAGACCCAGACGCCGCTGTCGGTGCTGCGCGACACCGTCGCGCAGTTCCCCACGTTCACCGAGGCCTACCTGAAAGCAGTTGAGCGCCTTGACGTCTGACCGCGACGACGCCGGGTCCACGTATGACCTGGCGATCGTCGGTTCGGGTGGCGGCGCGTTCGCCGCGGCGATCGCCGCGCGCCGGCGCGATCTGCGTGTCGTCATGATCGAGCACGCGACGGTCGGCGGCACGTGCGTGAACGTCGGCTGCATCCCGTCCAAGGCGCTGCTGGCGGCCGCCGAGACCCGCCACCGCGCCGCCCAGGACCGCTTTTCCGGCATCAGCACGCAGGCCGGACCGGTCGACTTCGCCGCGCTGGTCGCCGGCAAG
>JBBSLI010000057.1:0-24722 GCA_038255395.1 Solirubrobacterales bacterium
GGGCGCCGATCACCGCCTGGCGGCGTCCTCGGACGCTCGATGTGGCAGAGCCACACCTTCGGGGCGGGCGGGGATCGGATCTTGCCAGGCGGCGCCGGCATCCCGGGTTTTCCAGCGACCTGTTACGAGACGGACCACTAGGACTGGATCGACGGCGGGCGGGCGTCGCGCGTCAGGAGACGGCGCAGGCCGCCGATCGGTGGCCCGTTGCGGGCGCAGCCGAAGATGAAGCCCGCGCCCCAGGAGAGGTGCATCGTCGCGAGCGCGAGCGCGACCCCGCCGATGTCACGCGGCGTGCGGGCCGGCGCGACGCGCGCCGCCGCCACGCCGATCGCGACCGCGTAGGCGGCGCCGGCCGCGCGCGCGGGCCAGGAGACGAGCCGGACGGGCACGACGGTCGCGGCGCAGGTCGCCGTCAGCGCGGCGGAGGCGACGTGCGCGCGGCGCAGCGCGACCGGGTGGCGCCGCGCGGTCAGCGCGCGGTAGCGGCCGAAGCGCCAGTACTGGCGCCAGAGCCCGCCCGGCGTCGAGCGCGGCGCGTAGCGGGCGGCCATCGCCGACAGGCAGACGATGCGCCCGCCGTCGTCCAGGACGCGGGCCGCCATCTCGGCGTCCTCGTTGACGTGGAAGTCCGGATCCCAGCCCCCGAGCCGCTCGAGCGTCGCGCGCGGCCATACGCCGGCGAAGACGCCGGTGTCGAGCTCGATCTCCGCGGGCGCTCCGTCGCCGTCCTGCGACCACTTCGACGAGCCGCCCTGGCCGAGCGACGATCCGAGCGCGGCGACGACACAGCGCGCGAAGCCACCGTCGGCGTGCGGGACGGCCGGCCCCGTGACCCATTCGACGTCGCCGCGGCGCAGGCGCTCGATCCCGCGGGCGACGTAGTCGCTCGGGTAGAGCGTGTGTGCATCCATCCGCGCGACGTACGTCCCACGGGCGGCGCGCAGGCCGCGGTTCAGCGCGGCCGGGATCACCCGCTCGGGGTTGTCGAGGACGCGGATGCGCGGGTCGGCGGCGGCCAGCCGGGCGAGGATCTCACGGCTGCCGTCATCCGAGCCGCCGTCGATGAACAGCACCTCGACCGTGCCGTCGAGCTGCTGCTCGCGCATCGCCGCGGCGGTCTGCTCGAGCCACAGCGCCTCGTTGAGCACCGGCACGAGGATGCTCGCCGTCGGGGCGGTCTCGTGGCCGGAGGGCACGCGCGAAGGATACGGCGGGGCGACGAGCTCTACTCGCCGAGCACTTGGTAGGAGCGCATCTCGCCGCGCATGCGCGCCGGCAGGTACCCCGTGAACAGCGTGTTGGCCTGGAGGGCGCTCTGGCGGGCTTGGATCTCCTTGACGACCGGCTGCGCCAGCGCGACGTCGAGCACCCAGCGCCCGTTGCGGATCGGAGCGCTGTACTCGCGCATGAGGTTCACGCCGCCGGCCCGGTACATGATCTGCGTCCTCACACGGCCGCGCGCCCGAGCGCTGATCGTGCCGGCGGCGCGCAGGCGGCCGTCCCGCAGGGTCGGACGGTTGAGCACGAGGTTCGCCTTCTGGGAGGCCGCCCGCAGCCGCACCTCCTGCGGCTGCGTGTCGAGGTCACCCGCGTAGCTGATCGTCACGATGCCGGTTCCCGCGCGCGCCTGCGCACGCGAGATGCGCTTGCGGACGAGCACCTGGCCACGGGAGCTGTCGACGTTCGTCGTGAAGCGCGTGCGCTGCCCGCCCGCGTGCAGCACGAGCGTTGCGACTCCGGAAGCGAGGCGCGTGATCGGCGCCAGGATGTCGAGCTGGGCCCGGGCGCGCATGATGCGCGCCCGCGCGATGCTGAGCTTGGCGTGGTCGGTGCGCCCGAGCGAGCCGGCGGAGAGCCCGCTGCTGGCGCTGCTGCCGCGCGCGACCGGCACGCCGCGTTGCGGATCGGTCGTCCCGGAGGAGCCGTTGCCGGTGCCGCCGCCGGTACCGCCGGGCGGGGTGGCGCCGGGCGCCGTCACGCCGGGCGGGGGAGGCGGCGGCGGGATCGGCACCGGGGGAGGCGGCGGCGCGGGCGGCGGCGGCGCGGGCGGTGGCAGCGTCGCGGGTGGGTTGGGACCGAACAGCTCGATGAAGCGCCGGGCGGCGTTGGGGAAGCGGCCGCTGAAGACCGCGTAGACGGCGTTGGGGTCGCCGCTCTCGAAGTACAGGTGGTACGCGACGGGGTGCTGCGCGATCCAGCGGTACATCTGCTCGACGAAGTACGGCGCGTCGCCGCCGCCGTAGCCGTCCGTGCGGTCGGCGAGGCCCCACTCGGGGAACGTCATCGGCTTGTTGTGCGCGGCGGCGAAGGACGCGTGCCAGGCCAGGCCGTTGCGCATGGACACGTAGCCGTTCCAGCGCGCGACGGGGTCGGCACGATTGGGCGCCCAGCTCTGGTCGTAGATGTCCATCCCGACGTAGTCGACGACGTCGTCGCCGGGCCATGCGTCTGCCGCCTCGAGCTGCTGGCCGCCGCCGATCCACGCGCTGCCGGCGTTCGGGCACCAGTCGAACTTGAAGGCCGCGCCGGGGACGGAGCGCATCGTCGCGACGATCTGGCGCCAGTAGGCGGCATACAGCGCGCCGCCGTCGGGGACGTTGATCGTCCACGGAAACCAGCCGCCGTTGAACTCTGGCCCGAGCCGCAGGACCACGGTTGGATGGCCGCCCTCGACGAGCTTCTCGGCGAGCGTGCGGAAGTACGCGTTGTAGTCGCCGGCGGCGCCCTGAGCAAGCGTGCCGCCCGTGTCGGGGATCATCGGCACGGTCAGGACCATGCGGTCCGCGAAGCCCGCGTCGAGCCATTTCTCGGCGAGCCAGTCGAGATCGAGCATGGACGCCCAGCTGCGCTTGTCGAGATAGTCGTGACCGCGGTCGATCGAGCGTCCGAGGGTGGTCTCGAAGGTGGTGACGCCGGCGCTGTTGCCCGACCCGGGGTAGACGCCGAGCGTGTCGCCGGGAACTGCGGCGGCGGCGGAGCCGCCCATGAGGCTGCAGGTCAGCAGCGTGATGAGCGCGGCGAGGAGGCGAGCACGGGGTCGGGCGATCACATGCGCAGTCCGCGCGCACACGGACCGCTCCCAAGCCTGCGCGTTGCCGCGCCCCCCCGTGGTCACCGCGATGACTGTACAGCACCTTCGCGGGCAACGTACGATGTTCAAGCGAGGAGATAGAAGTCCTGCAATACGCCGCAATTCGGCGTGCAGGTGCGCCTGAATCCGGTTGACGACGTGCGACCGCGCGCAGCACCAAGAGCCCTCCAGAGGCGGGCCCGAATGCGACGCGGTCCAGTCCGTCTAGTTCGTGCGGACGGCGCGGCGCAGGCCGACGCCGGCAACCACGAAGAGCGCGCCACCGGCTGCGATCAGACCGAGATCCAGGCCGCTGAACGGAAGCTTGCTCGACGAGGAGGACGCCGTCTCTGCCAGCGGTCCGCCGTAGCCGTCGTCGATCGAGCTGTCCTGAGCCATAGCAGGGGTAGCGGTGCCGACTAGCAGAACGGCCATGCCGAGAAGAATGATGTGCCGCAGTCGAGTCAATTCGATCCCCAGAATCCTTTGTAGAGCGCTTTCGCCGCTGCCGGTATCAGGCACCAGCCGACGTTCGTCCCGCCGGGCGGCATTCTGACATATGTATCGGCGAACTGAAAAGGAATGATTAATCCTGTCCTGCACGTTCGTCTAGCCGCCCGTGCCGAAGAGTCTCACGAAGCTCTGCGCGGAGCGCGGGAACCGGCCGCTGAACACGCCGTACTGCGCGTTGGGGTCGGTGCTCTCGAAGTACAGGTGATACGCGATCCGATGGCGCTGGATCCATTTGTGCATCTGCGAAATGAAGTACGGGTTGTCGCCGCCGCCATGGTCGTCCCGGCGCTTGACGAGGCCCCACTCGGGGATGCTCATCGGCTTCTTGCGGGCGGCCGCGAAGCGCACGTGCCACTTCAGGCCGTCCTTCTGGTTGACGAACTCGCTCCAGCGCTTCGTCGCGCTCTTGCGATGCACGGCCCAGCTCTGGTCGTAGACGTCCATGCCGATGTAGTCGACGTACTTGTTGCCCGGGTAGGCCTTGGCGGCGCTCACCTGGCTCTTGCCGTTGTTGATCCAGGCGCTGCCTGAGTTCACGGCCCAGTCGAACTTGAAGTTCGCCCCCCGCACGCGGCGCATCGTGTTGACGATCTGACGCCAGTAGCGGGCGTAGAGCTTGCCGCCGTTGGGCACGACCATCGACCACTTGAACCACTTGCCGTTGAACTCCGGCCCCAGGCGCAGCGTCGACGTGCCCTGGCCGTGCGCGACGAGGCGTTTGGCGAGCAGCCGGAAGTGCTTGTTGTACTTGCCCGCCGCGCCCCGCTTCAGCGTGCCGCCGGTGTCGGGGATCATCGGAACGGTGTAGACCATGCGCCCCGAGAAGCCGGCGCCCGTCCACAGCTTCGTCATCCACGACACGTTGGTCATGTGGTTCCAGCTGCTCTTGTCGACATAGTCGTGCGCGAGCTCGACCTTGCGGCCCAGCCGCTGCTCGAACTGGCTCACGGCGGACGTGTTGCCGGCGCCGTGGTAGACGCCCATCGGCACGAGCCGCTTGGAGTCCACGGCGGGCAGCGCGATCTGCCTCGGACCGGCGATGGTGGCCGGAACCGCGATCGCTGCGACAAGCGCGGTGAGCACGAAGACCAGTGGTCCGATAAGCCCGCGGCGGCGTGGCGCACGCGGCGTTGTCGTGTCCTTATGTCGGCGCGCGAAGACGCCATTCCCCGAAATCACGTGCCGGAGTCTAGTCAACATATGTCGTGTTTGTGATGCCAAGTCGGTGGGTCCAGGCGTCCTTTTCTCGTCCCGGCGTCTCTGAACGAGATCGAGCGCGCAAAGCTCCTGCTGAGGGCGGGCTTTCGGATTCATCGACAGAACGCGTGCATCGTCTGAGACGTTCGCGGCACGCTGGACGCTGGTTCTAGGGCGTCACGTTGCGCCGCAGGTCAAGCCGCTCGCGCAGGCTTCGCTGCGCCTCGTCGAACGTCACCGGCCGGGTGCCGACGCGGCTGAGGGCGTCCGCCACGAGCGGATCGCGCGGGTTGCGCTCCTGCGCGGCGAGCAACCAGCGGCGGGCGGCCGTGCTGTCGCCGGCGGAGCCCGCCAGCAGCCCGCGGGCGAAGTACGGATACCACGCGTCGGGCTGCTTTTCGCTCGCGCGCGCGAAGGCCGCCTGCGCCGCGCTCAGCGCGCCGCGCCGGGCGTGGATCTCCCCCTCCACCAGCGAAGGCCGTGCCGCCAGCGGGTTGAGGGTACGGGCGCGCTCGAGGCGGTCGATCGCCCGCGCCGGGTCCGCGCGCCAGTCGCGCGCGGCGCGGCTGACCTCGCTGTCGGCGATCAGCGACGGCACGATCAGCGCGGTGACGCCGACCAGCGCGACGATCGCACCCACGCCGATCGCCCGCTGCGCGCGCGCAGACCGCGCGGGCTGCGGCTCGGCATCGGGATCGGCGTGCGCGGGCCGGCCCAGCGCCAGCGCTCCGCCCGCGAACGCCAGCGCGGCCGTGCTCAGCGCCGGAAACTCCCACAGCCAGTCCACCGAGCCATGCGCGGCCCAGACCACGGCCGGCAGGACCGCCGCGCCGACGGCCGCCCGCGTCGCCGGGTCGCGCGCGCCGCGCCAGACGCAGAGCACGCCGGCGCCGATCGCGGCGAGGAACGCGAGCAGCAGCGCTGCGCCGACGATCCCCGTGTGGGCGAGCAGTCGCAACGGCAGGCTGTGCACCCAGCGCGGCTCCTCGAACGAGCTGGCCCGGTGGCGCGCGTAGTACTCGGCGAAGTTGTCCTGGCCCAGCCCGGCGACCGGATGCGCGCGCCAGGCGTCGAGCGCGACGCGCCAGAAGTCGTAGCGCGTGCTGCCGAGCGTCGTCAGGTGTGTCTCGCCCTCGACCGGCTCCGCGGCGTCGACGGCGGTGAACTGCGTCCACGCGGACTTCACGCGCGTGACCGGGTCGCCGTGCGCCGCGACCGTCACCGCGCCCGCTGCACCCACGACCACGGCGGCGACCAGCGCGACCCCGGCGAGCCGGCGCGACCGGGCGCGTAGGGCGAAGCGGCCGCGCAGCACGCGCTCGGCGTAGACGAGCGCGATGCCCGCGACGAGCGCTCCGGCCGTGCACGCGACGAGCGTGACGACCGCCGCATCGAGCACCGGTCGCAGGGAGTCCTCGACCAACCCCGGCTCGAGCCCGGCGCCCTCGCCGTTGACAGCGAGCAGCGTCGGCGCCGCGATCGCGACCTCGCCGAGGCAGAACGCCGCGAACGCGATCAGCTTGAGCCGCTCGGGGCTCAGCAGCAGCGCCGCGAGCAGGATGAGCGGCAGCGTGTAGAGCCAGCCGCGGCTCTGGCAGAGGACCGCCAGCCCGAGCAGCAGCGTCGCCGCGGCGAGCAGGAGCGGGCGCAGCCAGAGGGGCAGCTCGCTGCGGGCGGACAACACGAGCGCCGGGACGGCGGCCATCGTCCACAGCGCGGCGGCGGCGTTGTGGTAGCCGACCGGCGCCCGCAGCCGCGCGTCGATGAAGAGGTCGGCGAGCGGGACGTCGCCGGCGAGCCGCAGAACGGTGACGGCACCGACGAGCGTCATCGTCGCGACGAAGGCGAGCAGCGCCACGAGCAGCGTTCGCGGCGTCCAGGGCAGCAGTACGAAGAGCGTGAAGCAGGCGAGGTACAGCAGCGCCCGCTGGCTGCCCTCGAGCGCGTCGCCCGGCGTGCCGGCCCACAGGATCGAGAGAAACGACCAGGCGACATAGGCGCCGAACGCAGCGACCGCGATCCGCGCGGGCCGTGACGGCAGCGAGAGCTCGCCGCGCAGCGCGATTGCCGACGCGGCGCCGACGGCCGTCAGCAGCACGGCGCCGGGCATCCACGAGCGCTCGAAGTAGCCGCCCTCGCGGGTGATCCACCAGATGAAGATGAGCAGCGCCGGCGTGCCGGCGAGCAGGCACTCCGTCGAAGCGCGCCGCAGCCGCATGCGCGGCAGCATGGCAGTACGCCCGCTCAGCGGGCGCGCAGGGTCAGCGAGCGGCGTGCGCCCGGGGTGCCCTCGAGCGCGGCCACGACGACGGCGGAGCGCGAGCGCGACGTGCGCAGCATGCGCCGTCCGGCGGCCGTCGCGCGGGCCACGACGGAGACGATGCCCGAGCCGTCGACGCGCCGCTGGCCCTTGGCCACGACGACGCGTCCCACGCGCACGCGCACGCGGCAGGTGCCGGGGCGCGCGGCGTCGCAGTCGACCTGCAGGCCGCGGCGGCGCACAGCGCCCACCGTCACGCGCCCCTGCGGCACGGCGACCCGCAGCAGCGGCGCAACGGTTCCCGCGGTCGCGCCCTCGACGGCACGGTCGGCGTCGAGCAGGCCGTGGCCGTTGGCGTCGTCGAGCCCGGGGGCGCCGATGTCGCGCGCCGTCGCGACGAGGCGGTCGACGATCGCCTGGCCGCGCAGACCGAGGCCGGCGAGGAGCGCGGCGACGCCGCTCGTCATGGCGGCGGCCTGCGACGTGCCCGAGACGCTCGAGTACTCGGCTCCGCGCCAGGTGGAGACGACGTCCTCGCCGGGGGCGACGATGCCCAGGCCCGCGCCGTGGCTGGAGAAGGGCGCGCGGCGGATGTCGCCGTTGACGGCCCCGACGCACAACGTCCGGTCCGCCAGCACGGGTTCCTCGCAGCGCGGCTGAGCGTCGTTGCCCGAGGCGATGATGACGGCGATGCCCGCATCGGCCGCGCGCTCCATCGCGGCGGTGACCGGCACCAGCGCCGCGCTGGGGGCGGGCCAGTTCAGGGAGAGGTTGATGACGTCCGCCCCGAGGGCGACCGCGGCGTCGATGCCGGACGCGACGTTGGCCGGCGTGCCGACGTTGCGGTGGTCGAGGACGCGGATCGCGAGGATCTGCGCGGCCGGTGCGACGCCCGCGCCGCCGATCCCGTTGTCGCTGGCGGCGGCGACGAGCCCCGCCATGTGCGTCCCGTGGCCGTTGGGGTCCTCGGGCCCGCCGGGGCCGTCGACGAGGTCGGGGCCCTGGATGACGCGCCCGCTCAGGTCGGGGTGGGAGGATTCGACGCCGGAGTCGATGATCGCGACGGTCACGCCTGCGCCGGCGGGCGCGGGCTGCTGTGTCCGCGCACCGAGGTTGCCGAGGTGGATCGCGTCGAGCGCCCACTGCACGCTGCGCAGCGGGTCGATCTGGGCGTCGGCGGTGCCGGCTCCGGCACCGAACAGAAGGCCGATGGTGAGCGCGCCCGTGATGAGGATCCCCCGCATTGTTGGACGTATCGGCCGCAACCGCGCAGTGGATGAGTGCGACGTATGTCGCAGCCGCAGGGATCGTGCTGCGTACGCTTGTATGCGATAACGTACAAGCACATGGTGACCACGGTCGAACACCCCAACCCGCTCGGAGCCCGCATCCGCGCCCTGCGCGACGCGATGGCCCTGTCGCTGCGCGACCTCGCGCAGCGCAGCGGCGTCAGCGCGCCGATGCTCAGCCAGGTCGAGCGCGGCGAGACGAGCCCGACGCTCGCGATCGCCGAGCGGATCGCGCAGGGGCTGGACCTGCGCCTGTCACAGCTGCTGCGCCTCGACGAGGGCGGCCAGGTCGCGATCGTCCGGGCCGGCGAGCGCCGGCCGGGCAACAGCGATCCCGCCTCGGGCCACAGCGCGGAGATCCTGACCCCGCCGCTGCCCGGCCAGCGCGCCGAGCTCTCCCGCCACGTGCTCACGCCCGGTGCCGTGACCGGCGGTCCCGGCGATCCGCCGATGCACGAGCCCGGCAGCCGCGAGACCGCGCTCGTGCAGGTGGGCGCCGTCGTGCTGCAGATCGACGGCGAGCGCCACGAGCTCGCGGCCGGCGACTGTGTGACCTTCGACGCCGACCTGCCCCACCACTTCGAGAACCCCGGCTGCGACGAGGCGATTCTGCTCGCCGTCGTCTCCGCCGGCCTACGCAGGAGCTGACGCATGAACGCACCCGCCCGAGAGCCGACCACGCTGTTTCACAAGATCTGGGCCGCCCACGACGTCGCACCGGGCCTGCTGTGGATCGACCTGCACCTCGTCCACGAGGTCACGAGCCCGCAGGCCTTCGACGGGCTGCGGCTCGCCGGCCGCACGGTCCGCCGCCCGGATCGCACGCTCGCCACCGCCGATCACAACGTTCCCACCGACGGCACGCCGACGGTCGCGCTGATCAAGGACCAGCTCAGTCGCGTGCAGGTCCAGACGCTGGAGGCCAACTGCGCGGAGTTCGGCGTCCCCGTCCACTCGCTGGGCTCCGCGCACCAGGGGATCGTGCACGTCATCGGTCCCGAGCTGGGCTTGACGCAGCCTTCCATGACGATCGTCTGCGGCGACAGCCATACCGCGACGCACGGCGCCTTCGGCGCGCTCGCCTTCGGGATCGGCACCAGCGAGGTCGAGCACGTGCTCGCGACGCAGTGCCTCGTCGCGTCCAAGCCACGCTCGATGCGCATCAACTACACCGGTGCGCTCGGCTTCGGCGTCACGGCCAAGGACCTGATCCTCGCGACGATCGGGCAGATCGGCGTCGACGGTGCCGCCGGCCACGTCGTCGAGTTCGCCGGCCCGGCGATCGAGTCGCTGTCGATGGAGGGCCGGATGACGGTCTGCAACATGACGATCGAGGCCGGCGGCCGGGCGGGCATGATCGCCCCCGACGAGACGACGTTCGCCTGGGTGCGCGATCACGCCGGCATCGAGATCCCCGACGAGTGGCGCGCGCTGCGCACCGACGAGGGCGCCACCTTCGACCGTGAGGTCACCGTCGACGCCGGCGCGATCAGCCCGCAGGTCACCTGGGGCACCGCGCCGGACATGGTCGCGGGCGTCGCCGAGGCCGTGCCCGCGCCGACGACCGACGGCCACGAGCGCGCGCTCGTCTACATGGGCCTCGAGGCCGGCACGCCGATCCAGGAGATCGCGCTGGACCGCGTCTTCATCGGCTCCTGCACGAACAGCCGCATCGGCGACCTGCGCGTGGCGGCCGAGGTCGTGCGCGGCAAGACCGTCGCCGACAGCGTCGACGCGATGGTCGTGCCCGGCTCTGCGCAGGTGAAGGCTCAAGCTGAGCGTGAAGGTCTGGACGAGATCTTCCGCGCCGCCGGCTTTGACTGGCGGGGGGCGGGCTGCTCGATGTGCCTGGGGATGAACCCCGACACGCTCGCGCCCGGCGAGCGCTGCGCCTCGACGTCGAACCGCAACTTCGAGGGCCGCCAGGGCCGCGGCGGCCGGACGCACCTGGTCTCGCCGCAGATGGCCGCGGCCGCCGCGATCGCCGGCCGCTTCGTCGACATCCGAGACTGGAGCTAGGAGCCCGCCATGGACGCCATCACGAAGTTCAGCGGACCGGTCAGCGTGCTCGACCGCAGCGACGTCGACACCGACCAGATCATGCCCAAGCAGTTCCTCAAGCGCGTCGAGCGCACGGGCTTCGGCGAGTTTCTCTTCCACGACTGGGCCAAGGAGCCCGGCTGGGACCTGCCGCAGAACCCGATCCTCGTCACAGGGCGCAACTTCGGCTGCGGCTCCAGTCGCGAGCACGCGCCGTGGGGGCTGCAGGACTACGGCTTCAAGGCCGTCATCGCGCCCTCGTTCGCGGACATCTTCGCCTCCAACTGCACGAAGATCGGGCTGCTGCCGATCGCTCTCACCGAGGACGAGGTCAAGGCGCTGATGCAACTGGCTCCCACCGATCCGGCGGAGATCGACCTCGAAGCCCAGGAGGTGCGCTTCGGCGACACCAGCGCGTCGTTCGAGATCGACCCCGAGACCAAGCACCGCCTGCTCAACGGTCTCGACGACATCGCGCTGACGCTGACGCAGGACGAGGCGATCGCGGCCTACGAGCGCGAGCGCGAGCGTTCCGGGCCCGTCACCACGGCGCTGTAGCGGTCGCCGGCGATGGCGCCACAGGTCCGCGACTGGAACGCCGACGCGTACCACCGCGTCTCCGGGCCGCAGGTCGCGATGGCGGCGGCGGTGCTCGACCGCCTCGAGCTGCGCGGCGACGAGACGGTGCTCGACGCCGGCTGCGGCTCGGGGCGCGTCACGCGGCTGCTGCTCGAGCGCCTGCCGCGCGGCGCGGTGATCGCCGTCGACGCCTCGCCGGACATGGTCGCTCGCGCGCGCGTGGAACTGGCGGCCGACGCGCCGCCGGGCGCCGACGTGCGCAAGGCCGATCTCGCCGCGCTGCGCCTGCGCGAGGGAGAGCGGGTCGACGCGGTCTTCTCCAACGCGACCTTCCACTGGATCCCCGACCACGGCGCGCTGTTCGCCGCCCTCGCGGCGGCGCTGCGTCCCGGCGGGCGGCTGAGCGCGCAGTGCGGGGGAGAGGGCAACGTCGCCGGCGTGCATGCCGCCGCGCTGCAGGCCGCCGCCGACTGCGGGCTGGGCCGGCGCTTCGCAGGCTGGCCGCGGCCGTGGAACTTCGCCGGCCCCGAGCAGACCGAAGCCCGCCTGCGGCAGGCGGGCTTCGAGGACGTCGAGTGCTGGCTGCAGGCGTGGCCGGTCGCGCCCGACGAGCCGCGCGCGTACCTGGAGACGGTCTGCCTCGGCCCGCACCTGGAGCGGGTCGCCGACGACGAACGCGGGCGCTTCCTCGACGCCGTGATGGCGCGTCTCGGAGAACGCCCGCTGCTCGACTATGTGCGCCTGAACATCGTCGCCCGGCGCGGGCGCTGAACCGGCCTACGCGGCGCTCACTGCCGGCTCGCGACGGCGACGGCGCGACAGCGACGTGCTCGTCAGCTTCAGACCGCCGAGGGCGACGCCCGCGAACGTGAGGCCGACAAGCGCGAACATCGCGCCGACGGCGATCCCGAACAGCGAGACCTGCTCGGCCATGTAGCTCGTGTTGAGTGCGTTGGAGAGCGCCGTCTCGGTGATCCAGACGTTGCGCGCCGGGTTGGGCATGCCGGCGCCGTTGGGCAGCTTGACCGCCTCGGCCTCGATGTTCGTGCCCTTGCCGTCCTTCGACGCGAAGCGCGGCATCTGCGCGTAGGTCCTGCCGCCCGTGGCGATCAGCGCGTCGACGCGCATGTACTCGGCGAAGCAGCGCGCCGCGGCGCCGTTGCCGACCGCCTCGCCGGCGACCGAGCAGGTCGGCAGCGCGACGCCGCGCAGCCCGGCGCCGCCGGCCTTGGCGGCGATCCCCGCCGGGGTCATGTCCGGAGTGCCGACGACGGCCTCCTGTTTGAGCGAGTCGTGGACGGTTCCCAGCCCGTCCAGGCCCCTGATGGCTGAAGTGACGCCGAACAGCGCCAGCGCGGCGGCGGCGGTGATCGCGGCGAGCCGGCGGATACGGGTGCGCGGTGATGGGTTGTGCATGGGAACTCTCCTTGGACGAGGTGGGCGATGGGCGGGCATGTGCCAGCCGCTGATCGCGATCCTCGGGCCGATCGGAGCCCCCGGGCAGCCCCCAGCGGGGGGAACTCGGTCACTCCGCCGGTTTCGCGTGTGGACCGCAGCCGGCATCCCCGGGCCGTCGTCGTCGTCGATCCGGCTCGCCTGAGCCCCGAGCGGCTACGCTCCCGCGCCATGCCAACGATCGTGACCCTGCCCGGCGACGGCATCGGCCCGGAGATCATGAAGCCGGCGCTCGAGCTGCTGCGCACGATCAGCGAGGGCTTCTCCTTCGAGGAGCACGCCTTCGGCGGCGCCGCGATCGACCTGCACGGCACCGCGCTGACCGACGACACCCTCGCCGCCTGCAGGCGCGCCGACGCCGTCCTGCTCGCCGCCGTCGGCGGCCCGAAGTGGGACACGACCGATCCCGACGCGCCGCGTCCCGAGCAGGGCCTGCTCGGTCTGCGCAAGGGCCTGGGCCTGTTCGCGAACCTGCGCCCCGTGCGGCCCGTCCCCGCCCTCTATGACGCCAGCCCGCTCAAGCGCGAGCGCATCGAGGGCACCGACCTGCTCGTCGTGCGCGAGCTCACGGGCGGGATCTACTTCGGCAGGAAGACGCGCACCGCGCGCAGCGCCAGCGATCTGTGTGAGTACTCCGTGGAGGAGGTCGACCGCATCGCCCGGGTCGCCTTCGACGCCGCGCGCACGCGCAGAAAGAAGGTCGCGAGCGTCGACAAGGCCAACGTCCTGGAGACGTCGCGCCAGTGGCGCGAGGTCGTGCACATCGTCCACAAGGCGAAGTACAACGACATCGAGCTGACCGACGTCCTCGTCGACAACGCCGCGATGCAGCTCGTCGCGCGGCCCGCGGACTTCGACGTCATCGTCACCGAGAACCTCTTCGGCGACATCCTCAGCGACGAGGCGGCGATGATCACCGGCTCGATCGGGATGCTGCCCTCAGCCAGCCTGGGCGAGCCTGACACGCCCGGCCTGTTCGAGCCCGTCCACGGGTCCGCGCCGGACATCGCGGGCACCGGCGCGGCCAACCCGCTGGCGATGTTCCTCTCGGTCGCGCTGATGCTGCGCCACGGGTTGGGTTGGGAAACCGAGGCCGCCGCCGTAGAATCGGCCGTGGACCGCGCGCTCGACGCTGGTCTGCGCACGCGGGATCTCGGCGGTGAGGCCACCACGGCCGAGGCCACACGAGCCGTTCTCGACAATCTCTAGGAGCCTTCAGTGAAGCAAGCGGACCTCATCTGGATGAACGGGGAGTTCGTCCCCTGGGAGGACGCGAAGGTTCACGTGCTCACCCACGGGCTGCACTACGGCACGGGCGTCTTCGAGGGGATCCGCTGCTACGACACCGAGATCGGCCCGGCGGTCTTTCGCCACCGCGAGCACCTCAAGCGCCTCGGCCGCTCGGCCGAGCTCTACTACATGCCGCTGCCCTACGACGTCGAGCAGCTGCGCACGGCGACGCACGAGCTGATCGGCCGCAACGGGCTGCGCTCCTGCTACATCCGCCCGATCGCCTTCCGCGGCTACGGGCAGATGGGCCTCAACCCGCTCGAGGCCCCGGTCGACGTCTCGATCGCCGTCTGGGAGTGGGGCGCCTACCTCGGCGAGGAGGGCAAGAGCAAGGGCATCCGCGCGAAGGTCTCCAGCTGGCGGCGGATCAGCCCCGAGTCGCTGATCCCGAGCGCCAAGGCCTCGGGCCAGTACCTCAACAGCGTGCTGGCGAAGATCGAGTCGCTGAAGGCCGGCTACGAGGAGGCGATCCTGCTCGACGACCACGGCCGCGTCTGCGAGGGCACCGGCGAGAACATCTTCGTCGTCTGGGAGGGCCGCATCGTCACGCCGCCGGCCGCCTCCTCGATCCTTGACGGCATCACCCGCAAGTCGGCCGTCCAGATCGCCCGCGACCTCGGCATCGAGGTCATCGAGCGCGACATCGCCCGCGCCGAGCTGTATCTCGCCGACGAGGTCTTCATGACCGGGACGGCCGCCGAGCTCGTGCCCGTGCGCGAGATCGACGACCACACGATCGGCGACGGCACGCCCGGCGAGCTCACGCGCGCCGTCCAGACCGTCTTCGAGAACGCGCTCTTCGGCCGCGACGAGCGCTACCGCGAGTGGCTGGATCCGGTGCCGGCGCGCACCGGCGCGAAGGTCGCATAGCCGGGTCCGACGACGTGACGCGGATCGAGCTCTACGACGCGACGTTGCGCGACGGCATGGGCGGTGGCGGGATGTCGCTCACCGCCGAGGAGAAGGTGCGCCTCGTGCATCGCCTCGACGATCTGGGCATCGACATCATCGAGGCCGGCTTCCCGTCTTCCAATCCGAAGGAGGCCGAGCTGTTCGCGCGCCTGGAGCGCGAGTCGCTGCGCCACGCGACGATCGCCGCCTTCGGGATGACGCGCCGGCGCGGCGTCGCCGCCCATGAGGACGCCGGTCTGCGCGTGCTCGCCACGTGCTTCGCCCCGGTCTGCACGATCGTCGGCAAGACGTCGATCAACCACGTCGAGAAGGTCGTGCGCGTCTCGCGCGAGGAGAACCTCGCGATGATCGCCGAGTCCGTCGCGTTCCTCGTCTCGCAGGGCAAGCGCGTGATCTTCGACGCCGAGCACCTCTTCGACGGCCTGCGCGAGGACCGCGAGTACGCGATCGAATGCCTGCGCGCCGCCGCCGCCGCGGGCGCCGAGCGGCTTGCGCTGTGCGACACCAATGGCCCGTCGCTGCCGAGCGACATCGCACGCGCCGTCGTCGACGTCCGCCAGGCCCTGCCCGACGTCGCGATCGGGATCCACTGCCACGACGACGGCGGCTGCGCGGTCGCCAACACGCTGATGGCGGTCGAGGCCGGCGCGACCCAGGTGCAGGGCACGATCAACGGGATCGGCGAGCGCACCGGCAACGCGAACCTCATCACGATCATCGCCAACCTGCAGCTGAAGATGGGCCACCGCGTCGTCGCCGACGAGCAGCTGCGCCTGCTCACCGAGACCGCGCACTTCGCCGACGAGCTGCTCAACCGCCAGCCCGAGGCCAACCAGCCGTACGTCGGCAAGAACGCCTTTGCGCACAAGGCGGGCATGCACGCCGCCGGCATCCGCGCCGACGCCACGACCTTCGAGCACATCGACCCGGCGCTCGTCGGCAACCGCCGCGACCTGCTGATCTCCGAGCTGTCGGGCCGTGGGACGGTCACCGACAAGGCCGAGCGCGCGGGTCTCGAGCTCGACACGGCGACGACCGCCCGCGTACTGGAGCGGATGAAGGCGCTCGAGCACGACGGCTACCAGTTCGAGGCCGCCGACGGCTCGTTCGAGCTGCTGCTGCGCAAGGAGTCGGGCGACTACCAGCCGCTGTTCGTGCTCGAGTCCTGGCGCGTGACCGCCGAGCAGCACGCCGACGGCGAGGTCAGGACCGAGGCGACGATCAAGATCTGGGTCGACGGCGAGCGCTTCGTCAGCTACGCCGAGGGCAACGGCCCCGTGCACGCGCTCGACGCGGCGCTGCGGGCGGTCATCACCGAGGCTCACCCGCATCTCGCCGACACGTGGCTGACGAACTTCAAGGTCCGCATCCTCGACGAGACGAAGGGCTCGGACGCGAAGATCAGAGTCCTGATCGACGCCACCGACGGCGACGAGACGTGGGGCTCGATCGGCGTCTCGACGAACCTCATCGGCGCCTCCTGGATCGCGCTCGTCGACTCGCTGGAGTACGCCGAGCAGCCCACGCGCGTGCGCGACGCCGCGGCGCCGTGAGCAGCGCCGGCCCGGCGATCGACGAGATCGCGCTCGCGCGGCCCGTGCTCGGCGAGGCCGAGGAGGCCGCCGTGCTCGAGGTGCTGCGTTCCGGGCAGCTCTCGCTCGGCCCGCGCGTGCCGGCATTCGAGCAGGCGTTCGCCGAGCGCCTCGGCGTCGCCCATGCGTGTGCCGTGTCGAGCGGCACGTCGGGCCTGCACCTCGCGCTGCGCGCCGCCGGCGTGTCCGACGGCGACGAGGTCGTCACGACGCCGTTCTCCTTCGTGGCGAGCGCGAACGCGGCCGTGTTCGAGCGCGCGCGGCCGGTCTTCGCCGACATCGACGCGCGCACGCTGAACCTCGATCCGGACGCCGCCGCCGCCGCGGTGACCGACCGCACGACCGCGCTGCTGCCGGTCCACATCTTCGGCTACCCGGCCGATCTGCCGGCCTTCGAGCGGATCGGGCTGCCGATCGTCGAGGACGCCTGCGAGGCGCTCGGCGCGGTCCACGCCGACGGCACGCCGGTCGGTGGCCGCGGCCATCCCGCGGTCTTCGGCTTCTACGCCAACAAGCAGCTCACGACCGGCGAGGGCGGCATGGTCACGACCGCCGACGCGGACGTCAAGGCGCGGATCGACTCGGAGCGAAACCAGGGCCGCGCGCCGGACATGGGCTGGCTGGACCACGATCGGCTCGGCTTCAACTACCGCCTCTCCGACCTCGCCTGCGCGCTCGGCCTGGCGCAGCTGCAGCGGCTCGACGACATGCTCGCCGGCCGCGCCCGCGCCGCCGCGCTGTACCGCGAGGCGCTGGCCGGGATCGAGGGGCTCGAGCTGCCGTGCGAGGACAGCGGCGGCGACCGCCGCGGCTGGTTCGTCTTCGTCGTTCAGCTCCCGCGCGGGGTCGACCGCGACGCGACGATCCGCGCGCTGCGCGAGCGCGGGGTGCAGTCCAAGCCCTACCTGCCGGCGATCCACCTCATGACCTACTACCGCGAGACGTTCGGCCATCGCGAGGGCGAGTTCCCGGTGTGCGAGGACGTCGCGGCGCGCTCGGTCGCGCTGCCGTTCTTCCCGCAGCTGAGCGAGGGACAGGTCGAGCGCGTGGGGCTCGCGCTGCGCGACGTGCTCAGCGCAGGTGCGCGCTCTCGTTGAACGTGCGCACCCAGCGCCGGCCGTCGGGCAGCACGACGAGGCGCGTCAGCGAGCCGTTGTCGGCGTGCACGAAGGCGAACGGCCGCGAGTCGCTCGCCTGGCGGCAGAGCTCGCCGATGACGCCGCCGTGGACCACCGCGGCGACCGTGTCGCCCGGCTGCAGCCCGTCGAGGAGGCGGTCGATCCCGGCGCGCGTGCGCCGCGCGAAGTCCTCCATCGTCTCGGCGCCCGGAATGACGTCCCAGCGCTGCTTCGCGAAGACCTCGTCGACGATCGGGTCGCGGCGGCGCACGGCGATCCGGAAGGCGCCGCCGTCGAGTTCGCCGAGGTGGACCTCGCGCAGTTCAGGCACGCAGACGGGTTCCAGGCCCGTCGCGGCCGCCAGCGGCGCGGCCGTCTGGGCGGTGCGCCGCAAGGGCGTCACGAACAGCGCGGCCAGCGGCTCGGACGCGAGATGGGCCGCCACTGCGTGCGCCTGGCGCTCGCCGGCCTCCGACAGCGCGGGGTCGGCCTGGCCCTCGAGCAGTTCGAACGGCTGGTCCTCGACCGCCGCCTCGGACGCGCCATGGCGGACGAGCACGACCTCGATCGAGCCCGCCGGCCGCGAGTAATCCTCCTGCGGGTAGCGCTCGGCGGCCACGCGCGGCAGCGTAGCGGCCCGCGACGCTGCCGGATCGTGGGCCGGTGCAGCGATTGAGGCTCGGGTGCAACGCCGCGACGTGCCCCGGAGCGACTTCGAGCAACCCCACCGCCGCGGGCGCCGGTCCTGCGAGGGACTCCGTCCGATCGTGCTCGACCGCCGGGACTACGAGCCAGCTCGCCGAAGCCGAGGCCGCCATCCCGCCCGACGCGCACGGGATCGACTGACCGTGACGACACTAGACTCGCCGCCAATGTCGCGCTTCTCCGAGCCCCAGGACCCGGTCTTCGCCCGCCTGAACACGTCGCTGTCCTTCGACCGGCGCCTGTGGCACCACGACGTCGCGCAATCGCGGGCCCACGCGCGCATGCTCGCCGCCCAGCGGATCATCGGCGACGACGATCGCGACGCGTTGCTCGCCGCGCTGGACGCCGTCGAGAGCGAGCTCGTCGCCGACAGCTTCCCGTTCGCCGACGGCGACGAGGACATCCACATGGCGATCGAGCGGCGCGTGACCGAGATCGCCGGCACCGTCGGCGGCAAGCTGCACACGGCGCGCTCGCGCAACGACCAGGTCGCGACCGACGTCGCGCTGTTCACGCGCGACTCCGCCGGCCACGCGGCACGCGCCGTCGACGCGCTCGCACAGGCTCTGATCGACGCCGCCGAGGCCCACCTGGACTGGCCGCTGCCCGGCTACACGCACCTGCAGCGCGCGCAGCCGGTCTACCTGTCCCATCACCTGCTCGCCTACGTCTGGATGCTGCTGCGCGATCGCGAGCGCTTCGCCTTCGCCGCGTCGCAGACCGCCGCGCTGCCGCTCGGCGCGGGCGCGCTGGCGGGCGTGAACTTCGACACCGACCGCGACGCCGTGGCCGCCGAGCTCGGCTTCGCGCGCGTCGCGCCGAACTCGATCGACGCGGTCTCCAACCGCGACTTCATCCTCGACTACCTGTCCGCCGCGGCAACCTGCGCGACGCATCTCAGCCGCCTCGGGGCCGAGCTCGTGCTGTGGTCCAGCGAGGAGTTCGGCTTCGTCACGCTGCCCGACGCGTGGACGTCGGGCTCGTCGATCATGCCCCAGAAGAAGAACCCCGACGCGGCCGAGCTGCTGCGCGCCAAGGCGCCGCGGATCGTCGCGCACCTCGGCGCGCTGCACGGGGTGATGCACGCGCTGCCGCTGACATACAACAAGGACCTGCAGGAGGACAAGGAGCACCTCTTCGACACCGTCGACACGCTCGACGTCTGCCTCGCCGCCGCGACCGGGATGATCCGCGGCGCGCGCTTCAACGCCGAGCGGATGTCCGCCGCCGCCTCGGACGACCTGATCGCCGCGACCGACGTCGCCGACCACCTCGTCAAGCAGGGCGTGCCGTTTCGCGCGTGCCACGGGATCGTCGCCGGCCTCGTCCGCGTCGCGGTCGACTCCGGGCGCTCGCTCGCGCAGCTGACCGACGACGAGCTGGCGGCCGCATCCGAGCAGCTCGATCCCACCGCCTTCCGCGAACTGCTCTCCCAGAGCTCCTGGCTGGAGTCGAAGGTCAGCGTCGGCGGCACCGCGCTCGCCCGCGTGCGCGAGCAGCTCGTGGCCGCCCGCGGCGCGCTCGCGCTGCACGCCGCGTGACGGGGGTCCGCGACCGCCACCTGCGGGCGCTGGAGCTGCCCGTCGTCGAGGCCGCGCAGGCGCTCGTCGGCTGCACGATCACCCACGGCGACACCAGCGGCGTGATCGTCGAGACCGAGGCCTACCACGAGATCGAGCCGGCCTGCCACGCGTTCGTCGGCGTCACCGCTCGGACGCAGCCGCTGTTCGAGGCGCCGGGCCTGGCCTACGTCTACCGCTCCTACGGCATCCATGCCCTGCTGAACGTCGTCGTCGAGCCCGCGGGCGTCGGCGCCGCCGTCCTGATCCGCGCGCTCGAGCCGCTGGCGGGCGTGCGACGGATGCGCCAGCGGCGCGGCCGCGAGCCGCTGACGGAGCTGTGCTCCGGCCCCGGCAAGCTCACCCAGGCGCTCGGCGTCGGCCTGGAGCTCAACGCCACACGGCTGCTGGCACATCCACCCGGACGTTCTGCCGGGACGACCTCACAGGACTTCCGGCCGGCTGTCCTGGGCGAGCCGATCGAGCTCGGTCCGCCGCCGCCCGGGCGCGCCCAGCCGCCGGTGCTCGTCGCCGGCCCGCGGATCGGGATCACGCGCGCCGTCGAGCTGCCGTGGCGCTTCTGCGCGGCGGGCAGCCGCCACGTCTCGCGGCCGTGGCCGCCGGGCCTGCTCACGGCTGGGGCGTAGCTCCGCCGGACTCCGGCGTCGCCGGCGGCACGGGCACGGGCTGGGGAGGCGGCGCAGTGACCGGCGTCGGCGGCGTGACGGGCGCCGGCGGTGCCGCGGGGTCCGGCGCGGGCGTCGCGTCGCCGTCGTCGGCGGGCGTCCCGCCGTCGTCCCGCGTGCCGCGCGGGGTCGTCGTCGACGGCTCGGCATCCGACGGAACCGTCGTCGCGGGGGCGGGCGTCGTCGCGGTCTTCGTCGGATCGACCGCGAGGCCGGCCTCGATGCAGCGCTTGGACGGCTTCTCGTCCTCCTTGCGCTTCTCCTTCTCGCGCTCGCACTGGCGCTCGAGCCGGTCCTTGTCGGACTGCAGCACGGCGAGCAGGAAGTCGTGCCAGATCTGCGCCGGGTAGGTGCCGCCGGTGACGGGGTCGCCGCGGTACTCGCTGCGCATCGGCCGCAGCTCGTTGGGATAGCCGACCCAGACCGCCACGGTGAGCTTGTCGGTCGCCCCGACGAACCAGGCGTCGCCGTAGTTCTCGGTCGTCCCGGTCTTCCCCCACGCCCGCACCTTGCCCAGCGACGCCACCTTCGCCGTCCCGACCTTGATGACCGACTCGAGGATCCCCGTCGTCGTCTGCGCCGCCTCCTTGGAGATGACCTGCTTGTGGCGCACGCGGTTGCGGTCGACGACCTTCTTGCGGTCGTCGCGCAGCGTCACGCGGCGGATCCCGACGGGACCCTTGCGACCCGCCCCGAGCGTGCCCGTCACGAGCGCCCCGCCGGTCGCGAACGTCTGGTAGGCGTGGGCCATGTCCAGCGGCGTGACGCCCTGCCTGAGGCCGCCGAGCGTGATCGCGTAGTTGCTGGAGACCGGCGTCCGGATCCCCATCCGCTCGGCCGTCGCCGCGACGCGCTTGGTGCCGGCCTTGATGCCGACCTGCGCGTAGACGGCGTTGTCGGAGAACGTCGTCGCGCGGGCGAGCGTGCTCACACCGGAATAGGAGTCGTCGTAGTTGTTTACGGTGAACTTCTCGGTGCTGTTGGGCACCTGGAAGACCTGCTTCTTGGAGACCCAGGTGGAGCTCGGCGAGATGCCGCGCCGGATCGCCGTCGCCAGGACGAAGGGCTTGAAGGCCGATCCCGGCTGGCGCTGGCCCTGCGTCGCAAGGTTGAACGGGACCTTGTCGTAGTCTGACCCGCCGACCATCGCGCGCACCTCGCCGGTCTTGTTGTCGATCGCGACGAGCGATGCGTTCGGTCCCCAGGGCGGGTCGCCGAGCCAGCGTCCGATCGCATCCTCGGCGCGCCGCTGCAGGCCCAGGTCGATCGTCGTCTGGACGCGCAGGCCGCCGAGCAGCGCCTCGCGCGCGCCGTAGCGCTCGATCACCTGCTGGCGCACCCAGGTGGCGAAGTAGGCAGACGACTTGCTCGCCGCCTGCGCCTGCGGCGGGCGGATGAGGTTGCGCGAGGGCACCGGCTCGCTGCGCCCGCGCTCGTACTCCACGCGCGTCAGGTAGCCCTGCTCGAGCATCTTCGCGAGGACGATGTTGCGCCGGCCCTTGGCGGCCTCGCGGTTGGCGATCGGGTCGTAGGCGCTCGGCGAGGCGACCATGCCCGCCAGCAGCGCCGCCTCGTGCGGCTTGAGTTCGCTTGCGCAGCGGTTCTCGGGCTTGCCGCAGCCGAAGTGGTCGGGATGGCTGCCGAAGTACGTTCGCGCCGCCGACTCGATGCCGTAGGCGCCGTTGCCGAAGTAGATCGAGTTGAGGTACTCCGTGAGGATCTTCTGCTTGGACCACTTGCGCGTGAGGTGGTAGGCGAGCGCCGCCTCGCGGACCTTCTCGACGACCGTGCGCTTGCTCTGCTTCTGGGTCGCGTTCTTGACGAACTGCTGCGTGATCGTCGAGCCGCCCTGCAGCGCCTTGCGGCTCGTGATGTCGGTCCACAGCGCGCGCGACGTCGCGCGCAGGTCGACGCCGTCATTCTGGTAGAAGCGCTCGTCCTCGACCGCGATGATGGCGTGCTGCATCGACAGCGCGATCGCCGTCGTCGGGATGATGATCCGGCCCTGGTCGGCGAGCGTCGCGAGGTAGTTGTCGTTGACGTCGACGAGCAGCGAGTTCTGGGCGCGCTGGAACTCGCGCTGGTTCTCGAGTTCGGGCAGGTCGGCGGCGACGGCCATCATCATCCCGAAGGCGGTCGAGATCAGGGCAAGGATCGAGAGCCCTGCGAGGATCAGGGCGAGTCGCAGTCGCTTGAGACGGGGGCGACCGAGCGGGGGGTCCGAGAGGACCGGGATGTCGGGACGTTCGGAGTCGTTCATGCGAACGCGGAAACGGCCGCTGTGGTGCGGCGATGACCCCGTGGCGCCCCGGCGACAACGGCTGGCGGCAACGCCCAGGGCGCCCCGGACTCTAGCATTGGGCCGGTGACGACTCGCGCCAACGACGACGCGCTCCACCTGGCGCGCGACGCGGTCGACTGCCTGCCCGACGGCGGGTTGGCGCGCAAGCTCGCGCTCGGCCGGCCGCTGCGGGTCAAGCTGGGCCTGGATCCGACCGCGCCCGACGTCCACCTGGGCCACACCGTCGTCCTGCGCAAGCTGCGCGAGTTCCAGGACCGCGGCCACGTCGTGGTGCTGATCATCGGCGACTACACCGCCCGCGTCGGCGATCCGAGCGGTCGCTCCTCGACGCGCCCGGTGCTGTCGGGCGAGGAGATCGACTGCAACGCCCGCACGTACGTCGAGCAGGCCGCGAAGGTGCTCGATCCCGAGCGCATCGAGCTGCGTTACAACTCCGAGTGGCTGGACATGTCGATGGAGGACCTGTTCGCGCTCACGCGCACGACGACCGTCGCCCAGCTGCTCGAGCGCGACGACTTCGCCAAGCGCTACGCGGCGCAGGAGCCGATCTCGCTGCTCGAGCTGCTCTATCCGATGATGCAGGCCTACGACTCGGTTGCGGTGCGCGCCGACGTCGAGCTCGGTGGCACCGACCAGAAGTTCAACCTGCTGCTCGGCCGCGACGTCCAGCGTGCCTACGGGATCGAGGAGCAGGTGGCGCTGACGATGCCGATCCTGCCCGGCGTCGACGGCGAGCGCAAGATGTCCAAGTCGCTGGGCAACCACATCGGCGTCAGCGCGCCTGCGGACGAGATCTACGGCCGGACGCTGAGCCTGCCCGACGGCGCGATGGCGAGCTGGCACGAGCTGCTGCTGGGTGAGGGCCTCCCGGCGGGGCTGTCACCGCGCGACGCCAAGCACGAGCTGGCGCGCCGGCTCGTCGAGCGCTTCCATTGCGCGGAGGCGGCGGCTGCCGCGGCGGCCCACTTCCAGCGCGTCTTCGTACAGGGCGCGATGCCGGCCGAGATCGAGGAGGCGAGCTTCGCTGCGGCCAGCGGGGCGGTCCACCTGCCCGCCGTGATCGCGGAGATCTTCGGCGGCTCGCGCTCTGATGCGCGGCGCAAGCTCGCCGAGGGCGCCGTCCGGCTCGACGGTTGCGCACTCCGATCCGCCGACATCGACATCGCGCCAGAGCGGTTGGACGGGGCGATCCTCCAGGTCGGCAAGCGCCGGTTCCGGCGCATGCGCCGTGCGGCCTAGGCCGATTTGCAGGGCTTCGCGCCGCTGGGGCCACGGCGCGGCGGCAGGCGGGCAGGGATCCGTCCGACGGACTTGTCTATACTCCGCGCTGCGCCGGTTGCCGTGTCCGACCGGAGCCCTCCCATGGGCCCGTCGGAGCGCTATACTGGCCAGTCCTGTCTACGAGTCGCCTTCGGGCGCCTTGCTAGAGCGCAGGTTCCGGGAGGAGTCCCCTCCACGGGAGCGCGCGGCGGTCTTTGAAAACTCAACAGCATGCGCACCTTGATCGCACCTAGCGATCAGGTGTGCGTCCAGGTTCGATCCCCCCGTACCCCAGCCGGGCGCGGGGGGTCTGAGATAAGAAACCCGTCATGTACCGCGATCGCCTCGTGTATTGGCATCGCATAAGGTCATGACAGCTCTACGTGACGAGGGGAAGGCCTTCGGGTCCGCCCTTCAGAAGTTCTTCACGGAGAGTTTGATCCTGGCTCAGGACGAACGCTGGCGGCGTGCTTAACACATGCAAGTGGAGCGACGAAACCGGGCTTGCCCGGTGGCAGAGCCGCGAACGGGTGAGTAACACGTGGGTAACCTGCCCCGATGATTGGGACAACTCCGGGAAACCGGAGCTAATACCAAATGTGCTCTTTCCCTCCAAGGGGATTGAGGAAAGGAAGCTTCGGCCTCCGCATCGGGATGGGCCCGCGGCCCATTAGCTTGTTGGTGGGGTAACGGCCTACCAAGGCGACGATGGGTAGCTGGTCTGAGAGGACGATCAGCCACACTGGGACTGAGACACGGCCCAGACTCCTACGGGAGGCAGCAGTGGGGAATCTTGCGCAATGGGCGAAAGCCTGACGCAGCAACGCCGCGTGAGGGAAGACGGCCTTCGGGTTGTAAACCTCTTTCAGTAGGGACGAAGCTTCCAGGGTTA
>JBBSLI010000058.1:0-23091 GCA_038255395.1 Solirubrobacterales bacterium
CGAACGCGACCAACCCAGCTCGCGCCGACGCCAGATCCACCGCCCGAACACCACGCTCCCGCAGCTCGATCGTCGCCATGCCACACAACTTCCCTGCACCCGCACGGAATCCTGCTACGAAGCTAACGAAGTCCTACTAGTTCGGGCTGATCCGGCGCTGTTCGTCGTCGTCGTCGGACGACGGTGAGCCGACGGGGACCATCCGCTCCTCGGAGGAGACGGCGTCGACGACCTCGGCCTGCTCGGCCTCCTTCTCCTCGAGGTGATCGCCGTCGCAGAGCACGCGGAAGTTGCCCGTCACGCCGTCGTCGGCGTGGATCGTGATCCCCGGCAGGATCTCCTCGCCCTCCTCGAAGCCCAGGCGCTCCATGTCGAAGTGCGCGAGGCCGATCCCGTGCGCGGTGTGCGTCGGGTTCTCGCGATCGTGCGAGTTCAGCGCGATCGCAAACGCGCGCAGGTTGGCGGCAACCTTCTCGATCGGCGTCGGCATGAGAATTGAACCGTAGCGCGGATCAGCGATCGATCAAGACGCCCGGGTTCAGCACGCCCGCGGGGTCGACGGCCGCCTTCGCGGCGCGCAGCGCGACCGCGAACGGGTCCGGGCGCTGGCGGTCATACCACGGGCGGTGGTCGCGGCCGACCGCGTGGTGATGGGTGATCGTGCCGCCGGCGGCGAGTAGCGCGTCGCTGACGAGCGCCTTGATCTGCGCCCACTGCGCCACCTCCTCGCCGCGCCGCGCCGGCGCCAGCACCGTGAAGTACGGCGCCGGCCCGTCGGGATAGACGTGCGAGATCCGGCAGGTGATCCGGACACGATCCCCGCCCGCCCCGATCGCCTGCTCCGCGGCGGCCGTGACCGCGCCGTGCAGCGCGGCGAAGCGCTCCCACGTGATCGCCGTCTCGAAGGTCTCGGTGAGGATCCCCATCGCGACGAACGCGTCGCGCAGGTAGGGCGCGCGGAAGAACGCGGCGCGCCAGGCGCCGACGGCGTCGGCACTGCCTCCCGGGTCGCCGTCCGGGCGCGGCCGCCGCACCGCGCGGTCGTCCCACTCGCCGCCGGCCGCGGCGCAGATGTGCAGGCCGCGGTCGAGCAGCTCGCCGACGGGCACGAGCGCCTCCGAGGCGCCCTCGAAGCCGAGCACGAGCAGCGCCGCCGTGCCGTCGGAGGCGCCGGTCATGCGCGCCTCCTCGGCGTCGATCAGGCGGCAGTTGGAGGGCCGCAGGCCGGACTGGGCGATCGCCCGCAGCGCCTCGATCCCGTCCGCGAACGAGGCGAAGCGGATCGCCGCCAGCGACTGCGCCTGCGGCCGCGGGCGGACCCGCACCCAGGCCTCGGTGACGACGCCGAGGATGCCCTCCGAGCCGAGCAGCATGCGATCGGGCGAGACGCCGGCGCCCGAGCCGGGCACGCGCCGCGACTGCCAGGCGCCGCTCGGCGTGATCGCGCGGACGGACTCGACGAGGTCGTCGACGTGCGTCTCGGCGGTCGCGAAGTGCCCGCCCGCGCGCGTCGCGATCCAGCCGCCGAGCGTCGACAGCTCGAAGGACTGCGGGTAGAAGCGCAGCGTCAGGTCCAGCGCCTTGAGCTGGCGCTCGAGCACCGGCCCCAGCGCGCCGGCCTGGATCAGCGCGCTGCGCGAGACGTCGTCGATCTGCAGCACGCGGTCCATCGCCCCGAGGTCGAGCGAGACGGCGCCGTCGAAGCGCTCCGGGACGTCGGGCGTCACGCCGCCGCTGACGCTCGTCCCGCCGCCGTAGGGCACGACCGCGACGTTCGCGCCCGCCGCCCACTCCAGCACCGCCTCGACGTCGCGCTCGCCGCGCGGCCGCGCGACGACGTCGGGCGGGAAGTCGAAGCGGCCGTGGAAGCCGCGCACCACGTCGCTGTAGGACTTGCCCCACGCGTGTGACGCGCGCGCGTACGTGTCGCTGGAGCAGATCGCGGCGAGCGCCGGCGGCGGTGCGACGCGCGGTGCGCGCAGCACGACGTCTTCGAGCGCGACCGGCGCGCGGACCGCGCCGTCGCCGGCGATCCGCAGATGCTCCTCGAGGCCGGGCGCCGCAGCCTTGAGCTGCTCCGCCGACCAGGCGTCGTCCTCGTAGCCCCAGCCCCAATGCTTGCGCCTGCGCATCGAGGCGACGATAGTCCCGCCCCATGTCCACACGCGTTCTCATCTTCTCCGCCTCGATCGGCGCCGGCCACGACCAGCCCGCGCGGGTCCTCGCCGCGGCCCTGCGCGAACGCGGCGCGACCGCCGAGGTCGTCGACGGCCTCGAGCTCGCGGGCCCCGTCGCGCGGGCGATCATCGGCGGCGCGTCGAAGATCGACTCCAGCGCCGGCAACGCCGCGTTCAGCGCCGGCTACTTCCTCGGCACGCGGGTGATCCCGCTGCGCAACGCCGGCTCGGCCGCGCTGGACAGGCTCACGCGCGGCGGCTTTCAGGCCTTCCTGCGCGACCATCCGGCCGACGTCATCGTCTCGACCTACCCGCTGTGGTCCGAGGTGCTCGGGCGCATGAGCGCGGACGGCACGCTGCTGACGCCCGTCGTCAGCGCGATCACCGACCTCGCAGCGCTGGACTTCTGGGCCCATCCGGGCATCGACCTGCACCTCGTCACCCACCCCGAATCGGCCGCCGAGGTGCGCGACGTCGCCGGCCCGGACGCGCGGATCGAGGCCGTCCACGGCCTGACCGACCTCGGCTTCACGAGCCCGCCTGAGCGCAGCGCCGCGCGCACCGAGCTGGAGCTGCCGGCGCGCGGCTCGCTCGTCGTCGTGTCCGGCGGCGGCTGGGGCGTCGGCGATCTGCCCGCCGCGACCGACACCGCGCTGCACTACGGCGCCGACACGGTCGTCGTGCTCGTCGGCCACAACGAGCGCGTGCGCGAGCGGATGGCGGCGGCGTACGCGGACGACGGCCGCGTGCAGGTCTGGGGCTTCAGCGACCGCATGGTCACGCTGCTGGCGGCGGCCGACGTGCTGATCCACTCGACCGCCGGCCTGACCGTGCTCGAGGCGCTGATGTGCGACTGCCGCGTCATCTCCTACGGCTGGGAGCGCGGCCACATCGCCATCAACAACCGCGCCTACGAGCAGCTCGGGATGGTCTCGGTCGCGCGCAACCGGCCGCAGCTCGCGCACGCGCTGATCCACGCGCTCGCCGCGCCGCCGGCGACCTCGGAGGTCCCCGACCTGCCCGCGGCGGCCGACCTCGTGCTCGAGCTGAGACAGTCTGGATCCACCGAGCCGGTCGCGACGGGCTGACAGGCCGGCGGGCCTGGTGCGTGCGTCGCGCCGAAGGCGAACTATCGTTGCGGACATGCAGCAGCCGGCCATCCTCGCTCGCGGCCACTGGCCCGTCGAGCGTGTGTGCGCGCGCTGGCACGAGCAGCACTACGAGCCGCCGCGCGACAAGGCCGACGCCGCCGACGCCGCGATCGCCGCGCTGCGCGAGCGCGGCTCGCCGAGCCACGACGGGCTGTCGGCGCGCCTCGTCTCGCACGCCGAGCAGGGCGGCGAGCTGCTGCTCGAGCTGCAGCCCGCGCGCTGGGCGCTGCGGCTCGTCGACGGCGACGCGTCGCACTCGATGGCCGCGCTCGCCGTCACCCGCGCCGCCGACGGGCGCTGGCTGGCCGGCCGCCGCGCGCCCTGGCTGTCGTCGTGGCCCGGGCGCTGGGCGCTCGGCGCGGGCGGCGCGGTCGACCTCGGCGAGAGCCCCGCGCAGACGCTGTCGCGCGAGCTCGACGAGGAATGGGCCGTGCAGCCCGAGCGGCTGACGGTCGAGGCGCTCGTGCGCCTGCCGCATCAGCTCGTCATGGTCGTCGGCCTCGCCTGGCTGCCCGACGGCGCCGAGATCGAGATGGACGACGAGCACGACGACTACGCGTGGTGGCCCGCGCAGGTCTCCGACTGGCCCGCCGAGGCCGACGAGCCGCTGCGGCGGATGGCGAGCATGCTCCAAGCGCACACCGCATGAGCCGCCTGCTCACCTTCGAGCGCCTGAAGTGGGCGTCGTTCACCCATTCGGCGATCTACACCGTGCTGCTCGTCGTCTGGCTCGTTCCCGGCCTCGCGGGCCTCGAGGCGATCTTCGGGATGGGCCACGGCATCGGCTGGATCGCGATGTCGCTGGCCTGCATCGCCGCGCTGCGCATGCGCGTCATCGACCTGCGGCTCGCCGTCGCCGTCGCGGTGCTCGGCGGGATCGGCCCGTTCATCGGCTCCTATGAGTTCGTGCGCCAGTCGCGCCGGCGCACGGACGCCCCGTCCGACGCCGCCGCGCCCGGCTTCGCCTGACCGCCGTCGGCGGGCGCGTGAGCGCACGTTCGGTGTCGCGATCCCCCTGATCTGCGCGCCGTGCGCGGGGCAGCCCGGTGCAACCCCGTCCACTTGGCGGGGTAGTCCGGCAAGATGCAGCGCTCCGCCCGCCCAAGCAGCTACCGGATGCTGGCCCGGACGGTCCCTCGGACCTTCTACAGTGGACCTCTGGCATGGCCGTGAACACGACAGTTCAGGTGACGCTCCCGGAGATGGGCGAGTCGGTCCGCGAGGGCACGGTTCTGGAGTGGCACAAGCAGGAGGGCGAGGCCGTCGAGGTCGACGAGACGCTCGTCGAGGTGTCCACCGACAAGGTCGACGCCGAGGTGCCGGCGCCCGTGTCGGGCACGGTCGTGAAGATCCACGCCGCCGAGGGCGAGACGGTCGCCGTCGGCACGGTGCTCGCCGAGATCGCGACGAACGGCGGCGAGCCCGCGGCGATGTCCACGCCGCCAGCGGCTGAAGACCCGCCGCAAACGGCCGAAGACGACGAGGTGCCGCCAACGGATACCGAGCTCGTCGACATCGTCACGCCCGCAGGCGGCGAGTCCGTCCAGGAGGGCACGATCCTCGAGTGGGCCGTGCAGGTCGGCGACGCCGTCGAGGAGGGACAGACGATCGTCGAGCTGTCGACGGACAAGGTCGACATGGAGCTTCCGGCCCCGGTCGCCGGCACGATCGCCGAGATCCTCGCCGAGGAGGGGGAGACCGTCTCCGTCGGCCACGTCATCGCGCGCCTGGCGCCCGGCAACGGCAACGGCGCCTCGGCCACGCGCTCCACAGCGCCCGCCGCGGCGCCTGCGCGGACGCCCGCCTCCGAGCCCGAGCCCGCACCGACCGCCGACGGCAACGGCCGTCACGCCTCGCCGGTCGCGCGCCGCGTCGCCGCCGCCGAGGGCATCGACCTCGGCGCCGTCGCGGGCAGCGGCCCGGCCGGACGGGTCACGAAGGCCGACGTGCTCGCCGCCAAGCAGGCTCCGCACGCGCCGGCGCCGCCAGCCCCAGCGGCCGCCAAGCCCGCAGGCGGCACCGAGCTCAAGGGCGGCGCGGCGATGCTCGCCCGCTACATGGACCAGTCGCTGGAGATCCCGACCGCGACGTCCTTCCGCACGATCACCGTCACGGTCATGGACGCCCGCCGCTCAGAGCTCAAGGCCGCGGGCCACAAGATCTCCTTCACGCACCTCATCGCCCACGCGATCGCGCGCGCCGCGACCGAGCAGATGCCGGTCATGGCCCACCACTACGCGCTCGTCGAGGGCAGGCCACACCGCATCGACGACGGCGTCGTGAACCTCGGCATCGCCGTCGACGTCGAGAAGCGCGACGGCAGCCGCACGCTGATGGTCCCGGTCATCCGCGACGCCGGCCGCAAGAGCTTCCCCGAGTTCCTCGACGCGTTCGGCAACCTCATCGCCCGCGCCCGCGACAACGCGCTGACCGCCGACGACCTCGTCGGGGCGAACGTCTCGCTGACGAACCCCGGCGGCATCGGCACCGTCGCGTCGGTGCCGCGGCTGATGCCCGGCCAGGGCACGATCGTCGCGACCGGCGCGATCGGTTACCCCGTCGGCCTTGGCGCCGTCGGCCAGATGATCGGCGCCGAGAAGGTCATGTCGATGACGTCGACGTACGACCACCGCGTCATCCAGGGCGCCGAGTCTGGCCGTTTCCTGAAGACCGTCGAGGAGTACCTGCAGGGCGAGCACGGCTTCTACGACGAGCTGTTCGCACAGCTCGGCACCGCGCTCGGCCCGCTGCCGGCGCCGCCCGCGCCGGTCGCCGCGGCCGTCGCCGCGCGCGACGCCGCCGAGCCCCCGACGGCAACGACCACCACTCCCGCTGCTGCGCCGCCCGCCACGGCGCCGGCTGCCGCGCCCGACGAGGAGCTCCTGGGTGCCGTCCAGGCCGCAGTCTCCCTGCTGAAGGCGCACCGCACCCACGGCCACCTCGCCGCGCGGCTGGACCCGCTCGGCCGCGAGCCCGAGGGAGATCCCGCGCTCAACCCCGAGCCGCTCGGCCTGACGCCCGAGATCATGGCCCGGATCCCGGCGAAGATCCTGCGCATCAAGGTGCCGGGCGCGACGCTCGCCGACGCGCTGCCGCACCTGCGCGAGACGTACTGCGGCACGATCGCCTACGAGATCGAGCACATCGCCTCCCATCGCCAGCGCACATGGCTGCGCGCGAAGATCGAGTCCGGCGAGTTCCGCAGCCCGCTCAGCGCCGACGAGCAGAAGGCCCTGCTCAAGCGCCTGGTCGAGGTCGACGCGCTCGAGCGCTTCATGCACAAGGCCTACCTCGGCCAGAAGCAGTTCTCGATCGAGGGCCTGGACATGACCGTGCCGATGCTCGACGAGATGATCCAGCTCTGCGCGGGCAACGGCGGTCGCGAGGTCGTGCTCGGGATGGCGCACCGCGGCCGGCTCAACGTGCTGGCGCACAACCTCGGCCGTCCGTACGACACGATCTTCGCCGAGTTCGAGGGCGCGTCGACGCTCGAGGCCGTCACGACGATCCCGCAGGGCGGCACCGGCGACGTGAAGTACCACCACGGCGCGCAGGGCTCCTACCAGCTCCCCGACGGCTCCTCGATCCTCGTCAACCTCGAGTCCAACCCGTCGCACCTGGAGTTCGTCGGCCCGGTCGTCACCGGCGCCACGCGCGCCGCGCAGACGACGCGGATGGGCCCGCACGCCCACCGTGACGTCGACTCGGCCGTGCCGATCATCCTGCACGGCGACGCCGCGATGCCCGCCCAGGGCGTCGTCCCGGAGACGCTCAACCTGCAGGCGCTCGACGGCTACGCCGTCGGCGGCACGCTGCACCTGATCCAGAACAACCAGGTCGGCTTCACGACCGATCCGGACGACTCGCGCTCCACGCGCTGGGCCTCGGACATCGCCAAGGGCTTCGACGTGCCGATCATCCACGTCAACGCCGACGACGTCGCGGCCTGCGTCTCCGCCGTGCGGCTGGCGTGGGCGTTCCGCAGCGAGTTCGGCCACGACGTCGTGATCGACCTCATCGGCTACCGCCGCTTCGGCCACAACGAGGCCGACGAGCCCGCCTACACGCAGCCCGAGCAGGTCGCGCGGATCCGCCGCCACAAGCGCGTCGCCGACCTCTGGGCCGAGCAGCTGATCGCGCAGGGCGTCGTCACCTCGACCGACGTCGAGAATCAGAAGAACGAGGCCTGGGACGAGCTCACGCGCCTGCACCAGCAGCTCAAGGCGCAGATCAGGCATGCGGCCGAGGTCGGCGAGATCGAGCAGCCGACGGGCGAGTACACGCTGGACCGCACGCCCTCGCCGGACGTCAAGACCGCCGTCAGCGCCACGCGGCTGCAGATCCTCAACGACGAGCTGCTGAGCATCCCCGACGCCTTCACCGTCCACCCCAAGCTCGTCAAGCAGCTCGAGCGCCGCCGCGACGCGCTCGGTCCGGAGGGCGGAATCGACTGGGCCCACGCCGAGTCGCTGGCGTTCGCCTCGCTGCTGACCGAGGGCACGCCGATCCGCCTCACCGGTCAGGACGTCGAGCGCGGCACGTTCTCCCAGCGCCACATGGTCCTGCACGACGCGAAGACCGGCCAGACGATCTGCCCGATCCAGTCGCTGCCCGGCGCGCTGGCGCCGTTCGAGCTGCACAACTCGCCGCTCAGCGAGGTCGCCTGCCTGGGCTTCGAGTACGGCTACTCGCAGGAGGCGCCCGAGACGCTCGTGCTGTGGGAGGCGCAGTTCGGCGACTTCGTCAACGCCGCCCAGGTCATCGTCGACCAGTTCATCTCCAGCGGCCTGGCGAAGTGGGGCCAGACGTCGCGGCTCGTGCTGCTGCTGCCGCACGGCTACGAGGGCTCGGGCCCGGAGCACTCGTCCGGTCGCCTGGAGCGCTTCCTGACGCTGGCGAGCGAGGGCAACATGCGCGTCGCGAACGTCACGACGCCGGCACAGTACTTCCACCTCATCCGACGCCAGGCGCGGATTGCCAAGCAGCGTCCGCTGATCCTCATGACGCCGAAGTCGCTGCTGCGCCTGCCGCAGGCGACGAACCGCATCGAGCACCTCAGCGAGACGAAGTTCTTCCCGGTGCTGGGCGAGCCGCGCGTGCCCGCCGAGGAGGTCAGGCGCCTCGCCCTGTGCACGGGCAAGATCTACTACGACCTCGTCGGGCACCCGAACCGGCAGGAAAACCCGGGCGTCGCGGTCGGCCGTGTCGAGCTGCTCTATCCGTTCCCGCAGACCCAGATCCTCGAGCTGATCCAGAGCTACCCGAACCTGCGCGAGGTCGTCTGGGTGCAGGAGGAGCCGCGCAACATGGGCGCCCGTGCGCACATGTTCCCGCGCCTCATGCAGATCCTCCCCGAGGCGCTGAAGTTCGGCTATATCGGCCGGCCCGAGCGCGCCAGCCCGGGCGAAGGCTACCCGGCGGCCCACGTCGCCGAGCAGTCGCGGATCGTCGAGACGGCGCTGGATCTCTCGATCCCGGTCTCGCTGTACCCGGTCAAGGCGCCCGGCGAGCGCTAACCCCGCCGCCGCGCCGGTCGCTGCAGGCGCTGGCGGGTCGACCATTGGCTGCGCGCCGCCGGAGCTTCGCGGCGCCGGCGACGTGGGGCCATCGCCGGTGTGATCACCGTCACATGGCCGAGCGTAATTCCGGCTCGTCCGGGCGGTTGGGAGGCCATCACCCAACCTCCCGAAAGGACTGCACCATGCGCCGTACCTGATTGCACTCACCGTCACCTTCGCGGCCACCGGGCTCATGAACCATGCCGTCGCGGTCACGCCGGCGGCGGGCGCCGCCGCCGGCCAGGCCCAGCAGCAGGCTCCCCCGCCCGGCTGTCCGCCGATGTGGACGCAGGCGACGCCGCCGCTCAATCCCGCGCTCGGCTGCGTGCCGACGTTCATCACGAGCGCGGTCGCAACCCGCTGATCGGGCAGCGATGGAGAACACGGGCGGTCCGCATGGTGCGGCCTCGTCCCGGTGCGGACGCCCGCCCGGTGCACGGGCCACGCCGACCTCAGCGCTCGCCGGACTCCTGCACGAGCAGGGCGATCTGGACGCGATTGTCGACCTCGAGCTTGTCGAGCAGGCGCGAGACGTGGCCCTTCACCGTCGCGACGGAGAGGTGCAGCGTCGCGGCGATCTCCGCGTTGGCATGGCCGAGCCCGACCGCGAAGGCGACGTCGCGCTCGCGCGGGCTGAGCGTCGCGAGCAGGTCGCGGGCGCGTTCGGTGCGGACGCCGGCATCCGAGTCACCGGCCACCATCGAGATGAGCCTGCGGGTGACCGCGGGGGACAGCATTCCCTCGCCCGCGTGGACGAGCTCGATCGCCCGCACGATCTCCGCCGGCGGCGTGTCCTTCAGCAGGAAGCCGGCGGCGCCGGCCTGCAGCGCGCGCAGGACGAGCTCGTCGGCGTCGAAGGTCGTGAGCACGAGTACGGCGGGCGGGTCGGGTTGTGCGGCGAGCAGGCGGGTCGCCGCGATGCCGTCGAGCTGGGGCATGCGGATGTCCATGAGGACGACGTCGGGGCGGTGCAGATCGACCGCGCCCAGGACCTCGCGTCCGTCGGTGGCCTCGGCCACCACCTCGAGGCTCGCCGCGCCGGCGAGCATCATCCGCAGGCCGGAGCGCACGAGCGCGTCGTCGTCGACGAGCAGGACGCGGATCATCGCGGCAGGCTCGCGCGCAGGACGAACGCGCCGTCGCGGTCGACGCCGTGCTCGAGCTCGCCGCCGGCGAGCGTGACCCGCTCGGCGAGCCCGATCAGGCCGGTGCCCGCGCCGGGCAGCTCCGATCCCGAGCCGGCCACCGCGACCGACGCGAGGCTGCGGACCTCGACCTCGAGCGTGCCGTCGGGCGCGCTGACCGCGAGCGTCACGGCCGCTCCCGGCGCGTGCTTACGGGCATTCGTGAGGCCTTCCTGGGCGACCCGGTAGGCGGTGCGGCCCAGCGCCGCGGGCGGGGTCGCGTCACCGAGCTCGATCTGCGCCGTGACCCGCATCCCCGCCGCCCGCGACTCCTCGACGAGCACCGCGAGGTCCGAGAGCGTCGGCTGGGGCGGTTGCGTGAGGCTCTCGCGGCCGTCCTCGCGCAGGACGCCGATGACGCCGCGCAGCTCGTCGAGCGCGGCCCGCGCGCTCTCGCGGATCACGCCGGCCGCCGCGGCGACCTCGTCGGCCGGCGCATCGGGATGGAACTCCAGCGCGCCCGCGTGCACGGAGAGCAGCGAGAGGCGGTGGGCGAGCACGTCGTGCATCTCGCGCGCGATTCGCCGCCGCTCGGCGGCGCGGGCCTCGTCGAGCGCGCGGTCGGCCTGCTCGCGCAGCGAACGCACGAGCTCGCGCCGCGCGCGTACGAAGAGCCCCCAGCCGATCGCGACGCCCGTGCACAGCAGACCGATCCCGACGCTGGACCAGTAGCCGTCGTTGCCGGCATAGAGCAGCGGAATCGCAAAACACGACACGATCGAGATGCCGGTGATGACGGCCAGATCACGGCCACGTGCCCGGATCGCCGCGTTGAAGGTGGCCAGGAGGGTTGCGCCGGAGGCCGTGATGATCACGACCGAGACCGCCGCGACCCAGGTCCCGACGATGGCCGGATGCGTGCGCCGCCAGCGCAGCGAGACGACGGTCGCGATCCCGACGACCGTGGCCAAAATGCGCAACCAGGGCGCGTGCAGCTCCCAGGTGTCGGCGATCGTGATGGCGCCGCCTGCGAGCGCCAGCAGGTACATCGTCGCGTCGACGACCCGGTCGCGGCGGCCGCGCACCTCGCCGGGGGCATCGATCACGACGGCGGGCAGTGCCGAGCGCATCCAGGCGGACAGCCCGTCGGTGAAGCGTGCTGTCGGCTGGCGTGCCATCGCTCGAGGATGCAGGCTAGGCGAGCGCCGCGGCCGCGACCCCCTACCAAAGTCGCTTCGCGGCAGCGCCGCAGGGCTGGACACGCGTAGCCCGCCGACCGTGGCCGCCGGCCCCGCCGGGCGTGAGTCTGCGGGCATGATCCAAACCGAAGGACTCACCAAGCAGCTCGGCGGCCGCACCGTCGTCTCCGATGTCACGTTGCGCTGCGAGCCGGGCACCGTCACGGGCTTTCTGGGCCCCAACGGCGCCGGCAAGACCACGACGATGCGGATGCTCGTCGGCCTCTGCGAGCCTGACAGGGGACACGCCGAGATCCTCGGCGTCCGCTACCGCGACCTGCCCAACCCCGGCCGCCGGGTCGGCATCCTGCTCGACGCATCGGCGCAGCACGCCGGGCGCCGCGGCCGCGAGGCGCTCGCCGTCTCGGCCCAGACGATGGGTGTCCCGGTGCAGCGCGTCGACGCCCTCCTGGAGCTCGTCGGACTCGACGAGACGGCGGCCCGCCGTCGTGTCGGCAGGTACTCGCTGGGCATGCGCCAGCGCCTCGGCCTCGCCCATGCCCTGCTCGGCGATCCCGAGGTCCTGATCCTCGACGAACCGGCCAACGGCCTCGATCCGGAGGGCATGCGCTGGATGCGCCTGCTCCTGCGCGACTTCGCCGACCGCGGCGGCACCGTGCTGCTCAGCTCGCATCTGCTCGCCGAGGTGGAGGCCGTCGCCGACCGGATGGCGATCATCGGCGGCGGACGGATCCAGGCGCAGGGCACCCGCGCCGAGCTGCTCACCGAGTCCGGGACGATCGTCGAGGCGGCCGACCGCGCCGGCCTGGATGCCGCGCTGCGGCGCGCCGGCCTCGCCATGCATCAGGACGACGGCGACCGCCGGCTCGTCGCCGCCGAGCCCGAGGCCGTCGCCCGCGCGGCGATGGCCGGCGGCGTCGTGCTGCGCCGGCTCGCCCCGGCGCAGGACGAGGGCCTGGAACGTCTCTTCTTCGAGCTGACCGCAACCACCCACCCCGAGCTGGCAGGAGCAACCGCATGAGCGCTACGACCCTCGCCGCACCGATCCGCATCACCAGCACCGGCGTCGACGCGCGCCCCGGCCTCGACCGTCTCGTCGCCGTCGAACTGCGCAAGATGGTCAACACCCGCGCCGGCTTCTGGCTGCAGGTCGCGATGGTCGCGATCACCGTGGTGGCGGTGGCCGTCGCCGTCGCGATCGGCGACGCCGCCGATCACACCTTCGTCGCGATCCTCGACGTCGGCCTGCAGCCGGCGGCCGTCCTGCTGCCGATCGTCGGCATCCTGCTCGTCACCTCGGAGTGGTCCCAGCGCACCGGGGTGATCACGTTCGCGCTCGTGCCCGTGCGCTCGCGCGTCCTCGGCGCCAAGCTCATCGCGAGCATCCTGCTGTCCGTGGCGATGCTCGTCATGTCCATCGCCGTCGTCGCCGCGGGCGTGCTCGTCGCGTCGCCGGGCGTCGACGGTACCTGGGCCGACGTCGCGCCGATGATCGGCCAGGCCGCGGTCTACCTGACGAGCGGGGTGGTCACGGGCGTCGCGTTCGGCGCGATCCTGCTCGCCTCGGCACCCGCCATCGTCGCCAACTTCGCGCTGCCGACAGCATGGGCGGCCGTGGTCTCGCTGCCGTTCCTGGCGGACGTCGCACCGTGGGTGTCCACGTTGCGCGCGATCGGCCCGATGTCCGCCGAGGTCCTCAGCGCGACGCAGTGGGCGCAGGCCGGCACCGCGCTTGCGCTCTGGATGGCGCTTCCGTTGCTGATCGGCATCTGGCGGATCACCCGCCGCGAGGTCACGGCCTGAGGCGCGCGCACGCGGGCGCGGCCTGCCGCTCGTCAGCGGTAGCGGAGCGCTCGAGTGGTGCATTTCTTCGCTTGAGACGAAGAGATGCACCACTCGACGAAGTGTGACACGCGTCACGCTCGCGTAATTTCGCGAGCGCCTTTCCCGTTGGAGGCCACATCAGCCCTCGATGAGAAAGGACGCGCCATGCGCATCCCACGTCACACCCGCCGTGCCGCAACGGTCTTCGCGGCCATCGCAGGACTTGCCTCAGCGCCGCTGCGGCACCGGCCGGGGCAGCCGTTCCCGATCCCAAATGCCGACACGCCGGCGCGCGTCGGGCAGACGTCCTTGGGGGCCTTGCCGACGTTGCACTCGCCGGTCGGGTTGACGGCCGGGCAGTCCGGATAGGAGACGCTCGCGTTGAGGTTCTCCGGCGTCACGACGCTCGACACCGCCGACCGCTGGATGATGGCCAACTCCGACAACCGCACGACGTTCGCGCTCGAGCAGCGCTACGGGCGCACGGCGATCAACGCCTACGCCACGGCGATCGGCGCGGCGCGCACCCAGATCAACCAGAACGTCGGCTGCTGGGGGCCCGACAACGCGATCACGCTCGACGACCTGTCGCGCATGATCGAGGGCGTGCACGACGGTTCGCTGCTGCCGACCGCGAGCGTGCGCCAGCACCGCGCCAAGGGCGGCAGCTATGGCAGCGGCCAGCGCGCCGTGCGCGCGAACTTCGGCCGGATGCTGATCCCGTTCAAGGTCGGCGGCCAGATCCAGCAGCGCGCGTTCTCCTACGGGAACTTCTACAACTGCGAGGACTGCAGCGGCGACGCGGCCACGGCCACGGCGTATGGCAACGCCGCGGTCGAGCAGTTCCGCGCCGCGATCCGCTCCGCGGTCGCGACCTGGTGACATCCCGCGGCCCTCACCCGGCGTCCGCCCGCAACTCTCCGGGGTGGGGCGGGGCGCCTGGTGCGGGGCGCCGGGCGGGGGCAGCTCGATCCGTCACCGGGGGCAGCGGGCCGGGGGTGGTGGCGCCTTTCTGTTGCCATAGGGCACACACGCGCACCACGCTCCGAGCAGCCACGACGCCCCGCCGGCCCTGCCGCGAACGTGTTCGCGCCGCTGCGAGCGTTGTTCACCGCGGCCGGGCGCCGATCACCGGCACGTGCGCCAGACGCTCGCAACGGATCAGTACCACTGGTGGGTGGGTCGTCTGGACCGTGGCTCTCCTGGTTCGGCGCCTTCGTGCATGCTCGAGCGGTATCGCGATCGTTCGGTGCAGCGGCGATACCGCTCGATCACCGTGCTCATCGGCCGCAGCCTCGAGGACGGCGTCACCGAGCCGTGTGCGCACATCCCCGATGCGGCTCCTGACCTGGCGGCGCCGGCATCCCGGCGCTTGACGCACGACATTCCCGCGCGAACGTCAGCCCTCGACGCGGCGGGTGCGCGGGTGCGCCCTCGCCGCGACGAAGCGGCGTTGCAGCCACCACGCCAGCGCTCCGGCGACCGCCAGATCGATCGCGAGCGCGAGCGGGCCGCGCCAGGTGGCCGCGCCGGCGTACACCACGCCAAGGTGCACGGCCGACACCGGCAGCAGCCCGAGCAGGATGCTGTGGGAGCGAAAGCCGGAGAAGTGCTCGCGCAGGCACAGCTCGGCGACGACGACGACGAGCACCCCGACGCCGGCGAGGAACAGCTCGGCCGTGTTGGCGACGAAGCCGAGCGCGAACAGCGCCAGGCCGACCGCCATCCCGATCTCGGTGAGCGGGAACGGGGCCCAGATCGCGTCTGGACGGGGAACGTTGTCGCGCACGTCCAGGCGCGAGGGGCGCCGCGCCGGCGCCGCCGGCGCCGACGGGGTCTGCTGCGCGCGTGCCCGTGCTCGCGCGGCGGCGCGCTCTTGCGCCGGCGCGGCCGGCGCGGCCGGCGCGGCCGGCGTCACCGGTGCGTCGCCAGGCGTCGCGGCCCGCGCGCGCTGGCGCTGCTTCTTCTTCGCCCGGCTCTTGCTCACGCCCGCTCCCGCGCGAACGCGACGAACCAATCCAGCGCGGCCGGGTTGGCGAGCGAGTCGCGGCTCGCCGCGCGCTCGGGCGCGACGCCCGAGAGGATCCGCTTGACCGGCACCTCCAGCAGCTTGCCCGACAGCGTGCGCGGGACCGCGGCGACGGCGTGGACGTCGTCGGGCAGATGGCGCGGCGAGCAGTCCTCGCGCACGCGCCGCGCGATCTGCCCGCGCAGCGCGTCGTCGAGCTCGGCTCCTGCGCGCAGCACGACGAACAGCCCGATCCAGCCGTCGACGTCGACGACGAGCGCGTCGACGATCTCGTCGAGGGCGAGCACCGCGCGGTAGATCTCGCTCGTCCCCATCCGCACGCCGCCGCGGTTGATCGTCGAGTCGCTGCGGCCGTAGATGATCGCCGTGCCGCGCGCCGTGAGCTCGATCCAGTCGCCGTGGCGCCAGATCCCGGGATACATCTCGAAGTACGCCTCGCGCAGCCGCGCGCCGCCGGGGTCGTTCCAGAAGTACAGCGGCATCGACGGCAGCGGCTGGGTGATGACAAGCTCGCCGACCGCGCCGATCAGCTCGCGCCCGTCGGGATCGAAGGACCGCACGTCGCAGCCCAGCGAGCGCGCCTGCAGCTCGCCCTCGTAGACGGGCAGCAGCGGGACCCCGCCGACGAACGCGGTGCAGACGTCGGTCCCGCCGCTCGTGGAGAACAGCCACGTACCGGAACCGAGCTCCTCGTAGACCCAGCGAAAGCCCTCCGGCGACAGCGGCGAGCCGGTCGAGCCGACGCTGCGCAGGGCGCTCAGGTCGCGCCCCTGGCCGGGCCGCACGCCGGCCTTCATGCAGCCTGCGATGTACGCCGCGCTCGTGCCGAAGCACGTCACGCCGGCCTCCGCGGCCAGCTCCCACAGGCGGTCGAGCGACGGCGCCCCGGGGTTCCCGTCGTAGAGCACGATCGAGGCCGGTGTCAGCAGTACGCCGACGAGGAAGTTCCACATCATCCAGCCCGTCGTCGTGAACCAGAACGCGCGGTCGCCGGCGTGCATGTCCAGATGCAGGCTCTGGTGCTTGAGCTGCTCGAGCAGGATCCCGCCGTGGCCCTGGACGATCGCCTTCGGCAGCCCGGTCGTGCCGCTGGAGTACAGCACCCAGAGCGGGTGGTCGAAGGGGACAGGATCGAGCGTCAGCTCGGCGTCCGCCGGGCCGAGGAACTCCTCCCCGAAGCCGCCGCCGCCGAGATAGCCGACGCGCACGAGCGCCCCGCCGACCTCGGCGTGGATCTCCTCGACGACCGCGCCGCGGTCGAAGTCGCGCCCGCCGTAGCGGTAGCCGTCGACGGCGAGCAGCACCTTCGGCTCGATCTGCGCGAAGCGGTCGATGACCGCGCGCGCGCCGAAGTCCGGCGAGCAGCTCGACCAGACCGCGCCGAGGCCGGCCGTCGCGAGGAACGCCGCGACGGTCTCCGGGATGTTCGGCATGTACGCCGCGACGCGATCGCCGCGGCCGACGCCGAGCGCGCGCAGCCCCGCCTGGATGCGGGCCGTCAGCGCGCGCAGCTCGCGCCACGTCATCGTGTCGAGCGCGCGCAGCTCCGATGCGTGGCGGATCGCGACCGCGTCGTCGTCACGGTCGCGGAAGATGTGCTCGGGGTAGGAGAGCGTGGCGCCCGCGAACCAGCTCGTGCCCGGCATCTCGGCGCCGTCGAGCACCGCCCGCGGCGCGTCGTGGAAACGCACGTCGAAGTACTCGGCGATCGAGGACCAGAAGCCCTCGATGTCGCCGACCGACCACTCCCACAGCTCGTCGTACGTCCCGGCCTCGACGCCGTGCAACGACGCCAGCCAGTCGATGTACGCGCGCAGCCGCGTGCGCTGCCCGAACGCGTCGTCGGGCTCCCACAGCAGCTGCGGCTCGCGGCGCTCCGTCACGCCGCAAGCCTACGGCCTCACTACAGGCTGCCCTCGAACTCGACCGTCACCTGATCGGAGACCTTCAGCGCACCCATCAGGGCCTTGAACTGCTTGATGCCGAACTCGCTCTGGCTGAGCGTGATGCTGCCGCTGATCTTGTCGCCGCTGACGTTCAGCGGGACGTTGACCGAGGAGCTCGAGCCGGCGATCGAGAGATCGCCCCTGGCGGAGCTGTCGGTCACCTCGCTGGAGGTGAAGCTGATCTGCGACGAGCCCAGGACCTTGCCCGAGATGCTCTTCTTGATGTCGCCCTTGTCCTTGTCGCTCAGCGCCTTCGCGCCGCCCGTGCCCTCGATGACCTCGAACGAGCCGGGGTCGGCGGTGAGCTTGATCGAGGGGCTGTCGCCGCCCTCGATCGTCGCGTCCCAGCTGTTGACGCCGATGACGAGGTCGTGCCCGGCCTTGGCGGCGGCACCCTCCCTGCCTGTCCTGACCTTCAGCGATCCGTTGCTGGGTCCGATGTTGTGTGTACCTTCCGGAATTGGCATGCGGGGACAGTACCCGCGAGCGCGTCGCGCACGCGTCCCGCCCCGTAGCCTGCCAGGGACGATGCCCTGGGTTCAGCGCGAGATCACGCTACGGCCGCGCCCCCGCGGGGTGCACCTCGTCACGGACGAGATCGTCGCGGCGCTGCCCGAGCTGCGCGAGCTGCAGATCGGCCTGGCGCACATCTTCATCCGTCACACCTCGGCGTCGCTGACGCTCAACGAGAACGCCTCGCCCGACGTGCGGCGCGACTTCGAGTCGTGGTTCGATGTCGCCGTCGCCGAGGACTTCGCCTGGACGCACACGCTCGAGGGACCCGACGACATGCCCGCCCACATCAAGGCCGCGCTGATGGGCTCGTCGCTGAGCCTGCCGATCAGCCGCGGCCGCCTGGCGCTCGGGACCTGGCAGGGGATCTACCTCTGCGAGCACCGCGATCGCGGCGGCGCGCGGTCGCTGCTGGCGACGCTGTCGGGCGAGTAGCGGCTGCCTCGAAGCGGAAGCTCAGCGATCTGCCGCGAACCGCTCGGCTTCGTCGATGACGAGCTGCGTTTTTCCGGCCGATATCGCGTTGACCGCGGTCCAGTTCATTGGTCCCCCCACCAAGCCCGCGTCGTTCATCTTCTGCGCGAATTCAGGGTCGGGTATCGGATGCGACTTCTTGGGATCGCTGAGCCAGACATGCATCTTGTCGGGAGTCAGACGACCGCTGAGCAGCTGGACGACTCTGCTGGCCTCGTCCGATGAAGCGCCTCTGCTCTCCAGCATCCGACGAATGCTCGCCTCGTCATGCTGAGGCGGCTTCTTGAGCTTGTCACGCAGTCCCACGTCGGTAACCGCCCTTTCCTCTGGTGCGGAGCGGCCATCCGAACTGGCACCGCCACAGCTCGCGAGGCTGCCGGACACCGCGAGAATGGTCAGCACGGCGACGGCTCGCCCGTTCATCGCGGCAAGAATACGCGTCGCCGGTGACTCCCGGCCCGGAACACGCTGCGGGCCGGCGAGGAGATCCCCACCGGCCCGCTACGCACAGCCCGCGTGTCACGCGGCGTCGAGCACCAGGGCACCGGCCGCCGGCTGCGCGGCGGCGCGCTCGCGGCGCGGCCGGATGAGCACGAAGGCGGCGATCGCGCCCGCCAGCGCGAGCGCCGCGCCGGCGAGCGCCGCCTGGTGCAGGCCGTCGACGTAGGCGGCCGCCGAGCCGCCGCCGAGCGCGGCCTCGGCCGGCACGAGCGCGCCGAGCGCCGCGACGCCGACGGCGATGCCCGCCTGCCGGAACGTGTCGTTGACGCCGGCCGCGAGCCCGCTCTGCTCAGCTGGGACCGAGCCCAGCGCGACGGCGCTGACGGCCGGGTTGAACAGGCCGGTGCCGATCATCGCGATGATCGAGCCGGGCAGGACCGCCGTCCACGACGAGTTCTCGCCGGCGACCAGCATCAGGGCCATGCCGACGGCGACGAGCAGCAGGCCGACCGAGATCAGCGTGCCCGGGTGCACCTTCGTGCCGAGCGTCGCCGTCGCGCCGGAGACGACGAACATCACGACCGTGCCGGGGATGTACACGAGCCCGGCCTCGATCGCCGACAACCCGAGGATCTGCTGCAGGTACAGCGTCACGTACAGGAAGATCGCGAAGAACGAGGCCGAGATCGCGAACGCGGACAGCTGGGCGCCCGTGAAGTCCGGCCGGCGAAACAGCCCGAGCGGGAACATCGGCTCGCGGACGCGGCGCTCGATCGCGACGAACGCGACCAGCAGCGCGGTGGCGGCGCCGAGCTCGAGCACGATCGCCGTGCTGGTCCAGCCGTCCTCGTTGCCGCGCAGCAGGCCGAGCACGAGCAGGAACAGGCCACCGGCGAGCGTGCTCTGCCCGGCCCAGTCGATCCTGCGCGGCCGCGGGTCGCGCGACTCCTGCACGCGGGTCATCGTGATCGCCAGGCAGGCGATGCCGATCGGGATGTTGATCAGGAAGATCCACTGCCAGCCAAGACCGCTCGTCAGCGCCCCGCCGACCGCGGGCCCGATCGCGAACGAGGCGCCGATCGTGGCGCCGTAGGCGGCCAGCGCCTTCGTGCGCTCGACGGTGCCGGGGAAGGCGTGCGCGAGCAGCGCCAGCGAGACCGCGAACATGATCGCCGCGCCGACGCCCTGCACGGCGCGGGCCGCGTTGAGCGCTTCGATCGACGTGCTCAGCGCGCACGCCAGCGACGACAGCGTGAATATCCCGAGGCCGACGGCGAAGGTGCGCCGACGACCAAGCCGGTCCGCGAGCACGCCGGCGGTGAGGACGGTCGCGGCGAGCGCGAGCGTGTAGGCGTCGACGACCCACTGCAGGCCGCTGAGGCCCGTGTTCAGGTCTTCTGCGATGCGCGACAGCGCGGTGTTCACGACGGCGATGTCGAGCATGAGCATCGCGGTGGCGGCGCAGACGACCGCAAGGGTCCAGCGTTGGGTTCTCATCAGGGGGCTCCGTGCGAAGTCGGGGGATGCATTGCCGTGACCCTCCCAACTCAGATGAACGTCGACGATCGAGTTACCACGTGTCCGGCCGTACGGCCAGCCACACCTCGCCCGGCGCGGTGTCAGCGCCGGCGCGCGGCGGCGTGGCGCTCGGCGCGGAACTCCCGGATGTCGTCGGGGGTGTCGCGATCGCGCATGCCCGGCGCAGCCGCCAGCAGCTGCGGCTCGAGCGCCGTCTCGATCGCCTCGCCGCGCGTTCCGGGCTCGACCCGGTAGGCGTGCGTTCCCGGTCGCGAGGCGACGATCCGGACGAGCTCGGTTCCCTCGAACAGCAGGCCGACGCCGTCGTCGGCGCCGTAGCCGGGGCGGATCGCACCGCGCGCGACCGCGTCGAGGAAGATCGGCCGGCGCTCGGGCTGGCCGTCGTAATGCACCGACAGGCTGCCCGGCAGGAAGCCCAGGCCGTCGGTCGGCGCGGGCCGTCCCGTCGAGCAGGTGACCCCGTGCTCGAACCAGCACATGCCGCCGGCGCTCAGCCCGGCGAGGACGACGCCCGCCTCCCAGGCCTCGCGCAGGATCAGGTCCAGGCCGTGCTCGCGCCAGATCGCGAGCAGGTTGCGCATCGAGCCGCCGCCGACGTAGACGATGTCCTGCGAGAGGATGAACGCGCGCAGATCGTGGTGCTCGTACTCGAGGCGAAACAGCGACAGCTGGCGCGGCTGGCAGCTGCGTGCACCGAAGGTCGAGCGAAACGCGGTCATCTGCGCGCGCGGATCGCCGCCGGCGGTCGGCAGGAAGAGGATGCGCGGCTCGCGCTCGCCCGCGAGCGCGAGGATGAAGTCGTCCAGGGCGGGGTTGTGGGGCTCGGCCGTGAAGCCGCCGCCGCCCATGGCGAAGATTCGTCTGACGACCGGCACTACGCGGCGGTCAGCGTCCGCGATCCGCCCAGCCAGCGGACCTGAAGCGCCACCTCCGACACCCCGCCGCCGACCTCTTCCACCCAGAACGCCGATGCCTTCGGGCGCGAGGAGACGACGCGCGCCAGCGACTCACCACAGAAGTGCAGCGCCGCGCCGTCGCCGGCCGCGTACCCGGGGCGCATGCCCTCGGCCAGGAAGCGGTGGTAGCTGTCGCGTCGTCCGGGTTCGCCGTCGTAGTGCACGCAGTTGGAGTAGGGCAGCAGCCCCAGGCCCGGAACGCGCTGTGCGGGCCCGTGGAACGCCGTCACCGCCTCGCTGAACCAGCACAGCGATCCGGCGCTCAGCCCGCACAGCACGGTGCCCTGCCGCCAGGCCTGGCGCAGGACGTCGTCGAGGCCGTGCGCGCGCCAGACGCCGAGCAGCGACATGACGCTGCCGCCGCCGACGTAGATGAGGTCCTGGGCGAGCAGGTGCTCGGCGATGTCGCAGCCCAGGCCGGCGCCCTTGTCACGGCGAAACAGCGAGACGTGGGAGGGCTCGCAGCGCCCCGCCGAGAAGGCCCGGTAGAAGCGCACGATGTAGTGGTCGGCGTCGCCCGAGGCCGAGGGCAGGAAGCAGACCTTCGGGCGTTCGACGTTCGTCAGGCCGAGGACGTACTCGTCCAGCAGCGCGTTGCCCGCCTCCATCGAGAAGCCGCCCCCACCGAACGCCACGATCTGGGGGAGGCGATCCATCGACCGAGGATAAGCCGCAGTTTGCGAATCCGCTCAGATTTCATCCAATGGGCCAGCCGGATTGGCCCGCGTGTCGAGCCGGACGGAAGAAACGCCTGCAGTCATGCCGCAAACAGCGTCAGATCGGGCTCGCGCTCGCCGCGCAGGACGGCGAGGTCGACCTCGACGCAGGTCAGTCCCCGCGCCTGTGCGAGGACGCGCGCCTGCGGCTTGATCGACTGCGCCGCGAGGATGCCGCGACACGACGCCATCGCCGGGTCGACGCGGATGCGCTCGAGGTAGCGCGTCAGCTGCTCGACGGCGTCGATCGTGCCGACGCGCTTGATCTCGACGGCGATCCAGGCGTCCTGCACGTCGCGGCACATGAGGTCGACCGGGCCGATGTCGGTCGGCCACTCCCGGCGCACGAGCCGGAATCCCTCGCCGCAGAACTGCGGCGAGGCGGCGAGCGCCTCCTGCAGGTCGCGCTCGACGCCGTCCTTCTCCAGCGCGGCGGCCTCGCCCATGTCGTGACTGACGTCGGAGACGACCTCGGCGATGTCGATCTCGAGGCGGTCCTCGGTCGCGCCGGCGCGCTTGCGCACGACGATCCGGGTGGGCGGAGATCCCATCTCCTCGATCACGGTCGGCGCCGTCATCCAGTTGCTCGGCTTGAAGCCGCCGCTGTCGGCGTGGACCATGAACGAGCCGTCGGCCTTGATCATGAGCAGCCGCAGTGCCTGTGGCAGGACGGCGGTCAGGCGGCCGCTGTAGCGGACCTCGCAGCGGGCGACGATCAGGCGCATGGTTCGGGACCGTAGCGGCCGGGCCGGATCCATCGCGTCGCGTACCGCGCGCAGGCCGTGGGTAACCACGACGACATGACTACGACCGCGACCGACTACCTCGAGACCTACCTGCAGGACCACCGCGCAGGGGCCGAGATGGGCAGCGATCTGGCGCGCCGGCTCGCTGACGAGAACATGGGCACGCCGTACGAGGACTTCCTCGTCGGCCTGGCACAGGAGATCGACCACGATGTCGCGACGCTCGAGGACCTCATGGGCCGCTTCGGCGTGAGCAGGTCGGTGATGAAGACCGCGGGCGCGAAGATCGGCGAGAAGATCGCCCGCCTGAAGCCCAACGACCAGCTGGCCGGCTACTCGCCCCTGAGCCGCGTGCTCGAGCTCGAGGGCCTGCTCGCCGGCGTGCAGGGAAAGCTCGCGCTGTGGGACTCGCTCGCGCAGATCGCGCCGCACGAGGAGCGCCTCGACGAGGCCGAGATCGCGGCGCTGCAGAAGAAGGCCGAGCGCCAGCTCGCGGATCTGCGCGAGCACCACGCGATCGCCGCCCGCGAGGCGTTCGCCGAGGGCTGAGCCACTAGACTAGTGGCCCGTCTCATAACAGTCCACCGGAAACCCCGGGCGCCGATCACCGCCTGGCGGCGTCCTCGGACGCTCGATGTGGCTGAGCCACACCTTCGGGGCGGGCGGGGATCGGATCTTGCCAGGCGGCGCCGGCATCC
>JBBSLI010000059.1:0-22464 GCA_038255395.1 Solirubrobacterales bacterium
AGGACACCTTGGGGCGATTTTGGACGGCCGAGCCGTCGAAATGCGCCACTCGACGCGATCTTCGCCTCCTACCCGCTCGCAGACCGGATCCGCACCGAGCTGATCACCACGGGGTCGATCGGCATCTCGGTCGCGGGATCCGTCGGCACGGCGGCGATCCGGCGCACGATCGACTTGCCGCCGACGACCGTGCCGAGCAGCGCGTACTCGGGCTCCAGGGGCGCCTCGGCGGCCGTCACGATGAAGAACTGGCTGCCCGAGGTGCCCGGCTGCTCGGTCTGCGTCTTGGCCATCGCGACGACGTAGCGGCTGTACTTCAGGCGCTTCGGCGGCGCCTCGACGACCGCGTAGCCGGGGCCGCCGTTGCCGGTCCCGAGCGGGTCGCCGCCCTGGATGACGTAGTCGTTGCCGCCCGGCTTGGCGATGCGGTGGAACGTCAGCCCGTCGAAGAACCTGTTGCGCGCCAGACCGGCGAACGACGCGGTCGTCTTCGGCGCGCGCCGCACGTCGAGGCGGATCTCGATCGTGCCGCAGTTGGTCTTCACGACGGCGGTGTGGCGGCGGCTGCGGTTCAGGCGCTGCTTGGAACGCCGCCGGTTCGGGTTCGCCGCGGGCGTCGGCGCCGGAACGGCGCGGCAGCCGTCGCGCGTGCTGCGCGCAGCCACGGCCGGCGTGGTCGCGGTCGACGTCACGCCCGCGCCGGCGGCGGGCGCGGTCTGCGTCGCTTCGCGCGTCAGCGCGTCGTCCTTGCCGCACGCGCCGAGCGCCGGCGCCGCGAGCAGGATCACGATGAGAACAGGGCCGCGCCGCACGGTGGCAGAGCGTAGTCGCTCCCCCGCGACACAGGCCCCGATCCCGGCGCGGCCGCGCGACCCTTCACACTTCTCGCGTGCCGCTCTCCCCGTTCATCGCCCGCTACGACCACATCCTGCTCGATCTCGACGGCTGCGTCTGGGTCGGCGACGAGCCCACCGCCGGCGCGGTCGAGGCGATCAGCGCGCTGCGCGCGGCCGGCAAGGGCGTCGCGTTCGTCACGAACGACAGCCAGCTGCTGACCGAGGAATACGTCCGCAAGCTCTGGCGGCTGGGCTTCCAGGCATCGGTCGAGGAGGTCGTCACGGTCGGCGGCGCCCTGCAGTTCGTGCTCGCCGAGCGCTTCCAGGGTCGCGCCGCCGTCGTCATCGGCTCCCCCGCCCTCAAGCGCCACGTCGAGTCCGCCGGGCTGCGGATCGTCAACGGCACGACCTTCGCCAGCCGCGCCGACGTCGTCGTCGTCGCGTTTCACCGCGGCTTCGACTACGAGGAGCTGCGCGAGGCGACCCAGGCGGCGCTGCGCGGCGCCTTTCTGATCGGCTCCAACCGCGACGCCACCTTCCCCCAGCCCGACGGTCTGTGGCCGGGGTCGGGCGCCGTCATCGCCGCCGTCGAGACGGCGTCGGGCCGCACCGTGCAGACCGTCGGCAAGCCTGAGCCGACGCTCGTGCAGACGGCGCTTGACCGGCTCGGGCCGGGCCGCGCGCTGATGATCGGCGACCGCGTCGACGCCGACCTCGGCGCCGCCCACGCCGCCGGCATCGACGGCGCGATCGTGCTCACCGGCGCCTCGGATCGCGCCACGGCGCAGGACGCCACGAAGCCCAGCCCGGTCGCGATCTCCGAGCGGCTCGAGACGCTGGTGCTGGGATAGTCCGGGTCGTGGCTCGCCGTGTCGCACTGCTCTGCAACCCGTCCGCCGGCGGCGGCCGCGCGGCTCGCATCCTGCCGCGCGCCGAAGCGGCGCTGCGCGGGCTCGGGGTCGACTTCCACAGCGCGGTCACGCGCGACCTCGAGCACGCGCGCGAGCTCGCCCGCCAGGCCGCGCAGGCCGGCGAGGTGACCGTGACCCTGAGCGGCGACGGCCTGATCGGCTGCGTCGTCGGCGAGCTGCGCGCCGTCCCCGGCGCGGTCCTCGGGATCCTGCCGGGCGGGCGCGGCAACGACACCGCGCGCGTGCTCGGCATCCCGCTGCAGATCGAGGCCGCGTGCGCGGTCGTCGCGCACGGCCGCGAGCGCGACCTCGACATCGGCGAGGTCGACGGACGCTCGTTCATCGGCATCGCCTCGCTCGGCTTCGACTCGGACGCCAACCGGATCGCCAACGCCGCGCCGTCGCGGCTCGGGCGGCTCGTCTACGTCTACGGCGCCCTGCGCGCGCTCGCCGCCTGGAAGCCCGCCCGCTTCGACCTGCGCCTCGACGGCGAGCCGCTCAGCTCGATCGGGTACTCGGTCGCCGCCTGCAACAGCGGCTGCTACGGCGGCGGGATGAGGCTCGCGCCCGACGCATCGCTCGACGACGGCCTGCTCGACGTCGTCCTGATCTGCAGCCACTCCAAGCGCTCGTTCCTCGCCACCCTCCCGCGCGCCTTCAAGGGCACCCACGTCCAGCACCCCGCCGTGCGCGTCCTGCGCGGCAGCGAGCTGCACGTCGACGCCGACCGGCCGTTCACCGTCTACGCCGACGGCGACCCGATCGCCAGCACCCCGGTGACGATCCGCGTCGTCCCGCACGCGCTGCGCGTCCTGACCGCACCGTGATGCTCGCGCTCAAGATCGCCGTCGCCCGCGCGGCAGGCGCGCTCTCGCGCCGCAGCGGCCGCGGCGCCACCAGCCTGCCGGGCAAGCTGCTCATGCGCATGGACCCGAGCGCGATCGCGCGCCTCGCGCGCCGCCTGCCGCAGGGCAGCGCCGTCATCAGCGCGACGAACGGCAAGACGACGACGGCCGCGATGGTCGCCGCGATCCTCGAGCGCTCGGGCACGCGCCTGGTGCACAACCGCGCCGGCGCGAACATGGCCGGCGGCGTCGCGAGCGTGTTGCTGGGCGCCGCACGCGGGGGCGGCGCCATCGACGGCGACGCCGGCCTGTTCGAGGTCGACGAGTTCTGGCTGGACCGCGTCGTGGCGCAACTGCAGCCGCGCGCGCTGCTGCTGTCGAACCTGTTCAGAGACCAGCTGGACCGCTACGGCGAGCTGGAGACGATCGCCGACCGCTGGGCGGCGACCGTCGCCGCCGCCCCCGACACGAAGCTCGTGCTCAACGCCGACGACCCGCTCGTCGCCGACCTCGGCCGCGACAGTGCCGCCGGCCGCGCGACGTACTTCGGCGTCCAGGACGACGCGATGGCGCTTGCGGGCATGGCGCACGCCTCGGACTCCAAGCACTGCCGCCGCTGCGGCGCGCCCTACGTCTACGACGCCGTCTACATGGGCCATCTCGGGCGCTACCACTGCCCCAACGGCGATTCGCGCCGGCCCGAGCCCGGCGTGTACGTCAGCGGCGTCATCCTCGACGGCACGCGCGGCGCGCGCTTCAGCCTGCACCTCGGCGGCGAGCAGGCCGTCGTCGCCCTCCCCCTGCCGGGCCTCTACAACGTCTACAACGCGCTCGCAGCCGCGGCGCTGAGCAGCGCGCTCGGCTCGTCCCTGCAGGAGATCGTGGCCGGCCTCGAGGCCACGCAGGCGGCGTTCGGCCGCGCCGAGACGGTGCAGATCGGCGGCCGCGAGCTGGCGATCCTGCTCGTGAAGAACCCCGCGGGCGCCAACGAGGTCCTGCGCACGCTGGCGCTCGACGAGGGCGAGCACGACGTGCTCGCGGTCCTCAACGACAACACCGCCGACGGGCGCGACATCTCGTGGGTCTGGGATGCGGACTTCGAGCTGATCGCCGGGCGCGTGCGGCGGGTGACGTGCAGCGGCACGCGTGCGGCCGAGCTGGCGCTGCGGCTGAAGTACGCGGGCGTCGCGCCGGAGCGGCTGAACGTCGTGCCCGGGCTCGAGCGAGGGCTCGACGCCGCGCTCGCCGACGGCGACGGGCGGCTCGTCGCGCTGCCCACCTACACCGCGATGCTCGCCCTGCGGCGGCTGCTCGTCGAGCGCGGCGCGGCACAGGGGTCGTTCGCATGAGCGACGCGATCTGGCACGACGTCGAGTGCGGGCGTTACGACGCCGACTTCGAGCTGTGGCGCGAGCTCGCGGCGCAGGCCGGCGGCCCGATCCTCGACGTCGGCGCCGGCACCGGCCGCGTTTCGCTCGACCTCGCGCGCCAGGGCCACGAGGTGGTCGCGCTAGACCTCGACCCGGCGCTGCTCGCGGTCCTCGCGCAGCGTGCGCGAGCCGAGGGTCTGATGATCCAGACCGTCGCCGCCGATGCCAGGAGCTTCGATTTGCAGCGCCGCGACTTCGCGGTCGTGATGGCGCCGATGCAGACCGTTCAGCTCCTGCGGCCCGAGGGCCGGCTCGGCTTTCTGCGCAGTGCCCGCGCGCACGTCGCGCCCGGCGGCCTCGTCGCGATCGCGCTCGCCGACGCCCTGGAGTGCTTCGACGCCGAGCGCGTCCTGCCGCCGCTGCCCGACCGGCTGATCGTCGACAGCACGCTGTACTCCAGCCAGCCGGTCGCGCTGCGCGACCACGGCCGGACCGTCGCGATCGAGCGCATCCGCGAGATCCTCACCGCCGACGGGCGCCGCAGCGCCAGCGACGACGTCCTGCACCTCGACCGGGTCTCGATCGCCGAGGTCGAGACCGAGGGCCGCGCCGCCGGCCTGATGGCGCTGCCGGGCCGGATCCTGGGACCGACCGAGGAGCACGTCGGCACGAGCGTGGTGATGCTGCGTGGCTGACCGCACCCTGCGCGTCTGCGCGCTGTATCCCGACCTCATGAACATCTACGCCGACCGCGGCAACCTGCTCATGCTCGAGCGCCGCTGCGCGTGGCGCGGCCTGGGCTGCGAGATCACGGCGGCCGGCCTCGGCGAGGGCGTCGACCCCGACGCGCACGACCTCTTCTACCTCGGCGGCGGCCAGGACCGCGACCAGCGCCTCTGCGCGCTGGACCTCGTCGAGACCAAGCGCGAGGCGCTGCACGCCGCCGCCGCACGCGGCGCGATCGTGCTCGGCGTCTGCGGCGGCTACCAGCTGCTCGGCCACCGCTACGCGCTCGCCGACGAGAACATCCCGGGCCTGGGCCTCGTCGATCTGGAGACGATCCGCTCCGACGGCCCGCGGCTGATCGGCAACGTCGCGATCGAGGTGGACCTCGACGGCGACGGCCGCCGCCGCATCCTCGCGGGCTTCGAGAACCACGCCGGCCGCACGCATCTCGGCGCCGGCGAGGAGGCGCTCGGGCGCGTCCTCAAGGGCCACGGCAACACCGGCTCGTCGGGCTCGGAGGGCGTGCGGCGCGGCGGCGTCATCGGGACGTACCTGCACGGCCCGCTGCTGCCGAAGAACGCCTGGTTCGCGGACTGGCTGATCCGTGCCGCGCTGGCGCTGAACGACCTGACGCCGCTCGACGACACGTACGAGGACGCGGCGCATGCCGAGGCCCGGCGTGCCGCCGGGGTGTGACGCCTGCAAGGCGCGTGGCGCATGATCTGCCTGCTCTGGAGGTAGGATCGCCCCTGTGGGGGACCCCTCCGACCGTTCAACGGCCGAGCCGCTGGAGTTCCGCGAGGTCACGAAGCGCTACCCCGGTGGCGCCGAGCCCGCGGTCGACAGGCTGTCGCTCAAGGTCCCGGCGGGCGAGATCTGCGTGCTCGTCGGCCCGTCGGGCTGCGGCAAGACGACCGCGATGCGGATGGTCAACCGGATGATCGAGATCACCGAGGGCGACATCCTGCTCGGCGGCCGCAGCGTGCGCGACCGCAGGCCCGAGGAGCTGCGGCGCAACATCGGCTACGTCATCCAGCACGTCGGCCTGTTCCCGCACCGCACGATCGCCGACAACGTCGCGACCGTGCCGAAGCTGCTCGGCTGGGACCAGACCCGGATCTCGGCACGCGTCGACGAGCTCCTGGACCTCGTCGGGCTGGACCCGCACGTCATGCGTTCGCGCTACCCGTCGCAGCTCTCCGGCGGCCAGCGCCAGCGGGTCGGCGTCGCCCGTGCGCTGGCGGTCGACCCGCCGGTGATGCTGATGGACGAGCCGTTCGGCGCGATCGACCCGATCAACCGCGAGCGGCTGCAGAACGAGTTCCTGCGCCTGCAGGCCGAGCTGCGCAAGACGATCATCTTCGTCACGCACGACATCGACGAGGCGATCAAGATGGGCGACCGGATCGCCGTCCTGCAGGTCGGCGGCCATCTGCAGCAGTTCGCGTCCCCGGCGGAGCTGCTGATGGCGCCCGCCAACGAGTTCGTCGAGGACTTCGTCGGCGCCGACCGTGCGCTCAAGCGGCTCGCGCTGCAGCGCGTGCGCGACATCGACCTGTGGACCGTCGCGACGTGCCGCACCGGCTCGCCGACCGCCGAGGTGCGCACGCGCATCGAGGATGCGGATCTCGACATCGCGCTGCTCGTCGACGACCAGGACCGGCCGATCGGCTGGCTCAGCGAGCGCGCGCTGCTCGGTGAGCGCGTCCGCGACGAGCTGCGCTCGCGCGCCGATCCGATCGTCGAGCTCGACGACGTCCTGCGCGACGCGCTGTCGGACCTGCTCGCCAAGCAGTCGATGTACGGACCCGTCGTCGACCACGACGGCCGCGTCGTCGGGGTGCTCTCGATCCAGGTCATCTCGCAGGCCGTCAGAAGCGCGCCCGCGGCGGTCCCCGGTCCGGCCGACCGGGTCGGGGCCGAGGACGAGGTGCACCACGAGGCCGAGCCCGAGACGAGCGGGGAACCCGCGTCGTGAGCCTGACGGTCGTGCTGGCCCAGAGCGGCGGCTTCGTGCGCGATCGCTCGGGCGAGTCCAACTGCGTCGCCGACAACGGCTTCTGCCCGAGCTGGATCGTCGACAACCTCGACCGCTACTGGGACCCGCTGCTGGAGCACGTCGTGCTCGTCGTCGTCTCCGTCGGCCTGGGCTTCACGATCGCGCTCGCGCTCGGCCTGATCGCCCACCGCCAGCGCTGGCTGGTCACCCCGCTGACCGGTGTGACGAGCGCGATCTACACGATCCCGAGCCCGGCGATGTTCCTGCTGCTGCTGCCGGTCACGGGTCGCGGCAATCTCACCGCGATCATCGCGCTGACCGCGTACACGCAGGTGATCATCTTCCGCAACGTCGTCAACGGGCTGCAGGGCGTGCCGGCGGACATCGTCGACGCCGCGACCGGGACCGGGATGACGGCGACGCAGCGCCTGTTCGGCGTCGAGGTCCCGCTCGCGCTGCCGGAGATCCTCGCCGGGCTGCGGATCGCCGCCGCGACGACCGTCGGCCTCGCGGCGCTCGCCTTCTTCGCCGGCGCCGGCGGCCTGGGCACGCAGCTCTCGACCGCCAGCCTGATCACCTTCAAGTCCAACGTCGTCGTGGCCGGCGGGCTCGTGACGCTGCTCGCGGCGGCGCTTGACCTGCTCGTGCTGGGAGTGCAGCGGCGCCTGACGCCGTGGGAGCGGGCGGTGGCGGCGTGATCGTCGCCAGCGCCCTCGGCGACGCGATCAGCTTCATCTTCCAGGCCCAGGAGTCGCGTGCGGGAACCGTCGAGGTCGGCGGACTGGGCGAGGTCGGCCACCTCGCCGGCAACCATTTCCTCGTGTCGTCGGTCGCGGTCGCGATCGCGATCGCGATCGCGATGCCGCTCTCGCTGTGGCTGGGGCACATCGGTAGGGGCCAGTTCATCGCCGGCAGCGTGGCGAACATCGGCCGCGCCGTCCCGTCGCTGGCGATCATCGCGTTCTTCGTCGCCTTCCTCGGCAGCGGCTTCACGAACGTCTGCTTCGCGCTGATCCTGCTTGCGATCCCGCCGATCCTCACGAACACGTACGTCGGCGTGCGGCAGGTCGACCGCGACCTCGTCGACGCCGCCCGCGGGCAGGGCATGAGCGAGCTGCAGATCGTGCGCCGCATCGAGCTGCCGCTGGCGCTGCCGACGATCTTCGGCGGCATCCGCCTCGCCGCCGTCGCGGTGCTCGCGACCGCGATCATCGCGCCGCTGGCGGGATATGAGACGCTCGGCACCCCGATCATCTCGTTCAACGTCTACGGCTCGGCAGGTCAGCTCGGCGCGGCGATCGTCGTCGCCGTGCTGACGCTCGCCGCCGACGCCGGCTTTGCAGCCGTGCAGCGGCTCGTCACACCGAAGGGCCTGAAGGTCGCCCGTGGCGGCCGAGGCTCGTCCCGCGTCTGGCCCATATCACCAAGGAGAGTGCAAGTCCCGTGAATCGCAGCCCCTTCCGCATCCTGCTCGGCCTGCTGGCCGTGCTCGCCCTCGCGCTGTCGTTCACCGCGTGCGGCGACGACGAAGACGAGGCCGGCACGTCCGGTGACGCGGCCACGCCCACCGCGACGGCGCCGGCCGACGGCGAGATCTCCGCAGAGGAGAAGACCGCCAACAAGATCGCGCCGGTCGACGGCGCGTCGAGCACCTCGCTGACCGTCGGCTCCAAGAACTTCACCGAGCAGTACGTCCTCGGTGAGATCTACGCCCAGGCGCTGACCGCGGCCGGTTACACGGTCAAGACCGACCTCAAGCTCGGCTCGGAGGTCATCGCCTACAAGGCGCTGCGCCAGGGCGAGGTCGATGCCTATCCCGAGTACACGGGAACCGCGCTGACGTCGTTCTTCGACGTCAAGATCGAGGACGTCCCGAAGGATGCGCAGCAGGCCTACGACGACGCCAAGGCGTCGTACACCAAGCAGAAGGTCACGGCGCTCGCGCCGACGCCGTTCGAGAACACGTACCGGATGGCCGTGACGAAGGCGACGGCGGCGAAGATCGGCAACCCGACGAAGATCTCGGACCTGTCGACGAGCGCCAAGGACCTGACGGTCAACGGCTACCCGGAGTGCCGCCAGCGGGTCGACTGCCTGCTCGGCGTCCAGCAGACCTACGGCCTGAAGTTCAAGAAGTTCCTGCCCGGCGAGAACCCCTACCAGGTGCTCGACAGCGGCGACACCGACGTCGCGTTCGTCTTCTCGACCGACGGCCCGCTGTCGACGGACAAGTACGTCGTGCTCGACGACGACAAGTCGCTGTTCCCGCCGTACAACATCAGCTTCACCGTGCGCGACGACGTCGCGCAGAAGCTCGGTCCGGACGGTCAGGCGGTCATCACGAACGTCCAGAAGTACATGACCGAGGAGATCATGCAGGAGCTCAACGCACGCGTCGACATCGACAAGCAGGAGCCGAAGGCCGTCGCGGCCGAGTACCTGAAGAACTTCGGGTTCACGAGCTAGCGGGCCACGAGAGACGAGTTCGCGCTGCGCCGGCCGCCCCCCGCGGCCGGCGCCGCTCGCCTGCACACCTGTGCGATCCCGCTCTCGGGCGGACGCGCCGCGGTGTGGACGCGCCTGGCACGCCGAGGACGCAACTCGGGTCGACGAGATCCTCGTAACGTGCGCGTTCGCGCGTCGTCAGGCCGGCGCCGACCACTAGGTTGCGCCCATGGAGTTCTTCCACTACCAGACGCGCTCGCGCGAAACAGCCGTCTACCCGCAGGCGGGCGACAACCTGCTCTACCCCACGCTCGGTCTGTGCGGCGAGGCGGGCGAGGTCGCCGAGAAGGTCAAGAAGATGATTCGCGACGACGCCGGCGTGCTCACCGGCGAGCGCCGTGCCGCGCTGTCGAAAGAGCTCGGCGACGTGCTCTGGTACGCCGCGCAGCTCGCGACCGAGGCCGGCCTGAACCTCGACGAGGTGGCCGCCGCGAACCTCGACAAGTTGCTGTCGCGTCAGCAGCGCGGCGTGCTGCAGGGCAGCGGCGACGACCGCTGACTACGTCGGCGGAGCCAGTGCCTCGTCGGGGATGAGGAAGAAGCGCTGCACGTCCGGTACCGGCTCCCGCGAGAGGACGCTGCGGAATGCCACCGGCACGGTCCGGTCCGACCGGCCGCCATGGGCCTCGACCCACCGCTCGACGGTTGCGCAGTCGCCGCCGGCGCTGATCACGAGCGACTCGAGGATGACGGTCTGCCCCTTGGGCCCCCAGAACGGCTGCGGTGCGATGGTGGCGAGAAACGCGCGGATGGGATCGTCGGTCATAGCTGACGATCAGGGTAGCGCCGGCCCGCGCCCGGCGCGCATGCCGGCCTACGCCGACGCGCCGTTGACCGAGTAGCGCGCGTAACGCTCGGCGAGCGTCGCGGGCAGGCGCGCGCGGACGCGCACGCCGTCGGCGGTGTCGGTGCGCTCGAGGTCGCCGGCGAAGTCGTGCAGCTCGGCGAGGCGGGCGCCCTCGGCGTAGGGCAGCAGCAGGTCGACGGAGCGCAGCGAGCGGCGGAACTCCTCCTCGATGCGGTCGCCGAGCGCTTGGATCCCCTCCCCCGTCACGGCGGAGATGAGCATTCCGTCGGGGTGCGCGAAGCGCAGCTCCTCGCGGCGCTCGTCGTCGATCGCGTCGGCCTTGTTGAGCACGAGCAGGCGCGGGCGCTCGCCGGCGCCGACGGCCTCGAGCGTCTCGTCGACGGCGCGCAGCATCGCGGTCATCTCGTCCTCGTCGGCGGAGGCATCGACGACGTGCAGGATGAGGTCGGCCTCGCGCGTCTCGTGCAACGTGGCGGCGAACGCGTCGACGACCTGGTGGGGCAGCTTGCGGATGAAGCCGACGGTGTCGCTCAGCAGGTACGGGCGGCCGTTGACGCGCAGCTCGCGCGTCGTCGGGTCGAGCGTGTGGAAGAGGCGGTCGCGGACGCCGACCTCGGCGCCGGTGAGGTTGTTGAGCAGCGTCGACTTGCCGGCGTTCGTGTAGCCGGCGAGCGCGATCTGCGGCAGGTGAGCGCGCTCGCGCTCGGCGCGCATCGTCGCGCGCGAGGCGGACACGCCGACGAGCTTGCGCCGCAGCGCCGTGATCCGGTTGCGCGCGAGGCGGCGGTCGGTCTCGATCTGCGACTCGCCCGGTCCGCGGGCGCCGATGCCGGGCGTCGCGGCGCTCGCCCCGAGCCGCTCGAGGTGCGTCCACAGCCCGCGCATGCGGGCCATGTTGTACTCGAGCTGGGCGAGCTCGACCTGGAGCTTGCCCTCGGCGCTGTGGGCGTGACCGGCGAAGATGTCCAGGATGATCGACGTGCGGTCGACGACCGGCATGCCGAGCGTCTCCTCGAGGTTGCGCTCCTGGCGCGGGCTCAGCTCGTCGTCGCAGGCGATGACGTTCGCGTCGGCCGCCTTGGCGGCGACCTTGACCTCCTCCAGCTTGCCCGGCCCGAGGTAGGAGTTCGGGTGCGGCTTCTCGCGGTGCTGGACGATCTGCCCGACGACCGCGACACCCGCCGTGCGCAGCAGCTCGCGCAGCTCGGACAGATCGTCGCCCGCTTCGAGCGCGGCGATGCAGAACGCGCGCTGCTTGGCGCGTCCCTCGTCGGCATCGCCGACCGGTGAGTGCTCTCCGACACGGCCTTGGCGGGATCGCTGCATGGGCTCCAGTCTAGTCCCGGCGGCGCCGTCGCCGGCGCGGGTTCGAACCTGCGCAGGATGGTCGATTTCGCGGCCCGAGCCGTCAGATGATGTGCGTGCGGACGGCGGTTGCGGTCCTGCGACGCCTCCTAATGCGGTCCGGCGCCGTTCTCGGAGGCCGGCTGCGTGGGGTCGCTGTCGTGCAGCGCGAAGGCGATCTCGCCGTCCTTGACCTGCGCGTCGAGCACCGCTTCGGCGAGGTAGGGCGCGACCTGCGGCTCGACGTAGACGGTGGCGTCCGTGCCGGCATTGACCTCGTCGTCGGCCTGCGGCGCCTCGACGATCGCGAGCGCCAGCGGCGTTCCCTGGTCGGTCGGCTCGCCCGCGGCGATGCGCAGGCCACCGGATTGGGCGACGTCGGAGTGCTCGACGAGCAGGGAGATGGCCTCGGCGGCGGTGGGTGAGACGGTGAGCACGAGGGCCCACCTCCTTTCGGACGGGTCTTGATGGCGCTACCCGCGTCGCGGCGCCCGAAACGGGCAGCCGGCCGGCGCGTCAGCCGGCGTCGTCGCGGGCGCGCCGCTTCGTGGCGTACATCGCGGCGTCGGCGGCGGCGAACAGCTCCTCGACGGTCGGCAGCGGATAGGTGCCGAAATCGGCGACGCCGACGCTCGCCGACAGCTCGATGTCGGGCTGGCCGTCTGCGAGCCGGACGCCGCGCACGCAGGCCGCGAGCGCATCGGCGACCGTCTGCGCCCGCGCGTCGGAGGTCGCGCGCAGCAGGACGGCGAACTCGTCGCCGCCGACGCGTGCGAGCAGGTCGGTGGTGCGCAGCCGGGCGCGCAGGGCGCGCGCGACCGTCGCCAGGGCGGCGTCGCCGGTGGCGTGCCCGTGGGTGTCGTTGATCGCCTTGAAGCCGTCGAGGTCGATCATCAGCAGCGAGCCGGCGATCTGGTGGCGCGCGCTGAGCTCGAGCGTCAGGCGCACTGCGGCCTCGAAGCTGCGCCGGTTGAGGACCTCGGTCAGTGGGTCCTCGTCGGCGAGATGGCGCAGCCGGTCCTCGAGCGTCTTGCGCTCGGTGATGTCCTGGAACTGGCCCAGCCAGGCGACCGGGCGGCGCCCCTCGTCACGCAGGAAGGTCATGTTCGCGATCGCCCAGACGACGGCGCCGTCGGGGCGCACGAAGCGCTTCTCGGTCTGCCACGTGTCGATCTCGCCGTCGAGGATCCGCCACGCGGCGGCGACGTCGGCCTCGCGGTCGTCGGGGTGCGTGAACTCCTGGTCGCGGCGGCCGAGGAGCCCGTCGGGAGCGCGGTCGAGCAGCCGGCACAGCGCTGCGTTGACGCGGATGTACTCGCCCTCGGGGTTGAAGAACGCCATCCCGATCGGCGCGCCCTCGAACGCCAGGTCCAGCAGGCGGCGCGACTCCTCGATCAGCAGCCCGGTGTCGAGCTCGCGCAGCAGCACGAGCCGGTGGCCGGGCGCGACCGCGCTGTCGGCGACGCTGACGTCGGCGATGAACGGAACGTGGTCGCCGTGGCGCCCCTGCACCCGCAGCCGCAGCGGCGCATCCGCGGCGACGGGCAGCTCGGTCTGGTGCAGCAGCGCGGCCACGGCGTCGCCGGTCGGGTCGTGTCCGAAGAGCTTGCGCGCGAGCTCGTTGACCGCGACGACGGCGCCCTCACCGTCGATCAGCAGTGCGGCATCCGGCAGCACGTCGAGCGGCACGGACCGCGACGGCCCGGCTTCCTGGCCGCCGGTGCGGTGCTCGTCACCGTCGGCATCGTTCTCAGCATCACCCGCGACGTTCTTGTCCACGCGAAGGCTCTTCTACCACGCGGGGCCGGGAAGCATCCGACGTGCGGTGCGACGAGCCGTCATGCCAGCGCTGCGCGTGCGGGCGGTGGCAGCGGGTCATAGCGCGCCAGCAGCTCGGCGACGGGCAGCACGATGACCCCCTCGCGTGGATCGCCGACCCACGACCCCCAGCCCCCGCTGGCCAGCGCAAACGCGGCGTAGGCGGCGGCGCAGGCGTCGAGCTCGTCGAGCGTGCGGTGCCACAGGCCGCCGTCCTCGTCGACGACGCCGCGCACGCGCAGCGCGGCGATCCGCTGCTGCAGTCCCCACGGCGTGCGCTTGGGCGGCGGGCGGTGGCCGATCATCGAGCAGAAGACCGCGTCGGGGTAGGTCTCGCAGAGGCGGCCGAAGCGCAGCGCGCCGTGGTCGATCGTGCCCTGCACGGCGCCGCCGGCCTGTGGGCGGTAGAGCCCGAGCGGAGCGAGCGCGCTGAACAGCTCGAAGCCGACGCCGATCCAGCGCTCCCAGTTGGCGAGCGCCTGGCTCGCCGACGGCACGGGATACAGGGGCAGGCGGCGGCGGAAGAGCAGCGCGTCGCAGACGCGGTGGCGCTCGAAGCGCCCGTCGGGCAGGCCGAGCTCGGCCCGTAGCGGGGAGCCCGGCGCGAGCAGGTCCAGGCGGTGGCCCGACGGCGCGTCGACGGCGCACACCGCCTCGCCGCCGAAGCCGAGCACCGTACGCGCGACGGCCTCGACGCTGCCGGGCGCGTAGAACGTCGCGACAAGCTCGGGTCCCTCGCCCTCGCCGCCGCGGCGCTCGTGCAGCGTGCAGAGCTGCTGGTTGCCGGGCGTCCCGGAGACGTCGATGCCGCAGTAGCGCATGGTGACGAGGCTAGTGGCCCGTCTCGTATCAGGTCGCTGGAAAACCCGGGATGCCGGCGCCGCCTGGCAAGGACGCAGGACCGAAGGTGTGGCTCAGCCACATCGAGCGTCCGAGGACGCCGCCAGGCGGTGATCGGCGCCCGGGGTTTCCGGTGGACTGTTACGAGACGGGCCACTAGCGCAGCTGGGTCCCGAGCCAGACGATCAGCGCGGCCAGCGCGCTCCCGGCGACCAGGAAGGCGAGCACGCGCGACGGCGCCGTCGGTGGCGGCGGCGGATCGTCGTTGACGATCTCGGCCTCGAGCAGGACGTCGCGCGCCGCGCGGTGGCCGGAGGCGGGCACCATGACGTCGCGCGGCCCGGCCGCGAGCATGTCGGGGACGTCGAAGCCGCGCGTGCGGCGCAGCGTCGAGGGGATCCCCTCCTCGAGCAGCATTCCCTGGACGAACTCGGCCTCGGCCTGGTTCATCGCCCCGGCGACGCGGACGAGGTCGCCCTCGGTGTAGCGGGGGTCGATCTTGCGCGCACGCTCGTGGCGGGCGGAGACGGGCTCCTCGACGGTCAGCGCGCCGCTGTAGACGAGCGGCATGTTGCACGAGCGGCAGAAGCGCTCGTCGAGCGGATGCGGCTCGGAGCAGTTCGGGCAGACGAGCGGCTCGGACGCGGCCACCTAGGTGACCTCGATCTCCACGTCCCGGATCGTGCCGTCGTCGATGAGGTAGGACCTGACCTCCGGCGCGGCGTCGCCGGCCTTCGGGACGCCGACGATCAGCCACTCGACTCCCGGCCAGCCGGCGGCGAAGTTCACGTCGGTCTGCGAGGGGTGGGGCGCCGAGCGCGTGTGCGAGTGGTAGATCGCGACGAGTTGCTCGTCGTCCTCGTCGGCGAACGCGAACGAGATCAGCTCGCGGCCGTCGATGTCGAAGCGAAACGGGCTCGCCGCAAGGTTCTCGAGGGCGCGGGCGGACGTCGCCGTCCCGTCGCGGCCCAGGACGAGGCCGCAGCACTCGTTCGGCGCGTCGCGCTCGGCGTGCGCGACGATCTCGTCCAGCATGGCGCGGTCGATCTTCACCGCCTGGACGCATCCGCAGGTCGGATCTCCGGCCGTGGGGCCACTACGCGTTCTTGAGGCGCTTGGTGTCGTCCTCGTCGTCGTCCATGCCGCCGGTCATGTTCGACAGCGAATCCTTGAACTCGCGCATGCCCTTGCCGAGCGACCTGCCGACCTCGGGAAGCTTCTTCGGTCCGAGCACGACGAGTGCGATCGCCAGGATCAGCAGCAGCTCTCCGGGCCCGAGATTGAATGGCATCGGTGTCCTGCCCTCCTTGGATCAGTCGCCTGCGGCGATCAGGTGCACGGTTCGATGGTAGTTGCCCGCGCCGCGGTCGAGGTCCGTTGTCGTGAAGATCGTCATGCCGTGCCGGTCTCGAACGCGTTCGGCACGGGCTCGGCGCCCACGATCGTGCGCAGGACGACGAGGTGCTGGCCCTCGTTGGCCATGATCGTCGCGCAGGACTGCAGCAGCCGCGCCTCGATCAGCTTGGCGTGCGCGTCGTTATAGGCGGCGACGGTGGCCAGCTCGAGCTCGATCATGAAGTTCACGATGTCGGCCTGCGTCTTGACGTCCGCCAGCCCCTCGACGACGTTGTCGACGTCGACGATCCCCTTCGGCGGCGGCGCCGGCGCGCCGCCCAGGTCGGTCAGCGCCGTCGTCAGCGTGTCCGCGTGCTGCTGCTCGTGAGCGCGGAAGCGGCGCGCCGTGCGCAGCGCGCCCGCCGACAGCAGCCCGCCGCCGATCGCCGTGTCGTAGGCGATCACCGCGACCTGCTCGAGGTTGATCGCCTTCTGCAGGATCCCGGCGTCGCCGCTGGCCTGGGCGAACGCGTCACGGGCCGACAGCAGCAGCGGGATCGAGGACGCCGCGATCGCCGCGCCGCCGAGCGCGAAGCCGCGCCGCAGCAACTCGCGGCGGTCGCGCTCGAAGGCCGCCACCGCGGCCGTGTCGGCGGCGCCGTCGGTGATCGGGATGCGCGGCGTCACGTCGCCCTTCCGGTCACGAACGCTGACGGCACCGGCTCCGAGCCGAGCGCGTCGAGCAGCACCGCGAGGTGCTCGGCCTCGTTGGTGACGATCCCCGCGACGGTCGATCGCAGATCGCCCTGCGAGAACTTGGGCAGCGCGTCGATGTAGGCGGCGATCGACGTGTTCTCGAGGTCGACGGCGAAGCGCAGGACGTCGGTCTGCGTCCGCAGCACGGGGAAGTCGGTGTAGGAGGACTTCGCGTGGTTGGGCGTGCCGCCCGCGTCCTTGATCGCGGCCGCGAGGCCGTCGGCGTGCTCCTGCTCCTGCTCGAGGAACTGCTTGCCGATGTCGAGCACGCTGCCGCGCAGCCGCCCGGCGCCGAGCTTGTAGGCGGCGACCGCCATCAGCTCGAGGTCGAGCGCGCCGTTGAGGATCTCGACGTCGGCCTCGTCGGACTCGTCGGGGCCGGTCACGACGTTGGGCGTCGTCGTGCCCGCGTTCCCACAGGCGGCCAGCAACACGGCCGCGCCGCCGGCGCCGACCATCACGCCCGACCTCCGGAAGAAGCGCCTACGCGACTGCGGGTCGCGCAGGAAGCCGTCGATGTCCATGCCAGTCTCCGTGTAGGGAATCCATCACGCTACCTCGTGGCCGATCCGTCACGTCCGCACCCGTTTGGGCACGGACCTACCGAGCAGACCACTCAGGGACTGGGTGCGGGCGCGCAGGCCCGCCGGATCACCACCAGACGGTGGATTCCAGGTTCTCGATCTCCTCCAGCGGCTTGGTGTAGATGCCGGACGAGAGGTACTTCCAGCCATCGTCGCAGACGATGAAGACGATGTTGCCCTCGTCCATCTCGTTGGCGATCCGCACGGCGACACGGGCGATCGCGCCCGACGAGACGCCGGCGAAGATCCCCTCCTCGTCGAGCAGCTTGCGCGTCCAGACGATCGCGTCGGAGTTCGTGACGAAGATCTTGCGGTCCAGCACGCTCAGGTCGATGATCGGCGGGATGAAGCCGTCGTCGAGCGAGCGCAGCCCCTGCACGGGCTCGCCCTGCATCGGCTCGGCGGCGACGATCTTGCAGGCGTCGCCGAACTCCTCCTTGAAGCGCCGGCCGTTGCCCATCAGCGTGCCACCGGTGCCCAGGCCCGCGACGAAGGCACTGATCTCGTCGAGCTCCTCGAGGATCTCCAGCGCCGTGCCGTTGTAGTGCGCGAGCGGGTTGGCCTCGTTGCCGTACTGGTAGGGCATGTAGTAGCGGTCGGTGTCCCGCGCGAGCTCGCTGGCCATCGCGACGGCGCCGTTGGAGCCCTGGTTGCCGGGGCTGTAGACGATCTCGGCGCCGTACATCTCCAGCAGCTGGGTGCGCTCGGGCGTGACGTTGTCGGGCATGACGACCTTCAGCGGATAGCCCTTGCGGCGGCAGATCATCGCCAGGCTGATGCCGGTGTTGCCCGATGTCGGCTCGAGGATCGTCTGGCCGGGATGGATCAGGCCGTTCTCCTCGGCGTGCTCGATCAGCGACCGCGCGACGCGGTCCTTGACCGAGCCCGTCGGGTTCATCGACTCCATCTTCGCCCAGATGCGCACGCCCGGTTTCGGGCTCAGGCGCTTGAGCTCGACGAGCGGCGTGTTGCCGATCGCCTGCACGATGTCCCCGTAGCGACCGCCGCAAGGGCGGTTCTGGAGCGGCGGGAGGCCCATGTGGCCAACCAGTGTAGACAGATGGGCCTACCGCCTTGAAGCCCTGCACCGCGCCATCTTCACCGGCGGGCCGGCGCCGGTCGCTTCGCTAGCCTCGGGCCGCTGCCGTCCCCTTCCCGAGGCGCGTTTCCCCGATGGTCTTCCCGACGGTCCAGTTCGCAGTCTTCTTCCCGATCGTGCTCGCCCTCTCGTGGGCGCTCATGCGACGCCAGAACGTGTGGAAGCCGTTCATGCTCAGCGCGAGCTACGTCTTCTACGCGGCCGCGAACCCGCTGTTCTGCGTGATGATCGCCGGCGTCACGCTCGGTAACCAGGCCTGCGCGAAGCTCATCCACGGCAGCGACAGCGCGCGCCTGCGCAAGCGGATCGTCGTCCTCGCCGTGGCGCTGAACCTCGCGACGCTCGGCGTCTTCAAGTACTACGGCTTCTTCGCCACCGAGATCAACGGGCTGCTCGACAGCGCCGGCCTCGGGCTGCCGATTCCGCTCGCGGCGATCGCGCTGCCGGTCGGGATCAGCTTCATCATCTTCCAGGCGATCTCCTACTCGGTCGACGTGTACCGCCGGATCATCGAGCCGGCGAAGACGATCGACGTCGCGCTGTACCTCAGCTTCTTCCCCCACCTCGTCGCCGGCCCGATCGTGCGCGCGCGCGAGTTCATCCCGCAACTGGAGAAGCCGCGCGACCCGCGCAAGGTCGCGGTCGGCGCGGGCGTCGCGCTGATCGTGATCGGCCTCGTCAAGAAGGTCGCGATCGCCGACTTCCTCGCGCGCGAGATCGTCGACCCCGTGTTCGGCGTGCCGCAGGCCTACTCCGCACCCGACGCGATCCTCGCCTCCTACGCCTACGCGGTGCAGATCTTCTGCGACTTCTCGGGCTATACGGACATCGCGATCGGCCTGGCGCTGCTGATGGGCTTCGTCTTCCCGCAGAACTTCGATCGCCCCTACCGCGCGGCGAGCTTCGGCGAGTTCTGGCGCCGCTGGCACATGACGCTGTCGCGCTTCCTGCGCGACTTCCTCTACATCCCGCTGGGCGGAAACCGCGGCGGCAAGCTCAAGACGATCCGCAACCTCATGATCACGATGATGCTCGGCGGCCTCTGGCACGGGGCCGCCTGGGGCTTCGTGCTGTGGGGGACGATCCACGGCGCCGCGCTCGTCGTGGAGCACCAGTTCCGCGGCAAGGTGAAGCTGCCGCGCTGGCTGGCCTGGGCGATCGTGTTTCACCTCGTGGTGCTCGCCTGGATCCCGTTCCGCGCCCCGGATCTCGGCCTTGCGGGCGACTTCGTCGGGCGCTTCGCCGACTGGGGGCCGGCCACGCTGTGGAGCCCGGCGGTCGTGATCGTGACGTTCCTCGTGATCGGGTTGCAGCTCGCCCCGGCGAAGCCCATCGACGCCCTGCGCGTGCGCTTCGAGCGGCTGCATCCCGTCGCGCTGGGCGCGAGCATGGCGACCGTGATCCTGCTCGTCGCGGCTACCGTGTCGAGCCAGGGCGTACCGCCGTTCATCTACTTTTCCTTCTGACCATGTCCGCCGTCCAACGCGATCCCTTCATCCTCGACCGCCCCACCGGGCGCCGCCTGAGCGCGCGCGACTGCATCGTCTGCGTGTTCGTCGCCGCGCTGCTGCTGCTCCTGCTGCAGGGCGAGTCGCTGCGCAGCAGCGGTGAGAAGCTGGACCCAGGCTGGCAGCGCACGCTCGTGCTCGCCGTCGGCGAGCCCGCCGGGTGGCTCGCCGATCGCCTGCCGCTGGCAGATGCCGCCGACGAGGTCACCGCCTTCCTCTCGCCCGACGACGACCTCTCGGGCGAGGGCGGCTTCAACGCCGCCCCGGTCGCCGGGCCGGCTGCCGCCGCGGGCGGCGGCACGGGCGGCGGCGCCAGCGTGCCGATCACGACGGACTCCTTCGATCCGACCGAGCTCGGCACCAGGGCCAAGCAACTGCCGCAGCTCAAGACGCTGCTCGTGACCGGCGACTCGCTGGCCCAGCCGCTGGACGTGCAGCTCGCGCGGCGCCTCGCCGGCGACGGCGTGCAGACGGTGCGCGACGCGCACCTCGGCACCGGCATCTCGAAGACCGACATCATCGACTGGGGCGTGCTGTCGACGCAGCAGGCCAAGGACCGCAAGCCCGATGCGGTCGTGATGTTCATGGGCGCCAACGAGGGCTTCCCCTTCCCGGGCGCCGGCGGCAGGAGCATCCAGTGCTGCGGGGCCGACTGGGCCGTCGTCTATGCCACGCGGGCGCGGCGGATGATGGACAGCTACCGCCGCGCGGGCGCGGCGCGGGTGTACTGGCTCACGCTGCCGTTCCCGCGCGACAAGCAGGCGCAGGCGATCGCGCGCACGGTCAACGCCGCGATCGCGGTGGCGGCGCAGCCGCTTCGCTCGCAGGTCCGCGTGCTCGACATGGCGACCGTGTTCACACCCGACGGGCGCTACCGCGCCGCGCAGGCCGTCGGCGGGCGCCAGACGATCGTGCGCAGGCCCGACGGCGTGCACCTCAACGAGGCCGGCTCGAAGATCGCGATGGAGATCGTGCTCGAGCGCCTGCGCGCCGACTTCACCAAGCTCGGCAACTAGTACATCCATCCGCAAGTTCTGCGCGTTTCCCGGTCGCCCGAACCGTGCCTGACGCCCGCCGGCGCCCGCCCCGTGCCACCAGCACGAAGGCGGGTCACCGCCGACCGTCAGATCCCGGCCGGGCATCCCGGGATTCCACGCAGAACTTCCGGACGGCCGTACTAGCTGGCGGCGACCGCCGCCGCGCGAGCGTACGGCCCGACGAGGCTCGGTGGCCGGCGCACCCGGCCGGGAAACCCTTGCCTTCATGTAAGGTTGCTGTCGTGCCGATACGGTACGCGAGGCGCATCGCCTCGCATCTGTCGTGCGTCGGAGCTGTCCTGCTGATGCGCCGCCCTGTGCGCGCCGCGGCCTGAGAAGCACCAGATCTCGGCCCCGCAGCAACCGCGCGAATCTGCGCGCGCTCCACAGCATCCAAGCCTTCACGACCGTCGCCCGCGGCGGTCAGCCCGCGCTCGCGCCCGGCGAGCATCCCGCCCACTCAAGGACATCCACCGCTTGCCCTTCACCGTTCCCGACATTCGCCTGCCCGGCGCAGCGACGCTGCGCGTCGAGCTGCTCGCCGGCCTCGTGGTCGCCCTCGCGCTGATCCCCGAGGCGATCTCCTTCTCGATCATCGCCGGCGTCGACCCCCGCGTCGGCCTGTACGCCTCGTTCACCATGGCCGTCACGATCGCCATCGTCGGCGGGCGCCCGGCGATGATCTCCGCCGCCACCGGCGCGATGGCGCTGGTCGTCGTCAGCCTCGTCGACGAGCACGGCGTGCAGTACCTGCTGGCGGCCACGATCCTCGCCGGTGCGATCCAGATCGCGCTGGGCCTGCTCGGCGTCTCCAAGCTCATGCGCTTCGTCCCGCGGTCGGTCATGACCGGCTTCGTCAACGCGCTGGCGATCCTCATCCTGCTCGCCCAGATCCCGCACCTCACCGACGGCGGCGCCACCGTCTACCTGCTCGTCGCCGCCGGCCTCGCGCTCATCTACCTGATTCCCCGCCTGACATCCGCGATCCCGGCACCGCTGATCGCGATCACGGTCCTGACCGTCGTCGCGGTGCTCGGCGGCATCGACGTGCCGACGGTCGGCGACGAGGGCGAGCTGCCGAGCACGCTGCCCTTCCTCGGCATCCCCGCGGTGCCGATCTCCCTGCAGACGCTCGCGATCATCGCGCCCTTCTCCGTGACGCTGGCGGCCGTCGGCCTGCTGGAGTCGCTGATGACCGCCAAGCTCGTCGACGACATCACCGAGACACCGTCAGACAAGGAGCGCGAGTCACGCGGCCAGGGCATCGCCAACGTCGTCACCGGCCTGTTCGGCGGCATGGCGGGCTGCGCGATGATCGGCCAGACGATGATCAACGTCAAAGCCTCGGCGGCCCGCACCCGGATCTCGACGTTCTCGGCCGGCGCCTTCCTGCTGGCGCTCGTCGTCGGCCTGGGCAGCGTCGTCGCGATCATCCCGATGGCCGCGCTGGTCGCCGTCATGATCCTCGTCGCCGTCTCCACGTTTGACTGGCACAGCGTCGCTCCGGCCACCCTGAGGCGGATGCCCGCGGGCGAGACGCTGATCATGGTCGTCACCGTCGCCGCGACCGTCGCCACCCACAACCTCGCCATCGGCGTCGGCCTCGGCGTCCTGACCGCGATGGTCGTCTTCGCCCGCCGCGTCGCGCACCTCGTCGACGTCCAGCGCGTCGTCGACCCCGACGGCACGACCTGCATCTACTCCGTCACAGGCGAGCTGTTCTTCGCCTCCGACCAGGAGTTCATCGACGCCTTCGACTACGCCGCCGACCCGCCCGACGTCATCATCGACATGTCCCGCGCCCACATCTGGGACGCCTCGGCGGTGGCTGCCCTGGACGCGATCCAGACCCACTACGCCCGCCACGGCGTCACCGTCGAGATCACCGGGCTGAACCCGCGCAGCGAGGACCTGCACAGCGCGCTCTCCGGCCAACTCGCGGCCACACACTGAGCTGGCGGTCGTCCCCGTACCTACGGGGGCGGCCACGAGTGTCGACCCACTAGTGGCCCGTCTCGTAACAGGTCGCTGGAAAACCCGGGATGCCGGCGCCGCCTGGCAAGATCCGATCCCCGCCCGCCCCGAAGGTGTGGCTCAGCCACATCGAGCGTCCGAGGACGCCGCCAGGCGGTGATCGGCGCCC
>JBBSLI010000060.1:0-22273 GCA_038255395.1 Solirubrobacterales bacterium
CGCCCGCCCTCAGCCGGCGGCAGCCTGATCAGCCTCTACCAAGCCCAGCGCGACCTACAGACCACGCTGGCGTGCTGGCACGACTACTGCCCGTCGTGTCAGCGCAGGCTGCCGCCCTGAACCTAACGAAGTCCTACTAGTCCTTCCCCGCGCCGTGCCCGCCACTGCCGCCGTCCCCCGACGCGAGCTTCAGCGCGTGGGGCAGCATCGGCGCCAGCACGCCGAGGCACTCGCGCACCGCCTTGGGGTTGCCCGGCAGGTTGATCACGAGCGTGTTGCCGCGGGTGCCGGCGACCCCGCGCGACAGCCAGGCCAGGCGCTGGAACTGCGCCGTCTCGGCGCGCATCGCCTCGGCGATCCCGGGCGCCTCGCGATCGATCACCGAGCGCGTCGCCTCGGGCGTGACGTCGCGCGGGGCCAGACCGGTGCCGCCCGAGGTCAGCACGAGGTCGGCGCCTTCGCAGAGCTCGACGATCGCATCCGCGATCTGCGCCTGCTCGTCGGGCACGAGCCGGGTGGAGACGATCTCGATGTCGATGCCCTCGAGGATCTCGGCCATCAGCGCGGTCGTCGTGTCCTCGCGCGTGCCCGCCGAGCGGGTGTCGGAGACGGTCAGGATCGCGGCGGTCAGCGAGGTCTCTAGCATGGCGGCGATGGACGTTACCGTGAGACTCTTCGCCAGCCTGCGCGAGTACGCGGGGGCCGGCACGCTGGCGCTGCAGCTCGGCGACGGCGCCACCGTCGCCGACGCGATCGCGCGGCTGCGTGAGGGCGCGCTCGCCGGGCTCCCGGTCAACGCGCCGTTCGTCGCCGCCGTCGCGCGCGAGTACGTCAAGGAGGACCACGCGCTCGCCGACGGCGACGAGCTCGCGCTCGTCCCGCCGGTCAGCGGCGGCGCGGGCGCGGTCCTGCTCGCCGAGGTGACCGCCGAGAAGCTCGATCCCGAGGCCGTGCGCCGGCTGGTCTCGCACCGTTCGACGGGAGCGACGGTCGTCTTCTGCGGCACGACGCGCGAGGTCCCCAGCCTCGAGTACGAGGCCTACGTCGAGATGGCCGAGCAGAAGATCCGCGAGCTCGCCGAGATCGTCGTCGCCGAGCACGGGCTCGCCGCGGTCGCCGTCGCGCACCGCACGGGATCGGTCGAGCTGATGGAGCCGAGCATCGTCATCGCCGTCTCGGCCGGCCACCGCGCCGAGGCCTTCGCCGGCGCCCGCGCGCTGCTGGACGCGGTGAAGTCCCAAGCGCCGATCTGGAAGCAGGAGCACCCCGAGGACGGCCCGCCGGAGTGGGTCGCGGGGACGCTGCCGCAGGTCTGACCCGCCGGGCGCGACCGCCAGCGCGCCAGCTCGCGCTGAAGCGCCCCGGACGCGCGGTACCGTCGCCGGCGGTGACGGCCGACGACACGATTCGAGCGAATCCGCGAGCCGCGCTCGTCGCCCGCGTCGTCGGGGCGGCGTTCATCGTGGCCGGCGCCGTCAAATTCCTCGCATACGGCTGGGAGGTCGACAACTTCCGTCGCTTCGCGCTGCCGGCCGCGCCCGCCTGGGTCGTCGCGGCCGGCGTCATCGAGATCGCCGCAGGAGCGCTGCTCGTGCGGCGCCGAGCCGTCGTCCCCGCCGCGGCGCTGCTCGTGGTCACGATGGCGGTCGCGATCGCCGTCTCGGGCATCGCCCACGGCGACGTCATCCCGAGCCTCACGCTCGCGCCCGCCCTCCTGGTCGGTCTGCTGTTCATCCTCGCCCGCGCGGGGCGGCTGCTGCACGGCGGCCGCCGTCCCGCCGGGTAGGTCCCCGAGGTCGAGCCGCTGCCCGCCGAGCACGGCAGGCCGCTGTGGGCCTGCTGTCAGCGGCCCCAGCTCATGCCGGCGGCGGACTCGCCCGCCTGCGCGAAGTCGACGCTGACCTGCAGGTCGTCAGCGCCCGGCCGGCCGTGCTGCCGCCACCCCTCGATCAACGCCAGCAGCACCTGTTCGGCATCGCCCACACCATAGGTGTCGATGCCGGTGAACGTCTTCGGGCCGCCTGCGAGCAGCGCGAGGCCCTCGCCGTCGCCGCTGATGACGCCGATGGTCGGCCAGCTGCTGACGAGGCGGTCGCCGGGGGCCTCGATCATGAGGTAGAGCGACAGCGCCGGCCGAGCGGCTCGCAGGCCGAGGGGACGGCCGCGCGGCGCCGACAGCACGAGCGCCAGTAGCCGCCGGCGGCGGGCCTGCGAGAGCCGGCGCAGTGCCGGCCCGCCGAGCTGGGCCAGCGAGCGCGAGCGGTCATCGATGCGCTCGACCGCGCTGAGGCTCGGCGGCGGCGACGGCACAGCTGCGCCAGGCGCATCGCGCAGTGCCATGAAGTGCCCGTGCAGCACACCCTCCGTACACAGCGCGTGCGCATCTTTGCGCAGGGTGACGATCATCTGGCCCCGGCGGGCGCGATCGAGCACCAGCGGCAGTTCGAGCAGTCCGCCGTCGCGGAGCTGGTCGTACCAGGCACGCTGCACGTTCGCTGCCGCGGCGGTGACGACGATGCGGTCATACGGGGCCCCACGCGGCCATCCGCTCCGGCCGTCGCCGCGAACGACGCGGGCCGCGGCTCCGACCTGCGCCAGCGCGCGCCGGGCATCGCGCGCCGTCGCGGGATCCAGCTCGACCGACGTCACCCTGCCGCCGGCGCCGACGATGCGCGTCAGCAGCGCGGCGTTGTAGCCCGTGCCCGTACCGATCTCGAGCACGCGGTGGCCGGGGCGCAGCTGCAGACGTTCGAGCATCGACGCCATCAGCGACGGCTGTGACGACGAGCTCGCGGGAACTCCGCGTGCGTCAAACCGCGTCACGATCGCCTCGTCGCGATAGACACGCTGCAGCCCGTCGCGCTCGACGACGTCGCTCAGGAAGCACTCGCGCGGTACTGCCACGAACGCGCGGCGGATCGCCGGGTCGCTCAGGCACCCGCGGGCGTCGAGGTGCTCGACGAGCTCTCGGCGAAGCCGGGCGCTACCGCGCACGGTCGATCGCCCCCAGCTCGAGCGTGAACCGGCCCGGCCCCGCGCCCACCTCGAGCACCCGTGATCCGGGGCCGACGAAGCGCCGCACACGCTCGCCGAGATCAGCCTCCGCTGCCATCCGCCAATCCTGCCAGCGCAGGCCGACCTCGTGGGAACGGGCGGATTCCGACCAGGCGGAGCGAGGACACGGACCTATGCAATGCTTATGCATATGTACCCGGGACTCCGTTCGTTCGCCGCCCTCGGCGCGGCGCTGCTCAGCGCGCTCGTCGCCGCCTGCGGCTCGGACGACACGTCGTCCACCGGCCCCGGCGGGGAGGTCGTCGTCTCCGCGGCCACCTCGCTGAAGACCGCCTTCACGAGCTACGGCGAGCGGTTCAGCGGCGCCGAGGCGCAGTTCTCGTTCGCGGGCTCCGACGAGCTCGCCGCGCAGATCCGCGCGGGCGCCAGGCCCGACGTCTTCGCGTCGGCGAACACGAAGCTGCCCGAGCAGCTCTTCGAGGAGGGGCTCGTCGAGCGCCCACAGGTGTTCGCGAGCAACCGGCTCGTGCTCGCCGTGCCCGCCGACGGCACGCAGGTCGGCGCGCTCGGCGACCTGGAGAAGCAGGGCGTGACGCTCGTGATCGGCTCGGCGTCGGTGCCGATCGGCGCCTACACCCGCAAGGTCCTCGGCCGCCTTCCCGGCGCCGATCGCGCGGGTATCCTCGCCAACGTGCGCTCCAACGAGCCCGACGTCGGCGGCATCTCGGCGAAGCTCACCCAGGGCGCGGCGGACGCGGGCTTTCTCTACGTCACCGATGTCGTTGCCACGAACGGCCGCCTGACGGCGATCGAGCTGCCGGCCGAGCTGCAGCCCGAGGTCGCCTACGGCGTCGCGATCGTCAAGCGCGCCGAGCACCGCACCGCGGCGCGCGCCTTCGTCGCAGGCCTGCTCGACGGCCCCGGCGCCGGCGCGCTGAAGCGCGCAGGCTTCGCAGAACCGCCCGCGCTGAAGTGACCGGCGGGCGCTGGTTCGCACCGGCACTCGTCGTCGCCCTCGCCGTCGCGCTGACGTTCCTGACGCTGCCGGTCGTCGCGATCTTCGTCCGCACGAGCCCGGGCAACCTGCTCGGCGCGCTCGACGACCCGGGCGTGCTCGACGCGCTCTGGCTCAGCCTGCGCACGACGCTCGTCGCGCTTGCGATCGTCGTCGTCGCCGGCACCCCTGCGGCCTACCTGCTGGCGACGCGGACGTTCCGCGGTCACGCCGTCGTCACGACGCTCGTCGAGCTGCCGCTCGTCCTGCCGCCCGCGGTCGCCGGCGTCGGGCTGCTCGCCGCGCTGGGCCCGAGCGGGATCGTCGGCAGCGCGATCGCCGACGCGGGCGTGCGGCTCGTCTTCGAGACGGCGGGCGTCGTCGTGGCGCTGACGTTCGTCTCGGCACCGTTCTTCATCCGCGGCGCGCAGGCGGCGTTCGGCGCGGTCGACCGCTCCTGGCTGGAGGCGTCGCGCACGCTCGGCGCCAGCGAGGCGCGGACGTTCCTGCGCGTCGCGATCCCGGCCGCGGCGCCGGGGATGCTCGCCGGCCTGGCGCTCGCGTGGGGCCGCGCCGTCGGCGAGTTCGGCGCGACGCTGATCTTCGCGGGGTCGTTTCGCGGCCGCACCCAGACGGCGCCGCTGGCGATCTACGAGCGCCTGGGAACGGACTTCGACGCGGCGCTCGCGCTGTCGGCGGTGCTCGTCGCGGTCTCCGGATCGCTGCTGCTGTCCGCGAAGCTGCTCGGCACGAGAGGGGTTGCGCGTGCTGCGCGTTGAGGCCCGTACGCAGCTCGGCGGCTTCGAGCTCGACGCCGCGCTCGAGGTCGCGCCCGGCACGTGCCTCGCGCTGGCCGGGCCCTCGGGGGCGGGCAAGAGCACGCTGCTGCGGATCGCTGCGGGCCTGCTGCGCCCGCGCGAAGGCCGCGTGACCTGCGGCGACGACGTCTGGCTCGACACCGCCAGCGGCCGCCAGCTGGCGCCCGAGCAGCGCGGCTGCGGCTACGTCTTCCAGGACTACGCGCTGTTTGGCCACATGGCGGTCTGGCAGAACGTCGCCTACGGGCTGCGCGGCATGCCGCGCGCCGAGCGCCGCCGCCGCGCCGACGAGCTGCTCGCGCGCTTCGGCATCGCCGATCTCGCCGAGGCGCGGCCGCGCACGCTGTCGGGCGGGGAGCGCCAGCGCGTCGCGCTCGCTCGCGCGCTGGCGCCCAAGCCGCGCGTGCTGTTGCTCGACGAGCCGCTGTCGGCGCTCGATACGAGTACGCGCGCGAGCGCGTCGCGTGAGCTCGCGGGCGTGCTGCGCGACACGGGCGTGCCGGCGCTGCTCGTCACCCACGACTTCACCGAGGCGGCGGTGCTCGGCGACCGCGTCGCCGTCATCGACGGCGGCCGGATCGTGCAGGAGGGAACGGCCGGCGAGCTCGCCGCCGCGCCCGGGTCGGCGTTCATCGCGGACTTCACGGGCGCGGTCGTGCTGACCGGCGTCGCGCGCGCGCCGGCCGGCCCGGACGACGTCACGGTCGTCGACCTCGACGGCGGCGGCGTCGCGACGAGCACCGACCGCGGCAGCGGCCCGGTCGCGCTCAGCGTGCATCCGTGGGAGATCTCGCTCGAACCGGCCGGCGCGCGCGGCGAGGGCTCGGCGCGCAACCACCTCGACGCCGAGGTCGTGACCGTGACCCACGTCGGCAACCGCGTGCGCGTCGGCCTGGCGGCGCCGCAGCCGCTCGTCGCCGAGATCACGGGCGCCGCGGAGGACGTGCTGCACCTCGCGCCGGGCGTGCGCGTGACGGCGACGTGGAAGGCGACCGCGACGCGCCTCGTCAGCCTCTAGGACCGAGCAGCTCGAGCGTCGCGGCGAAGCGCGTCCAGGGCGCGACCGCGGCGACCGCGACGGCGTCGTCGAACGTGTCGACCGCGGCCTTGGCCATGACGACGAGCGCGGTCGACGCGGACACCGGCGTGCACGCTACTGACGCCGCGGCGACGCGCGGCGTGGCATCCTCCCGGCGTGCCCCGCGCCATCATCGCGCCCGCGCTCGCCCTGGCGCTGCTCGTCCTCGCCGCCTGCGGGTCGGACGACAGCAGCGCCGAGACGCAGGCCACCGCGCCGGCCGCGACCGGCTCGTCCGCCTCGTCCGCCGAGACGACGCAGGCCCGGCCGTCCGCCGCCGGCGTCAAGCTCGTGAACGTCGGGAAGTTCGACACTCCCGTCCACGTCACCGCGCCGCCCGGCGACACGCGGCGGGTCTTCGTCGTCGAGCAGGGCGGCACGATCCGCGTCGTGCGTGGCGGCAAGCGCGTCTCGCGCCCGTTCCTCGACCTCCGCTCGAAGGTGACCGCAGGCGGCGAGCAGGGCCTGCTGTCGATGGCGTTCGCGCCCGACTACGCCAGGACGCGGCGCTTCTACGTCAACTACACCGACAAGAGCGGGACGCAGCGCGTCGTCGAGTACCGCCGCTCGGCGAGCAGCCGCGACCGCGCGCTGACGAGCGGCCGCCTCGTCCTGCGCTACGACGACGAGGAGTCCAACCACAACGGCGGCCTGGTCGTCTTCGGGCCCGACCGGCTGCTGTACATCGGCACCGGCGACGGCGGCGGCGCCAACGACCAGCACGGCTCGCGCGGCCACGCGCAGGACCTCGGCAGCCTGCTCGGCAAGATCCTGCGCGTCGATCCGCGCCGCTCCGGCGCCGGTCCCTACAAGGTGCCGGCCAGCAACCCCTTCGTGAGCCGCGCCGGCGCGCGCGGCGAGATCTACGCCTACGGGCTGCGCAACCCGTGGCGCTTCTCGTTTGACCGCTCGACCGGCGCGCTGTCGATCGGCGACGTCGGCCAGGGCGAGATCGAGGAGATCGACTACGCGGCGAAGGGCGGCGCGAGCGGCGTGAACTACGGCTGGCGACCGTTCGAGGGCAGCATCCGGACGCCCGGCATCAGCGCAGGCGAGGATGCGCCCGGCCACGTGAAACCGGTCCTCGAGCTCACCCACGACGACGGCAACTGCTCGGTCACGGGCGGCCACGTCGTGCGTGACAGGGGGGTGCCCGCGCTCAACGGCCGCTACGTCTACGGCGACTTCTGCAAGGGCGAGCTGCGCTCGGCGAAGCTCGCGCCGGGCTCGGCCAGCGACGACAAGGCGATCCCCGGCGTCGCCAAGGTCGACCAGCTCTCCTCGTTCGGCGAGGATGCCCGCGGGCGCGTCTACGTGACGTCGCTCGGCGGTCAGGTGTACCGCCTCGCCGCGGGCTGAGAACCTAAGGTTGCACCCATGTCGCTAGAGCGCTTCGACGTCGCGCTCGTGCACGCCGGCAACCCCGGCCCCTTCACGCTGACGGGCACGAACACGTGGATCGTCGGCCGCGACCCCTGCTGGATCGTCGATCCCGGACCCGATCTTCCCGAGCACGTCGACCAGGTGCTCGAGCAGGCATGGCTGCGCGGCGGCGCGGCCGGGATCGCGCTGACGCACGACCACCCCGATCACGCCGGCGCCGCGGCGGCGGTACGGACCGGCACCGGCGGCGTGCCGGTCGCCGCGGCGCGCTGGCAGGACGCCGACATCGTGCTCGCCGACGGCGATGTCTTCGGCGCGCTGACGGTCGTCGCAACGCCCGGCCACGCGACCGACCACCTCGCCTTCGTGCGCGACAACATCTGCTTCACGGGCGACGCGGTGCTCGCCGAGTCGAGCGTCTTCGTGGCGCCCGATCCCGGCGCCCTGCGCGGGTATCTCGCGGCGCTCGCGCGCCTGCGCGCGATGGACCTGGAGCTGCTCTGCACCGGCCACGGGCCGCCGGTCGAGGATCCCGCCGCGCTGCTGGACCGCTACCTCGCCCACCGCGCCGACCGCGAACGGCGCCTGCTGGCCGCGCTCGACGACGGGCTGCGGACCGTCGACGAGCTGCTCGACCGCGCCTGGTCTGACGCGCCCGCGAGCCTGCGGCTGGCCGCGACCGCGACGCTGCTGGCGCATCTCGGCAAGCTCGACGAGGAGGGGCGCCTGCCGGCGGGCGTCGAGTGCCCGCACTGGCCGCCGGCGGGCGGCGTGCGGCCCGTGGTCTGAGCAGCCTCAGCGGCCGGCTTCGGCCAGCCGCCGCCGCGCCAGCACCATCGCGGCGTCCAGCGGCGTCACGGAGCGATCGGACGCGTCGTCGAAGATCCCCCGCAGCGTGTCGCCGATGCCGCGCACGAGCTTGCCGGCGCGGCGCGCATCGTAGCCGTCCGGTTCGAGCTCGACGGAGATGTTGATGATCCCGCCCGCGTTGACGACGAAGTCCGGGGCCCACAGCACGGCGCGCGCCGCCAGCAGCGCCGCGACATCGTCGTCGGCGAGCTGGTTGTTGGCGGCGCCCGCGACGATCGGCGCGCCGAGCCGCGTGACGCTGTCGTGGTCGAGCAGGCCGCCGAGGGCGCACGGCGCGAAGACGTCGACCGGCGCGGTGAGCGCCTCGCCCGGCGCGACCCAGCGCGCGCCGAGCCCGTCGGCGAGGGAGCGCTTGCGCGGGTCGATGTCGGTGACGAGCAGGGTCGCCCCGGCCTTCGCGCACGCCGTCGCGACGCGGCCGCCGACGTTGCCCAGCCCCGAGATCGCGATCGTGCGGCCCGCCAGCGACGGCGTGCCGAAGACGCGCTCGCAGCACACGCGGATCGCCGCTTCGACGCCGAGCGCGGTCCACGGGCTCGGGTCGCCGGAGCCGCCGTGGCGGCGCGAGAGCCCGGTCACGTGGCTCGTCTGCGACGCGATCAGCTGCATGTCGCGCGACGACGTGCCGACGTCCTCGGCGGTGACGTAGCTGCCGCCGAGCGCCTCGACCGTGTCGGCGAAGTCGCGCAGCGCATCGGCGCGGCGGCCGCGACGACCACGAGCACCCTCCGAAGCGGCCGGGTCGGGTGCCATGATCACGCCCTTGCCGCCGCCGAGCGGCAGGCCCGCGACGGCGGACTTCAAGGTCATCGCCTGCGACAGGCGCAGGGCGTCGCGGACGGCGGCGCGGGCGTCGTCGTAGTGCCACATGCGACAGCCGCCCAGCGCGGGGCCGCGCGCCGTGGAGTGCACGGCGACGATCGTGAAGCAGCCCGAGCGCGTGCCACGGCGGACGAGCAGCGACTCGTGGTCGAGCGTTGCGAGGTAGCGGTCGATGGACCCGACTGTATTAAGGCGCGGACTGGACCGTCGCCGCGGTCGCCGCCGATGCGCCAGGCGCGGGCGCGGGCGCGTCGGAGGGCGCCGACGCGCCGCCGCCCGCGGGCGGGGCGGCCGGCGCGACGGAGCCGCCGGCGGGCAGTTCCTTGTGGGGCCTGAGGCCGTCGACACCGTGGCCGAAGCCCTCGTCCTCGTCGGGCGCCGCGGCGCCGCCGGTCACGTCGTCGGCCGCGTCGGCCGCGGGCGTCGCCACCGGGGACGAGGCCGCGCGCGTCGGCGAGGCCGTGCTCTCGCGGATCTGCAGCGCCGCCACGCCGGCGGCGGCGCTCGTCGCGGCGGCCTGCTTCGCGGCCGGGCGCAGCGAGCCGCTGACGCCGGCCGCGGCGGCCGAGCCGTTCGCGCGCTGCGCGGAGATCGCCGTCGCGGGCGTCGGCGCCGGCTTCTTCGCCGCCGCGCCGCTGCCGGCGCCGACGGGCTGCTTGAGCTTGTGGGTGACCTCCGCGGCGCCGCCCGCGGCGAGCGCCGCACAGCAGACGACCGCCGTCACCTTCGCCGCCGTGCCGCCGCCCGCGACGACGGCCACGCCGCCGCCCGCGGCGGTGCCGGCGGCGCCGCCGCCGGCCGCGCTGCCGAGTCCGAGCAGCTTGAGCACGGCGGCGAACGGCCCGTAGCCGCCGGGCGACATCGCGGCGAGCCCGTCGCGCACGCCGCGCAGCTGCGTGCGGTAGTCCGTGCAGCCGGCGCAGTCGCGCAGGTGGCGGCGCGAGCGCCCGCTCGCGCGCACGCCGCGATCGAAGGAGCCCGCGAGGTCGGCGCGGATCTCCGAGCAGGCGGTGTCGCGGGCCTCGACGGACTCGACGAGGCCGATGCGGGCGCGCACGAGCAACGACTTCACGGCCTGCAGCGACACGCCGAGCGCCTCGCTCAGCTCCGCGTAGCTCATGCCGTCCAGCTCGCGCATGAGCAGGGCCGAGCGCTGCTGCTCGGGCAGCCGGCGCACGTCGGCGATCAGCTGGCGCAGGTCCTCCCGGCGCTCGGACTCCGTGATCGGGTCGTGCAGCGGCTTGCGCGACGTCTCGAACAGGTCGACCGCGGGCGGGACGGGCCGGCGCAGGTGGTCGATGCAGCGGTTGTGCGCAACGCGGTACAGCCAGGCGCGCAGCGAGACCGGGCGGTCGTTGCCGCGCAGCGAGGAGTAGGCGCGCAGGAAGACGTCCTGGAGCGCGTCCTCGGCGTCCTGGCGCGAGCCGCCGAGCATCTGGCGCGAGTAGGCGAAGAGGCGCTGGCGATAGCGATCGTGGATGGCGCTGAAGGCCCCATCGTCGCCGGCGCGGAAGAGCGCGACCAGTTGCTCGTCCGAGCGCAGCCGCAGAAGCGGCGCCGTGACCGAGATCCGGTTGATTGACGCTGGTGCTCTGAGCGCTCCGGCCTCCATGCGGTTACCCGTGCACTGTAACTGCCCCGCAGGCGGGAAGTTGTGCGATTTCATGCGAATGACTACAACTCTGCATGGGTGCGCAGCGACGCCGCCGCGACGACGAGCGCGATCCCGACCGCCTCGACGACGCCCGGAACCTGGCCGAGCACGACCGCGCCGACGACTGTGGCGGTCGCCGGCAGCAGCGCGAGCAGGAGCGCGAAGCGTGCTCGCGGCAGGCGCCGCATCGCGACCTGCTCGAGCGCGTAGGGCACGACGCTCGACGCCACGCCGACGGCCAGGCAGGCGGCCAGCAGCAGCGGATCGACGAGCGCGGGAACAGCGGGCACGACGAGCGCGGGCGCCAGGCCGACGGCACCGATCGCCATCGCGAGCGCGAGGCCGTCCTGGGGCCGGATCTCGCGGTCGGCGGCGATGCGGTGGCCGAGCACGATGTACGCCGCCCAGAAGACGCCGGCGCCGGCGGCGAGCGCGAAGCCGCCCGGGCTGCCGGTGAGATGGACGTCGGCGAGCGCGAGCACGCCCGCCACGCCGAGCGCGAGCGCGACGAAGTCGCGCCGCGTGCGCGATCCCAGCGCGGCGACGAAGATCGGTCCGCAGAACTCGATCGCGACGGCGGTGCCGAGCGGCAGGCGGTCGATGGCGAGGTAGAAGGTCAGGTTCATCAGCGCGAGCGCCACGCCGAAGGCGGCGACGAGCCGCAGGCGGGCGGCAGTCCAGCGCGTGCGCCACGGGCGCCGCCAGGCGACGAGCACCGCCGCCGATGCGACGACGCGCAGCCAGGCGACGCCCGCCGCCGGCACCGAGGCGAACAGCAGCACGGCAAGCGCGGCGCCGACGTACTGCGAGATCGCGCCGACGATGAACAGCGCCTGTGGGGGCAGCCGATCCAGTCGCGTGGAGCTCGTCGCGCTGGTGGCGGGCGCTGACACGGACGCCAAGGCTAGTGGCCCATCCTGCGAATCCGCTCACTCGTGGATCGACCGCTGATCACCGCCTGGCGGCGTCCTCGCCGGAACCTTCACAGCTTCTGCACACGATCCACGACGCGCGTGGACCGGGGCGGCCTAGCATGCGGCCGGTGGACGCCGCAAGGACCGCGACGATCGTGATCGTGGAAGACGAGGCGGCGATTGCCGACGCGCTCGCCGTGCGCCTGCGCGCGGAGGGATTCGCCGTCGAGATCGCCGCCGACGGCCTGCGCGGGGTCGAGCTGTGTGACCGGATCGCGCCGGACCTCGTCGTGCTCGACGTGATGCTGCCCGGCATCGACGGGCACGAGGTCTGCCGCCGCATCCAGCGCGACCGCCCCGTCCCCGTGCTCATGCTGACGGCGCTCGACGGCGAGACCGATCTGCTCGTCGGCCTCGGCATCGGCGCCGACGACTACATGACCAAGCCCTTCAGCCAGCGCGAGTTCGTCGCCCGCGTGCGCGCCCTCCTGCGCCGCGCCCAGCGCAACGAGGAGCCGGCCACCAGGCCGATCAGCGCCGGCCCCGTGACGATCGACCCCGAGCGTCGCGAGGTGCGCCGCGACGGCCGCCTCGTCCACCTCACCGCGACCGAGTTCGACCTCGTCCACCGCCTCGCGCTGCGGCCCGGCGTCGTCTTCAGCCGCGAGCAGCTGCTCGAGGAGGTCTGGGGCTACGCCGACGGAAGCGCCGGCGCGCGCACGGTCGACTCGCACGTCGCGGCGGTGCGCCGCAAGCTCGGCGCCGACGTCCTGCGCACGGTCCAGGGGATCGGCTACGCGTTCGGGACCCCGGGCGCGGTGGACGACGAGCGATGAGCCCGCTGCAGTCGCTCGGCTCGCTGAAGCTCAAGCTCGGCATCGTGATCGTCGCGGCCGTCTGGATCACCGCCGTCGCGACGATCGTGGCGGTGCGCTGGCTCGGGCTGCCGTCGATCGTCGGCGCCGGCGCAGGCGTCGCGCTGGCGCTCGCCTGCGTGCAGGTGCTGGCCCGCGGGACGACGAAGCCGCTGCGCGAGATGGCCGCCGTCGCGACCGCGATGGCGCGCGGCGAGCACGGCCGCCAGGTCGCGGTCACCTCCAACGACGAGGTCGGTGCGCTCGCCAAGGCCTTCAACCGCATGACCGCCGAGCTGGCCGAGACCGATCGCCTGCGGCGCGACCTCGTCGCCAACGTCTCGCACGAGCTGCGCACGCCGCTCGGCGCGCTGCAGGCCGTGCTCGAGAACGTCGTCGACGGCGTCAGCGAGCCCGACCCCGAGACCATGCGCACGATGCTCGCGCAGACGCGCCGACTCGGGCGGCTCGTCACCCAATTGCTCGACCTGTCGCGCCTGGAGGCCGGCGAGCAGCCGTTCGACATGCGCTCGTTCGCGCTGCGCGACCTGCTCGAAGGCGCCGCCCGCGAGGCGCGCCTGCACGCGCCCGACGACGTCGTCTTCTCGATCGAGGTGCCCGCCGCGCTGCGCGTCGACGGCGACCCCGAGCGCATCCACCAGGTCGTCATGAACCTCGTCGAGAACGCGGTGCGCTACTCGCCGCGGCCCGGCCACGTCGAGCTGCGCGCGGCGCCGGGTGCCGACCACACGGTCGTGCTCGAGGTCGACGACGAGGGCCCGGGAATCCCCGACGACGAGCTCGAGCGCGTCTTCGAGCGCTTCCATCGCGGCGACGGACACCGCGCCGACGGCGGCGGGGCCGGTCTCGGCCTGGCGATCGCGCGCTGGATCGTGGACCTGCACGGCGGCACGATCCGCGCCGAGCGGCGCGAGCCGCAGGGCAGCCACATGGTCGTCACGCTGCCGCAGACGCGGGCATGAGCGCCCCTCGCTTCGCCGTCGCCGCAGTCTTCGCGGGCGCGCTCGCCGCCGCGCTGCTGCCCGGCGCGCGCGCCGGCCTGGGGCTCGTGCTCGTGGCCGTGGCGGTCGCGGTCGCCGCCGCGCTCGCGGGTCGCACGCCGCATCCGGCGCGCTCGGCCGTCCTGGGCCTGCTCGCGCTGGCGCTCGCCGCCTCCGCCGCGCTGCGCGACGCCGGCTGGGTCGTCGTCGGCGAGCTCGCCGGGGCCGTCATGCTCGGCTCGATCGCGATGAGCGCTCCGCGCCACTGGCGCGCGACCGTCCGCGCGTCGTTCGCCGCGGTGCTGCGGATGGCGTCGGGTGCGCGCCAGGTCGCGCGGTCGGCGGCGAGCGGGCTGTCGGCGGCGCCGACGGGGAAGGCGCTCGCGCTCGGCCGTGCGGTCGTCCTGGCGGGCGCACTGGTCGCGATCTTCGGCGCGCTCTTCGCCAGCGGCGATCGCGCGTTCGCGCAGCTCGCCGGCGACGTCCTGCCCGACGACGTCCCGCTCGACGACCTGCCCTGGCGGCTCGTCGTCGGCGGCCTCGTCGTGTCCTTCGCGGGCGGGCTCGCGCAGGCCGCCGCGCTCGCCGACGAGCCGGCGCGGCGCCCGCTGCTGCGCCTCGGCCGCCTGGAGTGGCTGACCGCGCTCGGCGCCCTGAACGCGCTCTTCGCGCTGTTCGTCGCCGTCCAGCTCGCGGTCCTCTTCGGCGGCGACGCCTACGTGCGCGACAGCGCCGGGCTGACGTACGCGCAGTACGCGCGCTCGGGCTTCGCACAGCTCGTCGTCGTGGCGGCGCTGACCCTCGTCGTCGTCGCCGGCGCGCTGCGCTGGGCGCGCATGGAGCGGGCGCGCGACGCGGTGGTCCTGCGGGCGCTGCTCGGCGCGCTGTGCCTGCTGACGCTCGTCGTGCTCGCGTCGGCGCTGCACCGCCTCGGCCTCTACGAGGAGGCCTACGGCTTCACGCGCCTGCGGCTCGCGGTCCACGCGCTGCTGCTGTTCGGCGGGGCGCTGTTCGTGCTCGTCGTCGCCGCGCTGGCGAGCGGGCGGCGCGACTGGCTGGCGCGGGCGACCGTGGTCCTGGCCGCGCTCGCCGCGCTCGCGTTCTGGGTCGGCGATCCCGACCGGCGGATCGCGGCGCACAACGTCGAGCGCTACGAGGACACGGGCCGGATCGACACGTACTACCTCTCCAAGCTCAGCGCCGACGCGGTGCCCGCCCTGCTGCGCCTCCCGGCGCCGCTGCGCGCGCAGGCGCTCGGTCGCCAGCGCGCCCGCCTCGCGGGCAAGGGCGACGGGCTGGCCGGGGCCAACCGCGCCCGGGCGCGGGCGCGTGCTGCGCTGGCTGCGGCCCCAGGGCCGTAGCCTGCCGGGCATGAGGCTCGGACTCGCGCTGTTTGCCGCCGCGTCGCTCGCGGCCGCCGGCTGCGGTGAGCGGCGCGGCGACGCCACGCGGACGACGCCGCAGCCGATCGGCTCGGTCCCGACGCTCGACTCGGGCGTGGTCGCGACCGCCGAGGTCTCGCTCGTCGACTACGCGCTCGACGCGCCCGACCCGCGCGTGCCGAAGGCGGGCCTGATCGCGTTCGCGGCGACCAACGACGGCCAGCTGCGCCACGCGCTCGCCGTCGACGGCCCCGCCGGGACCGTACGGACGAAGGCGCTCGAGCTCGGCGAGCGCGGCCTGCTCACCGTAGAACTGCCGCCCGGCACGTACAAGTGGTACTGCCCGCTCGCCGACCACGAGCAGCGCGGCATGGTCGGGCGCGTCAGGGTTCAGGAGTGATAAGGCCCCCTGAGCACCTCCCGGATGGATGTGCTAGCCGATCGCGTGCTCGACAGCCCAGCGCGTGAGCTCGGAGCGGCGCCGCAGGCCGGTCTTCTCGCGGATCCGCGTGAGGTGGTTCTGCACCGTGCGCGGGGAGATGAACAGCTCCTTGCCGATCTCGTTGTCGGTCTTGCCCTGGACGACGAGGCGCAGGACGTCGAGCTCGCGGCCCTGCAGCGGGCGGACGGGCGACTGCTCGCCGCGCGCGGAGCTGGAGAACTCCTTCAGCAGGTGGCTGGCGAGCGAGGGCGTGATGACCGAGCCGCCGCCGTGGGCGGTGATGACGGCCTGGCGCAGCTCTTCGCCGGTGCTGCGCTTGGAGAGGTAGCCGGCGGCGCCGGCGGCGATCGCGTCGAGCAGCGTGCTGGCCTGCTCGCTGGCGGTCATGACGATGATGCGGATCTGCGGTCGGCTCGTGCGCAGCTTGTCGAGCACAGCCAGGCCGCCGAGGTCGGGCATGCGCAGGTCGAGGATCATGACGTCGGGCTTGAGGTCCTCGGCGAGCTTGAGGGCATCGTGCCCGTTCTCGGCCTGCGCGATGACCTCGATCGCGGGATCGGAGTTGAGTGCGCGGACGACGCCCTCGCGAACGAGGGGGAAGTCATCGGCGACGACGACGCGGATCTTCATGATCGGTTCTAGGCTCCTTGCCGTGATGTGACGAGCGTGACGAGGGTGCCCCCGCCGGGCGCATCCTGGAGGGATGCGTGTCCGCCGACGCGCTTCATGCGGCCGACGATGCTGCCCTTGAGTCCGAGACCGCTGCCGTTCTCGGCCTGCTCAAGATCGAATCCGATGCCGTCGTCGCAGACGGTCACCGCGGTATGTCCATGCTCATCGCACTCGACGCGCACGATCACGTGCTTGGCGTTGGAGTGCTTGCGTGCGTTCGTGACGGCCTCGCGCACGGCGCCCGCGAGCGCCTCGACCTGGTCGCTGGTCGGCGGCGTTCCGATGTCGCCGACGACGAGCTCGACGCGCGGGTCCAGCGAGCGTGCCTGCTCGGTGATGAGCTCCAGCTCGGGCAACAGCCCCGGCCCGTCGGGGTCGTCGACGGAGTCGGCCCAGCGGTGCAGGTCGCGGGCCGCGCCGCCGGCCAGGCGGGCGATCTTCGCGGCCGAGAGGCCGGTGCCGAAGCCATCGCCCGCGACGAACTCGAGGATCTGCAGAGCCGTGTCGTGCAGATGGCCGCGGACCCACTCGTGCTCATCGGCGCAGGCGGGATCGTCGACGCCGGCGAGGCCGAAGAGCGCGGTGCTGTCGTCAGGCGACTCGAGCTCGGCGCGCAGGCGGCGGGAATGCAGGTCGGCGAGCGCGATCAGCTCGGCGGGAGCGGCGGCGGGATCGACAAGCTCCTCGAGGCCGGAGATGATGTCCGTGCGCACATGCACCAGCAGGCGCCGACGCTCGAGAGCGCGTTCGGCCCCGATGTCGTGCCGGCCACATGTGACCGCACCGCGATGTTCGGCGTCCGCCCCCTGCGGCTGCCCCGACTGCCCCAGACACATAAATGTCCCTGCCTTCTCGATCCGAGACCCTCGTGGTCTGCAGAAAAAGGAGTGCTTCCGGCTGCAACCTTACGCAAGAGCGGCTGCGATGGTCAACCCCAGTGTGCGCCTTCTCACGCGCCCGTCGTCGCCTGGGGTACCCCAGGGACGTTGCCTTTTTGCAGGTCTTTTGCCCGTCTGCAGTGTCGCTGCGCGATCCCGCATCGGGCCGCAATCACGGCGGTTCGTCAAAGCTGCAGATTCTGCACAGCCTTTATGACGCGCTCCTACGTTTCCTGGCCTTCGTAGCCGGGCTCTCCGGGGAGCAGGACGCGCGGCTCCCCGCCGCCCTGCACGACGCGCGGGAGGACCGGCTGCACGTCGAGTCCGGCGGCATGCGCGAGCAGTCGATCGACGCTGGAGAACGGCTCCAGGCTCTCGAGCAGCTTCAGCGTCGGGAACACGAGCGCCAGCTCGTCGGCGGCGTAGGCGTCGAGCGCCGCGCGGGGCGTGGTCCAGCGCAGGTCGACGCACTCGCGTCCGTCGACGCGCGGCTGCGCGTCCCGCGGCGCGCGCACGACAAAGAAATGCGTGTCGAAGCGCGTCTGGATCGCCTCGGGCGTGATCCAGCGGCTGAACGGCACGAGCGCCGCGGCGTCCACGCCGCCGACGCGGGCCTCCTCGGCGAGCTCGCGCACCGCCGTCGCCCGATGGGTCTCACCGGCGTCGACGGCGCCGCCGGGGAACACCCAGAAACCGCCCATGAAGCGCTGCTCGGGGTTGCGCTGCACGAGCAACAGCTCCAGCGCGCCGTCGCCGTCGCGGACGACGATCACCGAAGCCGACTCGCGCGGCGCGGTCGGCGGTCCCTCGCGTCGCAGCCGGGCGGCGATCGTCGGGCGATCCTGCACGAGGCGACCGTAGCGCGAACGCATCGCCCGGTGTCCCTTCTCGAAACGGTGCACGCGAGCTGCCGGGCGCCGATCACCGCATGGCGCCGTCCTCGGGCGCTCGATGTGCCAGAGGCACACCTTCGGTTTTGCGTTCTTGCCAGTCGGCGCCGGCATCCCGGCACCCACGCGCCCCGCTCCGAGAAGACCCACTAGCCTCAAGCGCATGACGACCGAGACCGCCATCACCCGCTGGATCTGCGAGTCCTGCGGCTTCATCTACGACCCCGAAGAGGGCGATCCGGACGGCGGCATTCCGCCGGGCACGGCGTTCGAGGACATCCCCGACACGTGGTTCTGCCCGGTCTGCGGCGCACGCAAGAAGGACTTCACGCCCTACGAGGACTGACACGCGCCCGGCGCGCCGCTTGTCGGCGTCCGCGGATCGGCGCTCATGGGCGGGCTCGAGGTGCGGGTAAGCGCTCGGCACGAGATAGGCTCGCCACGATGGACGAGGGAATCCGGATCGGCGTCGCCGCGCAGGCGCTCGGCGTCAGCGTCGACACGCTGCGCCGCTGGGAGCGCGACGGCCGGATCGCCTTCGAGCGCCGCGGCACCACCCGCGTGCTCGCTCCCGCGGAGCTGGCGCGGGTTCTGCGCGAGCGCGGCACGAACTCGCGCTCGAGCGCCCGCAACCGGATGCCCGGCGTCGTCGTGGACGTCAAGCGCGACGGCGTGATGGCGCAGATCGACCTCGCGTGCGGCCCGTTTCGGATCGTGTCGCTGATGTCGCGCGAGGCGGCCGACGAGCTCGACCTCAGGCCCGGCCAGCCGGCCACGGCGGTCGTGAAGTCGCCGATGGTCATCATCGAGCGCCCTTGACGCTCGGTCGAGGCCAGCGGCGCGTCCTGACGGCTGAGCCGCCGGAGCGCGCGACCCGGCGTGTGAACCAGGCGCGCAGCCACCAATCTAGAGTTCTGTCATGGGCCTGATCAGCAAGGCGAGCAAGCGCACGCTGCACCGCCGCTACGAAGCCGCCGCGGCGCAGGGCGACGCCGACGCGATGCTGTTCCTCGGGACCGTCACCGCGCAGCAGGACCCGGCCGCCGCGCGCGAGTGGTTCCGCCGCGCCGCCGAGGCCGGCAACACCCATGCGATGTACATCACCGGCCTGTCCGTCGAGCCGCGCGATCCCGCTGCCGCGCGGGGCTGGTTCGAGCGCGCGGCCGACGCCGGCCACGTCGACTCGATGGTCAAGCTCGGCGTGCTCGACCAGGCACAGGCGCCCGACGCCGCCCGCAGGCGCTACGAGCAGGCGGCCAAGCGCGGCAGCCCGATCGCGATGTTCAACCTCGGCCTGCTGCACGAGCGCACCGACCGCGACAGCGCGATCGGCTGGTACGCGCGCGCCGCCGAGGAGGGCGACGCCGACGCGATGTACAACCTCGCCAGGCTGACCGAGGACGAGGACCCCGAGGGCGCCCGCGAGCTGATCGAGAAGGCCGCTGCGGCGGGGCAGAGCGAGGCGCAGGAGCGCCTGCGCTCCGCGTCAGGCCGCGGCCAGTAGCACCGGCCGCGCCGTCGCCTCGGCCACCGAGGCCGCGGTGATCTGCACGAGGTGGCTGATCTCGTCGGCGCTCATCGCGAGCGGCGGCATCAGCACGACGACGTCGCCGAGCGGCCGGATGACGGCGCCGCGGCGGCGCGCGGCGAGCGTCACCTGGTGACCCATGCGCTCCTGCGGCGGGAACTCGCGCAGCTCGATCCCGACCATCAGCCCGCGGCGGCGGATCTCGCGCACCCCCGGCAGCGGCGCGACGAGCTCGTCGAGCATGTCGTGCAGCAGCGCGATCTTCGGCGCCAGCGCCTCGAGCGTGCGCTCGCGCTCGAATACGTCGAGCGTCGCGAGCGCGGCCGCGCAGGCGAGCGGGTTGCCCGTGTACGTGTGGCCGTGGAAGAACGTCCGCAGCTCCTCGTGGTTGCCGAGGAAGGCCTCGTAGATGCGCTCGGTCGTGAGCGTCGCGGCGAGCGGCATGTACCCGCCGGTGAGGCCCTTGGCGACGCACATGAGGTCCGGCGCGACGCCCTCCTGCTCGCAGGCGAACATCGTCCCGGTGCGCCCGAAGCCGGTCGCGACCTCGTCGCAGATGAGCAGCACGTCGTGCTCGTCGCACAGCGCGCGGACGTCGGCCAGATAGCCGTCGGGGTGCGTCAGGATGCCCGCCGCGCCCTGCACGAGCGGCTCGACGATCACCGCGGCGACGCGGCCGGCGTGTTCGTGCAGCAGCGCCGCCATCGACGCGGTGTCGCCGGGCTCGGCCTGCCAGGCGTCGAACAGCAGCGGGCCGAAGCAGGCGTGGAAGAGGTCGATCCCGCCCACGGAGACCGAGCCGATCGTGTCGCCGTGGTAGGCGTCGCGCAGGCAGATGAAGCCGTCGCGCTCGGGCATCTCGCGATGGCGCCAGTACTGGAAGGCCATCTTCAGGGCGACCTCGGTGGCGGTCGAGCCGTTGTCGGAGTAGAAGACGCGCTCCAGGCCGCGCGGGGCGATCTGCACGAGCCGCTCGGCGAGCTCGATCGCACCGGGGTGCGAGAGGCCGAGCATCGTCGTGTGCGCGACGCGGTCGAGCTGGTCGCGCACGGCGCGGTCGATCGCGGGATGACCGTGGCCGTGGACGTTGCACCACAGCGACGAGACGCCGTCGAGATAGCCGTTGCCGTCGGTGTCGTAGAGCGTGCAGCCCTGCGCGCGCTCGATGATCAGCGGCTCTTCCTCGCACCAGCCCTGCTGCTGCGTGAACGGGTGCCATAGCGCCCGTTTGTCGATCCCTGCAAGCTCCCTCGTCCGCATGCCTGCGGACCCTAGGCGGGGGCGCGGACGAATCGCCGTGCAACGCATTCGTGGCGGCCGCGCAGCGGCTGGATGAAGCGCACGGTGAACCTGTGGGCGCGCGGGGCCGAATACCCTCGTGCCCCCGATGCGCCGCCTCCCCGAACCGCCGCTTGCGCTGATCGTCTTCGTCGTCGGCGTCGCGATCCTCGGCGCCGAGATCGCCGCCGCACGCCTGCTGGCGCCGTACTTCGGCGCCTCCACGATCGTCTGGGCGAACACGATCGGGATCGTCCTCGTCGCGCTGTCGATCGGCTACTGGTACGGCGGCAAGCTCGCCGACCGCAACCCGACGCGCGAGGGCCTGTACCGGATCGTGCTGCTGTCGGGCCTGCTGCTGACCGTCGTGCCGTTCGTCGCCGACCCGTTCCTCGGCGTCGCGATCGACGCGCTGGACTCGATCTCGGCCGGTGCCTTCGTCGGTTCGCTGCTCGGCGTCACCGTGCTGATCGCGACGCCGGTGCTGATCTCCGGCGCGGTCGCCCCGTATGCGCTGCGCCTGGCGGTCGCCGACGTCGCGGAGGCGGGCACCGTCTCCGGGCGCCTGTACGCGATCTCGACCGTCGGCTCGCTGCTGGGGACCTTCTCCTCGGCGCTGCTGCTGATCCCGCTGATCGGCACGCGCCGCACGTTCATCGTCTACGGGCTCGCGCTCGTGCTGATCGCGGTCTACGGGCTGGCCAAGCGCCGCCTGCTGCTCGCCCCGGCGCTGGTGGCGTTGCTGCTCGTGCTGCCGTTCGGCACGGTCAAGGGCGAGACGGAGGCGGGCGCGTCCGTCATCCACGAGACCGACACTGAGTACCAGTACGCGCGCGTCGTGGAGCGGGCCGACGGCACCCGCCTGCTCGAGCTCAACGAGGGCCAGGCCGTGCACTCTCTGCGGCGGCCGAACTCCTACCTCACCGACAACATCTGGGACGAGTACATGATCGTCCCGTTCGCCGCCCAGGACCGTCCGCCGGGGCGGATCGCGATCCTCGGCAACGCGGCCGGGACGACCGCGCGCGCCTACGGCCACTTCTTCCCGCAGACGTACATCGACGGCGTCGAGATCGACGGCGAGCTGAGCGACATCGGCCGGCGCTTCTTCGACATGCGCGCGCCGCGGCTGCGCACGCACACCGCCGACGCGCGCCCGTTCCTGCGCCGTACGAAGGAGCGCTACGACGCGATCTTCGTCGACGCCTACCGCCAGCCGTACATTCCCTTCTACCTGGCGACGAGGGAGTTCTTCGAGCTCGCCCGCGACCGCCTGGCGCCGGGCGGTGTCGTCGTCGTCAACGCCGGCCACCCCGAGGGCTCCGACGACCTCGAGCGGGTGCTCGGCGCGACGATGGCGTCGGTGTTCCCGACCGTCCTGCGCGACCCGTCGCAGCCCGTCAACACCCTGTTGCTGGGGACGATGAGCGCCGACGCCTCGGCCGAGCGCCTGCGGCGCAACGCTGCCACGCTGCCCGACGAGCTGCGGCCGCTCGCGCTGGAGGCCGCCGGCCGCGTCGAGCCGCGCCTGCCCGGCGGTCGCGTGTACACCGACGACGTTGCGCCGGTGGAGTGGCTGATCGACTCCTCGATCGTGTCGTTCGCGGCCGGCGAGGACGGGTAGGAGCTAGTGCAGCGTTCCGCAAGGAACGCTGCACTACTAGTGGCCCGTCTCATAACAGTCCACCGGAAACCCCGGGCGCCGATCACCGCCTGGCGGCGTCCTCGGACGCTCGATGTGGCTGAGCCACACCTTCGGGGCGGGCGGGGATCGGATCTTGCCAGGCGGCGCCGGCATCC
>JBBSLI010000061.1:0-21728 GCA_038255395.1 Solirubrobacterales bacterium
AGCACGCACCACGACCCCGCTGCGGTGCGCGGGGTTAGAGCACATCGGCAGAGGCATCTACCGAACGTAATCGGCTGCCAGGACCGGCGGCTGAACGCACCGGAAACTAGAAGTTTGTATCCAGGAGAATCGAGTAGGAACATATGTTCGTATTGCCATCGGACGCAAACGCGACTGGGGAGCCAGGATTCGAACCTGGTCTAGAGCTTCCAAAGAGCCCTGTGCTGCCGTTACACCACTCCCCAGTAAATCGGGCGGTCGGCCCACGAGAAGACTAGCCCTAGGATGCCCCCATGCCAGCCCTCACCGCCGTCATCCTTGCCGCAGGCCAGGGCACACGCATGCGCTCGGAGCTTCCCAAGATGCTGCACCCGCTCTGCGGGCGGCCGCTCGTGTGGTGGCCGATCGCCGCGGCGCGCGCGGCGGGCGCCGACAGGATCGTCGTCGTGGACTCGGTTGCGAACACGCTCGAGGGACACCTGCCCGGCGACGTGACGACCGCGATCCAGCCCACGCCCGACGGCACCGGCGGCGCGGTTCGCGCAGCGGCGGACCACATCGAGGCGGGAACGACGGTCGTCGTCATGCCGGGCGACGCTCCGCTCATCACGGCGCAGTCGCTCGAGGATCTCGTCACCGCGCACGAGCAGGCGGGGGCCGCCGCCACGATGGCGACGATGATCCTCGCCGACCCGACCGGCTACGGCCGCGTCGTGCGCGGCGCCGACGGCGACGTCGAGCGCGTGGTGGAGACGAAGACGGCCGGCGACGCGACGCCCGAGCAGCTCGAGATCGACGAGGTCAACAGCTCGATCTTCGCCTTCGACGGCGCCGCCCTGCTCGTCGCACTGCGGGCGATCACGTCCGACAACGCCCAGGGCGAGCTCTACCTGCCCGATGTCCTGCCCGCGCTGCGCCGCAACGGCCTCGCGGTCAGGGCGCACGTGCTGCCCGATGCCGACGAGGCGCTGGGCATCAACGACCGCGTGCAGCTCGCCGAGGTTCGCGCGATCGCCCAGCGGCGCATCCACGATGCCCACGGTCGCGCCGGCGTGACGATCGTCGATCCAGCCTCGACGCTGATCGACGTCGGCGTCACGATCGGCGAGGACACCGTCGTCGAGCCGTGCTCGTTTCTGCGCGGCGCCACGACGATCGGGCGCGGCTGCAGCGTCGGCCCGCTCACGACGCTGATCGACGCCACGCTGCACGACGAGGTCACGATCCCGCACTCCTACGTCGTCGGCGCGCAGATCGAGTCCAGGGCGACCGTCGGCCCGTTCGCCTATCTGCGTCCCGGAACGGTCCTGCGCGAGCGCGCGAAGGCCGGCAGCTTCGTCGAGATCAAGAACTCCGACGTCGGCCGCGGCAGCAAGGTGCCGCACCTGTCCTACATCGGCGACGCCGACATCGGCGAGGACACGAACCTCGGTGCCGCCACGATCACCGCCAACTACGACGGCGTCGACAAGCACCGCACGACGATCGGCGATCGCGTCCACACGAGCGTCGACACGACGCTGATCGCGCCCGTGACGCTCGGCGACGACGCGTTCACCGCCGCCAACTCCGCGATCACGAAGAACGTCCCGCCCGGCGCGCTCGGCGTCGCTCGCGAGCGACAGACGAACATCGAGGGCTACGCCGATCGCAAGCGCCCGAAGAAGTCATGACGGGTGGCACCGGGGTTCTGCCGCCCCGGGTCGTAAACTCGATCAAGCGATGAGCACGGTGCAGCCGCAGCCAGCGCGTCCCTCGACGCGCCTCGAGCTCGGCTACGACAAGAACCTGATGCTGTTCTCGGGTCGCGCGAACCCCGGTCTCGCCGCCAGGATCGCCGACAAGCTCGGCATCAAGCCGGGCCCGGTGGAGCTCAAGACGTTCACCAACGGCGAGGTCTACTGCCGCTACGGCGAGTCGATCCGCGGCGCCGACGTCTTCATCGTCCAGCCGACGTGCGCCAACCCGTCGGCCGGCATGACGCCCAACGACGCGCTCATGGAGCTCATGATCATGATCGATGCCGCCGTCGGCGCCAGCGCGCATCGCGTCATCGCCGTCGTGCCGTGGTTCGGCTACAGCCGGCAGGACAAGAAGTCCGCGCCGCGCGAGCCGATCTCCGCCCGCCTCGTGGCCCGCCAGCTCGAGCGCGCCGGCGCCGACCGCGTCCTGACGATGGATCTCCACGCCGGCCAGATCCAGGGCTTCTTCCGCAAGCCGGTGGACCACATGACGGCGCTGTTCATCCTCACCCAGTATTTCCGCGACCTCAAGCTGCAGGACCTCGTCGTCGTCGCGCCGGACGCCGGCCGCGTGAAGCTCAACAAGAAGTTCGCCTCCAAGCTCGGCGCCGACCTCGCGATCCTCGACAAGGAGCGCCCGTCCCAGCAGGTCGCCGAGATCGGCTACGTCATCGGTGACGTGAAGGACAAGACGGCGGTCATCGTCGACGACATCATCGACACCGCGAGCACGCTGAAGGTCGCCAGCCAGACCGTGCTCGCCGCCGGCGCCCGCGCCGTCTACGCCGCCGCCACGCACCCCGTCCTGAGCGGCAACGCCTTCGAGAACCTCGAGGCCGCGGGCTTCGAGCAGATCGTCGTCACCGACACGATCCCGCTGCGCGCCGGCGCGCCGGACACCATCAAGGTCCTCTCCTGCGCCGACCTGCTGACCGACTCGATCCGCAGCATCTTCAGCGATAGTTCGGTGTCGGACGTCTTCGGCGGCGAGAACCAGCTGTTCTGAGCGCCACCTGAAGGCCGGGACGATCGACGTGGCGCGATCCTGGGATCTCGGGCGAGCAGTGCGTCGCCGTCACGAAGAAACGCATCCGGGGGCGCGTGCCGATCATCGCGATGCTGGATGAGCACCTGTCCGTCGAGCGCCTGCGCCAGCCTCACGGCGTCGATCTGTGCTTCGGGCTCGCGCCGGGGTGTTCGTTCCGTGCCGACCGGCTTCAGGAGCGCGCAGACACGGCCTGGGCGGCTGCGCGTCAGACGCTGCTGACCTTGCACGACTGTAGGCATAAGTTCGCGTCGTTCGCCATCGCTGCCGGCGTCAACGCGAAGGCGTTGAGTAGCTACATGGGGCACTCGTCGTGGCGATCACGCTGGGCCGTTAAGGCCATCTCATGCTGGGGCAATGAGGCGGAGGCTGCGGTTCTGCTTGACGGCGACCTGGCGTCGGCGGCCTCGGCGTCGGCGCGGAAGTAGAGTTGGTATCGAGTGGTCGCACCGTACACACAGTCGATCGAGCTGACCTGGCGACCCGAACTGCGGTTCTACGAACGACGCGTCTCAATCCTGCAGTCGTTCGATGACCGGGGAATGCTCCGGGCGTTTCGCTTCCAGGAAAACTTCGTCGAGGCACGACTCTTTGAGTCGAGAGACCTCTTGCGAGTCGGCCAGGGTGGACTCGAGCTACAGCTTTCGGCGCCCAGTGCGGATCCAGGGCGGGCGTGGTCAGCAGTTGAGCTCGCCCTATCGAGCATCGAGCCAAAGCAGCCGCGCAATGTAGTCGCCTCGTTCCAGCATCTTGCGCCTCTCGATTTGCCGTTCGGGGTGGCGATCGAACGCGCGTACGGCTCGATTCTGTGCCCGCTTGATACCCCCGGGATCCACTTCGGGGACTGGGCAGTGCTAGTTGATTTCGACATGCCAGGTCATCCAGCAGCTAGCGGCCAGGTCGAGTTCGGAATCATCCGAGCGCACGAAGCGGAGGAGCGGCTGACACGAAGCGTGAGCAGGACGGGCTTTCAGCGGCGCCAGGCATCCGACGACTGGGATGGGTTCGCAGATGTCTCCCTGTTCTCGGATGGCAAGATCACGATTGCCGCAGATCCGGCGGTGAATCTTGCTGAAGAGGCACCGAAGTTTTGGCGCGCAGCCCGAGAAGAAATGGGTACTCTGGTCGCAGCGCTTCAAAGCAAGATCAGTGATGCCGATAACCAAGGGGTGAGCGCAGATGAGTAGTCCAGCCGTTCTAGAACGTCCTCTGCATATCGCGGACGACGAAAAAACGGCTTGGGTCGAACTCGACGAGTGGCCCGTGCTCTACGGCTCGCAGAAGGCGATGCGACACGGACCTCGGTACTACACCGCGCGCCAGGTCCGAGTCATCGACGAGGCTGTGGCGGCCCGTACCCCGCTGTCCGAAGCGCCCCTCCCGCTTGACGACTAGCACCCCGCGAGCGTTATCCGCCTCCGGATTCGCAGGCTCCGTGAGGAGGATCGAGACCTCGTCCAGGGATTCGACTGCGGGCCCGGCGAGTACCACGTTGATGTAGCCAACTGGATCACGAAGTGGATCTGGGGCAAGTCGCTGGCCAAGCACGGCAGCGAAACGATCATTGCCGTCGACGAAGACTGCGATCCCGCGAGGTTCGTCGGCTACGGGACCTGGTCGCATGTCGACGCCTTGGGCACGACGAGCGCCGCGCGGCACATCGAGGTCGAGTGGTTCGGTGTAGATGTCGGGTACCAAGGGGTGACGGACGGCAACGGTCAGAAGATTGCAGGCGTGGTCTACGCCAGCCTGGAAATGGCCGCACGCGGTCATGCTGACTCCGAAGAGGGAATGCCCCTCACGCTGACGTGCCATGTGGACAACGACCGTGGCCGGCGGTTCTGGGAGCGGCGTGGCTATCGACTTATTCCAGACCCCAAGCTTCAGATCGAAAAGGAGATCTACTACCGGATGGTCCGGTAGGCCGCGCTGCACTGGCGCTGCACTCGCCCCCGATCCCGAGCGGTTCTCAGCCCCCCGCCAGCGGCAACGAATCCAGCGCGCACGGCTAATCTGCCCGCTATGCGGCCCGTCTCCGAGAACCAGCTGTTCTGAGCGTGGACTCGCTCGCCGTCGCGCTCATGGAGCGCCTTGGCCTCACCGACGACGAGCTGTGCGAGGTGCTCGCCGTCGACCCGCTGGCGATCATCACCGACGAGCTCGACCACCGGCCGGAACTCGCGATCCTGCTCGCGCTGACCGCCGAGGCGGCCGATCGCGTCGGCGCGCCGACGCTGCGCAGCTGGCTGCGCCGCAGCGGGCCCAACGGCGTGCCGGTCGAGCACCTGAAGGCCCGCGACTTCGCGGCCTTCGAAGACGACCTGACCGTGCTCGCCGAGCGCGGCTTCGTCGTGCGCCGGGCGTAGCGCCTCGTCGCAGTCCAACCTTCGTCCAGCGTGCTTAGGCCCCGCGAAACAAGTACCGACGCGTTCCGGAACCGTCTCGCGGCGCCGGCCGGCCGCCCGCCGGCCCCGCAATACCACCGGTGTTCCCGGGCCGTCGGTCGACCGTCTGGGCATCCACGATCCTGGCCCCGAACACGCCACGAATTGATTCGCGGGCCCTTACTCCTTCTCGGCCCGCTTCTCGCCCGGCCAGATCCCGGTCAGCCACTGAAAGCCCTTGGCGCCGCTGCGATTCACGGCCGTCTTCGTGACCGCGAACGTCGCGCCCTGTACCGCCGCCGCGCCGAGTACCTTGCCCCACGAGGCCTCCTGGGTGGTGGCCTTCGGAGGCTCGCGATCGTCGATGCGGCCCCAGATCTGATTGAAGACCTGCCGCGCAAGGATGCCGGCGATGATGCCGATGATGATTCCGAAGGGCTTGTAGAGCAGCTTCATGGTTGCGGAGGGTACCCCCCGCACGTCACCATGAGTCGGAATCCAAGGAAGGCTCGCCATGACTGACGCCGACGATCTGCTCCAGCGCGCGCTCACCGACGCCGAGGCGTGCGCGGCCGTCGCCCTGAAGGTCTCCGAGCTGCCGCTCTCCGAAGCCCTGACCGTCATCTTCCACGGTCGCCGCGACCTCGGCACGTTGCAGACCTACGTCGCCAACGGCGGCCGCGGCGCCGGCTCGGCCGTCATCGCCTCCGAGCTGCTGCGCGTCCCCTGCGATCTCGACCTCGCCGACGCCGGCAGCCGCGACGAGGCCGAGGAGCTCTATGCCGCCCAGGCGCGCGCGCTGCGCGACGCGATCGTCGCCGCCGACAACGTGCTCGCCGTATGGGCCGGCCCGCTCGCATCGTCGACCGGGGGCAACGTGGCGATCGACCGCTCCGTCGACCTCGAGGTCAAGCTCCCCGCCCACCGCCTCATGCCGATCGCGCTGTCGGCGCCCGAGCGCCGCCTCTTCGTCGCCGCGGTCTGCGGCGCCCGCACGCTCGCCGAGGGCCGCCCGCCGCTGGGCATCGTCTGCGCCCAGCAGGACCTCGCGCACGTCTACCAGCTGCACGATGACCCCGAGAGCTGCCTCGAGGACTTCGAGGAGCGCGCCGCCGTCCACGCGCGCCGTACCGCCAAGTGGCTCGATCACCAGGACGCGTCGGTCATGCGCTTCCTCGAGCTCAACGGCGACGACTTCCACCGCGCCGGCTGACCGGCCGCCGCAGCCGGCCGCCGCGCCACCGCGACGAAGCCACCACAATGGGCGCTCGTGAAGCGCCCGATCCTCATCGCCGCGGCCGTCGTCGCGGTCCTCGCGATCTCGTTGTTCGTCGCACGCTGGCTCAACAACGACACCGTCGAGCGCGGCCAGGTCACGACGTTGCTGGAGGCCCAGATCCGCGGCGACGCCGACGCGATGCTGAGCCGTCTGGAGGGCTGTGACGAGCGCTGCGTCGCCGTCGCGCGCCACAACGCCGACAAGCTGCGCGCTGCGGGTGAGCTGAAGATCGCGCTGTACCAGTCGCAGACCGCCCACGCGCTCTCGTCGCGGACGCGCTTCACCCGCGTCGTCTGGTTCACGCCGGGGCGCCTGACGACGGTGCAGTGCGTCCTCGTGCGGCGCAAGGGCAACGTGTTCGCCGGGGCGACCGTTAGCCTCCTGCGCGTCACAGCCCCGATCGGCCGCGAATCGAGCTGCCCGGCGAACCCGGAGCAATGAGCACAACTCGGGGCGACAGGCGGTGTTGTGCGCCGACAAATGCACCGCCTCCTCCTCGCACCCACGCTCACGCTCACGCTGCTCGCCGTGGCGGCGTCCGTCGCGCCCGCGACCGCTGTCGCGGCTGACGGCATCACGCGCGGGACGATCTACAAGGACGGGCCCGACAACCGTTACCTGCTCGGCGGCGACTGGCTGTTCCGGCTCGACGACGGCCAAGGCTCCAAGCAGCGCTTCCAGCGCCAGACGACGACCGCCGGCTGGGCCAAGACGGCCGTCCCCAACGCGTGGAACGCCGGCGACAACTCCGTCGCCTCGATGACGGGCACCGTCGGCTGGTATCGCAAGGACTTCCGCCTGCCCGACCGCCGCTCCCGGATGGACTGGCTCGTGCGCTTCGAGTCGGTCAACTACCGCGCCCAGATCTGGCTCAACGGCAAGCCGATCGGCCGCAACACCGGCGCCTACCTGCCGTTCGACGTGCGCATCCCGCGCCGCGTCCTCAAGCGCACGGGCACCAACCGGCTCGTCGTGCGCGTCGACAACCGCCGCCTGCGGTCGGACTTCCCGCCCTCCGGCCTGACCGGTTCGGGCGACCCGGCCGGCGGCTGGTGGAACTACGGCGGCCTGCTGCGCGAGGTCTACCTCCAGCGCGTGGACCGTGTCGACATCACGAGCCTCGTCGTGCGCCCGAAGTTGCCCTGCGCGACCTGCGCCGCGAGCGTGCTCGCGCGCGTCGTCGTGCGCAACTACGGCGACGCCACGACGAGCGTGCGCGTCACCGGCAGCTTCGGCGGGCGCCCGATGAACCTCGGCACGCGCCGCGTCGGCGCGAAGGACTTCATGAGCTTCCAGGCGCGCATCCGCGTGCCGAAACCGCGGCTGTGGTCGCCCGCCAGCCCGCACCTGTACGGCGCGCGCTTCACGGTGCGCGCCGGCAACCGGCGCGTGCTCGGCTACTCGCTGAAGAGCGGAATCCGCTCGATCGACGTGTCCGGCGGCAAGCTGACGCTCAACGGTCGCGCGCTGAACCTGCGTGGCGTCGGCCTGCACGAGGACGATCCCGTCGCAGGCTTCGCGATCGGCAGCGAGCGCCGGGCGCAGATCGTCGCCCAGGCCAAGGAGCTCGGCGGCACCGTGATCCGCTCGCACTATCCGCTGCACCCGGAGATGCACGAGCTGGCCGATCGCCTGGGCCTGCTCGTCTGGTCGGAGATCCCGGTCTACGCCGTCAAGACGCAGTACCTCAAGCGCGAGACGGTGCGCAAGCTCGCCGCACGCGAGCTGGAGACGAACATCCTCGCCAACCAGAACCACCCGTCGATCATGCTCTGGTCGATCGGCAACGAGCTGTCGGCGCGGCCCGGTCCCGTGCAGGGCGACTACATCGAGCGCGCCGTGCGCCAGGCGAAGGCGCTCGATCCGTCGCGCCCGGTCGGCCTCGCCGTCGCCGGCTACCCGTCGGCCGGCTGTCGCCCCCAATACGCGCAGCTCGACGTCATCGGTATCAACGAGTACTTCGGCTGGTACCCCGGTCCCAACGGGCAGATCGCCGATCGCGACGCGATGTCCGCCTACCTGGACTCCGTCCGCACGTGCTATCCGAACAAGGCGATCTTCGTCTCGGAGTTCGGCGCCGAGGCCAACCGTGACGGCCCCGTCGAGGAGAAGGGCACGTTCTCCTATCAGCAGGACTTCGTGAACTACCACCTCGGCGTGCACGGCTCAAAGCCCTGGTTGAGCGGCTCGTTCTACTGGGCGCTGCAGGAGTTTCGCGTGCGCCCGAACTGGGACGGTGGCAACCCGCGGCCGAACTCGCCGATCCACGAGAAGGGCCTGCTGCGCTTCGACGGCTCCAAGAAGCCGGCCTGGTTCGACGTGCAGCGCCTGTTCGCCGCGACGCCGCAGCTGGGCGCGCAGTAGGCGCGTTCGGACGCGTGCGCGGGTCCGCTACCCTTCCCGGTCGCCATGGCATCGCAGACGACGAAGCTCCCCATCTCTCCGCGTGAGCCCGAGGGCTCGCGCGCCACGCGCCGCCTGCGCCGCAGCGGCCGCGTCCCCGGAATCCTCTACGGCGGCGACAGCGAGCCGCGCTCGTTCAGCGTCGACGCCCGCGAGCTGCGCCACGCGCTCGCCGCGTCCGGCGCCGTGCTCGAGGTCACCGACGGTGACGAAGTCAGCCCGGCGATCCTCAAGAGCGCGCACTACCACCCGGTCCGCGGCGACACGCTGCACATCGACCTGCTGCGCGTCAACCTCAACGTCGCGATCCACGCCGTCGTGCCGCTCGAGCTGACCGGCGGCGACGACTCGCCCGGCGTCAAGGAGGGCGGCGTGCTCGAGCAGATCACGCGCGAGCTGAACATCGAGGCGCTGCCCACGGCGATCCCCGAGTCGATCTCGCACGACGTCTCGGGCATGGAGATCAACGACACGATCACGCTCGCCGAGCTGACCGTGCCCGCGGGCATGACGCTGCTCGACGATCTCGAGGAGACCACGATCGCGACGCTCAGCCCGCCGCGCGTCGAGGCCGAGGGCGACGAGATCGAGGCGGAGACCGGCGTCGTCGGAGAATCCGCCGCGCCCGCAGAAGCGTCCGGCGACAGCGCCGGCGACTCCGCCGAGTAGCGCAGCGGCATGCGGCTTCCCGGCCGCGGCGGGGCAGGCGCGCCGGTCGACTGGCTCGTCGTCGGGCTCGGCAATCCGGGCGCGAAGTACGCCGGCTCGCCGCACAACGTCGGCTTCGAGGTCGCCGGCCTGCTCGCCGAGCGCTGGGATCTCCCACGCGCCAGGACGAAGTTCGCGGGCCTGCTGACGGAGGGGCGCAGCGCCCCCGGCGGACCGCGCGTCGCGGTCCTGCTGCCGCAGACGTACATGAACGAGGCCGGGCGCTCCGTCGGTCCCGCGCGCGGGACGTACAGGCTCCCGCTCGAGCGCGTGCTCGTCATCCACGACGAGATCGACCTGCCGTTCGGCGACGTGCGCACCCGCCTCGGCGGCGGTCTCGCCGGCCACAACGGCCTGAAGTCGCTGAAGGCCGAGCTCGGCGGAGCCGACTTCGCCCGCGTGCGCGTGGGCGTCGGGCGGCCCGACTCGACCGATCCCGAGATCGTCTCCGCGCACGTGCTCGGCGCGTTTCGCCAGTCCAAGGCCGAGGTCGCCGGGCTCGTCGGCGACGCCGCCCGCGCCGCCGAGGCGATCGTGCTCGGCGAGACCGACCTCTAGGCTCACACGCAATGGACCCGCGCTACGACGTGCTCGGTGACGCCGCCGCCCTGGCGCGCGACTTCGTCGACGGGCTCCCCGAGCGCCCGGTCGGCGCGACCGCGACCGCCGGTGAGCTGCGCGCCCGTCTCGCGCGCCCGCTGACCGACGCGGGCGAGGATCCGCGCGCGGTGATCGCCGACCTCGCGGCCGACGTCGAGGGCGGGCTGATCGCCTCGCCGGGGCCGCGCTACTTCGGCTTCGTCATCGGCGGCGCGCTGCCGGTCGCCGTCGCTGCCGACTGGCTCGTGTCGAGCTGGGACCAGAACACCGGCGCCTATCCCGTCGGGCCCGCGCTCTCGGTCGCCGAGGGCGTCGCGGCGGAGTGGGTGCTGGAGCTGCTCGGCCTGCCCGGCGGCAGCGGGGTCGGCTTCGTCACGGGCTGCCAGATGGCGCATTTCACCTGCCTGGCGGCGGCGCGGCACGCCGTTCTGCGCGACGCCGGCTGGGACGTCGAGACCGACGGCCTGCAGGGCGCGCCGTCGCTGCGCGTCGTCGCGGGCGAGCACGCGCACGTCACCGTCGCCGCGGCGTGCCGGATGCTCGGCATCGGAGCGGGGCGGATCCGGATCGTCGCGGCCGACGCGCAGGGGCGGATGCTCGCATCCGAGCTGGCGGTCGCGCTGCGCGAGCACGATGGCCCGCAGATCGTCTGCGCGCAGGCCGGCGAGGTCAACACGGGCGCCTTCGACCCGCTGGCAGCGATCGTCGACATCTGCCATGCCGCCGGCGCCTGGTGCCACGTCGACGGCGCGTTCGGGCTGTGGGCCGCTGCCAGCCCGCGGCGGCGGGCGCTGCTGGACGGCGTCGAGCGGGCCGACTCCTGGGCGACGGACGGGCACAAGTGGCTCAACGTGCCCTATGACTGCGGCATCGCGATCGTCGCCGACAGCGAGGCGCAACGCGCGGCGATGCGCTCGACGGCGGACTACATCCCCGCGCACGACGGCGACGAGCACTGGCCCGGCGAGTGGTCGCCCGAGTTCTCGCGCCGCGCGCGCGGCATCCCGCTCTACGCGGCGGTGCGCGCGCTGGGGCGTGACGGCGTCGCGGACCTCGTCGACCGCTGCTGCGACCTCGCCCAGCGGATCGCCGCACGGCTGGACGACGATGACGACGTCGAGATCGTCAACGACGTCGTCATCAACCAGGTGCTCGTCCGCTTCGCCGACGACGACGACGTCACGAACGCCGTCATCGACCGCTTCCAGCGCGAGGGCACGTGCTACGCCAGCGCCAGCCGCTGGCACGGCAGGGCCGTGCTGCGGATCTCGGTCTGCGGCTGGCAGACGACCGCGGAGGACGCAGACCGCTCGGCCGACGCCATCCTCGCGGCGCTGCGGGCGGTCACGACGGCGGCGTGAAGATCGGGCCCTCGTCCTCGAGCGCGGGCCCGACGATGACGAGCGTGTTGCGATCCAGCGCGCGCGCCGCGACGGTGGCGGCGAGCTCGTCCAGGCGGCAGGTCACGACGACCTCGCCGTCGCGCGTGACGCGGTGGGCGATCGCGCACGGCGCGGCCGCGTCGTAGCCGCCGGCGATCAGCTCGCGCTGCATCTCCTCGGCCCGCTCGCCGATCATGAAGATCGCCATCGTCGCGCCGTGCACGGCGAGCTCGCGCAGCCCCACCGGCTCGCCCCGCGCCTGGGTCAGGACGAGCGGACGCGAGGAGTCGGGCGCGACCGTCAGATCGATCTCCAGCCGTGCCGCGGCGGCGTTGAACGCGCTGATGCCGGGCACGATCTCGTAGTCGAGGCCGCGGGCACGTGCCTCGCGCACCTCGTCTCGCACGGAGCCGAACAGCGCGGGGTCGCCCCACAACATGCGCGCGACGACGAGTCCCTCCGCGGCCGCGCGGTCATAGGCCGCGTGGATGTCGGCCATCTTGGCCGGCGGCCACGGCACGAGCTCGGCGTCCGCGCGGGCGTGCTCCTCGACGAGGCCGTCGGCCATCAGCGCCTTGCCCCACACGACGATGTCGGCCTCGGCCAGCGCCCGCGCGGCGCGCAGCGTCAGCAGGTCGGGCGCGCCGGGGCCGGCTCCCAGCAGCCATAACTTGCCACCCCGTGCGGGGTCCGCGTCCTCCATGGTCGTGCTGTGGCGCCGCGGGCTAGGACAGCGTGACGGTGTTGACGCCCGCGTCCAGCGCCGTCGGGGTGCGCACGGCGACCGCGTCGTAGTCGTAGAAGGCGCCCGGCTTGGAGCTCTGCTTGCCGAAGCCGAAGCCGGCGGCCTCGAGCACCGTGACGGCGTCGGTGATCTTGTAGAAGCCGGCCTGGCCGCTCGTCGGCAGCCCGGTGACGGCCTCCTTCTGGCCGAACTTCATGAACGCACGGTCGTTGCCCAGGCGGCCGAGCGACTGCAGGGCGAGCGCGCGGTGGACCGCCTCGACGCCCATGAACTCCGCCGCGTAGCGGGCGAACTTCGAGCCGCCGAAACCGCCCGCGCGGGCGAAGACCGTGCCGGCGAGCAGGTAGGCGTTGATGAAGACCTGGTCGCCGACGACGAGCGTCTTGAGCAGGTTCTCGGCGCTCGCGAAGACCTCGTCCGGGACCCAGATGCGCTTCGTCACCGGCACTGCTCCGACGGCGTCGGAGACGAGCGTCTCGTAGTGGATCTTCTCCTCGGCCGCGGCGGCCCGGATGTTCGCGAGCGTCACCGGATCCAGCGACACGCGCTCGGCGCCGATCGTGTTGACGATCGTGGCGAGCACCTCGGCGGTCGCCGCGACGTTGACGATCGTCTGCGGCGTGTTGGGCGCCGTCGACCTGAGCTTCGGCAGAGCGGCCTGCGCCTCGTGCGCCCACGAGAGCGCGCCGATCGTTCCCAGCGCAGCCGTCGCGCCTGCGACGAGCTGGCGGCGTGTCGCGGTCGTCTTGTCGCGATTGGACTCGTCGACGGACTGCACGACAGCGTTGAGGAACTCCGACATTTCCCGCCTCCCAGGTTGCTTGCGAGCACCTTCCCACAAACCGACCGATCTACACTGGACGAAGCCCCGGCCGCGCGTCCCGCGCGGTCGCTTTGCCTGCCCATGTCACTGCGCCCGCTGCTCGCACATCTCACGGACGCGCCCGACGGCGCGACGCTCGCGCGCGACGGCGGCGCGGCGTTCGTGTCGTCGTCGCTGCGCCCCTACGTGCTCGCGGCGATCGCCGACGAGGACGGCGCGCGGCCCGCGCTCGTCGTCGCCGGCGACGATCGCCAGGCGCGCGACCTCGCCGCCGACCTGCGCGCCTGGCTGCACCCGCGGCCGGTGCGCTTCTATCCGAGCCGGGGCGTTGCCTACGAGTCGCACCTGACGCCGCCGCCGCACCTCGTCGGCCTGCGTGTCGCGGCGCTCGACGCGCTGCTCGACGAGGACTCCCACGGCGGCGAGCACGGCGCCCCGGTCGTCGTCGTGTCCGCCGTTGCGCTGAGCGAGAAGGTGCCCGACCCGGCGCTGCGGCCGCACTCGTTCCGGCTGCAGGTCGGCGACCTGCTCGACCTCGACGAGTGCATGGCCCAGCTCGTCGCCGCCGGCTACGAGCGCGTCGACCAGGTCTCCGAGCGCGGGCAGTTCGCGTCCCGCGGCGGATTGCTGGACGTCTACCCGGCGACCGAGGACCGCGCTGTGCGCGTCGACCTGTTCGACATCGAGATCGAGTCTCTGCGCTGGTTCTCGACGTTCACCCAGCGCTCGCTCGGCGAGACGCAGGAGGTCGAGATCGCGCCCGCGGCAGAGCTCGCCGCCGAGCACCGCGAGCTCGCGGAGATGGCGGCACTGGAGAGCGAGGAGGATCGCCCCGACATCGCCGAGCTGCTGCCCGTCGAGCGTTTCGGAGCGTTCCTCGACCTCGCGCCCGACGCCGCCGTGCTGATCGCCGCCGAGGAGGAGATCAGGCCCGCGCTCGACGACCACTGGCAGGACGTCTGCGCGGCCTTCCACGACGCCGACGCGCACCACCTCTACGTCGCGCCCGAGCAGATCTCGGCCGCGCTCGACGCCCGCGCGCACGTGCGCCTGTCGTCCTACGACAGCGACCAGCCGCTGCAGTTCCGCGCGCAGGCGCCCGACCTCGCCGCGCGCTCGCTGAAGGAGGCCGAGCCCGAGCTCGAGAAGCTCGTGCGCTCGGGCTACCGCACGGTCGTCACGTGGCCGCAACGCAGCGAAGGCGAGCGCGCGGCCTACAACCTCGCGCGGCTGAAGTCGTCGTGGCTGGGGGAGGGCGAGGGAGGCGAGGCCTGGGACCGCGCCAACCCACTGCGCTTCGCGCACGTCAACCTGCGCGACGGCTTCATCGCGGCGGGGCTGAAGCTCGCGGTGCTGCCCGAGCACCGGCTGTTCAGGCGCAAGCGTCAGGAGCGCACCGCCGGGCGAGATGCGGGTGCCCGCCGCCGCGGCGCGCTGCGCTCGTTCGCCGACCTGCGCACGGGCGACATCGTCGTCCACGAGGACCACGGCATCGCGCGGTTCGCGGGCTTTGAGACGAAGACCGTCGCCGGCGTCACGCGCGACTACCTCTATCTCGAGTACCACGGCGACGACCGCGTCTTCGTCCCCTCCGACCAGCTCGCGAAGATCAGCCGCTACGTCGGCGCGACCGGCGGCGGCTCGACGCCGACGCTGTCAAAGCTCGGCGGCAAGGCCTGGGATCGCCTCAAGGCACGCGCCCGCCGCGCGGCGCAGGAGCTCGCCGGCGAGCTGATCAACCTCTACGCCGAGCGCCGCCGCCGCACCGGCCTGGCCTTCCCGCCCGACAGCGACTGGCTGCGCACCTTCGAGGCCGCCTTCCCGTACAACGAGACCGCCGACCAGGCCGAGGCGATCGAGCTCGTCAAGACCGACATGGAGTCCGAGCGCCCGATGGACCGGCTGATCTGCGGCGACGTCGGCTTCGGCAAGACCGAGGTCGCGCTGCGCGCCGCGTTCAAGGCCGCCGACGCCGGCAGGCAGGTGCTCATGCTCGTGCCGACGACGATCCTCGCCCAGCAGCACTTCGGCACGTTCTCCGAGCGCCTGAAGGACTATCCGTTCACGATCGCCCACGTCAGCCGCTTCCGCAGCGCCGCCGACCAGAAGAAGGCGATCGAGGGCTTTCAGACCGGCGCCGTCGACATCCTCATCGGCACGCACCGCGTCCTGTCGCGCGACGTGCGCGCCAAGGAGCTCGGGCTGATCATCGTCGACGAGGAGCAGCGCTTCGGCGTCAAGCAGAAGGAGCTGCTGCGCCAGCTCAAGCTGCGCGTCGACGTCATCTCGATGAGCGCGACACCGATCCCGCGGACGCTGCAGATGTCGCTTGCCGGGTTGCGTGACATCTCGGTCATCAACACGCCGCCGGAGGGCCGCCGGCCGGTCAAGACGTACGTCGGCGAATACGACGAAGAGCTCGTCAAACACGCGCTCGTGCGCGAGCACGCGCGCGGCGGACAGGCCTTCTTCCTGCACAACCGCGTCGAGACGATCGACGAGACGGCGGAGCGCCTGCGCGGCCTGTGCCCCGGCATGCGCTTCGAAGTCGCGCACGGCCAGATGGACGAGCACATGCTCGAGGATCGGATGATGTCCTTCCTGCGCGGCGAGGCCGACGTGCTCGTCTGCACGAGCATCATCGAGTCGGGCATCGACATCCCGCAGGCCAACACGCTGATCGTCGACCGCGCCGACGTGTTCGGCCTATCGCAGCTCTACCAGATCCGCGGACGCGTCGGCCGCGCCCGCGAGCGCGCCTACGCGTACCTGCTGTATTCCAGCGCCGCGACGCTGACGCCCGAGGCCGCGCACCGGCTCGCCGCGCTGAGCGACTACACCGAGCTCGGCGCCGGCTTCAAGATCGCGATGCGCGACCTCGAGCTGCGCGGCGCCGGCAACCTGCTCGGCGACGAGCAGTCCGGCCACGTCGCCGCGCTCGGCTTCGAGCTGTACATGCAGATGCTCGACGAGGCCGTCGCGGAGGCCGAGCGCGCGGACTCCGAGCGCGAGGGAGGAGCGCGTTACGAGGTGCCCGAACCGGTCCGCCTCGACGTCAACGTCGACGCCTACGTGCCCGCCGACTACATCCCCTACGAGCAGGCGAAGATCGACGTGCACCGCCGCATCGCCGGCGCCGTCGACGTCGCCGACCTCGAGCTGCTGCGCGAGGAGCTCGCCGACCGCTTCGGCGACCTGCCGCAGCCGCTGCGCAACCTGATCGACCTGCAGCGCGCGCGGATCAAGCTCGGCCAGGCGGGCGCGACCGCGGTCTCATTCCGCGGCGGCCGGCTCGCCGTCACGCCGATCGAGCTCGACTCGGCGCGCGCCAAGCGCGTGCGCGCGGAGATCCCGGGCGCGCTGTACGAGTCGGGCAAGAGCCAGCTCTCGGTGCGCGTCCCCGACGACCCCGAGCAGCGCTTCCCGGCGGTGGTCCGCGCCGCCGACGTCCTGCTCGCCGTCACACGCGAGGCGGCGTGAGCTGCAGCCCGCAAAATAAGAAGCTTGTATGAAGCATCGGCAATCGACGTAGTCTCGGGTGCACGTTCGCTAGGATCGGCTAAATCGTGAGATCTACTCTACGTTCGCTCCCGGCGCTTGGCGCCTTTTTTGTGGTCACGGTCGCCCTTTCGGCATGCGGTGACGCCGTCCCCGGCAACTCCGTCGCCGGCGTCGATGGCGACGGCATCACCCGCACCGAGTTCACCCGCTGGCTGGGCATCGCCGCTTCGACGAGCCAGCCGCAGGGCTCGGCCAAGGTCGCCTACGTGCCGCCGCAGTACACGGCCTGCATCGCGAACAAGAAGAAGACCGCTCCCAAGCCTGCAAAGGGTCAGCCGCAGCAGACCGACGCGCAGTTCAAGACCCAGTGCAAGCAGGAGTACGAGGGTCTGCGCGACCAGGTCATGCAGTTCCTGATCCTCGAGAAGTGGGTTACCGGCGAGGCCTCCGACCAGGGCGTGAAGGTCACGGCCAAGGAGGCCGACAAGCAGTTCGCGGACGCCAAGAAGCAGTCCTTCCCGAAGGAGTCCGACTTCCAGGACTTCCTCAAGCAGTCCGGGATGACGCTCGCCGACGCGAAGTTCCAGGTCCGCTTCAACACCGTCTACACGAAGCTTCGCGAGAAGGCCGTCAAGGGCGCGCCGAAGGTCACCGACAAGGCCGTCGCGACGTTCTACGAGAAGAACAAGGCGCGCTTCGCGACGCCGGCCACGCGCGACCTGCGCGTCGTGCTGACCAAGGACCAGGCCAAGGCCGCCGAGGCCAAGCAGGCGCTGGAGTCCGGTCAGAGCTGGACGGCCGTCGCCAAGAAGTACTCGATCGACCAGGCTTCCAAGGGCCAGGGCGGCTCGCTGCTCGGGATCGCCAAGGGCACGCAGGAGAAGTCCTTCGACACGGCGATCTTCGCTGCCGAGAAGGGCACGCTCACCGGCCCCGTCAAGACGCAGTTCGGCTACTACGTCTTCCAGGTGCAGAAGATCACCGCCGCCAAACAGCAGTCGCTGAAGGAGGCGACCGCGGCGATCAAGCAGCAGCTCGACGCGCAGGCCAAGCAGAAGGCCGACGACGACTTCAACACGGCGCTGCGCAAGAAGTGGAAGGCGCGGACGAACTGCGCCGACGCGTTCGTCATGTCGCAGTGCAAGAACGCACCGGCGCCGAAGACGAACACGACGGCCGTCCCGGGCGGCGCCGGGCAGCAGGCACCGCCGCAGCAGCCGCAGCAGCCGCAGCAGCCGCCGGCGGGCTGAGCCGCTCCCGCGGCACCTGTGTCCGCGCCATCTGAGATCACCGGCGCGCTTGGCCGTCTCGATGCGCTCACGCGCCGCCTGCGCACGGAGTGCCCGTGGGACCGCGAGCAGGACGCGCGCTCGATCGTCCCGCACACCGTCGAGGAGGCCTACGAGCTCGCCGACGCCGCGAACTCGGGCGACGACGCCAAGCTCCTCGACGAGCTCGGCGACGTCCTGTTCCAGGTCCACTTCCTGTCGCTGCTGCTCGAGGAGCGCGGCGCGGGCGATCTCGGCGCGGTCGCCGAGCACTGCCGCCAGAAGCTGATCCGCCGCCATCCGCACGTCTTCGGCGATGTGGAGGCCGAGTCCGCCGGCGCGGTGCTGCGCAACTGGGACGCGATCAAGTCCACCGAGGCCGGCCGCGAACCCGGAGTCTTCGGCGACGTGCCCGAGAACCTGCCCGCGCTGCTGTATGCACGCAAGCTGCAGCGCCGCGCCGCGACGGCCGGTCTGCTGGAGCGGACGCCCGATCCAGCGGCCGACGCCGAGCGCGGCGCTGCGTTCGACGAGATCGGCGAGCGGCTGCTGGCCGTCGTCGACGAGGCGCGCCGGCTGCGCGTCGACCCCGAGCTTGCCCTGCGCGCCGCCGCGCAGCGCTTCCGCGACCGCCTGGAGCACCAGGCGGCCGATTCCTCACAAGGAGACCCATGAGCCAGATCGAACGCGTCCACGCTCGCCAGATCCTCGACAGCCGCGGCAACCCGACCGTCGAGGTCGACGTCGAGCTGAGCTCCGGCGCCAGCGGCCGCGCCGCCGTTCCCTCCGGCGCGTCGACGGGCGAGTTCGAGGCGACCGAGCTGCGCGACGGCGGCGACGCCTACGGCGGCAAGGGCGTGACGACGGCGGTCGCCAACGTCAACGGCGAGATCGCCGCCGCGATCGGCGGGACGGACGCCGACGACCAGGCCGCGCTCGACCGCGCGCTGATCGACCTCGACGGCACGCCCAACAAGTCGCGCCTGGGGGCCAACGCGATCCTCGGCGTCTCGCTCGCCGTCGCGCACGCGGCGGCCGCCGACGCCGGCGTCCCGCTGTGGCGCCACCTCGGCGGCGCCGAGGCGCGGATCCTGCCGGTGCCGATGATGAACGTCCTCAACGGCGGCGCGCACGCCGACAACAAGGTCGACTTCCAGGAGTTCATGGTCATGCCCGCGGGCGCGTCCTCGTTCTCGGAGTGCCTGCGGATGGGCGCCGAGGTCTTCCATGCGCTGAAGCGGACGCTGCACGACGCCGGCCTCGGCACGGCGGGCGGCGACGAGGGCGGCTTCGCGCCGGACCTCGGCTCCAACGAGGAGGCGCTGCAGATGCTCGTCAAGGGCATCGAGAGCGCCGGCTACAGGCCGGGCGAGGATGTCTTCATCGCCCTGGACCCGGCGACGAGCGAGATCTTCGACGACGGCTCCTACGTGCTCGAGCACGAGGGCCGCTCGCTGACCCCCGCCGAGCTGTCGGCGTACTGGGCCGACCTCTGCGCGCGCTACCCGATCGTCTCGATCGAGGACGGCATGGACGAGAACGACTGGGACGGCTGGAAGACGCTGACCGGCGCGATCGGCGACCGCGTCCAGCTCGTCGGCGACGACCTCTTCGTGACGAACACGCAGCGCCTGCAGCGTGGCATCGACGCGGGCGTCGGCAACTCGATCCTCGTCAAGGTCAACCAGATCGGCACGCTGACCGAGACGCTCGACGCGATCGCCACCGCGCGCGCCGCCGGCTACACGGCCGTCATGTCGCACCGCTCCGGCGAGACGGAGGACACGACGATCGCCGACCTCGCCGTGGCGACCGGCTGCGGGCAGATCAAGACCGGCGCGCCGTCGCGCTCAGATCGCGTCGCGAAGTACAACCAGCTGCTGCGTATCGAGGAGGCGCTCGGCGACGCGGCCGAGTTCCCGGGCCGCAGCGTGCTGCGCGCGTAGTCGCGGGCGGATCGGTCGGCCGCGCCCAGCGGGAGGAGTCCGCGAGCGCGGGCCGAACCCCGTGGGCAATGACCGACTTCGCGCCGCACGTGCGCTGGGATCGGATCGGTCGGCTCGCGCTGCTGTTCGTCGGGCTGCTGCTGATCTACCTCTACATCAACCCCGCACGGACGTACTTCGCGACCTGGCAGGAGGCGAGGACCAAGCGCGACGAGGTGTCGCAGCTGCAACGCGAGCATGCCGAGCTCGTGCGGCGCTCGCGGGCGCTGCGCGCCAGCGGCAGCATCGAGATCGAGGCGCGTCGTCTGGGAATGGTCAAGCGCGACGAGCGGGCCTACGTGATCCGGGGTCTGCCGGCCGGCGAGTAGTGCGGCTTGCGCTCCGCCCGGGCGGGTAGCCTGCCCGCCCGTGACGACGAGCTTCGAAACCGCGCTGGGCCAGTGGCGCGAGGGTGAGCGCAGGATGGCGGGCGCCCCGCTGGAGCATCGCGCCGCGCTCGAGCTCGTCCTGACGCGGATCGTCGCCGAGCTGCGCAAGCGCCTCGGCGGGACGTTCACCACCGACGAGCTGACCGAGCTCTACGAGCGCGGCACGGACTGGTGCACCGATCTCGCCGCCGCGGTCGCGCCCGACGCGCCCTGGGCCTGGGACGCGCGCACCGTCGCCGACACGGCGTTCCTGCACTACCTGCGTGAGGCGCGCGACTTCGCGGGTGGCCGGCGCACCGAGCCCTGATCCTCCGGGCCCGCGCGCCGGCGCCCGCGAGAACGTCGGTCAGTCGGCGTCGGCGCCGGCGCGGCGGATCACGATCTGGTCCTCCTCGACCGTGACCTCGACGGGACGGTGCCCGGCCCAGTGCTCTGCGTAGATCGCGTTGTCGGCGACGGCGGGGTCCAGCCAGAGGCCGTAGCCCTCCTCGCCGTGGTCGAACGTGCCCTCGAGCGCACCGGCGGGACCGCGCGCGCGGCCACGTCCGCCGCGGCGACCGCGACGGCGGGGTGCCGGCTTGGCATCGGGGTCGGCGTCGGGCTCGTCCTCCTCGCCGGCCTCGGCCTTGCGCAAGCGCTCGGCCTCCTCCTCGGCGAGGCGGGCGGCCTCCTCCTCGGCGCGTTTGGCCTCTGCCGCTTCGATCTCGGCCGCGACGAGCGCGTCATCCTCAGCGCGCAGGTCGATCTCGTCGTCGAAGTCCGCCACGGCGTCACCGGTGTCCGGGTCTGCGGGCGCAAGGTCGTTGTCCTTCTTGAAGGTCTCGATTTGCTGGACCGTCGCCTCGAGTTGATGGGCGATCCAGGCATCGGTGCGGCCCTGTCGTACCCAACCGCGGATTTGGTTGAGATGAGGGCGCAATGAGCGTCGTGCCATGGACGTGACCTTATAAGAACGCGCCCAGTCGCCGATCTGGCACGATGTCACCCTACTGCGCGCTGGCCTTCTGGCTGGTTGTGTTTGGCCTGCCAACCTGCTTGAGTTGACGCGGCGACAAGGAGGGTGGCCTTTCAATGCTGGTCCTGACACGCAAGTCCAATCAGAGCATCATGATCGGTGACGAGATCGAGATCTCGGTGCTGTCGATCATGGGCGAGAAGGTACGCATCGGCATCCAGGCTCCGCGCGACATTCCGGTGTTCCGCAAGGAGGTCTACCTGGAGATCCAGGCCGAGCGCGGCCAGGTCACCGCCGCCCCCGAGGTCGACGCGGCGCTGCGCAAGCTCAGCAGCTGAGCGGGGCTGGTCCAGGCGCCCAGGCGTACGCGCCGGGCAGCGCGCTAGTACATCCATCCGCAAGTTCTGCGCGTTTCCCGGGCGCCCGAACCGTGCCTGACGCCCGCCGGCGCCCGCCCCGTGCCACCAGCACGAAGGCGGGTCACCGCCGACCGTCAGATCCCGGCCGGGCATCCCGGGA
>JBBSLI010000062.1:0-21721 GCA_038255395.1 Solirubrobacterales bacterium
GCGCCGGCGACGAGGAGCTCGAGGGCGCCCGCCTGATCGCGCTGAACATGGCGCTCAACGGCCAGTCGCGCGCGGAGACCGACACGTACCTGGCCGAGAACTTCGACCTCAGCGACCGCGCCACGCTGCTCGACGAGGTCTGCGCCACCGTCGAGGGGGAGCGAGCCGCCGCCGTCAGCGGCGCTGCTCGGACTGACCGAAGACCTCGCGCAGGCGCGCCTCGTCGATCCCGTGGCCGCGCAGCAGCGACGCGGCCGGCGTCTCGTTGACGAGCATCAGCTCCAGCAGGCGGGCGTCGACGCTGGGGTTCCCGAGATCGCCGATCGGATGCCGGTCGGTGCCCAGCGCGACCATCACGGGATCGCCGTCGCGCAGCGCCTGTTCGTGGTCGGTGGGCGCGCGCACCCCGCCCGGCGGTGGCGCCGGCGCGGAGCCGGCGACCGCGTCCGCGCGCTCGCGGACCTCGCCGGGGATCGCGCCCGACTCGCGCAGCGCGCGCGTCGCGCCGCCGCCGGCATCGAGCAGCGCCAGCAGCAGGTGGGCCGGGTCGATGATCGTGTGCCCGCGCCGCAGCGCCTCGCCGTTGGCGCCTTCGAGCGCCGCCTTGCCCTCCGCGGTGAAGGGCATCATCTCGTCGCCCTGGGCAGGTGCGCTGCCCTCGAGCGCGACGACGGACGCCCGCACGGCCTCGATCTCGACCCCGATCAGATCGGGGTCCACCGCTGCGACCCCCAGCAGCAGGTGCACGGTGCCGATCTCGTCGTGGCCCAGGCGCCGCGCCTCGGCCGACGCGAGCGACACGCACTGGTGCGCGCGTGGGTCGAAGTGCTCGAACATCGCGACGCGATCGTCGCACAATGCGGGGACGGCGCAGGCGACCGGATGGGAACGTCTGTTCGCCCACCTACAATGGGCGAGTGGCCAAGCACGATCGCATCGTCGTCTCGGGCGCGCGCGAGCACAACCTCAAGGACATCAGCCTCGAGCTGCCGCGCGACGCCCTCGTCGTCATCACCGGCCTGTCCGGATCGGGCAAGTCGTCGCTGGCGTTCGACACGATCTATGCCGAGGGACAGCGCCGCTACGTCGAGTCGCTGAGCGCCTACGCGCGCCAGTTCCTCGGGCAGATGGACAAGCCCGACGTCGACTCGATCGAGGGCCTCTCGCCGGCGATCTCGATCGACCAGAAGACGACCTCGCGCAACCCGCGCTCGACGGTCGGCACGGTCACGGAGATCTACGACTACCTGCGCCTGCTGTGGGCGCGCGTCGGCAAGCCGCACTGCCACGTCTGCGGCGCCCCGATCGAGGGCCAGTCCGTCGAGCAGATCGTCGACCAGGTCATGGAGCTCGAGGAGGGCACGCGCTTCATGGTCATGGCGCCGATCGTGCGCGGCCGCAAGGGCGAGTACGGGCGCCAGTTCGACGAGCTGCGCGCCGACGGCTACACCCGCGTCAAGGTCGACGGCGAGCTGCTGCTGCTCGAGGACCCGATCGAGCTCGACAAGAAGTTCAAGCACGACATCTCGGTCGTCGTCGACCGGCTTGTCATGCGCCACGACGTGCGCAAGCGGCTGGCGGACTCGATCGAGACCGCCGTCGCGCTCGCCGACGGGATCGTCGAGGTGCAGCTCACGCCGCGCGACGACCCGGATCCCACGCGGCCCACGCTGCTGACGTTCAGCGAGTCGTTCGCGTGCCTGAAGTGCGGCACCTCGATGCCCGAGCTCGAGCCGCGGATGTTCTCCTTCAACTCGCCGCACGGCGCCTGCGAGCGCTGCACCGGGCTGGGCTCGCAGCGCGAGATCGACCCCGAGCTGATCGTGCCCGACCAGGCGCTGTCGATCGGCGAGGGGGCGCTCGCACCGTGGGCCAACAGCTCGTCGAACTACTACGAGCAGATCAGCGAGGCGATCGCCGAGCGCTACGGCGTCGATCTCGAGGCGCCGTGGGCGGCGTTGAGCGACGAGGACCGCGACCTGTTCCTGTATGGCACCAACGGCGAGCCGGTGCAGGTCACCTACCGCAACCGCTACGGCCGCCGGCGCTCCTACCAGACGCGCTTCGAGGGGATCATCCCCAACCTCGAGCGGCGCTATCGCGAGACGGACTCGGAGTTCTCGCGCGAGAAGATCGAGGAGTACATGAGCATGCGCGCGTGCCCGGCCTGCGGCGGTGCGCGGCTGCGGCCCGAGTCGCGCGCGGTGCTCGTCGCCGGCATGGCGATCCACGACTTCGCGCGGCTCAGCGTGTTCGCGGCGCTGCGCTGGCTGCACGAGGTGCAGCTGACCGAGACCGAGCGCCACATCGCGCGCCTGATCCTGCGCGAGATCGAGGAACGCCTGCACTTCCTCGAGAACGTCGGCATCGGCTACCTGTCGATGGACCGCGCGGCCGCGACGCTGAGCGGCGGCGAGGCGCAGCGGATCCGCCTGGCGACGCAGATCGGCTCGTCGCTCGTCGGCGTGCTCTACATCCTCGACGAGCCGTCGATCGGCCTGCACCAGCGCGACAACGCCAAGCTCATCCGCACGCTCGAGCGCCTGCGCGACCTCGGCAACACGGTCATCGTCGTCGAGCACGACGAGCAGACCATGCGCGCCGCGGACCACGTCGTCGACATCGGCCCAGGCGCCGGCGAGCACGGCGGCGAGATCGTCGCGCAGGGCACGGCGGCCGACATCGAGGCGGTGGCGGAGTCGCTGACCGGGCAGTTCCTGGCGCGCACGCGGGTCATCGAGATCCCGAAGAAGCGGCGCACGCCGTCCGGCTACGTCGAGATCCGCGGGGCGGCGCAGAACAACCTCAAGGGCGTCGACGTGAAGGTCGCGCTCGGGGTCCTGACGGCGGTGACCGGCGTCAGCGGCTCGGGCAAATCGACGCTCGTCAACGAGGTGCTCTTCAAGGCGGTCGGCAACCGCCTGCACCGCGCGCGCACGCGGCCGGGCCGCCACACCGCGATCCTCGGTCTGGACCAGCTCGACAAGATCATCCAGGTCGACCAGTCGCCGATCGGGCGCACGCCGCGCTCCAACCCGGCGACCTACACAGGCCTGTTCGACGTCATCCGCGACCTGTTCTCCAAGACCCAGGAGGCGCGCGTGCGCGGCTACAAGCCCGGCCGCTTCTCGTTCAACGTCAAGGGCGGGCGCTGCGAGGTCTGCCGCGGCGACGGCCAGATCAAGATCGAGATGCACTTCCTGCCCGACGTCTACGTGCCGTGCGAGCAATGCCACGGCAAGCGCTACAACCGCGAGACGCTCGACGTGCGCTTCAAGGGCAAGACGATCGCCGACGTGCTCGACATGCCCGTCGAGGAGGCGCTGCAGTTCTTCGAGCACATCCCGAAGATCCGCCGCCGGCTGGAGACGCTCGCCGCGGTCGGCCTGGGCTACATCCGCCTCGGTCAGCCGGCGACGACGCTGTCGGGCGGCGAGGCGCAGCGCATCAAGCTCGCGTCCGAGCTGTCGAAGATCGCGACCGGGCGCACCCTCTACATCCTCGACGAGCCGACGACGGGCCTGCACTTCGCCGACGTCGAGCGGCTGCTCGAGGTGCTGCATCGGCTCGTCGGGCAGGGCAACAGCGTCGTCGTCATCGAGCACAACCTCGACGTCATCAAGACCGCCGACCGCCTCATCGACATGGGGCCGGAGGGTGGCGAGGAGGGCGGCCAGGTCGTCGCGGCCGGCACGCCGGAGCAGGTCGCGGGGACGCCCGGCTCCTACACCGGCGCGTTCCTGGCCGAGGCCGGCGTCCAGCCGGCGGCGCCGAAGGCGACGCGCGGGCGCAAGCGGTCGGTCGCCGCCGCGGTCTGACGGGCGTCGGACCGGCTCGACGGCGAGCGCGGCCGAGATCGGGTTGTCGAGGCCGGCGTCCGTCCAGCGCGTCGTCGCCAGGTCCCAGTAGGCCGCAGCAGTAGCCTCCCGAGCGATGGACGATCTCCCACGCCAGGCCAGGCTCTGGCTGCAGAAGTGGCGCTGGTATCAGCGCGGCTCGCTGCCGTGGAGCCGTGCCCGGCTGCACTGGGAGCTCATGCGCCGTGAGGCCTTCGCACGCTGGCCGCTGCATGGCAACGTGCTCGAGTCGCTGCGCGACGGCCGCCTCGAGATCGGCGCCAACACGCTGTTGGAGCCTGACGTCTGGATCACGGTCGGCGACGACGCGACGGTGCGCATCGGCGAGGGGACGTTCCTCAACATCGCCGTCATGGTCGCTGCGATGGACCGCGTCGAGATCGGCTCGCACTGCATGCTCGCCAACGGCTGCTTCGTGACCGACGCCAACCACCGCTTCGACGACCCCGGCCAGCCGATCACGTGGCAGGGCTTCGCGTCGAAGGGACCGACGCGGATCGGCGACAACGTCTGGCTGGGCGCGAACGTCGTCGTGACGAGCGGCGTCGAGATCGGCGAGCGCTGCGTGATCGGCGCCAACAGCGTCGTCACGCAGGACATCCCGCCGTTCTCGATCGCCGCCGGCGTGCCGGCGAAGGTCCTGCGCGCCGTGACGTACGAGGGCGAGGGCCCGTAGTCGGCGCGTACGGGTCCACGAGGGTCGACCACATCGCCGGGGCGCCGGCAGGAACCGCATCGATGAGGGAGTGGGCGGGCGAGCGGGAAGGGCGTGGTCCATCGACACCCCGAGACCCGGCTGCCGGGACGGGTGTCGCCCGATCATGCATGGCGTGATCCATCGACACCCCTGAGGGTTGCGTGCTCCGCGAGTGTCGCTCGATCACGCACTCCGCCCGGTCGGCTTGGGCCTTGCTCAGACCGCGCGGGCGCCCCGCACGCATCGGTCGGGGCGAAGCCCCCCCCGGCCGGCTACCCGCCGAAGCGCGACGAGAGCGAGATCACGTTGTCGACGTACTGCTTCGTGTCGTCGAACATGCCGCGCGACTGGACCGACGACAGGCCCTGGTAGTACGCCGCCGCCGCCAGTCGGCGGTCGCCGCCGGTCTGACGCATGAGCGAGGCGAGGTACAGCGAGCCGGCACGCACGTTGTCGGTCGCCGACTGCGGGTTGAGCGGGCTCGAAGCGAGGTTCTTGTTGACCCAGTCCCACGTGCCCGGCATGACCTGCATGATTCCGCGCGCGTTGGCGGACGACACCATCGAGTTGTTGAAGCCGCTCTCCTGCCACGCGATCGCCGCCGCCAGCGACGCCGGGGCGCCGTGCTGTACAGCGACCGCCTTGATCTGCTCGGCGCTGAGGCGGCCGGCCGTCGGCACCGGGTCCGCGGCGGGGATGACCCGCGTGGCCGGCGCCGGGGCGGCGGCCCCGGTGGGCGCGGCGGCACCGGTCGGCAGCTTGATGACGGTGCCGGTCAGCAGGTGCGAGGCGGGGTGCAGGCCGTTCATGTAGGCCATCTGCGCTGTCGGCACACCGGTCTGCGCGGCGAGCGCGCTCAGCGTGTCGCCGCGGCGCACGACGTAGGCGCCGAGCGGTCGCGGCGCGCCCGCGGTGGGCGTCGCAGGCGCCACCTTGGCGCCGGCGGCGGTACTCGACCCGGCGGGCACGATGCCGGCGGCGCGCAACGCAGCCTGCCCCTCGGCGATCGACGGGATCCTGATCGGGCTGCCGATCGTGACGTGCGAGTTCTCGGTCAACCCGTTGAACAGCGCGACCGTGCGGGTCGTCATGTTCGAATTCGACGAGATCGACCACAGGGTGTCGCCGGGCGCGACGGTGTGCACGACATGAGCGTTCGCGGCGGGCGCGGCTAGCAGTGCGACGGCTGCCGCGAAGATGCTGACTGGCAGGGGGCGCATGGGCTTCCTCTCCTTCGGATTGGAGCCACATTGCCTCGCCGGCGTCTGCTTTTCACGTCAGCGCGCAGGGTTACGTCGTCCTGCAACCGCCCCTGCAGGCACTTATGCACTGCATTTCGGCGTGAAAGCGGTCAGCCCTTGGACGTCATCACGAGCAGCCCGAACACCACCGCGGCGGCGAACAGCGCGGCGCCGATCGCGGCGACGCCGAGGTGCAGCGTGGCCTGCCCGCTGCGCCCCTCGCGGCGTGCGTCGGCTGCGCGCGTGGAGCCCCAGATCACCAGCGCCCACGCGACGGTCACGGTCAGCGCGGCCAGCGGCGCGGCCCAGGCGAGTTCCAGCAGCGCCGCGAAGTCGGTCGCGATCGTCATGAGTCTGTCGCCGCGACCGCGGGCCCGCCCCGCATCCGCTTGCCGAACAACGCCGTCATGAGCATCAGCAGGCTGACTGCGATCAGCAGCGGGCCGAGCGCGCCCTCACCGAAGATCCGGCTCACGCCGTAGGTGAGCGCGCCGACGAAGGCCGCGGCCGGGATCGTCAGCACCCACGCGATGGCGATGTTTCCGGCCAGGCCCCAGCGGACGGCCGACAGGCGCTTCGCGGCGCCGGCACCGAGCACGGCACCCGTGATCGAGTGCGTCGTCGAAAGCGGAAATCCGAGGTGCGATGCGGTCAGCAGCACTGCCGCGCCGCCGCTCTGCGCGGCGAAGCCCTGCGCCGGGTCCATCTTGTAGATCTTGCTGCCCATCGTGCGGATGATCCGCCAGCCGCCGGTGTAGGTGCCGAGCGCGATCGCCGTCGCCGCCGACACGATCACCCAGGTCGGCGGGTCGGGCGCCGGGCCCTCGAGCGTCCCGTGCGCGATCAGCGCCAGGGTGATGATGCCCATCGTCTTCTGCGCGTCGTTGGTGCCGTGCGAGAGCGACAGCAGGCTCGCGCTCGCGATCTGGCCCAGGCGGTAGCCGCGGTTGACCGGTCCCGGCCGCAGGCGCCCGACCATCCGGTAGGTGATGAGGATGCAGGCGCCGGCGGCGAGGAAGGCGACGACGGGCGCCACCAGCGCCGGGACGACGACCTTCTCCAGCAGCCCCGCCCCGAGGATCGCATCGGTGCCGCTGGACGCGAACGCGGCCCCGACGACGCCGCCGATCAGCGCGTGCGAGGAGCTCGACGGCAGGCCGAAGTACCAGGTCACGAGGTTCCAGACGATCGCCCCGATGAGGCCGGCGAAGATGACCGTCGTCGTGATCAGGTCGGCGTTGACGATGCCGCTGGCGACGGTCGCGGCGACCTTGATCGAGATGAAGGCGCCGACGAAGTTCAGGATCGCCGACAGGCCGACGGCGGTCTTCGGCGCCAGCGCCCGCGTCGAGATCGACGTCGCGACAGCGTTGGCGGTGTCATGAAAGCCGTTGGTGAAGTCGAAGGCGAGGGCGGTCGCAACGACGATCACCAGGATGATGTCGCTATCCACGGTCGCTGATGGGACGCTCAGGAGTTCTTGGTGACGATGTTCGCGATGATGTTCGCGATGTGCTCGGTGGCGTCGATCGCCTCTTCGAGCCGCTCGAAGATGTCCTTCCAGCGAATCACGACCATCGGATCGATCCCGGTGTCGAACAGCGATGCCACCGCCTCGCGGGTCACCCGGTCGCCGTCGGTCTCAAGACGGTGGATCTCGCCGGTGTAGTGCGAGACGTCCTTGAAGCCGCGCATCCGCGGAACCGCCTCGGTGATCCGCCGGCAGCACTCCATCAGGATGTGCGCCAGGCGCTGGGCCTGCTCCATCGGCGCCTCGATCTTGTAGAGGCCGAGGTAGTCCGCGACCTCCTCGGTGAGGTCGACGATGTCGTCCAGGCCCGAGGCCAGCGCGAGGATGTCCTCGCGGTCGATCGGGGTGACGAAGGTCGAGTTGAGGCGCTGGATGATGTCGTACGTGATCCGGTCGCCCTCCTGCTCGCAGAGCAGGATCGAGCGCGCGAGGTCGGCGTGGTCGGGAAAGGCGTGCAGCATCTCGTCGAGCAGTTCGGCGGCGCGCAGCACGTTCGCGGCGGCCTCCTCGAAGAGATCGAAGAACGCGCGGTCCTTGGGGGCGAATATCTGCGACAGCCGGGCCATGGCCCGGCACTCTACGTCAGGCGCTCTCGGAACGAAGAAAGCTCCCCGGAATCGATCGAGTAGCCGTGCTCGGGCGCCGGGTAGCGCCGCAGCCGGACATCCTCGACGAACGCGGCGACGCCCGCGACCATCTCGTCCTGCAGGTTGGCGTAGCGCTTGACGAAGCGCGCGCCCAGCCCCTCGCGGATCCCCAGCAGGTCGTGGAAGACGAGCACCTGGCCGTCGGTCGCGGGCCCGGCGCCGATGCCGATGACCGGCACCTCGATGCGCTCCATGAGCAGCTCGGCGACGTCGGCGGGGATCGCCTCGAAGACGATCGAGAAGCAGCCCGCCTCCTGCAGCGCCAGCGCGTCGGCGGCGACGCGCGCCGCGGCGTCGGCGGTGCGGCCCTGCGCGCGGTAGCCGCCGAGCGCCGTCGCCGTCTGCGGCGTGAGGCCGACATGTCCCATCACGGGGATGCCGGCAGCCACGATCGCTCGCGCGCGGGCGCACGATGCCGGTCCGCCGCCCTCGAGTTTGACCGCGTCGCAGCCCGCCTCCCTGACGAAGCGCAGCGCGGTGGCGATCGCCTGCTCGTCGGAGATCTCGTAGGAGCCGAACGGCAGGTCGCCGACGAGCAAGGGCGTCCGCAGCCCGCGCCGCGCGGCGCGGGCGAGCATGAGCATCTCGTCGAGCTCGACGCCGACCGTCGACGGGTAGCCGAGCACGGTCATCGCGCCCGAGTCGCCGACGAGGACCACGTCGACGCCGGCCGCCTCGGCGGCGCGCGCGCTCGGGAAGTCGTAGGCGGTGACCATCACGATCGGGTCGCCCAGGCGCTTCATCTCGGCCAGGCGCGGGAGCGTGACGGGCAGGCGGTCGATCGCCGCCGTCGCCGAGATCTGGCTGGGATGGGTGGACATCAGGCGCGCTCCTTCCCGGAGGACGTCAGCAGGGTCGCGACCTCGCGATCGACGTCGAGGATCGAGTTCGTGCCCGCCTCGACGTGGACGACGCGGGGCTCGTGGGCGCGCAGCTCGTCACGGTCGTACTGCGCGTAGGAGATCACGATGATCGTGTCGCCGCGGTGCACGAGCCGCGCGGCGGCGCCGTTGACCTGGATCGTGCCCGAGCCGCGCCCGCCGGCGATCGTGTACGTCTCGAAGCGGGCGCCGTTGTCGACGTCGACGACGTGCACCTGCTCGTGCTCGAGGATGTCGGCGGCGTCGAGCAAATCGGCGTCGATCGTGATCGACCCGACGTAATGCAGGTCGCAATCGGTGACCGTCGCCCGGTGGATCTTGGACTTGAGCATCGTTCGCTGCATCATCCGTTCCCCTCGTTGAGGATGTCGTTGTCGATCAGTCGCACGTCGCCCACGCGCGCGGCGACCGCGACGAGCACCGGCTGCTCGCCGACGCTCGCGACCGCGGCGAAGGTGTCGGGGGTGACGAGCTCGAGGTACTCGGGCTCGACGTCGAGCTCGGCCATCGCCGCGCGGCCGATCGCGGCGAGGATCGTCGCGTCGCGCTCGCCGGCGCTGTGGCAGGCGCGCACCGCGTCGAGGCCGTGCCGCAGCGCGAGCGCGCGGCGGCGCTCGCCCGTGCGCAGACGCACGTTGCGGCTGGAGAGGGCGAGGCCGTCGGCATCGCGGATCGTGTCGCCGACCTCGATCCGCACGGGGATGTCGAGGTCGCGCACGAGGCGGCGGATGACCGCGACCTGCTGGGCGTCCTTCTGGCCGAAGAACGCGACGTCGGGCTGGGCCATGTTGAGCAGCTTCGCGACGACGGTCGCGACGCCGGCGAAGTGTGCGCGGCCGCGGTGCGCGCCCTCCAGCGGGGCGGCGACCTCGGCGACGGTGACCGTCGTCGCGAATCCGCGGGGGTAGACCTCGGCCGGGGCGGGCGCGAAGAGGACGTCCGCGCCGGCCTCGGCGGCGAGCGCCTCGTCGCGCGCCTCGTCGCGGGGGTAGGCGGCGAGATCGCCCGACCGGTCGAACTGCGCCGGGTTGACGAACAGCGAGACGACGACCTCGTCGCAGCTCGTGCGAGCGCGGCGGATCAGCGAGAGATGGCCCTCGTGCAGGGCGCCCATCGTCGGGACGAGGCCGATGCTGCGCCCGGCGCGGCGGGGGCCGTTGAGCGCGGCGCGCAGCTCGGCGACGGTGCGCAGGGTCTTCATGGCGCCGTCACCATCCGGGCGGCCGCGAGCCGGCGCGTGGCGTCCACGAGCGCATCGAACAGCTCCAGCTCCGCGGGGAGGCGGGCGGCGATCGCGGCGCGCTGGCGGGCGATCGTGGCCTCGTCGCCGCGCGCGATCGGCCCGGTCAGCGCGCGCTCGGCACCCTGCTCGGCCCAGTTGTCGACGGTCGCCCGGACGAGCGCGACGAGCGGTTCGCGCTCGAGGCCGGCTGTGCGCGCCAGGCGCTCGGCGAGACCCTCGATCGTGACGAGGAAGTTCGACGCGATCGAGGCGGCCGCGTGGTAGGCGGCGCGGTCGGCGTCGGCGATGTGCACCGGGCGCATCCCGAGCGTCCGCGCGAGCCGCCCGGCGTAGCGCAGCGCCTCGTCGGTGGCGCCCGCGATCGCCGCGGTCGCACCGGCGAACGACGCGTCCTTCTGCGTGACGGTCATCAGCGGGTGCAGCGAGAACGCCTCGTGCTCGCCGAGCGCGGCGAGCGTCGCCGTCCCCGAGGTGTGGCCGACGAGACGGCCGCGGCGCGGTGTCAGCGTGGCGGCAGCGGTCTCGATCTGCGCGTCGGGCACGCAGAGCAGCACGCGGGTCGCATGTTCGGAGGGTGGTTCGCCGCGCCGCAGCGGTCCCTCGACGGTGATGCCGGCCGCGCGCAGCGCGGCGGCCAGGGCAGGGCCCATGCGTCCGGCGCCGACGATGGCGACGGCGTCAGGGGTGCGTGCCTTGGCAGGCAACGTGAACGGTGCTTGCTGGGTCATCGTGTCGGTCCAGTCCTCCAGGGAGGTACCGGTCGCGGTGCATGGATGTCGCGACGGTTGGCGCCGTCGCGTCTTTTGAGAGTAGCTGACGGGCTGGATGTCTACCATCGCGCCGTGGCCACCAGTGAGGAGCGCCGAGCGGAGCTGACCGCGGTCTACCGCCAGGCGCGCTCGTGCACGCGCTGTCCGGAGCTCGCGAGCACGCGCACCCAGGTCGTCTTCGGGTCCGGCAACGCCAACGCCGGCCTCATGTTCGTCGGCGAGGCACCCGGCGCGCGCGAGGACGAACAGGGGATCCCCTTCGTCGGGGCAGCGGGCAAGCTGCTGGGGGACCTGCTCGCGGAGGTCGGGCTGACGCGCGAGGACGTGTTCGTGGCCAACGTCCTGAAGTGCAGGCCGCCCGGCAACCGCGATCCGCTGCCGGCCGAGATCGAGAACTGCTCGGACTACCTCATGCGTCAGGTCGAGCTGATCGCGCCGCTCGTGATCTGCACGCTCGGCAACTTCGCGACCAAGCTCCTGCGCGGCGAGCCGGTCGGGATCACCAAGCTGCACGGCCAGGCGGAGATCCGCGTCATCGGCGCGCGCGCGGTGCGGCTGTACCCGCTCTTTCATCCCGCCGCGGCGCTCTACACGCGCTCGCTGCTGGCGACGCTGCGTGCGGACTTCGCGCGGCTGCCGGGGCTGCTCGAGCTACCGCCGCCCGAGCAGCCGGTGCGCGCCGAGGCCGAGCCCGAGCCCGAGGCGGTGATCCCCGAGCCGCAGCCGGCGGCCGGGCCGGAGCCCGGCCCCGAGCCCGTCGACGCGCCTGAGGCCGACGCCGTGGACGATCGCCAGCTCGGCCTGTTCTGACTACGCGCGGACCGCGCGCAGCGCGGGCAGGACGTGCTCGCCGTAGGTGCGGATCGAGCCGAACGGGTCGGCGCGGCCGATCAGCTGCAGGCAGATGGTGGTTGCTCCGGCGCGCTCCATCTCGCGGATGCGCTCGACGTGCTCTTCGGGGTCGGCGGAGATCAGAAAGCCCTCGCGGGCGAACTGCTCGTCGCTCATCTGCACGTCTGCGCGGCGCTGCATGTCGTCCTGGTCGGCGATGTCCTCGACGTAGACCTCGGGCAGTTGCGTCGGCTTCCAGCGGCGTGCGCCCTCGATCGCCGCGCGGCCGTCGCCGGCCCAGGCGAAGCCCGCGTGGAAGATGATCTCGCCCGGCTCGCGGCCGTGCTCGTCGCACGCCTCGCGGTAGGCCTCGACGATCTCGGGTGCCTGCTCGGGATCGCCGAGCGTCCACAGACCGTCGCCGTAGCGCGCAGCGACCTGCGCCGACTGCGGCCCGAACGCCGAGACGTAGAGCTTGGGGCGCGTGCCGGCGCGGGTCCAGAGCTTGGCGTCCTTGAGGCTGAACCAGCCCGCGTCCATCGTCACGGTCTCGCCGCTCCACAGCCGCGTGATCGCCTCCAGGCCCGTCTCCAGGCGGCGGCGCTGCTCCTCGTAGGGCGGCCAGTCCATCCCCAGCGGGGTCTCGTTCACCGACTCGCCCGAGCCGGCGCCGAGGAATACGCGGCCGGGATAGAGCTCCTCGAGCGACATGAACGCCTGCGCGACGAGGCCCGGGTGGTAGTGGTGGACGATCGGCGTCACGCCGGTGCCGATCATGCTCTGCGTCACCTGCCCGAGCGCGCCGAGGTAGACCCAGGCCTGCGCCGCCTGGCCGTCGGGAAACCACGGCGCGAAGTGATCAGATGTGCCCAGGCCGTCGAACCCGGCGCGTTCGGCGGCCTTGGCCTGCTCGAGCATCTCCGACGGGGTGAACTCCTCCGTCGATGTCGCGAACCAGTACTGCATCGGGGCGCTCCTTTGGCCGGGTTCCCGCTCGGGCTACCCGCTGGAGCGCCGGTCTGCGCGCTCGGCCGGCGCCGTGCGCCCTACTCGCCGTCGCCGGCGGGCTTGAGGTCCAGCGCGGCCGAGTTGATGCAGTAGCGCTGGCCGCTGTCACCCGGGCCGTCGGGGAAGACGTGGCCGAGGTGGCCGCCGCACTGGCTGCAGAGCACCTCGGTGCGGCGCATGAAGAGGCTCTTGTCGTCGCGCAGGACGACCGCGGCGGCGACCGCCGGGTCGGTGAACGAGGGCCAGCCGGTGCCGGAGTCGAACTTCGTGTCGGAGGAGAACAGCTCCGCGCCGCAGCCGGCGCAGGCGTACATGCCGTCGGTCTTCTCGTTGACGAACTGGCCGGTGAAGGCGCGCTCGGTGCCCGCCCGCCGCAGCACCTCGTACTGCTCGGGCGACAGCTCGGCGCGCCACTCCTCGTCGGTCTTCTGGATGGGAGCGTCGATCGGGGTGTGCTTCATGGCTTCAATGTAGTCCCAGGACGCCCGGCGTTACGCGCGTTGGCGCGACAGCCGTCTGCGTGCCATGCGGCGCAGGAAGTACGCCAGCTGGGCGAGCTGCGCGATCGCGTCGAGCACCCGTTCGCCGTGCGTCAGATCCGCGCGCACGTACTCCGCCAGCGCGCCGTCGCGGCCGTAGTAGCGCCATGCCCTCGAGGAGCCGATCGCGCGCAGCAGCGCGGCCGTCAGCGGCGGCTGGGCGAACGCGCCGTGGACGAACAGCAGGCCGCCCGGCGCCACGCGCCCGGGCCAGCGGTGCAGCAGCTCCGCGGCGACGCTGTACGGCGCGGCGGGCCCGATGAACAGCAGGTCGATCGATCCCTCGATGCCCGCGATCTCGCCCGTGCCGACGACGAGCACCTCGACGTCGGGGTGCGCGCCGTGGCGGATCGCGGCCAGCGCCTCGTTCGGCACGCTGCCCGTCATGACGACCCGTGCGGGCGGGTCGAGCACGCGCGCGCAGGCCTCCAGGCGGCAAGCCTGAGCTGAGCTGAACACGGCGCGACGCTACAGCAGGACGCGAACACGCAGGCGGCGGCGGCTCGTTGCGTGAACGTCGCGGGACGCCGCCGTCCGGACCACTAGAGTCTCGAACGTGCCGCCGGTCCCTCGCCGTCTCGTTGCTGTGCTGCTCGCTGCCGCGGCGCTCGGCCTGCCCGCGTCCGCGTCCGCGCAGACGTCGACGATTCCCGAGGACGGCGCCGGCGTGACGACGACGCCGCCGGTCCCGCTCGCCGGTGGGGAGTCCGAGGAGTCGGCCTCCAGCAGCGAGCTTCCGAACACCGGCGCGGACCCGCGGATGCTGTTCCTCACGGGTCTCGCGCTGACGCTGGTCGGCTTCGGGCTGCGCCTGCGCACCGTCGATGCCGACGACTACTGAGACGACCGCACCCGACGAGACCGAGGCGATCGCCGCCGGTCTGGCCCAGCGCCTGCGGCCCGGCGACGTGGTGCTCGTCTCCGGCGATCTCGGCGCCGGCAAGACGACGTTCGTGCGCGGCGCCTGCCGCGCGCTCGGCGTGCGCTCGCCGGTGACGAGCCCGACCTACACGATCGCCCGCCGCTACGACGGCGACGTCCCGATCTCGCACCTCGACCTCTACCGCCTCGGCGACCTCGCCGGCGAGGACCCCGCCCTGCTGGCCGACGAGCTCGCCGGCGACCGCGTCGCGTTCGTCGAGTGGCCGGAGGTCGGCACGCCCGCGGGCCTGGACCCCGAACGGGTCGTGGCGCGCGTGTCGCTCGAGCATCGCGGCGGTGATCGCCGGCTCGTGCGGGTGTCGCGGTGATCGTCCTCGCCTTCGACACCGCGACGCCGGCGACGGTCGTCGCGCTGCTGGCCGATCCGTCCCCCGCGGATTGCGCCGAGCGCCGCCACGAGCCGGCCCCCGGCGAGCGCCCCGGTCACGCCGCCCAGCTGCTCGCGCTCGCCGCCGAGCTGCTCGACGAGGCCGGCCTGACGTTCGGCGACGTCGACCGCATCGCCGTCGGCCTCGGGCCGGGCACGTTCACCGGCCTGCGGATCGGCGTGGCGACCGCCCGCGCGCTGGCCCAGTCGGCCGCCGCCGAGCTCGTCGGCGTCTCGACCCTGCGCGCGCTCGCGCTCGGAACGCAGCCCGCCACCGGGCGGGCGGGCGCGGATGCGGGCGTGCTGGCGGTCATCGACGCGCGCCGCAGCGAGGTCTTCGCCGCCGGCTGGCGCGACGGCCGGCAGGTGCTCGAGCAGGCCGCGCTGGCCCCCGCGGAGCTTGCCCGCCGTGTCGCCGTGGAAGGCGGCGCGTGGCTGGCGGTGGGCGACGGCGCGCTACGATTTCGCGACGACCTGGAACGCGCCGGCTGCACCGTTCCCGACGATGGATCTGAGCGGCACGGCGTCAGCGCGCGGGCGCTCTGCCGGCTCGCGCTGGATGCGCCGCAGGGGACGGCGCGCGACCTGGTCGTCCCCGACTACCTGCGCCCCCCCGACGCCGTGCTCCCCTCAGCGAAGCAGCCACGCTCATGACCGACGGACTGGATATCCGCCGGCTCACCTATGCCGACCTGCCGCAGATCATCGCGATCGAGCGGCGCGCGTTCCCGACGCCGTGGTCGCTGGCGATGTTCGTGCTCGAGCTCTCCAAGCCGGCCGGGGTGTGCCTGACCGCGCTGCGCGGTGGCGAGATGCTCGGCTACCTGATCTGCTCGCGCTACGACACGGTCTGGCACATCATGAACGTGGCCGTCGACCCCGGCCGGCGCCGCCAGGGGCTCGCGACCGCGATGATCACCGACCTGCTGCGCCGCATCGACTCCGGCGACGCGCGCTTCACGCTCGAGGTGCGCGAGTCCAACGCCGGTGCGATCGCGCTCTACGAGCGCTTCGGCTTCCGCGCCGCCGGCCGCCGGCGCCGCTACTACCAGGACAACGGCGAGGACGCGGTCGTCATGTGGCGCACGCAGTCCACGCTGCAGGGCCGCTTCGACGACGTGCCCAACGCCGCACCCTCCGCGCCCGCATGACGCTGATCCTCGCGCTCGAGACGAGCTGCGACGACACCTGCGCGGCCGTCATCACGAGCGACGGCGAGCTGCGCTCGAACGTCATCTCGTCGCAGGGCATCCACGACGCCTACGGCGGCGTCGTGCCGGAGATCGCCTCCCGCCATCACCTCGAGCTCGCCAACGCGGCCGTCGACGACGCGCTGCGGCGCGCCGATGCGACGCTCGACGACGTCGGCCTCGTCGCCGTGACGCAGGGCCCCGGGCTCGTCGGCGCCCTGCTCGTCGGCGTCGCGACCGCGAAGGGGATCGCCGCCGCGCGCGGGCTGCCGCTCGCGCCGGTCGACCACCTCCAGGGCCATGTCGCGGCGAACTTCCTGCGCCTCGAGCGCGGCGCGCACCCGGTCATGGAGCCGCCGTTCGTCTGCCTGCTCGCGAGCGGCGGTCACACGCTGCTGGCCCGCGTCGAGGACCACGACGGCTTCGAGGTCCTCGGCCGCACGCTCGACGACGCCGCCGGCGAGGCGTTCGACAAGGGCGCACGGCTGCTCGGGCTGCCGTTCCCCGGCGGGCCCGCGCTGGAGCGGCTCGCCCGCGACGGCGACCCGCGGGCGTTCGCGTTCCCGATCGCGCGCCGCCTGGATGGGCTGGACTTCTCCTTCGCCGGCGTCAAGACGTCGCTGCTGTACAAGGTGCGCGACCTCGGCGAGCAGGCCGCGCGCGCGTGCGCCGCCGACCTCGCGGCCAGCTTTCAGCACGCGATCGTCGAGGCGCTCGCGCTGCGCTGCGAGCAGGCGCTCGAGCAGACCGGACTCGGCCGCCTTGCGATCGGCGGCGGCGTCGCCGCGAACGGGCCGCTGCGCGCGCGCCTGCAGCGCCTCGGCGTGCCGCTCGGCATCCCGCCGCGCGAGCTGTGCACCGACAACGCGGCGATGATCGCGTCGGCGGCGCGCTACGCCGAGGCGCAGCCGTTTCCGGCCTACCTCGCGCTCGACGCCTACGGGTCCGGCGAGCGCGCGCTCGCGTGAGGATCGTCCTCTACGGGAAGGTGGGGTGTCACCTGTGCGACGACGCCCGCGCCGTGCTCGAAATCGTCGGCGCTCCATTCGAGGAGATCGACATCACCACCGACGACGTGCTGCACGCCGCCTACCTGGAGCGCATCCCCGTGATCACGATCGACGGCGTCGAGCGCTTCGAGTTCTTCGTGGATGAAGCCGCGCTGCGCGCCCTTCTGGATAAAGTGGGCCGTCGATGACGACTGGCGAGCGCGTTCCCACGGCGGCTGACCCGGCGGCGGCGCGTGATGGGGGGATCGCGAACGGCGAGCGGCTTTCGCTCGGCGTCGCGGCGCGCCTGTCGCGTTACCTGCAGGTCCTCACGCAGGCCAAGAAGATGGGCAAGGAGACGATCTCCTCGCGGGAGCTGAGCGACTACACGCACGTCAACCCGACGCAGATCCGGCGCGACTTCTCCGGCTTTGGCAAGTTCGGCAAGCGCGGTGTCGGCTACAACGTCGACGCGCTCGTCTCGCAGATCCGCAAGATCCTGCGCACGTCGGGCCAGCACAACATCGCGCTCTTCGGGGCCGGCCACCTCGGCCAGGCGATCGCCTCCTCGGACATCTTCGCCGACCACGGCTTCCGCGTCGTCGCGATCTTCGACACCGACAAGCGCAAGATCGGCCAGAACGTGGGGCCGACGAAGGTGCGCCACGCGTCCGAGCTGCGCGCCGTCGTCGAGGAGGAGGACATCGTCGTCGGCGTCCTCGCCGTCCCGACGGCGGCCGCTCAGACGATCGCCGACGACCTCGTCGACGCGGGCGTGAAGATCATCTTCAACTACTCCGAGGCGCTGCTGCAGGTGCCGCCGGAGGTGACCGTCCACACCTCGTCGCCGGCGGTCGACCTGCTCTACGCGCTGTACTTCTACCTTACGTAGAAGCGGCGGCCTCCCGGCGGCCTCCTGACGCGAGCCACACATGCCCATCGACCTCGACAAGACGGAGGAGAACTTCGCCACGTCCACGGACCTGACCGTCGGGCTCGAGGAGGAGTTCGCGGTGCTCGACCCGCAGACGCTCGACCTCGTGCCGCGCTTCGAGGAGCTGCGCGACGCCGCCGAAGCGCAGGACACGGCGCTGTCGGCGGGCATCACCGGCGAGCTGATCTCGTCGGAGATCGAGATCGTCTCCGGTCGCGGCGAGGACCTGCACGACGCGATCGCGCGCCAGCGCGACCGCCGCCGGCGCCTGTTCGCGCTCGCCGGCGAGCGCGGCGTGGCGCTCGGCTCGACGGGCACCCATCCGTGGGCCGACTACCGCGAGCAGCGCAACATCGACACCGAGCACTACCGCCGCGTCGTCGAGGGCCTCGGCTACGTGGCGCGGCGCAACAACACGTTCTCGCTGCACGTCCACGTCGGCGTCAACGGCGCCGATCGCGCGGTCCAGGCCTGCGACCGCCTGCGGCCGGTGCTGCCGATCCTGCTCGCCGCCAGCGCGAGCTCGCCGTTTCTCGACGGCGGGGACACGCTGCTGCACTCCGCGCGCAGCCAGATCTTCACGAAGTCCTTCCCGCGCTGCGGCGTGCCGGACGCGTTCGGCGACTGGCGCTCGTTTCGCGACTACCTCGAGCTGCTGATCAGGACGGGCTCGATCGTCGAGTACACGCAGGTCTGGTGGTCGATCCGGCCGCACGCGTCCTTCGGCACCGTCGAGGTGCGCATCGCCGACGCGCAGATCTCCGCCGCCGAGTCCGAGAGCCTGGCAGGGCTCGTCGTCGCCTGCGTCGGGCAGGCGCTGCGCGACATCGACGATGGCATCCCCGTTCTCGACGCGCCGCACCGGCTGATCGAGGAGAACGTCTGGCGCGCGATCCGATACGGGATGGACGGCAACATGATCGACCTGCAGCGGGGGGTCGAGGTCCCCGCGCGGGCGGCGCTGGAGTCGCTGTGGACCTGGACGGCGCCCGCCCGCGAGCAGGCGCGCATCGACGTCGGGCTCGACGGGCCGACCGGAGCACAGCGCCAGCGCGCGGCGCTGCTCGAGACGGGCGACCTGCGCGAGGTCTACGCTGACACGGTGCGCGAGACCATGACCACCTACGCACAGGAGGTTCCCGCATGAGCACCGATCCCGACGCCCAGCCGACGCCGGAGGATCTGGAGGGCCTCTCCGAGGAGGAGCTGCGCGCCGCCTACGAGGCCGAGCTCGCGCGCATCCGCGTGGAGGACGTCCTGATCCAGACCGTCGTGTCGCTGCTGAACCTCGCTGCCCGCAAGGCCGGGCTCACCGGCACCGACGAGGAGCCCGATTTCGAGCAGGTGCGCCAGGCGATCGACGGCACGCAGGCGCTGCTGCCGCTCGTCGAGCCGATGCTCGGGCCCGACGCCAAGCAGGTGCGCGACGCGCTCTCGCAGCTGCAGCTGGCGTACGCCCGGTCGGGCGCCAAGCCCCCGCCGGGTGCCGCAGACGGCGGGCAGGAAGCGGGCGAGCCGCCGCCGCCCAAGAGCGATCCGCGCGGCTCCAGCCGCCTGTGGGTGCCGGGCCAGTAACCGCCTCCCGCGAGGCAGTCGGCGCGCTATCCGTCCTGCGAGTTAGTATCAGCACGCGTTTTCTCGCGGTCGGGGGGCCGTAGACGCCTGCCCCTGCAGGTGGGGCTGGACCCTTGGCATCAAAGACTTGTACGGAGGCCGTTTCTCTTGAGTGATTTCCTGCTGGACCATGGTGTCGTCGTCGCGTTGCTGTGCGCCGGCCTGGCAGTGCTGTACGGAGCGCTGACGACGCGCTCGCTGCTTGCGCTCTCGCCCGGCAACGAGAAGATGGTCGAGATCTCGAAGGCCGTGCAGGAGGGCGCTTCTGCGTATCTGCGCCGCCAGTACACGACGATCGGAATCGTCGGTGCAGTCCTGTTCGTCGTCCTGATCCCGCTGCAGTCGATCGAGGTCGCGGTCGGCTTCGCGCTCGGCGGCGCGCTGTCTGCCGCCGCCGGCTTCATCGGCATGAACGTCTCCGTGCGCGCGAACTGCCGCGTGGCCGAAGCTGCCCGCGGCGGGGTCGGCCCCGGCCTCGACGTCGCGTTCCGCGGCGGCGCGATCACCGGCATGCTCGTCGTCGGCCTCGCACTGCTCGGCGTCGCCGGCTACTACGGCATCCTCACCGCGCTGTTCGACACGACGCAGAAGGAGGCCGTCGACGCGCTCATCGGCCTCGGCTTCGGTGGCTCGCTGATCTCGGTGTTCGCCCGCCTCGGCGGCGGCATCTTCACGAAGGGCGCCGACGTCGGCGCCGACCTCGTCGGCAAGGTCGAGGCCGGCATCCCCGAGGACGACCCGCGCAACCCGGCCGTCATCGCCGACAACGTCGGCGACAACGTCGGCGACTGCGCCGGCATGGCCGCCGACCTCTTCGAGACCTATGCCGTCACGGCCGTGGCCGTCATGCTGCTCGGTGTGCTGACGTTCGCGGGCGAGAACGCGACGCAGGTCGCGCTCTACCCGCTCGTGCTCGGCGGCGTGGCGATCATCGCCTCGATCATCGGCACGTTCGCCGTGAAGTCCGCGGCGGGCAACGTCGAGCGCGCGCTCTACCAGGGCCTCATTCTGTCGGGCGTCATCGCCGCGGCCGCCTTCTACCCGGTCACGAAGTGGATGATGGAGGGCCTCGCCACGAAGACGGCCGACGTCACCCTCTCGGTTCCGTCCGTCGGCGACCTGTACCTCTGCTCGCTGATCGGGCTCGCGGTCACGGCGCTGCTGTTCGTCATCACCGACTACTACACGTCGACGCGCTTCGGCCCGGTCAAGAAGACGGCCGACGCATCGCAGACCGGCCACGCGACGAACATCATCTCCGGCCTCTCGCAGGGCATGCAGGCGACGGCGCTGCCGGCGGTCGTGCTCGCGCTCGGCATCTACGCCGCCAACGAGCTCGGCGGCATCTACGGCATCGGCGTCGCGGTCATGGCGCAGCTCGGACTCTGCGGGCTGATCGTCGCGCTCGACGCGTTCGGGCCGATCACCGACAACGCCGGCGGCATCGCCGAGATGGCGGACATGCCCGAGGAGGTCCGCGCCGTCACCGATCCGCTCGACGCGGTCGGCAACACGACGAAGGCCGTCACGAAGGGCTACGCGATCGGCTCGGCGGTGCTCGCCGCGCTCGTGCTGTTCGCGGCGTTCAAGATCGAGCTCGAGGAGGAGCTCGTCGCCAACGGCAAGGAGCCCGTCGAGTTCCTGATCGACGCGCCGCTCGTGCTGATCGGCCTGCTGATCGGCGGCATGATGGTCTACCTGTTCGCCGCGCTCTCGATGGAGGCCGTCGGCCGCGCCGGCGGCGCCGTCGTCGAGGAGGTCCGCCGGCAGTTCAAGGAGAAGCCGGGCATCATGGACTACAGCGAGAAGCCCGACTACGCGCGCTGCGTCGACATCGTCACGAAGACCGCTCAGCGCGAGATGATCATCCCGTCGCTGATCCCGATCGTCTTCACGCTGATCGTCGGCATCCTCAGCGTCGAGGCGCTCGGCGGCCTGCTCATCGGCGTGATCGTCGTGGGCCTGTTCATGGCTGTCTCGATGACCGCCGGCGGCGGTGCCTGGGACAACGCCAAGAAGCTCATCGAGGACGGTGCGTTCGGCGGCAAGGGCACGCTCGCGCACGAGGCCTCGATCACGGGCGACACGGTCGGCGATCCCTACAAGGACACGTCGGGCCCGGCGATCAACCCGATGATCAAGGTCGCGAACATCGTCGCGATTCTCATCATCCCGCTGGTCGCGTAACGCCTGAGCCGCCCTCGCGGCGCCTGCGATTGCTGGCTCAGTCGTCACGCGACGGTGTCGAGCTGAGTTCGCCCGGATCCGTCTCGCGGTGAGCGATGACCTATGGTCGTCGGATGTTGCGTCCTGCAAGCTGGATCAGGCCGGCGGGTGAGAGTCCCGTCCCGGTAGGCGCCGGAGCGCCGGGTAGCAGGCCCCGGTCTCGGGGAGAGATCCTCGGTGGCTGAGCGGGGTGTCGAGAGCCTCTTTGGAGGGA
>JBBSLI010000063.1:0-19494 GCA_038255395.1 Solirubrobacterales bacterium
TCGGTCGCACACCCCCGAAGGATGCTTGACGCTGCGCTTCGACCCCGCGCGTTTCCCCGCGAAGCCGGCAGCCTGCTACCGGGCCTCCTGGCAGCTACCCGGACCGGACCTTCCCCGGCAGGCGACGACGAGCTTGTCGTTTGAAATCGCGATCTCTATCTATCCATCGCCCTCCAAACAGTCTGGGCGCACTCCCGTAGCTCGTAGAACTTCGTAGGACGGCGGTCCCTCCCGCCGCGTCCGCTGCCGTTGGCAGCGTTCGCGGTGATCCGCCAAAGATCGAAGGAGGAACCGCCATGAAGACCGTATCGGTCGCGCAGGCCGCGACCGCGCAGGAGGCCGTGTTGCCCGCGCGTGTGCAGGAAGCGCTCGGTGAGCTCGTCGGCGCCGCGAAGGAAGGACTGCTCGCGCTGAGCGTCGGCGTCGGCCTGGGTGTGCTGGCCGAGTTGATGGAAGAAGAGGTCGATGAGGTCGTCGGTCCGAAGGGTCGCCACGATGTCGACCGCACGGCGGTGCGTCATGGCCACGAGGACGGCAGCGTGACGCTCGGTGGCCGGCGCGTACCGGTCAAGCGACCGCGGGCGCGCAGCGCCGACGGCAGCGAAGAGGTGCCGTTGGCGACTTATGAGCACTTCGCCGACCGCGATGCGCTGACGGGTGTCGTGCTCGAGCGGATGCTTGCCGGCGTGAGCACGCGCCGCTACGCGCGCACGCAGGAGCCCGTCGGCGAAGACGTCGAGCAGGCGTCGCGCTCGACGAGCAAGTCCGCGGTTTCGAGGGCGTTCGTCGCACGCACGAGCGAGCGCCTGGGCGAGCTGATGGCCCGTCGCCTGGACGACATCCGGTTGGCGGTGTTGATGCTTGACGGCATCGACCTGAAGGGCCGCTGCAACGTCGTCGCGCTGGGGATCACGACCGAGGGCGTGAAGATCCCGCTCGGCCTGTGGGAGGGATCGACCGAGAACGCCGCCGTCGCGACCGCGCTGCTCAGCGATCTCGTCGATCGCGGCCTTGATGTCGGCCAGGGCGTGCTCTGCGTGCTGGACGGCGCCAAGGCGCTCAGGAAGGCGGTCCGCGACGTGCTCGGCACCCGCACGCCGGTGCAGCGCTGCATCCGCCACAAGGAATGTCATGAAGGCCAGATGACGTCCGCGGCGGCCGCCACGCTCGAACGTGTTGTCGTCGCTGAGAGGAGGCGAGATGCAGCAGTTTGTGGGACTCGACTGGGCGACCAGGCGGGCACGATGGTGCGCGGTCACGCCGACCGGCGTGATCATCGAGGAGGGCTGGACTCCAGCCGACGAGGACGGTCTCGCGATGCTCGTCGGGCGTCTCGGGCCCGAGGCGTTGGCGTGCATGGATGATGAGCGGCGCGGCATGGGTTCGCGAGCGCTTGCAAGCCGGCGGCTGGACGGTGCAGATCGCCGACGCTCGCAAGGCCAAGGCCGTGGGGTCGCTGGCAGCGAAGACCGACAAGCTCGATGCGCGGGTCCTGGCCGAGCTCGCGCGCCGCGACCTCGTGCCGCAGGTGCATGTCCCGACATTCGCTGACCGTGAGCTGAAGGAGCGCCTGGGCCGCAGGATGCACCTTGTCAAGCTGCGCACGTCGGCGATGAACCGCGCGCACGGTGTCTTGAGCCAGTTCGGTGTCACGCTCGCGTTCAGCCGGCTGCGCCAGCCCGACCGCGACGAGCTGCTCATCGAGCGGGGCGTCCCGGAGGTGTGGCGGCGCTCGATCGCTGAGGCCGTTGCCGTCGTGCGCGCGCTCGACGAGCGACTGATTCCGCTCGAGCAGGAGCTGCGCCCGATCGCGCGGGCCGACTCGCGCGTGCAGCTGCTGGTGACGATCCCCGGGATCGGTGACCTGCTCGGGCTCACGATCGCCAGCGAGATCGGCGACATCTCCCGCTTCGCGTCGGCGCGCAAGCTCGTCGGCTACTCCGGACTCACGCCGAGGGTGTATCAGTCCGGCGAGAAATCGCGGACCGGGAAACTGTCAAAGAGCGGCTCGACGATGCTGCGCTGGGCCGCGATCGAAGCCGCGCAGCAGGCGTGGCGGCCCAACAACCCGTGGCACCAGCTGTATCGCGACGTCAAGGAGCGCTGCGGCGGCAAGGGCAACCCCGCCAAGGCCGCCGTCGCTCGCAAGGTCCTGATCGCCAGCTGGCATGTCCTCGCGCTGCAGCAGCCCTTCAACCCTTCGCGCCTGCGGGACGCGGCAGCTCCTGTCCCGGCGAACTCCAGTTGCGTTCTGGCCGCCTGACGGCCCACAAGGAATTGAGCAGCCGGGACAGCTCCGACCGACACGGTGTGCGCAGCCAAGCGCCGAAAGAGAACTGAGCAACTACCGACCGCCGACCCCCAGGAGGCCGGATCTCGACCAGCGACCCCTTGACAGACCGCACAACTTCAAAGAGAACGCAACGTCCTCGATCACCTCCCCGAGCGCGACCGGCCCGCCGTCAAGCGCCGCCTGCGAGCGGCGTGGAAGCTCGACGACCACCCCGCCGCGCTGCAGCGTCTGACGGCGCTCGCCGACGAGCTCGCCCGCTCACACCCCGGCGCCGCGGCGTCGCTGCGCGAAGGCATGGCCGAGACGCTCACCGTCACCAGGCTCGGCATCCGCGGCGCGCTCAAGCGCACCCTGGAGTCCACGAACCCGTGCGAGTCGATGATCGAGTGCGTCCGACGCACCAGCCGCAACGTCACCGCTGGCAGTCCGGTGACATGGCGCTGCGCTGGACGGCCGCCGGGATGCTCGAAGCCGAGCAGCAGTTTCGCCGTGTGATCGGCTACCGCGATCTCGCCAAGCTCGCGATCGCCGTCGAGCGCGACCTCACCGCCAACGTTCCTTCACCGACCGACGAGGAGGCCGCTACGCTCGTCACCGCCTGACCATCACACCGGGACCGTCGTCGCGAAGTTCCACGACGAGCGGGACATCCTCGTCAGTCTGGCGTGGCGGGGGTGAGGGCGCCTGGCAGATCGTCGCGGGAGTTGATGTCGAGTTTGCGGTAGGCGCGGCTGAGGTGCATCTCGACGGTCTTGGGGGAGAGATAGAGCGTCTGGGCGAGCTGGCGGTTTGTTAGGCCTTCGGCGGCCAGGTCCGCGACGCGTCGCTCGCTCGCCGTCAGGGATGCGATGCCAGAGAACGCTTCGCGGCGGGGGCGAGCGCCGGCCGCGATCAGCTCATCGTGTGCGAATGCCGCGAGCGGCGTCGCACCGCAGCGTCGCGCCGCGTCCCATCCTTGGCGCAGCGGCTGACGCGCGGCGACCCGCTGTCCGCGTCGCCGCAGCGCGCTACCCAGGACGACGCTCGAGCGCGCGCGTTCGAGGATTGCAGGGGAGCCTTGCAGCACGGCTACCGACTCATGCAAGAGCGGCAGCGCGTCGTCGGCGCAGGCGACGGTGCCAGCCGCGCGCAGGGCGACGCCGGTCGCGCGTGGCGTGCCGAATGCCCGGGCGGCTTTGACCTCCTCGGCTGCGAGACGCCGCGCCTCGTCAAGGTTTCCGAGCCGATGAAGCACGAGCGCTGCGCTCGAGCGCCAATGGCTTGGAGCTGGACCCCCGAGCGGGAAACCTGGCCACTGTTGATAGTGGCGGCCGGCAGCCAAAAGATCCACAAGTGCTTCGTCAGGGCGATCCTGAGCGAGGCGCAGGCGCCCGCGGGCTGCACGTGTCGACATGCATCCGAGGTGCGGTGGCCAATCGCCGGCCGGCATGCGCGAGAGCGCTGACTCTGCTTCGTCGAGCTCGCCGCGCGCGACGAGGACATCGACGAGGCTGCAGAGGATCCGGCTGAGATTCCCGACGGCGATCTCCCCCTGTTCGAGAATCTCGAGCGCCAGGCGCGCGTTCGATTCGGCCTCGGCCAGGGAGCCGAGTCGCTCCGCCTGGTTGGCCTTCAGCTGGGCTACGAGCGCAAGCCCGCGGGCGTGGCCGCGACGCTCAACGGCGCGGCTCAGCTCGGCAAGGTGCGCCGAGACTTCCTCATAGCGCTCACACAGGATCAGCGCCCACATACACCTGCCGATCGCATCCCACTGCTCGCTTTCCAGCAGACCGCGCCGGCATGCCTGCCGGGCGAGCTCTATCGCCGCGTCAGCCGGGGCGCCCGCCCAGGCGGCAGCCCCGGCCGCGAACGCCTGGATGATCTGGCCCGCCTCCCCGTCGGGAACATCCACAAGCAGCCGTCCATACACCTCGACCACGTCCGGGGCGTATCCACGAGCATCGGAAGCCGCGGCACTGACCAGCGCCGCCTCCAGGCGCAGCTCCAACTCTGGGTCCTTCAGGTTCTCGCGCTCGCTGAGCGCTGACCTGATCACGTCGGCGGCCTCGACGTCCAGGCCGCGGTTCTCGAGCGCTTGCGCCAGCTCGAGCGCGATCACGGCGCGCCGGCGCGGGTCAGCACACAGTGCCCTTGCCTGCTGCAGGTGCTCGACCGCTGCCGGGTCTGCGCTGTGCGCCTCTGCGACCCCAAGCTCGCACAGCACGTCGACTCGCTGATCGCCGTCGGTGGCGCGTTCCGCCAGGGCGCGGCGTAGGTAGAGCACCGCGCTGTCCGGCGCTCCGCGGCCGATTGCCCCCCGCGCCGCCGCGCGCAGCGCGGCGACACACCACGTTCTGTCCGCGGGGCTGACCGCAAGCAAGTGCGCTGCCACCAGGTCGTCCTCGCCACCCTCCTCGATCAGCAACTGCGCGGCGCGCAGGTGAAGCCCCTCGCGCTTGTCAGGCGTCAGGTCGGCGTACACGGCGCCGCGCACGATGGGATGAACGAAGCGGAAGGGCTCCTCCTCGGCGAGGATCTCCATTTCCAGGAGTGACCGCGCAAGCCTCCCTGCGTCCTCCACGCCGGCGAGCGTGGCGGCAGCGCGCAGGCGGGCGCCATCGCCCAGCACGGCCATCGCCCCGGCCAGCGCAGGGGCTCCCGCCCCGACGCGCGCGACCCGACGCAGGACGTGGCGCGCGATCGACGCTGGCCAGACGCCCCTCACCCGCTCCACCTCCTCGCGCGCGGGAGAAACCGACTCTGCTGCGAGAGCTCGCAGTAGTTCCCGCAGGTAAAACGGGTTGCCACCACTTGCCTGATGGCAGGCCTGACAGAACTTCTCGTCTGCTTCAGCGGCGAGCTCGCCGCGTACCACCGCGAGAACCGCGCCCTCTGAAAGTGGCGCCGGCCGCACGATCCGCGCCCCTTCCGCCGAGCGCAACTCCTCAAAGAGCTCGTCGGGCGCCTCCGGCTCGCCGGTTCGAAGCCCAACCAAGAGCGCCGCCGACGTTCCCTCAAGACGACGCGCCAAATGAACGAGAAACCGCAACGAAGGCCGGTCAGCCCACTGGACATCGTCCACGCACAGAACCAGCGGCGTTTCGGTCGTCAAACCGACAACGACCCAGTACAGGCCGTGGAGGATCCCAAAGGAATCAGCACCCTCCTCGCCATGCTCGGCCCCCAACAGCACCAAAGCCGCCGGCCGTGCCGCGCCCTCGAACAGCGCCGAGCGCTCATCCGCTGAAAGCCCTACAACCACGTCCTCCAGCAACTGCCGCACTACGCCATAGGCGAACCCGCGCTCGAGCTGGCTCGCCCGGGCATGCAGGACGCGAACGCCCCGCTCGCAAGCCCGTACACGACCTTCGTCGAGCAACTGCGTCTTGCCGATCCCCGCCGGGCCCTCCACAACGCAGAGAGATCCCTCGCCAGTCGCCGCTGCGGCCAAGACCCCGTCAAGCGTCGCCAAGTCACACTCGCGCTCCAACAACGAATCCCGGCCAACCGCATCCGCCACCGTCTGCCCCCCGCTACTCATCGCGCGAGTCTAGGCGGACCTGCGCAGCCAAGCCCTTGTCAGCCCCAAGGCAGACTTGAACCCCATCGGCAAAAGAGCAGGGTGGCCTCCCGTCGCGGAAGGCGCCATCGCTCCGCAGGATCAATCCATGCCGACGCAAGGTCCTCGCGACTGTGGTTTGAGCTCAACCCCGGCAGTGACCGGATCGAGGGTCAGATGCACCCCGACGGTCGCCCCTCACGCTCATTTCACAGCTGGTTCGAACTCGTGGCACTGATCGAAGAGATGCGCGCCAAGCGACCCGCGCCCGACACCCACACCGATAGTGAACCCGGGCGCCCACCTCACAACGCAGCACGAGACCGTCATCGACTACCGCAAGCTCGGAGACCAGATGCGTAACAAGCTCTGCCCAGCGTTGGCGATCGCAGCATGCGCTGCCATGGGCGCATTCGCCCTCATCGGCTGGGCCGCCGAGCCGGGTCTGGCGCAGGGCCCCTCCCCGGCGCTGCTCGCGGAGCAGGGTTGGACGTGCGTCACTCCGCCTGTGCCGGACGTCGGTATGGCGTGCTTCAACCCCGGCCTCGGTCGGCCGCCGATCCCGCCTGTGGAGGACGGTCGTCCGTCGTACACGGCCATGCTCTGGACGCCTTCGGGCGAGCTCTTGGGTCACGCTCATCTGATCCGACCAGACCTGTACGCCGGACAGCCGTGCCCGCAGACAGGTGGGCTCTACGTCCTCAACCCGCGGCTCGGCTACTACGAATGCCGCCGCACCAGCGGCGGATCGCGATGAGGTCATCGGCGGCGGCGGTCCTCGGGACCGCCGCCCACTTCCGCGGCTGCAGCAGCCTGGATTGGGGTCCAGCCAATACGGCGGAACGGCCAGTTGCCCATCCGTCGAGGACCCGACCGGCTCCGGCGGCGCCGATATTGACCCTGTTGCCAACTCGGGACGCGGCTCTCGGCGCCGCAGCCACGCAGCGGCGCCTCAGCCACGCAGCGCCGACGACCCTTGGGTTCTCAGAGTTGAGCGATCGAGAGCCTCCTGTGCGCGCTTGCGACCTCCGGCCGCGCTTCGGCTCGTCCGCGCAGCAGTGCCCTCACTGCGGTGAGCGCGCAGACCGACCTACAAGGCTGAGGAGCTCACCATGCCCGTCCGGCTGATTGAAGTCACAGTGCTCAACAGGACGGTGTCCGCCGTCGTGGCGGCTCTGATCGCTGTCGCGGTCGGGGCGTTTGGTGTCGCGCCGGCTGGCGCTGTGACGACGAAGGATGTGGCCGTGATCGACCTCGAATTCGTCCCCCGCAACATCGCGGTGATGCCGGCAGACAGCGCGCGCTGGACGTACAGCAACGGTAATGCACCGCACAACGTCGTCTTTGAGGATGGGGGCTTCAGCGAACCGGCGTCGCCGACCTTTGCGGTGTGGACGAGGACGAGGACCTTTGCCTCGACGGGGACGTACCGCTACTACTGCGCCGCGCACGGAGGTCCCGGCGGCGTGGGCATGGCCGGGGTCGTCATCGTCAACGAGACCGGGAACATCCCGCCGTCGGCGGTGCTGACGGCAGCTCCGAGCCCGGTCGACGTCAATGGCACCGTGAATTTCAGCGCCGCGGGCTCGGCCGATTTAGACGGCACGATCACGAAGTACGAATGGGATCTCGACGGTGATGGCACGTATGAGGTCGAGAGCGCGACGACAGCGACGACATCGCGCTCCTACTCCACGGTTGGCACGAGGAACGCCAGGCTCCGCGTGACCGACAACGTCGGCGCGAGCACGGTGTCCGACGTCAGAGCCGTCGTGGTGACGAACGCACCGACGGCGTCGTTCAGCCTCTCTCCCAACCCTGCAGCCAGCGGGCAGGTGGTGAGCTTTGACGCCTCCGCGTCGACCGACACCGACGGCACGATCGTGAAGTACGAGTGGGATCTCGACGCCAACGGCACGTATGAGACCAACAGCGGGACGACACCGACGACATCCAAGAGCTACACCGGCCCGACGACGCTGATGGTCAAGCTGCGCGTCACCGACAACGTCGGTTTCAGCACCACGACAACGCGGTCGCTGGAGGTCCAGGCGCCCGTGCCCGCGCCGCTACCGCCGGCCGCCCTGTCAGCGCCGGCACCGCCGCCCGCGGTGGCGCCCCCGCCGCCTGCAGTCGGCGTCGCAGCGAGCGTCAACTGCAGCACGCTCACCGGAACCGCTCGCGCCGCGTGCATGCAGAAGGCATGCCGGTCGCTGACGGGCACGAAGAAGGCGACCTGCATCAACAACAGCTGTCGCTATCTGAAGGCGACCAAGCGCGCGAGCTGCATCCAGACGAGTTGTCGCTACGTCGCCAAGAGCAAACGCGCGAGCTGCGGCCGGTCGAGCTGTCGCTATCTGCCGGCTGCCGGTCGCAGGTCCTGCCTGCGCAGATACGCCCCGCCCGCCCGCCGCCGCTGAGCCGCGCAGGCGCCCGCCCACGACGAGGCGGACATCTTGCCGACGATGAACCCGGGGCCGGGCGTCCTTGGCCGTGATCCTTAGACTCCGGCGATGGACGATCGCTCAGGGCCGCCTGCGGTGGAGCCCGAGCCACGGGGGAGGCTGCTGGAGCGGGGCGACGATCTAGCCCTCGTTGAGGGTCTGTTGGTTGCGGCGGCGGCTCGCGAGGGGTCGGTCGGCGTTGTCGAGGGTCCGGCTGGTATCGGCAAGACGGTGTTGCTCGACGCGGGTCGCCGGTTTGCGGGCGCGCGCGGAATGTGTGTGGTGCAGGCGCGGGCGAGCGAGTTGGAGCGCGAGTTTGCATATGGAGTGGTGCGTCAGCTGCTGGAGCCCACCGTTGCGCGCCTTTCGGCGGGAGAGCGAACCATCCTGTTTGAAGGTGCGGCTCGACCGGCTGCATCGGTGCTGGGGGCGGAGCACGTTGCCGGGAGCAACGCCTCGTTCGGGATTCTTCACGGTCTGTATTGGATTGTCGTGGGTTTGGCGAGTCGAGAGCCGCTGGTCTTGTGTGTGGACGATGTGCAGTGGGCGGATCTGCCGTCGTTGCGGTTTCTCGTTCATCTGGCGCGCCGCGTCGAGGGACTGTCGGTCAGTGTGCTGGTCGGGCTTCGCACGGCCGAGCCGCAGGCCCGTGATGAGCTGTTGGATGAGCTGAGCCTTGTCGCGGGAGCGCAGATCGTGCGACCCGCGCCGTTATCCGAGGGCGCGGTCGGCGCGATCGTCCGCAGCGAGTTGGGGCCCGCGGCAGACGATGCGTTCTCTCGCGCCTGCCACCGAGCAAGTGCAGGCAACCCGTTCTACCTTCGCGAGCTCCTCCGTGCTCTTTCGAGCGAGACGGTGGTTCCGACGGGCGAGCAGGTTGATCGCGTCGCCGCCGTGTGGCCGGCTTCGATTGCGCGCCATGTGCTGCGTCGCGTCGCGCGTGTCGGTGATGGTGCTGCCGAGTTGGCGGGAGCGATGGCGGTACTCGGGGACGGCGGGCGCTTGAGCCATGCTGCCGCGCTGGCGGGGGTCGACGACGCCGGGGTGCTGGCCCGAGCGTTGCTTGAGATGCAGATCCTCGCTGACGAGGAGCCGTTCTGTTTCGTGCATCCCGTTGTCCGCGGCGCGGTGTACGCGGATCTGACGCCCGCCCGACGCGATGAGCTTCACCTGCGCGCCGCCCGCTTGATTGTCGACGAGGCAGGCGAGGGCGACCGCGTGGCGGCACATCTGCTCGCGGTCACCCCTGGGCGTAGGGACTGGTGCGTCCAGGCACTGCGCTCGGCCGCGCGTCAGGCCCTCGGCCGCGGCGCGCCTGAGATCGCGGTGCTGTACCTGCATCGAGCGTTGGCCGAGAGCTCCCCGGCGGCTGACGGGCATGTCGTCGTGCTGCACGAGCTCGGAGTCGCCGAGGAGCACCGTGCTGATCCGATGGCCGTCGAGCATCTGCGGCAGGCACGAGCGCTGAGCGGAGACGCTCGCGAGCGCGCGGTGATCGCGCTGGACCTGGCGCAAACGCTTGAGACCCGCGGCCTAGAGGTGGAGGCCGCCGACGTGATCAGGTCGGCGTTGGCTGAGCGCGATCACATTGGGGATCCCGATCTCGAGCTTCGTCTGGAGGCAGCGCTGCTCAGCGCGGCTGCCGTGGACGCTCGCGGCCTCGGCCCGGACGTCATGGAGGTGTACGGGCGGATGCTCGCCGATGTGCCCCAGGGGGAAGCCGGCCAGATCGCACTCGCGCTGGCGGCCGGCGCCGCAGTGTGGGCCGGTGCGCCGGCCGACGCGGCGGCGGCGCTCGCCGAGCAGGCGGTCGCGCGGGGATTGCTCAACGGTGAGCAGTGGGATGCGATCGGCGGGTGCATGTGGGCGCTCATCCTGTGCGAGCGCTATGAGGCTGTGGCCGGCCATATCGCCGAACTGCGCGAAGCGGTGGAGCGTCGCGGCCATGCGCGTGGTCTCGCGCTCGTGCTTCAGATCCAGGCCAACCGTGCCGAGCGTGTCGGGGCATTGGCCGAGGCCGAGTCCAGCGCTCGTCTGTCACTCGACATCCTGCAGCACGGCCAGATCGCCGTGGGGAGCATCAGCTGGGTTGTGTGCAGCCTGGTGGGCGTCCTCGTTGAGCGCGGTGATCTGGCCGCGGCGGATTCCGCTCTGGCGCACATGCCAAGCGGCGAATGGCCGCCACACCTCGGGTGCGCCTCGACGCTCGCGGCCAGAGGGCGGCTGCGTCTCGCGCAGGATCGTCCCGATGACGCGCTCCTGGACCTGTTGGAGGTCGGGCGCCAGTACCGCGAGTATCCGGGGGGCTTTCCACTCGACGGCGTGGCTCCGAGTCATTGGCGCTCGAGTGCCGCGCTGGCGTTTCAGCGTCTGGGTGACGTCGACGAGGCGCAGCGGCTGGCGGGCGAGGAGCTCGCCGGCGCGCGGGCGTTCGGCACTCCGCGTGCGACCGGGATCGCGTTGCGTGTTGCGGGCACGGTGGCCTCGGGGGATGAGGCACTCGCGCTGCTGCATGAGTCAGTTGACGTGTTGCAGACGTCGGGTGCCGCGCTGGAGCGAGCGCGTTCCAGCATCGCGCTGGGTGCCGCGCTGCGCCGCGACGGGCAGCGCGTCGCGGCGCGTGTGCCGCTGCGAGAGGGACTGGACGGGGCGCGCCGTTGCGGCGCGCTGGCACTGGCGGAGTTCGCCCACCATGACCTGATCGTCGCGGGCGCGCGCCCGCGACGCGACGCCCTCTCAGGCCTCGCTGCTCTGACAGCGAGCGAGCGGCGCGTCGCTGACCTCGCGGCCGAGGGCCTGACGAACCGCCAACTCGCCCAGAGGTTGTACGTGTCGCCGAAGACCGTCGAGATGCATCTCGGCCGGGTCTACCGCAAGCTCGAGATCAGTTCTCGCAGCGCCCTCGCCGAGGCCTTGGCGCCCTCAGAGCGCGACTGACCATCCAGCGGCTCGCCTGAGCTGGCAGGGAGCGTCGTCAAAGAGCAGGGTGGCCTCCCGTCGCGCCGAGCCTGTCACTCGCCCACGATGACCTCATGCCGTCCCAAGCATCCCCGCGAGTGTGGTTTGCGCTCGACACCGAGTGCGACCCGATCGCCGGCCAGATGCACATCGACGACCAGGCCCCCTGCTCGTTTGACAGCTGGCTGGAACTCGTCGCGCTGATCGAACAGGCGCGCGCTCGTCTCGACCCATCTGACCCGTCGCTCGCCGACCGCGAGACCGACCGCGCCGGGAAGCCAGGAGCTCGTCATGGCAGCGCCTGAGACTAGGAACCACCGTCTGCGGGCGCAGCGCGCCCGATCCCTTGCCTCCGCCGCTGTGTCACCCGAAACGCGCAGCGGGCTCACGGAGGCAAACCCGGGTCGACGACCCCCGGGGCAGGTGGTCTTGGCGCGGCGGGCAAACACTCCGTCCGCCGCGTCAAGCCACACAGCCCAGGCGCGTCAAAGCGACCGACGGTCGTCGATTCACACCTCCGGCGCACCGGCCTCCCCGTGCGGCCGGCGCGGCATGCAGTCCAACCCGCAACCGCAACCATCTGCGGCTCACAGGAGACAACCATGAGGATCAAGCACCACGTCACCGTCACGTCGACGAGGATCAAGACAGTCTGCGCCGCAGCCGCGTTGGTCGCGCTCGCCGCCACTGGCCTGAGCGCGATCTCGGCCTCAGCGGGCGAGGGAGAACATGGTCCAAATCAGCTCGTCGGATCGTGGATCGTGTCAGCGAACAGAGGCCCGTCGCTGCCCGCGCTGAAGTCGCTGCAGACCTACACCAGGGGACGCGGCGTGGTCGAGATCGCCAACGGCGGCGCGGGCGCCCGCAGCCCCTCGCACGGCGCATGGGACCGGATCGCGGGACGCACATACGCCACCACCGTCGTGTTCTTTCGCTACGACCCGGGCACCGGGGCGTACCTCGGGACGGTCAAGATCCGGCACACGCTCGAGCTCGCACCCGACGGGCAATCCTTCACCGGCGTAGCCGTTCCTGAGCTTCGCGACCCCGCCGGAAACGTGCTGCCCGGCAGCAACAGCCGCCGCGACACCGTCGCCGGCGAGCGGATCAACGTCGAGCCGATCCCCAGTCAGCCGTAGTGGGCGGTCAGCCGTCGCGTCGTCGCCGCTGGCTGCGCCGCTCACAACCAATACAGACGCGCGAGGCGCTCGTTGTCGCGACAGGGGCGATCGTGCCTGTTGGTTGCTGCGCTCCGAGGGGCTGTTGCACAAGTGGTTGCTGATGGACCCGGTGCTGGTGAACTTGGGGTGATCGCTGCACATGGCGCTCACGGTGATCCGGTGCGTTCGGGCGAGCGTTGTGAGCACGGCGACGATGCGCGGGTCGATTCGCCCGGCGTTGAGGTCCGCGGCGCCGGCTGCGCTGAGGGCGACGTTTTGGTTGGCAAGAAGCGCGCGCACCTCCTGGCTCGGTGGCCCGCCGCTGCCTTCCACGCCGAATTGGGCGGGGTCGATGGGAGCTGCCGTTGGCGGGAGAGGCCCGCCCACCGGGTCCGAACGCGCCAGCGGCGGCGCGGGACCAGGCCCGCCGATCGGAGGCGTCGCGGCCGCGGTGACCCGGATTGTCACCGTGCGTGAGCGCGCAATCGTGCTGCCGTCTCGGCGCACCGGGGCACGAAGGCGCAATCTGCGGCCGGCGCGACCGACGGTCGGGCAGCGAAGCGTGGCCGCGCGCCGGGCCAGCCGCGCCCTCGCGACCGTCCGCCAACGCTGGCTCGTGCGCTCCTGAAGCACCGCGCTGCCGCGAACAGTTCTGGTGACGGTGATCGTGACCCGACACGGCGCGCCGGCAACCACCGATATCGTCGCCGCCGACATGGAAACCACAGCCGCCGACATCCGTAGCTGAGGGTGACATGAACCTGAATGTTGGAGATCGCGTCACATACTCCGGGCTACCAGTCATCGGCAGTGGGGTTCCTGAGGTCGGACTGCCGGACTTGCTTGCAGGTGATGAGGGAAGGATCGTTGACGTCGCGGAGGATGACGCGGTCGTCGTCGAGTGGCGTGACGCGGCCACAATGGTCCACGCGTCGACAGAAGGTCTCGCGCGCTGCCGACGCGCACGGAGGGCCAGATGACCGCTGTCGCCTGAACGGGGCGCTCTCGTGCGCTTCTCGTCGACGTCCGCAAGCCGCGGCGCAGACCCGGTCTGGGCGCACAGCTTCCTGCGGAGCGAACAGGCGCTCCATGACGCCGATCCCGGCGATCGGCTCGTCCGCCTCGTCCGTCTCGTCCGTGCCGACGTACAGCGGGGCCGAAAAGCGGTCACGTGCCCGGTGTCGTTCGTCGTGGCGCCCGCGCTCACCGGTCCCGAGGCCGACGACGATCGGTCGTCGCCGGTCCTCAGCGGTCGCCGCGGTCATCCCGGCCCGGCCGCATCATCATCCACATCATTGCGCCCATCATCGCCGCACACCCGAGCAGCAGGAACGCGCCGCCGCCGACCCCGGTGGCCAACAGGACGACGCCGGCGACCAGCAGCAAAGCGCAGAACATCATGTGACTGGGCTTCATCGGTGCGGTCTTCATGGCTTGCCTCTCGTCGGCATCAGATTCGTGTCACGACCGTACGGGCCAGATGGCAGTCCATCGTCCGTTGAACGTCCCGCCGACGTGCAGATTTCCTACGGCTCGTCGGACGCGCATCGCGCCGTCGGGGCTCATGAGGAGGCCGTGTGCTGGAGCGTCTCGCGGCGCTCGCTGTACTCCTCAGCGGAGATCTCGCCGCGTGCATAGCGCTCGTCGAGCAGGTCGGTCGCACTCCGACGCGGCAGCGCGGCCTCAGACGGGCCCCGGTCCTTGACGACGTAGAAGACGATCAAGGCGACGAGCAGCCAGAGCAGCAGCATCCCGAGCCACATCCATTCCGTGTCATGCCACATGAACATGGCAACCCTCCTTCGGTCGACGCTTCGTGTGTTCAGTCACGATCACGCCGCCGCCGCGCCTCGCCATCCGTGCTCGGCCGCTTCCTGCCGTGGCCAGGTACTGATCGCGCCCGCTGTGGTTCTCCCGCCGCTGAAAACGACGCTCGGCGCGGCCTGCCTCTCTGCCGCGCTCGACGAGCATGCGGGCCGAGGCGCCGGCGTTGACGGCGCCGAGGAAGCGAAACCAGCGGGCCTCCGGCGCGAGCGCGTCGAGGAACGCGGCGAGCGGCTCGACGTCCGCCGCCACGGTGCAGCGCACGTGGACGGTGCCACCATCACGCAGGGCGACGTCGGTCGTCATGGGCGGGGCCGTCCTGGCCGCTGTGCTCACCTGCGGCCCCACGCGCCGGCGCCGGCGATGTCGCGCGTCGACAGGACACCGACGGGGCGGCCGCGGTCGACGACGACGAGCTGCGTGACGTCATGTTCGTCCATCAGGTGCACTGCGTCGCTGAGGGGCGCGTCGGGTTCGATCGCGTGTGCTGGCTGGCGGCTGATCGCCTCGGCGCAACAGCCGGCGTTCGCGTTGTGCAGCGCGCGGACGACGTCCAGCGAGTCGACGATGCCCCACACGACATGGTCGGCGACGCTCCCGCCCACGGCGACGGCGTGAACGCGGTGCGTCGCCGCGCGAACTACGCATCCGCGGGGGCGACCCCGGCGACCGTCATCCTCGACCCGAACATATGAAGCGCGCGAGTTCGCGCCGGTGGTGGTCGAGGATGCCGAGCGCGGCGTAGCGCGCACCCGAGATCGCGCGCGACTCCTCGAGCACCTGATCGAGGACGGCCTCCGGATCGAGCTGTGACAGCAGCCCGCGGCCCGACATCGAATCCGGCGGCGCAGCCGTTGCTGGTCGAGATCGTCATCCATTGGCTGGGGTGGCCCCTGGAGACCGTTGTCCGTTCTGACACGCTGCGGAGATTCCGCCGAGGTCTGCGGTACGGCGCGGATGGCGGCGCGGCGGTCACTTCGTAGGGTGCGACGATGCCGTTACTTCTCTCTGATCCGCCGCTATGACGCCATCGTGAGCGACGCGCTGTTGCTGACGGCGATCGCGGCAGCAACCGTTCTGGCGACCGGGCTTGGCGCGCTGCCTGTGATCGCGCTGGGAGCCGCCCGCGCCCGCGCCGCACAGGGCACGCTGAGCGGTCTCGCTGCCGGCGTCATGGGGGTCGCGGCGATCGTCGGTCTGCTCATCCCCGCCACCGAGATGGGCAGCGACACGACGGTCACTGTCGCGGCCGCCGCGGGCGCGCTCGCACTCGTGCTCTCGCGGCGGGTGCTCAACCACCGCGCTCACGACCGCGGTCGCAGCGAGGCGGGTGCGCGCTCGATGCTCGTGATCGGCGTCCTGTTCGTCCACAGCCTGCCCGAGGGCTTTGCGATCGGCAGCGCGTTCGCCTCCGACCAGGCCGGCCTGAGCGCGTTCGTGATCGCGGCGATCGCGATCCAGAACGTGCCCGAGGGCACCGCGACCGCGGCGGCGATGCAGCCCGCCGGCTACGGGCGCTGGCAGCAGGTCTGGGGCGCCGTCCTGACGAGCGTGCCGCAGGTGCCCGGCGCACTCGTGGCGTGGGTTGCCGTAGAGCAGATCCAGGCTCTGCTGCCTGTCTCGTTCGCGCTCGCCGGCGGTGCGATGCTCGCGCTCGTCGTCGTCGACCTGCTGCCCGACGCCTGGAAGCACTCGCCGCACGTGCGCGTCGTCCTCGGCACCACGGTGGGCGCAGGGCTGATGCTTGCGCTCGGCGCGGCGCTGGAGCTCTAGTGAACGCCGCCCTGGCCCTCGCCGTCCGAGCGGGCTTCACGGGGGACGATGCCGGCCTACGCGGCAGGCGGCAGGTGCGCAGCAGCGAAGTCGTGACAGCATTTCTGGCATTTGCGTCTCACCGCGCTTGACCAGCGTGCCGCACACGGGACACTCGCGGGAGCCTGCTGTCTCACGACGCCACGACGACTCGGGCGATGCCGTAGACGAGCGCGACGCCGAGGACCAACGTGACCAGCAGCACGACGAGCAGCTCCAGCATCGGCCAAACCCGCACCCCGACGCGTGAAACCCTGAAGTCGCTCCGAGACCTCATGACGGCAAATGTCGGCAGCACACACCACCTCAACGGAGGACATCACATGATCATTGCCGCCCACCGCGCACGCCACGTTCTCCTCCTCGGCACGGTCGCAGCGGTCGTCATGACGACCGCCGTCCATGCGCAGGCGCGAACTCCGATCCGCGACTGCGGCGACATCGCCGGCGGCGGTGCCTACGCCATCACCGGCCAGGGCGTCACCTGCAAGTCAGCGCGCGCCGTGGCGCGGATCGTGCCGGGCAAGAAGGCCTGCGGTCCCACGACGGGGGGCTGCAACGTGCGTGGCTACACGTGCCTGGTCGGGCAGGTTGGCAAGGAGCTGTTTCTCGTGCACTGCGAGAACTCAGACCAGAAGCGCTTCATCCGCTTCGAGTACGGCTCCTAGCGCAACCCGCACAACGAACCCAGACGACTGGAAGGACCGTCGCCAGAGGATCATTCACTGGGTCCGAGCAGGTCCAGGTACGTCAGCGTTGACCTCGGCGTCAAGGAAGCCGACTACGCGGTGACGGCGGCTCTGGCAAGCTCGGCGACGTCGCGCCCGAGCCGGTCGACGGCATCCCAGTCGGTGTAGTCGTAGTCCTGCGACGCGTCCGTCGGGTGTCCCATCTTGCGCATCAGCAGTCGCATCAACTGGCGGGTGAAGACATCGTATTCGCGGTACTGCAGGCAGCCGGCGATCGGCTCGGTCCGCCCCGGCGTCCAGCCGGTATGGGCGCAGAAATCCTCGATGCAGCGCTGCGCCGATGCGCGAGCCTCCTCACTGTCCTCCGCCGCCGTCAGCGAAACCGAGAAGAACAGCGACGGGCGCTGCTCGAGCGCCTCGCGGCGTGTGCTGACCCAGTCGGCGAGCGCCTGCTGATGACGCTCCTTGTGCAGCGACGCGCCGACGACGACGACGTCGTAACGCCCGGGCTCGACTTCCGCCGCGCTCGCGACGTCGCGCAGATCGACCTCGAGGTCCTGCTCGCGCATCGCCTGCGCGATGCGGTCGGCGATCTTCGCGGTGTGTCCGTGCGTGCTGGCGTAGACGACGAGGGCGTCTGCGTCCTTGGCGACGTGGTCCTGAGAAGGCGTGAGTGCGGTCATGACCACCAGCGAACCAGCCGCCGCGCGGCGTGCCATCCGCAGCTGTTGCTGACAGCGGGGAGCGCCACTTCGCGCGTCAGCTGCGTCTGCGTGCAGCCGCCCGGACGCGGGCGGCCAGCGCCGGCCAGCTCACGAACACGAGCACGACGCACAGCGCCCACGCGCTGTAGTCCAGCCTGAGCGTCACCCACGTGCCGACGTGCAGTGCGATCACCCCAGGGACGAAGACCCAGCGCAGTCGCGGTGCGAACAGCGCGACGAAGAACAGGCACTCCGTGGCGAGCAGCCCGTAGGCAGCGAGGTGGGCGACCGGTGGATGCTCGGCGATCCATAGCGCGGACGCGTTGTGCCCCTGTTGGTCAGACGCGACATACAGCAGCCAGCGCATGTTGTCGCTCGACGCCCACCCCAGGCCGCCCGATCCGACGACCTTGTGCAGCCCCGCGATGAGATAGGCGAGCGCGATCACGAGCATCGCCGTGCGTACCGGCCAGCCGTAGGCCGCGCCGGTGCCGACGCGCCGGCGCGCGCGCCACGCATCCAGCGACCACGCGTCCCCGTGACGGGCGAAGACGATCGCGATCAGGCACAACACGAGCAGCACGTCGTTGTGCAGGATCTTGCCCTGCGACGTGAGCATCCCGTCGAGTGCGAGCGCGGCGAGCAGCGCAAGCGCGAGCATCGTCCGCGACAGCAGGCCGATGGCGGCCAGCACGGACGCAGCGATCCCCGCCACGAGGCAGATCGCGATCGTCGCTCGCGACGGCATCTGCTCCAGCAGCGCGATGTACGACCGCGGTCGAAACAGCTCGCGCTCCTGGTCGGCCAGCGACAGGTAGACCTCGGTTCGCGTCACCAGCCGCAGCGCCAGCGCCGAGCACAGCCCGATGCGCAACGCGGCGAGCTGGCGCGGGTCGCCCGGTCCGAACGCCCACATCAGCGGCCGGCGCAGCGCCCTGCCCGCACCGGGTCGCGCGCTCACCGGCGGCGTCGTGAGCTCGCACGCCCGGCCGCGCCGTCGCCGGCGGCGGCGCGCACGCCGACTCGGTCAGAGCACGTCCAGCGCAGCTGTTTCCGGGCACCGACCCGCCGCCGCCGCCCGATGTGCGAACGCATCTGCCGGGTCGTCGCATACAGCCGCAGCCCGCCGGCCGTGCTGCCTCCGTGGCGGCGTACGAGACGTGCCCACGCCCGGCACGTCGCCGCCTGCTCAGCGAGCGACAGCCGTTCGTACGTCGTCATGATCGCGATGAAGGAGCGGTCGGCCCACGGGAAGCGCGCGAAGCGGATCCGCGTCTCGTGACCGCGCGCGTCGACGCTCGTCGCCATCCACCCCGGCACCACCTCAGAGCGCTCGCGCGAGAACAGACGAAACCCCGTCAGCGGCCAGGCCTCGATGCTGAACGCGCCGCACACCGCCACCGCCCCGACGAACGAGACGAGGAACAGTCGAGCAGGCCACCGTGCCAGCGGCATCGGTCACTTGTAGTCCTGGCGCCCACCCCGGTCGAGCGGTCGGCCCGCGCTTAACGGACAGACGCGTATGCGCTTAACGTGCGCGCCGCATTCTGCTGTGACGTCCGAGAGCCGCCCCAGCGCGAGACGATGGTCCTGCGTATGGCGCCCGGTGGATGTTCCAGGTTCCTCACCTCAAGCGGAGCGCCAGCCGATGCGACAGCAGATGGGCAGGAAACGTCGTAGCACCGGCGTACACGTGCAATGGTTGGTGTAACGTAAACGGCTCTGTTCAACTGCTGAAACGGGGAAGAAGTACATGGCAGATTTCCTGGATGAGAAGCGAAGCGAGATCGGCGCGCGGCTGAAGGAACTCAAGCCGCTCGTCGAGGAATACGAACGTTTGGAAGCCGCGGCAGCGGCACTCGCCGGCGTTCCGCAACACCAGAACGGCAGCGCTCCGCCCGCCCGCCGCGCCCCGGCTCGCGCCGCGTCGCCAAGCAGGCGCGGCACAGGCACCGGCCGGCGCGGCCGGCCCAAGGGCAGCGGCACCCGCGGCGCCGAAGCGCTCGCGCTCGTGCGCGGCAAGCCCGGCATCACGATCCCAGAGATCGCAGAACAGATGGGCATCAAGCAGA
>JBBSLI010000064.1:0-18841 GCA_038255395.1 Solirubrobacterales bacterium
ATCCCGGGATGCCCGGCCGGGATCTGACGGTCGGCGGTGACCCGCCTTCGTGCTGGTGGCACGGGGCGGGCGCCGGCGGGCGTCAGGCACGGTTCGGGCGCCCGGGAAACGCGCAGAACTTGCGGATGGATGTACTAGCGCCCGCGCAGCGCGCGCAGCTCCGCCCGCAGCTGCGCGACCTCGTCCTCGAGGCGCGCGACACGGTCGGCGAGCGGCGGCTCGGCGCGCGGCGCGGGCCCTGGCGCCGCGGGCATCGGACGGCCCGGCGCTCGCACGACGGGTGCGGGCGGCGCGGCGACCCAGCCGGCCGCCGGCGTGGGCTCGCCGGCGGGCGGCGCAGCCGTCGGCTCGGGCGCCTCGTCGTCGGACAGCCGGTGCGCGTAGCGCTCCTCCTTCTGCCCGGGCCGGCGCGGCAGCTGCTCGACGAGCTCGCGCTCGATCAGTTGCTCGAGCGTCGCGTGGACGGCGGCGAGGTCCGCGAATGGGCTCAGCCGCTCCGAGCGTCCCTTCAGCTCGCCCGGCGTCTGCGCGCCGCGCAGCATCAGCACGCACAGCACGGCGAGCTCGTCGGGCGCGCGCGTCAGCGACTCGTCGAGCAGGTGGCGGTACTTCGACGCGCGGCTGCCGGCGCCGCTGGCCAGCCGCGCCCAGCGGCGGCGGTGCAGGCGCGTGATCGCGTCGCGGATCGTCGCCTCGTCGTACGCGACGACGGGATCGCGGTTGGTGGCCTGGTTGCACGCCGCACGCAGCGCGTTCAGTGTCAGCGGATAGGCGTCCGGCGTCGTGCGCTGCTTCTCGAGCAGGCAGCCCAGGACGCGCACTTCGGCCGCGGAGAGGTCCATCGCGCGGACATTCTCCGCTATTCGGGGCTCTTCGGCTCCCCCTTGGAGGACTTGTCCTCTTCGGCGCGGGTGCGCAGCCAGTCCGACAGCTGGTGGCCGGCGCCGGAGACGTGCTCGCCGGCCTCTTTGAAGAGATCCTTGAAGCGCTCGGAGTAGTGCGTCGCGGCGTCGGCGGCCTCCTCGCGCGCGGGGCGCTCCTGGCCGCGCTTGACGTACTCGCCGCCGATGATGCGGTCGTACTCGCCCTCGCGCACCCAGGCCAGCAGCTCGTGGACGCGCTTGACCGGCAGCGAGTGCGTCTGGCGCAGGTCGGTCAGCAGCCGCTGCAGGCGATCGAGGCCCTCGCCGGTCTCCGTGTACTCCATCGACTGGCGCATGAACGCGTCGAGGTTGAGGTCCGCGGCCTTCGCGCCCGCCGACATCGTCATCAGCATCTTGCAGACCAGGCGCGGGTCGCGCGTGACGATCGCCGCGGCGCGGTCGCAGGTCAGCTCGGTCGCGCGCGACCACTCCAGCAGCGCGTACTGGACCGCCATCAGCGGCATGCCGGCGACGCTCGGCAGGCGCGCCGTCGACGTCAGGCGCAGGAGGATCTGCAGCGCGGTCCGGTACAGGACGTGGTCGGAGAGGATGTGCGCGACCTCGTGCGCGATGACCGCCTCGAGCTGGTCGTCTCCGAGCAGCTCGACCGTGCCGCTGTTGAGCACGACGATCGGCTTGCCCGCGCCGATCGCCATCGCGTTGAGCGTCGGCTCGGCGGTCAGGTAGAGGTCGTACTCCTCGGGCATGTCGAGCACGCCGAGCACGTGCTGGTAGCGCGTCCAGATGTCGGGCAGCTGGTCGGTCCCCAGGCGCACGCCGGCACCGAGGTAGGTCTGGCGCAGCGCGCGTTCGTAGCCGAACTCGATCAGCTTGCGTACGACGTAGTCGAGCATCGGGATCGACCCGAGCGCCGCTGTGGCAGCGCGGTCGGCCGGATGCTCATAGGCCTTCGGCGAGATGCCGGTCAGCCGGTAGGCCTCCGCAGGCGTCGACACACCTGTGAGCTTACGCGACGGGGGACGCCGCGGCGCGAGCAGTCGTCGCGTCCGGGTCCACGGGTCGATTGCCGGCCCGCACAGAGACGGCTTGCCTGGGTCCTCGTGGCGGTGAGCTGAGCGAACGGAGCAGCGAGTCCGCGTGCTCGCGGATACCGGCGCGAGTACGACTGGGCGGAGCGGAGCAAGGTATGGGAAAAGTACATACTGCACGAAGAACTGGCGCGAATTTGCGCACAGACGCGGTAGATTTGGCCTCGGACCTACTACTTATGGCAAACCGGGAAGGGGCTCCCACGCATGCAGATAGGCAGCTGGGCGAACTCGCTCGGCTGCCGCGGTCGAACTGCGTGACGGTACCGGCCAGGAGCGCTGACGATGCGAACGGGCTCGTCGCTGGACCGGAACCCGAAGTCGGGCCGTCGAGCAGTCGACCGGCCGCGTACGCCGAGATGACACGTGACGCCGCAAGCGGGGTGGTCTGGGTGGCACATCCTGACCGCCTCGTTGCCGATAGTCTCGTCGCCGTCCTCGGACGGCGATCGTCGTTTGCCCGCGCGTACAGATGCTCGAGCCCGTCAGAGCTGACGCGGGTGAGCGTCGAAGAGCTGCCGGACCTGTTCCTGGTCGACGAGGCATTGGCGCAAGGGCTCGTCCCGGCGGTCTCGGCACTGCCTCCGGATCGCGTGCGCAGCATGGCGATCGTCGTGCTGGCCGCCACCGTCGACGATGATCTCGTCAGGCTGGCGCTCGCTCTCCCCGCCGACGGCGTGCTGCTCAAGTCGCTCTCGGCCGACGACGCGATCGCAGCGCTCAAGCACGTCGACAGCGGCCAGGGCGTGTTCCCGCTCGGCTGGAGTCAGGCGGTGGCAGCCGCGCTGCAGGTGCAGGAGCGCTCGTGTGTGGGGCTGACAATGCGCGAACTGCAGGTCTTGGACCTCGTCGCCGCGGGGCTGTCCAACGCCGAGGTCGCAACGCGCCTGTTCGTGACCACCCACACGGTGAAGTTCCACCTGCGGCGGATCTACGCCAAGCTCGAGGTGCGCAACCGCGTCGAAGCCGTCGGCCTGATGCGGTCGCCGGTTGATGGCTTCGACGGCGAGGCGCTCGGACCGAGTGGCGAGGCCGCGTCTAGCCGATCGAGCAGGTCACAACCCGCTGGGCGGGGGGTTGTGAGGACCACGAAACGCCCATAGGTTTCTAGCAGACCCACATGCGACGGTTGTTGCGATGTTGTGACAACCGGCGGAGCACGGCTGACAACGGATGGCCACGCCAGACGTCATCAGTCTCTCGACCTCCAAGGGGAAGGACCGTTGCGTCATGCTCGAGTTTCAGGAGCCGAATCCTGGTGCGCCCTCCTGCGTCGAGACCGCTGATTGCCGCTCCGGCGGGGCAGACCGCCCGGCCGATCCTGAGCTGCAGGCGCGCGGTCCGCGATTCGTGCGCACGCGCTGGCCCCGGCCTTCGACCGTCGGCGTCTCCCTCGTCGTGCCGGCGCTCAACGAGGGACAGAACATCGGCTGGGTGCTCGAGCGCATTCCGGCGGTCGTCGACGAGGTGATCCTCGTCGATGGGAACTCGACGGACGACACGATCGCCATCAGCCGCGGGCTTCGCCCGGACATCCGCGTGGTCGGCCAGGACCGACCCGGCAAGGGAGCCGCGCTGCGCGCCGGGTTCGACGCCGCACACGGCGACGTGATCGTGATGATCGACGCCGACCGCAGCATGGATCCGCACGAGATCGAGCGCTTCGTGGCGTTGATCGACGAGGGCTACGAGCTCGTCAAGGGCTCGCGCTTCATGCACGGGGGCGGAACCGACGACATGGAGCGGGTCCGGCGGCTCGGCAACGGCGCCTTGAACGGCATGGTCAACGTCCTGTTCCGCGCCGAGTTCACCGACCTCTGCTACGGCTACGTCGCCCTGCGTCGCGACCGCCTGCGCGACCTCGCACTGACGTCCGACGGTTTCGAGATCGAGACGGAGATCGTCGTGCGCGCGCTCAAGGCGGGGCTGCGGATCGCCGAGGTCCCGAGCTTCGAGGCGCCGCGCGGCTACGGCGAGTCCAACCTCAACACCTGGCGCGACGGCCGGCGCGTGCTGGCGACGCTGCTGCGCCATCGCTTCAACGGCAAGGAGCGGCCGTCGATGCCGGTCATCGCCGCGAAGTCCCAGGCGTGAGCGACGGCCGGCTGGCCCGGGCAGCGCGACCCGCACTGGCCGTGCTCGGGCTCATGCTCGTCCTGGGGGCCGCCGAAGCGGCGGCGGCGCCGGTCGAGGTGGGCTACCGCGATTTCTCCTACAACAGCTCACCGAGCGCGCCGACGGGTGAGAAGCCGCAGAGCAAGCTGTGGTTCAACGACGGCCTGTGGTGGGGCAACCTGTACAACGCGTTCACACAGCGCTTCGAGATCCACAGCCTCGAACCATCCAGCGAGACCTGGTCGACGACGGGCACCGCTGCCGACGTCCGCCCGCGTGCCTGGAGCGACAACCTGTGGGACGGCACGCACCTGTACGTCGCCAGCGCCGTCTACGGGACGACCAGCTCCGACGGTGCCAAATTGTGGCGCTATTCGTACGACCGCGCCGCCAACGCCTACGCGCTTGACGCCGGCTTCCCGATCGCGCTGACGACGAGCGGAATGGAGTCGGTCGTGCTCGCCAAGGACGGCACCGGCCGCCTGTGGATCACCTACACGCAGAGTCAGAAGGTGTGGGTCGCGCACAGCACGACGGGGGACGCAAGCTGGACCGCGCCGTACGTGCTGCCCGCACCGGGAGCAACGACGCTCACGGCCGACGACACGTCGGCGATCGTCGCCTATGACGGCCGCGTCGGGATCATGTGGTCCAACCAGAGCGACTGGGCGACCTACTGGGCGTCGCACGCCGATGGCGCCGCCGACACGAGCTGGACGCCGAACACGGCGGTGCAGCGGACGGGCTGGGCGGATGACCACATCAACCTCAAGTCGCTCGGGACCGACCCGGCCGGGAAGGTGGTCGCTGCTGTGAAGACGTCGCTGACCGCGCCGGCGGACCCGCTCGAGCTGCTGTTCGTGCTCGACAACAGCGACGTCTGGCGCTACTACACCGTCGCGACCGCCGGCGACGACGTGACGCGCGCACAGGTGGCCGTCGATCAGGAGCACCGCCAGCTCTACGTCCTGTACTCCTCGCCGTGCTGCAGCGGCGGCAGCGTGGCCTTCAAGCAGACGAGCCTCGACGCGATCGCCTTCCCCGCGGGCGCGGGCACGAAGCTCATCTCCAGCACGCTGGACGCGAACATCAACAACATCTCGACGACCAAGCAGCCGGTCACATCGCAGACGGGGCTCGTGGCCATCGCCGGCGACGACAACTCGCGCTACTACCTGCACAACCGCATGCCGCTCGCGGCCGGCGACACGACCCCGCCCGACACGCAGGTCGACTCCGGTCCCGAAGGCACGGTCGCGTCGTCGATGGCCAGCTTCACGTTCTCGGCGACCGAGGCCGGATCGACCTTCGAGTGCAAGCTCGACGACGCCGCCTATGCGGCGTGCAGCTCGCCGAAGAGCTACGCGAGCCTCGTCGACGGCTCGCACACGTTCCGGACCCGGGCGACCGACCCGGCCGGCAACCTCGATCCCTCGCCGGCCGTGCGCACGTGGTCGGTCGCCGCGAGCACCGCCACGCTGAGCTTCCTTGCGGTCGCCGACACCTACGTCTCGGAGGCCAGCCCCGGCTCGAACTACGGCACGAGCACGACGCTCCTCACCGACGCGAGCAAGGACAAGGACTCCTACCTGCGCTTCGCGGTCACCGGCGTCACCGCGGTCGACGCGGTCGTCAGCGCGACGCTGCGCACATGGGTCACGAACGGCAGCGTGAACGGTCCGGCCGTCTACGCGGCGAGCAGCGCGTGGACCGAGGCAGGCGTCACGTGGAACACCAGACCGGCCCGGATCGGCACCGCGATCGACGACAAGGGACAGGTGGCCTCCGGAACATGGTTGGAGTACGACGTCACATCTCGCGTGACCTCGAGCGGCAGCCACGACTTCGTGACGGTCGCGACGTCGACCGACGGCGTGACGATCAGCTCACGCGAGGCGACGAACAAGCCGCAGCTCGTGCTCGTGCTCGACCGGCCCCCCGACACCCAGATCAGCTCGGGTCCGTCGGGCACGGACGGCTCTCCCTGGGCGATGTTCGAGTTCTCCTCGTCGGAGGCCAGCGCGACCTTCGAATGCAGCCTCGACAGCGCCGCGTACGCGCCCTGCAGCTCACCGCGGACATATGCGGGCCTTGCCGACGGCGCCCACGCGTTCGCGGTGCGCGCGGTCGACGTCCTGACCGGCGCCGTCGACGCCACCCCGGCGACGCGCGACTGGGTCGTCGATACGACGCCCCCTGCCGTGCCGACGATCGAGCTCGATCCCGACAGCGACAGCGGCCGGTCGGCCCAGGACGGCGTCACGAACGATCAGGCGCCGCTGCTGCGCGGCACCGCCGAGCCGGGCGCCACGGTCGAGGTCAGCGAGGGCTCGGAGCGGCTCGGCAGCGCGGACGTGAGCGCCGGCGGCGACTGGTCGCTCACGACGGAGGCGCTCACCGATGGCGACCATGTGATCGTCGCGATCACGCGAGACGAGGGCGGCAACGCATCGGCGGGCAACTCCCTGCGGCTGACGATCGACAGCCAGCAGCCGGCCATGCCGGCGATCTCGGAACCGATCGACGGCCTGCGCACCAGCGCCACCACCACGACCGTCATGGGCGTCGCGGAGGCTGACGCCGACGTCGTGGTGCTCGACGACGGTGTCGCCGTGGGGGCGGTCCTCGCCGCGGGCAACGGCGATTTCGGGCTCGCCGTGTCGGGTCTCGGCGACGGCGCGCACCCGTTCGCCGCGCGTGCGACCGACGCCGCCGGCAACACGTCCGCGGCCTCTGAGGCACGCGTCCTGACGGTCGACACGACGCCGCCGCAATCGACGATCGACGCGGGCCCACCCGATCCGAGCGCCTCGCGCAGCGCGACGTTCACGTTTTCCAGCAGCGAGCCCAGCGCCGCCGACTTCGCGTGCAGTGTCGACGGCGGCGCGTTCGCGAGCTGCCAGTCGCCGCTGACGCTCGAAGACCTCGCCGAGGAACCGCACAGCTTCGCGGTGCGCGCCACCGACGACGTCGGCAACACCGACGCCAGCCCGGCGACCTACGCGTGGACGATCGATCTCGCCGCGACGCAGCCGCCGGTCATCACGCAGCCGGCGGCCGGCACCGTGACCGGCCGTCGCGACGTCACGCTCACGGGCACCGCCCAGGGCGGCGCGCTCGTCGAGGTGTTCGAGGACGTGCAGCCGCGCGGCAGCACGAGTGCCGACACGGCCGGAACCTGGAGCGTCGAGCTGACCGATCTGCCCGACGGCGTCCACAGCTTCAGCGCGCGCGCGACGGTCGACAACGCGATGTCCGGAATGTCGGCGGTCGTGACCGTGACCGTCGACACCGTCGCGCCCGACACGGCGGTCGACGCGGGGCCGCCGGCCCTGTCGCCGTCGGCGGGCGCCGACGTCGCGTTCTCGTCGACCGACGCCACGGCGAGCTTCGAGTGCCGGATCGACGGGGGGGCGTTCGAGCCGTGCGCGTCGCCGCGGGTCTACGCGCAGCTGGCCGACGGCCAGCACGACTTCGCCGTGCGCGCCGTCGATCCCGCCGGCAACGCCGACCCTTCACCCGCCACGCACGGCTGGACGGTCGACACGACGGCACCGGAGACGTCGATCGACAGCGGCCCGAGTGGCACCGTCCAGTCGACGCAGGCGAGCATCGCGTTCTCCTCGTCCGACACGGGTGCGAGCTTCCGCTGCCGGCTCGACGGCGCGGCGTTCGCGCCCTGCGTGTCGCCGGCACAGTACGGCGGCCTCGCGGCGGGCGTGCATGGCTTCGACGTGGTTGCCGTCGACGCGGCGGGCAACGCCGATCCGACGCCCACGAACCGGACCTGGACGGTCCAGACGAGCATCTTCTCGGACGGCTTCGAGGGCGGCACGTTCGGTGCCTGGAGCGTGGTCGAGACGGGCGCCGACGGCACGGCGACCGTCCAGAGCGCGACCGTCGCTGCCGGGACGTTCGCCGCGCAGCTGTCGGCGACGGCGACCACGGGCTCGTACGCGCTCGCGCGGCGGACGTTCGCCGCGCCTCGTCAGGAGCTCGTCGTGGCCGGCGACTTCCGTGTCGCGCTGGAGGGCGCGAGCGGCGCCAACGTGCCATTGCTGCGCCTGTTCGACAGTGCCGGGACGCGGCTGGTCAACCTCTTTCGCCAGAACCTCGCGGGCGACAAGATCTACGTCGGCCACAGCGGTCTGAACGCCCTGACGAGCGGGCGGCTCTCGATCGGGGCATGGTCGCGTCTGGAGCTGCACGTGATCACGGCAGGCGCCGGTGTTTCGACGGTCGCGCTCAAGCAGGATGGCTTCGAGGTCTTCCGGACGACCACGGCGAGCGTCGGCAGCGCGGGCATCGCGTCGCTGCAGATCGGCAACGACACGAAGAAGCAGACGTTCCGGCTGCAGGCCGACGAGATCGAGGCGCGGATCGGATGAGCCGACCGCCGAGCGTGTCGGTCGTGATCTGCGCCTACACCGAGGAGCGCTGGGAGGACCTGCTCGCAGCGATCGACTCCTGCGCGCGCCAGACGACGGCGCCGATCGAGACGATCGTGGTCGCCGATCACAATCCGTCGCTGCTCGCGCGTCTGCGCAGGGGAACGTCGAGCACGCACACGCACGCGATCGAGAACGGCGACCGGCGCGGCCTGTCCGGCGCGCGCAACAGCGGGATCGCGGTCGCGTCGGGTGAGGTGATCGCGTTTCTCGACGACGACGCGGTCGCTGCCGACGACTGGCTGCAGTGGCTGACGGCGCCGTATGCCGACGCCGCCGTCATCGGTGTCGGCGGGTCGATCGTCCCGGTCTGGCCGCGCAGCCGCAGACCCGCAGGCCTGCCGCCGGAGTTCGACTGGGTCGTCGGTTGCTCCTACCGCGGCCTGCCCGACACCCGCAGTGCGGTACGCAACATGATCGGCGCCAACATGTCGCTGCGCCGGTCGGTCTTCGACGAGGTCGGGGGCTTCAGCGGCGCCATGGGGCGGATCGGCACGACGCCGCTGGGCTGCGAGGAGACGGAGCTGTGCATCCGTGCCCGCCAGCGGTTCCCGGCCGCGACGATCGTCTACGAGCCGCGCGCGGCGGTGCGCCACCGCGTCACCGCGGCGCGAACCTCGTGGCGCTACTTCCGCGCGCGCTGCTACGCAGAGGGTCTCTCGAAGGCCGCGGTCGCGGATCGCACCGGCAGCCGCGACGGTCTTGCCAGCGAGCGCGACTATGCCCTGCGCACGCTCCCGCGCGGGGTGCTGCGCGGGCTGCTGGAGACGCTCACGCTGCGCGACGTCCGCGGCGCGCTGCGCGGGCTGGCAATCGTGGCGGGCCTGCTCGTCACGGCCAGCGGCTACATCGTCGGCGCGCTGCGCCGGCACGACCCGAAGGAAGGACACTGATGGCAGGCGTCGAGGAACTGACCGTGATCGTGCCGGTCCGCAACGGGGAGCACTGGATCGACGACTGCCTGGCCTCGATCGCGAGCACCGCGGTCGCGGAGATCATCGTCGTCGACGGCCTGTCGACGGATCGTACGATCGAGCGCGCGACTGCGCGCGGCGCACGGGTGATCTCCGACGAGGGGCGCGGCGTCGCCGCCGCGCGGCACATGGGCGCCGAGGCCGCGCGCACCCGGTACGTCGCGCTGGTCGACGTCGACGTCGTGCTGTACGACGGCGCGCTGGTCAGCCTGCTCGACGAGTTCACGCGCGACGGCTACACCGGCCTGCAGGCCGGACTGCACAGCGTCGCGGGGCCCGGCTACTGGGGCCGGGCGCTCGCCCAGCATCACCGCTCCGGGCGCAGCAAGCACTGGTTCGGCCTGGTCGCGACGATCCTCGAGCGCGACGCCCTGCTGGAGTACGGACTGGACGAGAGCTTCCTCTCGGGCGAGGACATCGACCTGCGCTGGCGCCTTGCTCGCGCGGGGGCGAAGACCGGCGTCTCGCGGGCGACGGTCGTCGAGCACCGCTTTGAGGACACGTGGGATTTCGCGCTCGGCCAGTGGCTCGCGGACGGCCACGGGCTCGGCCGCATGCTCGGGGCCCACGGGCTGCGGTCGATGCGGCTGCTCGCCCTGCCGCTCGCCGCCGCGGTGCGTGGCAGCGCGCTGAGCCTCCTGCGGATGCAGCCGCACTGGATCCCGTACTACGTCTGCTTCTGCGCGTTCAACTACGTGGGCATCGCACGCGAGGTCGCGCGCCGAATGGGGCGTGGCCGCCGGCTTGCCACGCCACAAGCGCCTGCATGACAGCCGTGCCGCAGACGCCCGTCGCCGCCCGCGCGCTGGCGATGCTCCCCAACTCGCTCGCGCTGATCGGTTCCAAGACGAGTGCGATGGGCCTCGGCTTCGTGTTCTGGCTTGCGGCGGCGCGGCTGTTCGACGCCCCGGCTGTGGGGTTGGCGGCGGCCGTCGTCGCGGCCATGATGCTGTGCACGCAGATCGCGCTCGCCGGGATCGGATCGGCCGTCATCGCGCTCCTGCCTCGGGAGTTCGGGAATCCGCGGCACCTGCTGGACACGGCGTTCACGATCGTCACGGCGTTCGCGCTCGCGACCGGCCTCGCCTTCCTCGCGATCGCGGTGCTCGCGCTCGGCGAGCTGCGGGTCGTGGCGCAATCGCCGCTGTATGCGCTGCTGTTCGTGCTGGCGACCGTGACCGGGACGCTCGGGATCCTGCTCGACCAGCTCTCGACGTCGCTGCGCCGCGGCGACCAGGCGCTCGTGCGCGGGGTCACCTTCGGGCTCGCGGCGCTCGCGGCGCTCGCGGTGATCGCCGCGTCCGGCGCGGACGGCCCGGACGCGCTGCTGGCGCCGTGGGCCGCGGCCGGACTCGTGGCGCTCGTGGTCGGCGTCGTCCAGGTTCGCCGCACGCTCGGCGGCTTCGTCCCGCGAGCCGGGGTGACGGCTTCGCGAGCGCGACTTCTGCTTGCCACGGGGGCGCCGAACCACGCGCTGACGCTCGCCGAGCGCGCGCCCGGCCTGCTGCTGCCGATCGTCGTGACCGAACTGCTCTCACCAGAGGCCAACGCAGCGTGGTACGCGGCCTGGATGATGGCGTGGGTCGTCTTCATCGTGCCGATCCAGGTCGGCATGACGCTGTTCGCGGAGATCGCGCGCGAGCCCGGGTCGCTGCCCGCGGCGACGCGCCGCGCGATGCGGACGGCACTGCTCGTCGGGGTGCCCGCCGCGACCGCCCTCGCGCTGCTTGCGACGCCGCTGCTCTCGCTGCTCGGCGAGGGCTACGCCGCAGCCGGCGTCGCGCCGCTGCGGATCCTCGTGCTCGGGCTGCTTCCGCTGATCGTCGTGCAGGCGTACTACGCGGGCTGCCGCGGCACGGGGCGGCTCGGCGAAGCGATCACCGTGGCGTGGAGCGCAGGACTGGCGTCGGTCGGCGTCGCGGCGCTGGTCGGCGTCGCCGCGGGGCTGGAGGCGATGGCGGTCGCCTGGGTGCTCGTTCAGGTCGCGACGGCCGCCTTCGCCGCGGTTCGGCTGCGGGTGCTCTGCAGCCGGTATGAGCGGGGAGCGCTGGACGGAGCGCTGCCGGTCGCGGGCGCTGAGACATGACCACGACGACGGCAGCGACGTCGCAGCGCGGCTCGGCGATCGTCATCTCAGACCTGCACCTCGCGGCCGGCCGTCACGATCCGTTCTCCGACGACGAGGCGCTCGTCTCCTTCCTTCAAGCCGTCGAGCACTGGGGCGCCGCGGGGGCGTCGCTGCGCCTGGTACTGCTCGGCGACACGCTCGATTTCACGCTCGTCGAGCACGACGGGCGCCGGCTGGACAGGTCGGTCGCCGGTGCGCTCGCGCGGCTCGAGCGGATCGCGGCTGCGCATGCCGGCGTGTTCGCCGCGCTGGGGCGGGTGGCACGCGCCGGCGTAGCGCTCGACATCGTGGCGGGAAACCACGATCTCGAGCTGCTGTCGCCGACGGTGCTCGAGCGGCTGCGGTCGCTGCTCGGCGTCGGTGAAGGCGCGCTCACGCTGCACCCGTGGATCGTGCACCTGCCGGGCCTCGCGTACCTCGAACACGGCCAGCAGCACCACGACCTCAACCGCGTCCCCGGCCTGCTCGCCGCCGGCGAGCACGGCACGCCGGCGCCACCGGCGGGCACGATCTACGGCGAGCACCTGCTGGCGCTCGCGGATGCGCTCGGCGCCGAGCTGCCGATCGAGCGCATCAGCGCGCGCGGCGTGATGGCGGCTGCGCGGCGCCGGCCGAGCCGGCTGGGACGGGCGCTTGCGCCGACGGTCGGCGCCGCCCGCGGGCTGACACGCTGCGAGCGCGCGGCGCGGCGCGCGCGCAGCGCGTCGGCGGGCGCGACGGCGCTGCGTGGGCGCCCATCCGGCCTGCCGTCCGCGACGCTCGCCGAGCTCGATCGCGCAGCGGCGTCGACGCCGACAGGGGCGATGCGGCGACGGCTGACGACGCGCGCGGGGAGCGAGCCCTACATGGTCGCGGCCGCGCGGGCGGCGCACGAGCTATTGGCAGAGGCCGGCCAAGCGCTTCCGTTCTATGTCCTGGCTCACACCCACGCGGCCGACGACAGGCCGCTGACGGCGCAGGCGGACGGTCCGCGCTATCTCAACGCCGGCACGTGGTCACGGCTGGCGCCTGAGCACGCGCCCCGCCGGTGCTACGTCGAGCTGCGCAGCGACGGCGGACGGCCATCGGCTCAGCTGCTGCACTGGCCGGGGTAGCCGGGCCCGCGTGCCGACGTCAGACAGCGCCCGTGCGCGACTCGGTGCCGAGCGCGCGCGCGAGCTCGCCGATCGCCCGGGGCGCGTCCCAAGCTTTCGGAATGAGCAGCCGATCGATCGGCGCGTGGGCGAACGCGCTGTCGAGAATCGCCTGCTCGACCTCGACGAGCTCCTCGAGGGCGGTGCGCCAGCGATCGTCGAGCCCCGCCGCGAAGCGCTCGCGCTGGGCGGCGAGCAGCGCCAGGCCGTAGCTGGCCGCTTCGGTGGGGAGGACGGCCTCCGTGCCGAGCGTCCCGACGCCGGCCGCGCGATCGAGCAGCACGAAACGGCATGCGCCCAGCGGTCCCGCGCCGCCCGGATCACCGACCAGATCGGCAGCGATCGGCAACGAGGGCGCGACGAGGCCACGGCTCAGGACGCGAGCCGCTCGGCGCGCCTGGAGGCCTGCGCGGGCCGCGGCGGGCAGCCGCGCCCACGCCGTCGGCGCGGTCAGCCGCAGATCGGAGTAGAAGCGCATCCGCCGCGGAAAGCGAAAGCAGTTCCCAGCGCTGTCGATCAGGATCTGGTCGTCGCCGAGCACGCCGCATCCGCTCGCGAGCGCGCGCACGCTCAGCGAGCTCTTGCCGGTGCCGGACGCGCCGAGCATCACGAGCGCGCGTCCGGCCTGCTCGATCGCCGCTGCCGGCAGCAGTACGTAGCCCGCGCGCGCCGCCGCGATCGCAACCAGCGACTCCACGAAGTAGCCCTGCACGAGCGACAGCGCAAAGCTGCGCGGCGCGCCGCCGAGGTGGATCTGCGCCGTCAGCGTGGAGGACGCGGGATCGCCGATGGCGAGTTGCCAGCGCACGGTCTTGTGCCCGCCCTCGAGCTCGGTGCGACCATGCGGGCGGTCCCGTCCGAAGCTGACCTCGACCGCCGGTGAGGAGCCGTCGTCGCGTGTCGCCGCTGCGCCGTACTCGGCGCCGAAGTGGCGCAGCGCGGCGGTGCCTGCGCGCACGCGCAGCTCGAGTCCCGGGCGAAACGCGTAGCGCGCCGAGCCCGACGCCGTCACCGCAGCGCTCGCAGGATCGCGTCGGCGGCGCGTCCGGGATCGGCGGGAAAGGGCGCACGGACGAGCAGCACCCGCGTCGCGGCGAGGATCGGCTCGAGCAGGTTCAGCTCGCGTGCCACGACCGCTTCGACATGCTCGGCGGACATGCGTCCGGGCGCCGCGTAGCGCGCCCGTTCCTGCAGCGCGAACCATCCGCGGCGCTCGACGGCGGCCGAGCGCGCGAGCCGCTCTGCGGCCCAGGCGGGGTCGGCCTGCTCGACCGTCACCTCATCCGCGTCGACGTTGAGCAGCAGCGCGACGCAGGCCAGGGGCACATGTCGCGCCGGATCGTCGTCCTGGCCATAGGCGGCCCGCAGTTGGCTCGGCGAGAGCGCCGCACGGTCGGCGAGCGCGACCGCATGCTCGGCGGTGTCGGCCAGCAGCCCGCCGACGCGCCCCCGGGCAAGCCGGCGCAGCGGGCGCGACGACCTGTCCGCGGCGGCCGCCGCCGCGAACTGGACGTGCGAGCCGCGCGGCAGGGCGGCACGCAGGCGCGGGAGATCGGGCAGCACCCAGCGGCGCACGCCGACGCCGATCGGAAACGCGCTCAGCGTCCCGTCGGCGCCGACCACGGTCCACTTGTCGGTCAGAAACCCCGCACCGCGCTCCATCAGCGCCAGCGCCGTCTCCGTCTTGCCGCTCTCCGACCAGCCGGCCACGGCGACGCCGCCGCCGCCGAGCTCGACGCCGGTCGCGTGGATCGCGACGTGACCGCGGCGCAGCAGGCCAATCTGGAGCGCCGGGCGTACAAGACCGCCAAACGCACGAGCGAGCGGGAAGCCCGGCTCGAGCTCGAACCGCAACGGGCCCACGTCGAGCAGGTCCGGCAGCCGGCACCAGCGGCCGCGCATGCGCAGGTGCAGCGCATCACCGTCCCAGCCCGTGACGGTCGCGTCGCCGGCCGGATTGTGAAGCTCGGTGATCTGTGGCGAGGAGCCCGTCTGCGCGCCGCACAGCACGACGTCGGCCTCGGCGGGGGCGGCGCCGGGCGCGAACGGATCGAGCTGGGTCTCGACCGTGCGCAGCCCGCGCTCGTCGAGCCCGATGGCTGCCAGCGTCACGCGGCCCGCCAGGTCGAAATGTCGGTCGGCGGGCTGTGTGAGAGCCATGTGTACCCCACGCTACTTTCTTCGGATGCCCGCCGCCCCGTGGAGTGATCCGGCCGCGGCCGGGGGCTGGCCACGACGAGCGGACCGCGCGCTCGGGCGAACGCACGAGCACGGTCTGCCGCCCGCTCCGATGGCCGAGATCCGACGTCGGCTGCAGCCCGGCGAAACGGTGCTGTGCATGTCGCGCGCGCTGTTCGGTGAACGGCACGGCGCGCTCGCCGTGCTGGTCGCCGGACACCAACCGAGCGACGCGGGCGTGCTCGCGATCACCGCACGGAGGCTGTTGTTCTGCAGCCAGCGAGGCGGGCGACTCGTCGTCGAGCACGACAGGATCACCCGCGCGACGCTGACGACCGCGCACGACGGGAGGCATGACCTGCGGATCCTGACGCCGGCAGGCGCGGCCGAGCTGCACGGCGTTTCGGCGCAGGTCGCCGTGGCGCTCGACAGCCTCCGCGCGGACCGCGCCGGTGCCGGCGCCGCGCGGCCGCCGGCCGAGCCCGTCCGAGCTGCCGCGCGGGCCCGCGCCGTAGCGCTGGGCTGGCCGCACATCCTGACGGCGTCCGGGGCGACGGTGTGGACCGTCCTCATGCTCCACGTGCGCGGCGAGCGCGTGGGCGATCTGGGCCTCGTCTCGGCGCTGCCCGCTGCCGCGCTCGTCGCGATCGTGCTCGCCTGCATCGGCAGTGCCGCGGCGCTCGTCCGCCAGCGGACGTCGCAGCGTGCCCGGCTCATCCACGTGCTCGTCCTCGTCTTCACGCTCTACGGCGCGCCGCATCTCATCGCGGACGTGACGAGCTTCAACGTCACGTGGCGCCATGCCGGTGTCAGCACGTACATCGCGGAGCACGGCTCCGTCGATCCGCGCATCAACGCGTACTTCAATTGGCCTGGCTTCTTCCTGCTCGAGGCGCTCGCTGTCCAGCTCGCCGGACTGCAGAGCGCGCTCGACCTCGCCCGCTGGACGCCGCTGGTCTTCAACCTGCTGTATCTCCCGCCGCTGCTGCTGATCGGCCGCAGTGCGAGCGAGGAGCCGCGGTTTGCCTACCTCGTGGCGAGTGTCTTCTTCCTCGGCAACTGGGTCTACCAGGACTACCCGTCCCCGCAGGGCCTGACCTTCGTGCTCTACCTGAGCATCGTCGCGATCGCGCTCACATGGCTGCACGGACGCGACGACGAGCGTGTGACGCCGCGGGCGCGGGCGGCCCTGATGGTCGTCTGCTTCCTGGCCGTGCTGGCGACGGTGGGCACCCACCAGCTCACGCCGTTCGCGATGCTCGCGTCGGTCTCGGCCCTCGTCGCGCTGCGCCGTACCACGTTCCGCGCACTGCCGGCGATCGTCCTCGTGCTGACCGTCGCGTGGGTCGTGTTCGCCGCCGGCACGTATCTCAACGGCCACGTCGACGCGCTCAAGGACCAGGTCGGCCAGGTCGGCGCGACCGTCAGCTCGAGCGTCGGCGGGCGGGTCAGCGGCAGCGCGCAGCACGTTCTCGTGACGCGGCTGCGGCTCGTGACCGCAGCGACGGTGTGGCTGCTCGCCATGCTCGCGGCGCTGCTGCTCCTGCGCCGGCGCGCGAGCTCGTTCCTGCCCCATGTCGCGCTCGCTGCGGTGCCGTTCAGCCTCGTCGTCCTGCAGGCCTACGGCGGTGAGATCGTCCTGCGGGTGTATCTGTTCAGCCTGCCGTTCGTGGCGGTGCTCGTCGCCTCGCTCGTTCCCGCGCGCGTCGGGCGCGTAGCGGGCGCCGCTGTCGCGATCCTCGCTGTCGTGGCGAGCTGCGCGTTCCTCGTGACGCGGTACGGCAACCTGCGGATCGAGCTCTTCACGCCCGACGAGGTGCGGGTCGTGCAGCGCGCGTACGACATCGCTCCCGACGGCGCGCTCCTGCTGGCGCCCAACCCGCAGATCTCGTGGGAGTTCGCGCGGCTCGGAGAGGTGCGCCAGCGGACGATCGACGGAGCGCTGAAGGAGCTTCCGCGGCCGCCGGCGAACCTCGCGCAGACGGTGGCCGGGCTGGCCGACGACCTGCCGGCGTACGTGCTGATCACGCGCAACACGCGCGAGTACGAAGCGCTCTTCGGACGGCCTCGCTGGGGAACGATCGCCCAGCTCGAGCGCTCGTTGTCGAGATCGCCGCTGTTTCACCAGGTGTACCGCAACCGCGACGGCGTGATCTTCGAACGACGCCGCCCGCCGGGAACGTCCGGGCGATGACCGGCGTGCGGCGGGCGCGTGTGCTGCCGGCAGTGCTGCTGGCGTCCGTCCTGGTGCTCGGCCTCGTGCTCGTCGCCGGTGGTGCCTCGCCACTGCGGACACTGCTCGTCGTCTGGTTCCTGCTCGCCTGTCCGGGTCTCGCGCTCGCGCCGCTGATCGGGTTGAACGACGCGATCGGGACCGCGACCGTGGCGATCACGCTCAGCATCGCGATCGACATCATCGTCGTGGGGATGCTCCTGTATGCGGGCGCATGGTCGCCGGTCGCCGGCTATCTGATGCTGGCCGCGGTCACGATCGCCGGGGCAGCCGGCCAGCTCGCGGCTGCGGCGGGAGGACGCGCGTGACGGGGGTCGGGCTGGCCGTCGGCGCCGCGCTCGCGCTCGTTCTGCTCGCGGGTGAGCTGGCACGGACGCTGCGCGCCCCGCAGGGGCGCCCCGGCGTGGGCCGGCTGAGTGCCACCGCCTGGGGGCTCGGCGGCGCGTTCCTCACGCTCGCGGTCGCCCGGCTGGCCGAATATCTCCAATGAACGATTTTGTGGTAGATACCTCGGAGTGGGGTTAGACTGATCGCTGTTGAACGGAATCGTACGTAGGATGGTGCCATGAGCCGGCCGAACAAGCCCGGACGAGCGGGCGGCAGACACGCTCGAGATGTCGAGGCTGGCGACGCCCCCACCGGGGCCATCTCGCGTCGGCCGGTGGAGCGGACCGCCGCGCTGCGACGGCTCGATGCCCGCGAGCTGCTGCTCGTCACCGTGGCCGGCGCGGGCGGCAGCAGCGACCAGCGCTGCTGGTTCGTGCTGCTGCGCCCGGCGAGCGGCGGCCGGCTGATCGCCGGCGGGCTGGTCGACGAGGCGGTCGAGCGGCTGCTCGCCGCTCGCCCCGACGCCCAGGCGACCGCGCTGGAGCCCTTCTGTGACGAACTCGCCGAGCGCCTCGTCGTCGCCGTCGAGCGCACGCGGGCAGCCGGCATGGCGATCGCGCCCGAGCTTCGCGACGTCCTCGCCCTGGCGCTCCCGTCCGGCATGCAGTCCGCCGCTGAGCCGGCGCCCGACCTGGGCGGCGATGACCTGCGCGTCCACGCTCTTGACGACGGCGCGAAGCTCTCATCGCTGATGACCGAGCTGCTCGCCGAGTTCGACAGCGCGACCCCGGAGGACCCCGGTGACAGCGTCTGGCGCTCGGGCGACCTCGTCGGCGGCGCGATGATCGAGTTCAAGGGGCGCTACGCCGACGGTCGGCTGGCATGCTGGACGGTCGCCGATGTGCGCGAGTTCATGCTGACCTGGTTACCGGGCATGGTGCAGACCGACGCAGCCGTCGTCGCCGACGTACCCGATTGCGTCTGCGCCTTCCTGCACTTCATGTCGGAGCGGGGCTCGCTGGTCGGTGACCCGCTGGCCGAGCTCGAGTCGGTCGCCCGCTCGGTGGCAGCGGAGCTGCCGCAGCGATTCGCGCAGGTGCAGCGCAGCGGGCTGGCCGCAGACGTCGCCCGTCATCTGCGCTCGTCGCACGACGCCTGATAGGCGTCGAGCCTCCCAGCTGCGCTGGACGACACTAGTGGCCCGTCTCATAACAGTCCACCGGAAACCCCGGGCGCCGATCACCGCCTGGCGGCGTCCTCGGACGCTCGATGTGGCAGAGCCACACCTTCGGTCCTGCGTCCTTGCCAGGCGGCGCCGGCATCCCGGGTTTTC
>JBBSLI010000065.1:0-18029 GCA_038255395.1 Solirubrobacterales bacterium
TGTGGCTCTCAAGGCTTGCGCCGCGCGCAAACTGCCCTCGCGGCCCAGGCTCGACAACGACAGCGCGTCAGACCACGAAGATCGCCTGCTCAGGCCAGCAAACCGAGCCGAGAGTCACCTACGATCACCCTCGGAGCCCCCGAAAACGGGGAGGCGGGCCCGCGCGCCTATGCGCTGTTGCTGGACGCGGCCTACGCGGCACTGAAGGCGCAGAGCCCGCACAACCGGGTGATCGGCGGCAACACATGGACGAGCGGCAGCGTCAAGCCGCCGGACTTCCTGCGCTACTTGCGAATGCCGAGTGGTCGAACGCCGCGACTTGACTGGTTCGGACACAATCCGTTTCCGTTTCGCACGCCGAACCTGCGCGAGGGTCCGCTGCCCGGCGGCTTTCGCGACATCAGCGACATCGACACGCTCAGCGCCGAGGTGCGCCGCACCTACGGGCGGCGGGTGCCGCTGTGGCTGTCGGAGTACACGATCCAGTCCGATCACGGGTCGGTCGTCTTCGCGACGTTCGTCTCTCGCGCGCTGCAGGCGCAGTACGTCACGCGCGGCTACGCGATCGCGGACGGGCTCGGCTCTGCCGTCGCCGGCCTTGGCTGGCTGGCGCTTCTCGACGAGCCGCCGGCGGCTGACAGCGCCAACTGGGGGCTGCTGACGCACGCGCTGGAGCGCAAGCCCGCGTTCGCCGCGATGGCCCGTGCGCCGAGCGAGCGCCTGCGTCCGTCGGTACGAGTTGCACGCACGATCGGTCGTGCGAGCCTGGCGCGGGGCGGCCTGGCGGTCACCATCACGCCGCGCGTGGCCGGCACAGCCGTGGTTGAGCTGCTCTCCGGCGCGCGAGTGTGGGCGCGCCTGGCCGCACCCGGAAGGGCCGGTCGAAGCCGCACTCTGCGCCTGCGGATCTCGCTGCGTGCGGGGCAGTACACGGTGAGGGTGCGCGGCTTCCGCGGGGCGTCCACACGGCGTGCCGTCCGGGTGCGCTGAGCCGCCCGGCGACTGGATGTTAATCACAGTTAGTCCCTGGTCAATGCTGGCGCTTGCGCGCACGCACGTACTGGCGGACCGTGACCTCGGCGACATCGGCGCCGTGTTCATCGACGAGGCGCCGATGGACGCTTGGCCGTGTGGCGCTGCTTGCGCGGCGCGACACGGTCGGCCAGCAGCCATCCATCGATCACCGCCCGATACGCGTCGAGCTTCGGCGCCGGCCTCGACACCGGCGCTCGATTGGGCGGCGGCACCACCGACTCTAGGGCCTGACGCACCGCCCGGCGAGGCACCCCGCGTGACGGGCGATAGCGGCACGACCGCATCTCCGCGCGTGACGGCAAGCGGGAGACGATCGAGTGCGGTAGCGGCCGCGATCGTGTGATCGCTGAACGCCGGGACGTTGTCCGGCGCAACTGCGAGCCCGTGCAGCGCGGCTGATCGCAACACCCGCTCGACAGACGTGACAGTTCGAGAGCCCGGCCACCGCCGGGCTCTCGTCGTGAGCGGACGACGTCAACCGGCGTGCCTACGGACACCGATACCTACACTCTGCGCGCAATGCGATCTCGCCCAGTCGCAGGCAGATGCTTCGGCGCCGCACTGGCCGCCGCCCTGTTCGCCCTCCTCGTCGCCGCCCCCGCGCACAGCGCCGAGAAGGCGCTGTGGGGACCGGCCGTGCTGCCCCACGGACGCTCCGCATTCGGCCTCTATGAAGAACTTGGGATCGACACGCTGCAGCTTTCGATGAGCTGGGGGGACATCGCGCCCGTCCGCCCCGCCGCGCCGGCCGATCCGGCTGATCCGGCGTACCGCTGGCCGGCCGAGGTCACGGCCGCCGCGGCGCAGGCGCCCACGCATGACATCGCGCTCTCGCTGCTCGTCACGAACGCGCCGGGATGGGCCAACGGCGGCCGTGGGCCCACCTTCGCGCCGGCGGACGCACGGGACTACGCCGACTTCCTCACCGCCGCCGCCCGCCGCTACCCCGCCGTGCGCCGCTGGATGATCTGGGGCGAGCCCAACCGCGACGATCGCCTGCAGCCCAACACCCCGGATGGCCCCGAGGGCCCGCGCGCGTACGCGCTGCTGCTCGACGCCGCCTACGCGGCGCTGAAGGCGCAGAGCCCGCGCAACAAGGTCATCGGCGGCAACACGTGGACGAGCGGCACGGTCAAGCCGCCCGACTTCCTGCGCTTCATGCGGATGCCCGACGGCCGCGCGCCGCGGCTGGACTGGTTCGGGCACAACCCATTCCCGTTCCGCGCGCCCAACCTGCGCGATGGGCCGCTGGCCGGCGGCTTTCGCGACATCAGCGATACGGACACGCTCGGTGCCGAGGTGCGGCGCACCTACGGGCGCCGCGTGCCGTTGTGGCTGTCGGAGTACACGATCCAGTCCGATCGCGGCTCGGCGGTCTTCGCGACGTTCGTCTCCCGCGCCGCGCAGGCCCATTACCTGACGGCCGGCTACGCGATCGGCGACGAGCTCGGCGCCGGCGTCGCCGGCATCGGCTGGCTGGCGCTGCTCGACGAGCCGCCTGCCGCGGGCAGCGCCAACTGGGGTCTGCTCACCGACGCGCTGCAGCGCAAGCCGGCGTTCGCGGCGATGGTCCGCGCGCCGAGCCAGCGCCTGCGGCCCGCGGTTCGCGCCGCGCGCTCGGTCTCGCGCGGCAAGCTGCGCGGCAGGGGGCTCGCCGTCAGGGTCGTGCCGCGGCGGTCGGGCCCGATCACCATCGAGCTGCGCAGGGGCTCGAGGCTGCGGGCGCGGGCGCGGGTGCGCGGCGTCGCGGGCCGGGCTCGGACCGTGCGCCTGCGATCGCGCGCATTCACCGGGCGCGGCGGCCGGCACACGCTGAAGGTGCGGATGGCGCGAGCGTCCACCGTGAGCCGGTTCGTGACCATTCGATGAACATGCAGATCACGCTGACCGGGTCTCGCGCGGGCTGCGAGCCGCCGTCCACGCGGGTTAAGGTGTAAGTGCACATAGTTCGAGACGCGGGCACGTTGTTCGTTCCCATGCGCTAAGCGCGTCCTGGAAGCCGGCGCGCTTCTATGGAGATTCTGGCACCGCGCGTCTCAGTGAACGGTTACGTGTACCTGGAGAAATTCGGTTAAGTTGGCACGTTGGCGCTCATAGCGTAGTTAGCATCACGCGCACGTTCGCACCCTTGCCGTTGCGGTACGGCCGTACGAGACGCCGATCCATGAAGCGCCCAGGAGGCCTCGCCTTGACTCGTAGCACGCCGGTAGCGACACGAAACGCAGCCATTGCACTCTCCGTGGGCGCGGCAGCGCTCGTCTCCGTCTCACTCGGGGCCGGAGCCGCCGGAGCGCAGCAGTACTACCCGGTCCCGCCGCCCCCGGCATGCGGGGCGAAGTTCACCTCCAAGCTCTCGATCGCCCGCGTGAGCACCGTCGGCGGCGCGCTGGACGTGCTGGCGCCGATCACGTCGCGGGCCTCCGGGCGAGCGAACGTCGAGTACCACGCCGCTGGGCGCCGGACGCGCTTCACGACCGCCGTCAACTCGGTCGACGGCCGGATCCGCTTCCGCCGCAACCTGCCGGCCGCACAGGTGGCGCTTGGCACCGGAATCGTGACGCTGAGCTACCCCGGTGACGCCGACACGCGCCCGCAGGTCGTGCGGTTGCGGGGGGCGCGCAACAAAGCGCAGCTCGACCTCTCGCGTCCGCAGATCGTCAACAACGCGATCCGCGCGTCGGGCAGGATCAGCAGCGCTGCGCGCGGGGTCGTGCGGTTGCAGCTCGAGTACCAGTTCGGCTGCATCGTCCGCACCCTGGCGTTCCGCGGCCGGATCAGCGACGGACGCTGGAGCATCAACGAGACGCTGACGCCGACGCAGCTGGGCGAGATCGCGCTGCGCACCGGCTCGGTCCATTCCTACACGCTGTTCACCGGCTACTTCGAACGTCGCATCCGCGGTGAGATGCGCGCCTTCCAGGTCCTGCCCGACCGCTGAGGAGACCCCGCTCGGCACTCGCCCCCAAGGCGCCCGCCTGACAGCGCGAGCGCATCATGCGCGGCCGGCCACATGCCGGCCGCGCGTTCGTGATTGGCTACCGGCCATGGCCGACCTGACGATCTACGAGGTCAAGACCTGCTCGACGTGCCGCAGCCTGGCCGCGCTGCTGGCCGAGCGCGGCGTCGAGTACGAGGGCGTCGAGTACCACCGCACGGGGATCGACGAGGCGACGATCCGCGATCTGCTGGCCAAGTCCGAGCTGGGCCCGCGCGACGTGCTGCGCACCCGCGAGCCGCTCGTCGCCGAGCTCGGGCTGCTCGACGGCGCGGGCCTGTCCGACGACGAGCTGATCGCCGCGATGGCCGCGCACCCGCGCCTGCTGCAGCGGCCGATCGCGGTGCGCGGCGATCGCGCGCTGCTCGCGCGGCCGGTCGAGCGCGTGCTCGAGCTGCTGGACTGACGGCCGCGCGCGTGCTCGAGCTGCTGGACTGACGGCCGCCGTCGCGCCGCCGCGGCCGTAGACTCCGGCCGCGATGGTCACCTGCGCGCCCGGGGAGGTGCGGCCGGCGGTCCCGGCCGACTACGGCCCGCTGGCCGAGGTCCTGGCGCGTGCGTTCTACGACGACCCGGTGACGGCGTGGTTCTATCCCGACGGCGACAAGCGGATGCGACACGCCCGCCGCTTCTTCGCGATCCGCCTGCGCCAGCTCGCCGTCCACGGCCTGACGTACACGACCTCCGAGCGCTCCGGGGCGGCGATGTGGGCGCCGCCGGGGCGGTGGCGCGAGAGCCTGCGCCAGTCGCTCATGCAGTTGCCGATGCTGCCGGTGCTGCTGCCGCGGATCGTGCGCACGACGGCCGCGGTGCGCGAGATCGAGCGCCACCATCCCGTCGAGCCGCACTACTACCTGTCGGTCGTGGGGACCGACCCAGAGCAACAGGGCGGAGGTGTTGGCTCCGCCCTGCTGGCTCCGGTCCTACAACGCTGCGACGAGACCCGGACGGCGGCCTACCTGGAGTCCTCCAAGGAGAGCAACCTCTCCTTCTACGCGCGCCACGGGTTCGTCGTGACGCAGCGCATCGAGTTGCCCGAGGGGCCGCCGCTGTGGCTCATGTGGCGGGAGCCGCCTGGCCGCCGAAGAGGCCACCCAGGAGGTTGCCGATCAGGCCCGTGACGCTGCCGATGATGCCGCCGATCCCGCCCGTGGACGGCGTGCCGCCAGCGGTGCCGCCGGAGCCGCCGCCGAAGAGGCCGCCGAGCAGGTTGTCGAGCATGCCGCCGATGTTGCCCGGCAGGCTGCTGCTGCCGCCGCCGAGGATGCCGTCGAGCAGTCCGCCGAGGCCGAACATGCCGCCGCTGGCCGACGACGTGCCGCCGACGAACGGCAGCGAGCCGAGGATCGTGTCCAGCAGGCCGGTGACCGTCGCCAGCACGCTCGGCACGATCGTGCCGACGACCGAGGTGACCATGTTCAGGATCTGCGCGATCGGGCCCTGGACGACGGCCGGCAGCATCGGGAGGATCGACTGCACGATGCCGAACGCCTGATTCATGATGCCGGTCGCCATGCCCATGGCCGAGCTGACGATGCCGGCGACGTTCACCGGCAGGGCGCCGGAGCTCAGCGCGTCGTCCATGTTGACGACCTCGTTGGCGTCACCGACCGACAGCGCGGCGATGATCGAGGCGATCATCGGCTGCGCCTCGGCCGGCACCTGGTTGAGGAGCTGGGTGAGGATCTCGATGACCTTCTGCTTGCCGGCGAGGCTCGGCGCGATCGCGTTGGCGACGAGTGCCTGGACCTGACCGGTGATCTGATCGACGATCGCGGTGACCGTCTCGGCCAGCATGTCGTACTGCGTGCCGGCGAGCGTGAGCGCCTGTGCGGCGGCGACGCTCTGCGAGCCTGGATCGGCCGAGCTGGCCATCTTGCGCGCCATCCTCGACGCGGCTGCAGACTGCGAGCGGGCGATCTTCAGCTGCTTGGCGACCCGCTTGCTGTCGCCGAGCCGGGCGTAGCGCTTCATGCGCTTGACGGCCTTCGTGGCCTTGTCGACGTGCACCGCGACGTTGGCGCTCGACGGGGCCTTGGAGGTGGACTTCGCCGACGCGGTGGCGGGAAGCGCCACGAGCACGGCAAGGGTCGCCACTGCGGCGACGATACGACGGGAGTGAGACATGAGGTGCCCCCTTCGGCAACTGGGCGGCCTTCGTGAGGCCCCTGGTTTTGCGCACCCGCCTCGCGACGGGCTTGCCTTTTCGATATCCGGCTGCCTGTACCACGGCGCCGGACCCTGCTTGTGATGCTGTACTTCGAATCCGTTCGCAGTTGGCGCGTTGGCGCTCGTCCTAGCGGCGGCCGAACAGGTTCTGCAACACGCTGTTGACCCCGCTGAGCAGCGACTGCGCGGGGGCCAGGACGTTGGAGATGGTGGTGTTCGCCGTCGGCGCGGGCGCGCTCGGCGTGGCGCTCGAGGGCAGGCTCAGCCCGACCGCGGCGAGGATCCGCTGGATCGACGGCAGGACCTGCCCGAGCGTGTTCTGGATGATCGAGTTGGCGGTCGAGACCGCGCCCTGCTCGCCCGAGCCCGCGACGGTCTGCGCGTTCGCGAACGCGGCCTGGATCTTGTCGCGGATGCGCTGCAGGTTCTCGGCCGCGATCTGCTCCGGCGTCTTGACCGCGGCGGGCGCGGCGGCGACGGGAGCGGCGGGCCTGGTCGTGACCGCGGGCGCGGGCGCGGCGGCGGCCGGGGGCGCGCTGGCGCCGGGCGCGGGCGTGGCCGGGCGCGCCGGCGTGGCGCCGCGATCGACGCCGGTCCTCGCGCTGCCGCCGCCGGACTGCACGCGCAGCGAGGCGGGGCGGGCGGCGGCGGCGCGCGCGGCGCGTGCACGGCGGGCCGTGGCGGCCTGCGCCTGCGCTCGCTGCGCGAGCGCGCGGCGGCGGTCGGCGAGGCTCGCCGGCGCGATCCCCGTCTTCACGGCGGCGCCGCTGGCCGGCGACGCGGGCGAGATCGGTGACGCGACCTGCGGAAGCTCGACGGCGGCGGTGCCGGTCGTCGCGACGACGGCCGCCACGGCGATGCCCTTGACGGCGACGGGCAGGGTCGCCCAGAGGCCGCCGCTCGCGGCGGTTGCGCCGCCGCCGCCGGCCGCGACGAGCGCGCTGCCGCCAGCGCCGCCGCCGATGCCGATCAGGCCCAGCGCGGCGGAGCCGCCGAGCCAGGGGCCGAGCATGTGCAGGTCGGCCTGGCGCGCGCCCATCGCCCTCTCGAAGCTCGCGCAGTCGTCGCAGGAGCGCAGGTGGGCGCGCAGCCCGCGGGCGCGCAGCCGGCGCCGGTCGCCCTCGGAGAGGCTGCGGCGCACGCTCGTGCACGCCGTCGCGCGGCCGTCGAGCGCGTCGTGCAGCGCGGTGCGCGCGTCGAACACGGCGCGCCGCGCCGCCTCGTTGGAGACGTTGAGGGCGACGCCGATCTCGTCGTAGCTCAGGCCGCTGAGCTCGCGCATGACCAGCGCGCCGCGCTGGCGCTCGGGCAGCATGCGCAGGTCGTCGACGAGCTGCGCCAGGCGCGAGCGCTGCTCGGAGTCGGCCTCGGGGCCCGGCACGGTGAGCATCGATTCGACGTCGAGGTCGCCCTCGGCGACGGGCTGGCGGCGGCGCACGATGTTGATCGCCTCGTTGTGGGCGATCCGGTACAGCCACGGGCGCAGCGGGCGGCCGGGCTCGCGGCGCGGCAGCGCGCGCAGGGCGTTCTCGAGCGCGCTCTGGGTCGCGTCGCGCGCGTCCTCGTCGTCGAGCAGGATCGAGCGGGTGTAGCCCAGGAGGGGAGCGTAGTAGCGCTCGTAGAGGGCGCTGAAGGCGTCGCGGTTGCCGGCGGCGGCGCGGCCGGCGAGAGACTCGTCGCCCATGCGCGACCACGGGATGATGCGCGGCGTCTGCGGGGCGAGAGCGGCGGTGGCTTGCATCGTGTGGCTCGTATCGGCAATCGCAGACGGATGTTTGAGTGCGTCCGATGAATGTTCGAGCCCGCGTACTCTCTGGCTCCATGCTCGTCCTCGCCTCGCTCGGCTCGAACATCGATTCGTTCTTCGACGCGGTGGGGTCGTTCTTCGACAGCCTGTCGAAGGTCGGGTGGACCTCGCTGCTGATCGGCGCGCTGGCCTTCGTCGTCTACCTGACCCTGCGCTCGCGGGCGTTCTTTCACACGCTGCAGGCCGCCTATCCCGGCGAGCGGATCGCGTTTCGCCGCATCTGGGGGGCGTACATCGCCGCCTATGGCTTCAACAACGTCATCCCGGCGCGCGGTGGCGACGTCATCAAGCTGTTTCTCGTCAAGCGCTCGATCCCGAACGCGACGTATCCCGCGGTCGGCGCCGCGATCTGCGTCGAGGCCGTCTTCGACGCCGTCATGGCGGTCCTCATCCTGAGCTTCGCCTTCACGCAGGGCGTCTTCCCCAAGCCGCCGGACTTCGCCAAGCTCAACGCGTTCGACCTGTCGTTCTTCGCGGGCCACCCGAAGTTCACGCTGTTCGCGCTGACGGCGTCCGCGATCGCGGTGCTCGTCGCCTTCGCCGTGCTGTCACAACGCGTCAAGGCGTTCTGGGCGCGCGTGCGCCAGGGCCTGACGATCCTGCGCGACCGCCGGCGCTACCTGCGCGAGGTCTTCGCCTGGCAGTTCGCGGGCTGGTGCTTTCGCTTCGTGGCGTTCTGGTTTCTGCTGGAGGCCTTCAACGTCGGGGGTTCGGTGCGCAACGTGCTGCTCGTGCTCGGGGTCAACGCGGTCGCAGCGGTCGTGCCGTTCACCCCCGGTGGCGCGGGCGTGCAGCAGGCGCTGCTCGTGAAGGTCTTCTCGGGCGCGGCGCCGGGCGCGACCGTCGCGGCCTACTCGGTCGGCCAGCAGATCGTGATCGCTGCGACGACGCTCGCGGTCGGCTTCGGCGCGCTCGCGTCGATCTTCCGGATCCGCTCCTTCAAGGAGGCGATCCGGATGGGCAGGGAGGAGCGCGAGGCCGAGAAGGCCGCCGCGCGCGAGGGCGCCTACTGAAGACCCGAGCGCGCCTCGCGCACGAGCGCGACCGCGTCGGGGAAGACCGTCGCCATGACCGCGCGGATCTGCTCGGCCTGCTGCTCGACGGTGCCCTGGATGTTCACGCGGTTGATCGCCGCGACCGTCATCTCGACGGCGAGCTTGATCGCGTTGTCGGCCCACACGAGGCCCTGCTGGGCCTGCATCTGCTCGGCGAACTCGGCCATTCGCTTGCTGAGCTCCTCGGGGTCGCCGAAGAGTCCTCCGAAACCTTCCATGTGCACAGCGTAGCTAGTGCTTCACCGCGGCAGATCCGCTGCGCCAGCCCGAGGTCGACGACGAGGCCCTCATGGATCCCGGCGCGCGGCATGAGGCCGAGCACGCCGGCGCGGCATCGCGCGCGAAGTCCCCGTGGCTCACGTCGTGGACGTGGGCGACATCGCGTCCGTATGCCTCAGGCCCGCGGGCGAAGGTACTACGAGGGCGTCAGGCGGCGCTGGTCGACGCGACGCGCAGCTGCCACTGGGCGATCCACGCGGTGATCTCCGAGGCGGGCACCGGTCGCGACAGGAAGTACCCCTGTGCCTCCTCGCACCCAACGCCCCGCAGGAACTCCAGAGCGGCGGCGGTCTCGACGCCCTCGGCGACGACCCGCAGGCCGAGCCGCTGCGCGAGCTCCGTCGTGGAGCGGACGATCACCGCATCCTCGGCGGACTTCTCCATCGCCAGCACGAACGACTTGTCGATCTTCAGCTCGTCCACGGGCAGGCTCTTGAGCAGGGCCAGCGCCGACGACCCCGTGCCGAAGTCGTCGAGCGACAGGCGCACGCCCACCCGCTTGAGCGCCTCGAGGACGTCGATGACGCGTTCGGGATCGGACAGGATCACGTTCTCGGTGACCTCGAGGTTCAGCCGCTCCGCGGGGACGTCCCAGCGTTCGAGCAACTCGACGATGTCGCCCGGCAGCCGCGTGTCGAGCAGGTTGGGCACCGAGAGGTTGACCGCGACGCCGAGCTCCAGGCCCTCGTCGTACCAGCGCCGGCACTGCGCGAGCGCCATGTCGAGCACGCTCAGCGTCAGCGGCCGCATCAACGTCGTGCGCTCGGCGAGCGGGATGAACTCCATCGGCCCCAGGAGCCCGCGCGTGGGGTGGCGCCAGCGCACCAGCGCCTCGACGCCGTGCACAGCGCCCGACCCAAGCTCGAGCTTGGGCTGATAGTGCAGCTCGAGCTCGCCTGCGTCGATCGCGTGGCGCAGCTCACCGAGCAGTTCCAGGCGGTCGCGGCTGTGCAGGTCGCGTGCGGCGACGTAGGTCTCCCAGCCGGTACGCCCTGCCTTGGCCTGATACATCGCCACGTCGGCGCACCGGACAAGTGCGTCGGCGTCGTTGGCGTGCTCGCCGTAGGCCGCGATGCCGATGCTCGCCTCGACGTGGAGGTTCAGCCCGCGCACGTTGAACGGCTCGTCGAGGATCGCGCGGATCTGCTCGACCATGGTGATCGCCGCGGTGCTGTCGCGGCCCGGCAGCAGCACGGCGAACTCGTCGCCGCCGAGGCGCGCGAGGGTGTCGGTCGCGCTGAGCGCGTCGAGTACGCGCGGGCCGAGCTGCTGCAGCAGTAGGTCGCCGGCCTGGTGACCGAGCGTGTCGTTGAGCTCCTTGAAGCCGTCGAGGTCGGCGACGAGCAGCGTCAGCGAGCTGCTCGCGGCATCGGCTGCCGCCACCTCCTTGTGCAGCTGCTCGTAGAAGAAGCGCCTGTTGGGCAGCCCCGTCAGCTCGTCGGTCGTCGCCTGGCGACGCGACTCGGCGAGCGCGCGGATCTCGCGGAAGCTCATCGCGAGGCGCAGCAGGGCGGCGACGACGGTCGCGCCGGCGAGGGTCAGGGCGGCGACGCTGATGTGGGCGAGGTTGCCGTAGACGAGCACGCCGACCGACATGAGTGTCAGCACGAGCGGCAGCGGGACGGCAAGGACCGGCCAGCTCGACGCGCGGTGGGTGATCGAGCGCGGAGGCGGCTGCCACGCCGCGACCGCGAGCAGCACCATGCCCGCCGGCCAGATCGCGTCAAGCCAGGTTCCCTCGACGAACGTGCCCTTCGCGACGAGGTAGAGGTACACGCTGTCGGCGACGGCGAAGAGGACGAGCCCACCGCCGATCAGGCTCCAGGCACGACCGGGGCGCCAGGAAGTGAGCGCAAAGCCACCGACGACGAGCGCGATCAGCAGCAGGTCGCCGAGCGGGAAGGCGAGGTTCGTCGCGACGACGGCGGTGTCGCCGGTCGTGACGGCGACGGCGGGGATGACGAAGGCGGTGCCGACCGCGCCGATCGCCAGCATCCCGATCAGCCCGTCCATCCACACGCTCGCGCTGATCCCGCGCACCCGCGGCCGGGCGAGCAGCATGAGGGCGACGTAGCAGGCGGGATAGAACCCGAGGTACAGCGCGTCGGCGATCGACGGGTACGGAGGCGCGTCGAGCTCCTTCAGTGCGGCGCTCCAGTAGATCGAGCCCGCCGACCAGACCACCATGCCGGCGGCGAGCAGCGCCCATGCGAGGCGCTCCTCCCGCGCCGACGAGGCACGCAGCAGGCACAGCGCGGCAGCGATGAGCGGCAGGGCGCTGAACACGTAGGTCTTGAAGAAGCCCTCGGCGCCCAGCCCGGGACGGATCACCACGTACAGGAAGTAGACGGCCCAGACGCACACGAGCGTGAGCGCGGTGGCGCGCACGACCCGCGCACGCCGCGGGTCGAGTTCCGTTCGGGCAAGCGGAAGCCACGCGACCCTGATGAGCTTTGAGGCAAGCATCTCCTCGGGTGTCGGTGTCGAGCGTTGAGAGCTTGAACTTCACCACCAACCACCGGACGACGCCGGTGTCCGAACGCGCCGGACGCGGTCAGTCCGGCAGTCTGCCGGCGACGAACAGCAGGCCCTCATAGCCCGGGTTCGACGCCGCGTTCTCGGCGGCGACCGTTCGCACCTCGACGTCCTCGAGGTCGATGCCGGCGCGGTCGAGGAAGTCGAAGATGTTGCTTTCGTCGACGGCGAAGGCGGGAAAGTCGCGGCCCTGGATCCGGTATCCCGCGGAGCGGCAGATGAACGACGTGAGCAGCGTCGCACCCGGCCGTCCGAGGGCGCTGAGCTTCTGCAGGAACGAGATCAGCTCGCCTTCGTCGTCCGTGGCGGACTCGGCGAAGAAGTGGCACGACACGACGTCGTAGCGCTGGCGCCAGGCGGCGCGCACGGGCTTGCGCCAGTCAAAGCCCGTCAGCTCCCAGTTCGAGTCGCGCAGGAAGTGCGCGACGGCGCCCGCGTCGGCGTCGAGCTCGGCCTGCAGCCACGCCAGCAGCGCGCTGTAGTCGAACTTCGACGGCTCGTCGCGCAGCCAGCATTCAACCTCGCGCAGGTTCTTCCAGCCGATGTCGGTGAACGTGACGTGCTGAAACGGCCGCCCACGGGCGGCCATCAGCGAGAGCAGTGAGTACAGGCAGGGTCCGCCCGCCACCTCGATGACGGTGTCGGTGGCCGCCGAGCGCGTCCACAGGTAGTCGGTGATCGACTTCGCGAACGCGATGTTCTCCGCGCCCATCTCGCTGTAGTACTTCTCCAGGTAGCCGCGCGCGGGGAAGTCGTAGAACTCCGAAACGGGTGCTGTGACGTTGGTCATGAGGCGTCCTCTGGCGTGGTTGCTGTGACAGGCTCGGGCGCTTCGCGGACGACGCGTACCGTCTGCGCCTGCTCGTCCCACGTGCCGCGCAGCGGGTAGCCGCGACGGCACATCGCGAGCAGGTGCTCCACGAGTGCGGCGGTGAACCGCTCGCCCGGCAGGACGTTGGCGATGCCCGGTGGGTAGACGGCGATCGAGTCGGCGCTGATCCGCCCCGCCGCTTCGCGGAGCGCGACGACGTCGTGGCCGGCGAAGAAGGCGTCGCGCGGAGGCATGACCGGATCACCGAAATGCACGGTCGCCGCGGATCGCCTTCGCGCGGGGAGCGCTGGAGGGGCGTTGCGCAGTGCGGCCTGCAGGCCTTCGACCAGTCGCTGGCCCGGCGACGCGAGCGGCTGGCCGATGCCGACGTGTGCGATCAGGAGGCGGCCCGTGACGAGCTCGAGGTTGATGTCCGCGAGCGCCAGCAGGTCACGCGCGACCGCGTGCCCCTCGAGGCCCGCCGGTCCCACGTCGATCACGAGCCGCAGCGGGTCGTAGGCAGCGACACCGTGCGCTCCGACCAGCTCGTCCCCGAGCACGGCGAGCCCGCACTCGTCGCGGATGCGGCGCTTGAGGGCGCGCATCTGCTCGAGGGCGCGGCCGGCGAGGTGCGTGCCCTCCGCGTCCATGCGCGCGCGCGCGGCGTCGAGCGACGCCAGCAGCAGGGAGCTCGGGCTCGTGGTGCGAATGAGGCTGAGCGCGCGTGTCAGCGCGGCCTCGTCGAGCGTTGTGGGTGCGTCGTGGCCGAGATGGAGCATCGCCGACTGCGTGAGGCTGCCGATCAGCTTGTGCGTGCCGGAGAAGACGACGTCGGCGCGGGCGGTGAGCGCGTCCTGTGGCAGGTCGTCGCGGAAGCCGAAGTGCGCACCCCACGCCTCGTCGACGATCAGCGCGACGCCGCGCTCATGGCAGACGTCGGCGAGGCCGCGAACGTCGGCGGCGGCGCCGAAGTAGGTCGGGCTGACGACGACGACCGCGCTCGCGTCCGGCGTGCGATCCAGCGTCGCCGCGAGGTCGGTGGGGGCGACGCAGTGCGCGACGCCGAGGTCGTCGTCCTTCCCCGGCATGACGAAGACCGGGCGCAGGCCGCCGAGAACGAGGCCATGGATGGTGCTCGTGTGGGCGTTGCGCTGCACGACGACGCTGCCGTGCTGCTGCCCGAGCGCGAGGCACAGTGCGAGGCTTGCCTCGCTCGCGCCGTTGACGAGAAACCAGGTCCGGCGCGCTCCCCACGTGGCCGCCGCGAGCCGCTCGGCGCGCTGCAGCGGCGTCTCGTCGCGGCCGAGGTCGATGCCCTCGATGCAGGACGGAACGTCGAGCGCGAGGGCACCACCGAGTGCGTGTGCGAGTGCAGGCGGCGCGCCCGCTCCGCCGCTGTGGCCGGGCACGTGGAAACGGCCCGGCCGGCGCGCCGCGTAGTGCTGCACGGCTTCGAGGTATGGCGCTTGCGCAGATGGGGGCGACGGCACTGGTGCCAGGCGAACGCATCGCCGCCCGGGATCGTCCAGCTGGGCGGGCGAGAGAGCGAGTGGCGGCATGCCACCTTTAACGCCATCGCGTCAGGTCCGCTTGAACCAGAACTGCTCGCAAACTCGACGATCAGGGCGTGCCGCGGACTATCTCGTAACACGACCGCAACATTTCCGACAGGAGCAGATCGCCAATTTGCGAGAAAACCATTAAGTGGTGTTATGTGGGTGCCCGGGACGGCTCGCCGGCGCCCCGACGGGCTAACCTCGCGCGCATGCCGCAACTCGAGGGCGCCGGGGTTGGGCTCCACTACGAGGAGCGCGGGTCGGGGATGCCGGTGCTCGCCGTCCACGCGATGGGCTCGGACTGCGCTGCGTGGGAGCCGGCGCTGGACCTGTTCGCGGCCGGCGGGGCGCGGGCGATCGGCTTCGATCGGCGCGGTTACGGGCGCAGCGGCGCGCCCGAGCCGTATGCGGCGACGACGGTGCAGGAGCAGTCCGAGGACGTCGGGTCGTTGCTGCAGGCGCTGGGCGCGGTGCCGGCGGTGCTCGTCGGTGACGGCTTCGGCGCTCTGGTGGTGCTGGAGCTGCTCGTCCGCCGCCCGGATCTGGCCTGCGGGGCTGTTCTGCTCGACCCGCCGCTGCACGCGTTCGTGGCCGCGGCGACGAAGGCCTTGGCGGTCGAGCGCGAGCTGCTCGAGCAGGCGCTGCGGGAGGGCGGTCCGGAGGCGGCGGTGCGGGCGTGGCTGGGCGATCGGGTGGGCGCCGCGCACGCGGCGCGGGCGGCCGCGAGCCACGCGGGCTTCTTCGCCGACTACGCCGGCCAGTCGAGCTGGTCGCCGTCGCGCCGGGAGCTGCGCGCGATCGGGACGCCCGTCGTCGTGGTGACCGGCCCGGGCACGGCGCCACACGTCGCGGCCGCCGCCGACGCCGTCGCCGGCCTGGTGCCGGGCGCGCGCCGGACCGGCGACGGCGACGCGGTCGCCGCCGCGCTGGCGCTGCTGTAGTTCTGCGCGGAGTCGTCGCAGACGCGCGGTTTGATGTGATGCGCGACGCGCGACGCTGCGTGCTCGTCATCGAGCTGGACCCGCCGTGCCACCACCGCCACCGTCCCACCCCGCCGCGCCAGCGCGAACCCCAGCTCCGCAACCACCGCCACCGGCGCCAGCGGCAGCGCCAGCGCCGTCACGACCGCGTCGCGGCTGCGCAGCGGCGCGTTGCGCTTCAGCGCGTGGTAGAGCCAGGACGGCGTCCGCGTCGCGCGCGACACGACCGACTGCCACAACCCGAACGGGTTGTGCTCGGCGAGCGTATGGTGAGTGGAGACCGGCTCCAGCCCCGAACGGCGCAGCAGCGCGTGCAGCCCCTGCACCGTGAAGTGCGTGCGGTGACGCGGGACGTCGAGGTGATACCAGCGCGCGCCGCCGGCACGTGCCTGCACGCTGCCGAGGTTCGGCACGCCCACGACCACCAGTCCGCCGGGGCGCAGCCACGCGGCGATCCGCACCAGCGCGGCGCCGGGATCGTCGAGGTGCTCGAGCACGTGCCACAACGCCGCCGCGTCCAGCGACGCCGGCGCCACGACCGCGTCGTCGACACCGGCCTGCTGCAGCTCGACGCCGAGCGCCCGCGCGCCGGTCACGCCGCGCAGCGATGGCTCGATTCCGTCAGCGACCCAGCCCGCCGCCCGCGCCTGCGCGACGAAGCGCCCCCGCCCCGCGCCGATGTCGAGCAGTCGGCCGGGCGGCCGCGCGCCCGCGCGCGCGAGGAAGGTCAGGCGGCGGCGGTCGAACGCGCGCAGCAACGGCGCCGCCAACCCCGAGCCGCGCGGCGGGCCGCCGCCGTAGGCCCCCTCCTCGTGGGCCGACGACGCCACCACCCCGACGGTCACCGCGCTGCCGCACGCGCCACAGCGCGCAAGCGCGAACTCGCCGGGCAGCGCGGGATCGGAGCCCGGCACGGTGCGCCACGAGACGAGCGGGCCGCCGCCGCACGCCGGACACGCACCCGCTAGCGCTTCATCCACCCCTGTCGTGGAAGTAGAACCCCGGCAGCGCCGCGCGCGTGATCTGCGCGGTCATGTGCGCGGCGAGCTCGAGGTCGCCCGTGCGCGCGGCGAGGTCGTCGAGCGTGACGATCCCGGTCAGGCGGCCGCCGTCGAGGATCGGCAGGCGCCGGATCCCGTGGCGGACCATCAGCTCGGCGGCCTCCTCGACGTTCATCCCCGGCTCGGCCGTGACGACCGGCGACGAGGCGTGCGCCGCGACCGGGTCGCCCGGATCGCGGCCGTCCGTCAGCGCGCCGATCGCCAGGTCGCGGTCGGTGACGAAGCCGGCGAGCGCGCCGTCGCCCGCGTCGACGAGCACCACGGAGCCCACGTTGCGCTCGCGCATGAGCTCGGCGACCTGGCGGACCGAGGCCGATGGCGGGGCGCTGACGACCCCCTCCGTCATGACATCACGGATGTCCACGACCGCAACATACACTTGCGCCGTGGCTGCCACCCCGGATGAGACGCTCGCCGCCGAGCGCGAGCGTCGCACCAAGGCCGGGGCCGGCGCCCTCGCCGCCGCGGCCGTCGTCCTCGTGGGCTCGGTCCTCGTGCTGCTGGCCAGCCGCGACCTGCCGATCACGCGGCTGCTCGACACGCTGCGCGAGAACCTGCTCGGACCCGCGGCGCCGGACCCCGGTCCGATCGCGCGGCTCGTCGAGTTCTTCGACGACAACCTCGTGCTCGTCGTCGTCGCGCGCCTGCTGCCCGCGATCGGCATCGCGCTCGCCACGTGGGCCCTGACCTTCCTCTACCAGTCCACGAAGGCGCGCAACCCCCAGCTCAGCAAGCTCCCGCTGATCGTGACGATCGCGGGCGGCGTGCTGACCACCGTCGCCACGATCGTCGGCACGGCCTCGCTCGCGCTGGATGTCAGCGCCTTCGCAGACTCCGCGCGGCAGACCGAGGCGGCGGCCCGCGAGGTCCTGCGCTCGACGTTCACGGCCGGCGGCGATCAGCTCGCACAGCTCGGCATCCGCGTGTTCGGCATGGGCCTCGCCCTGACGGCCTACCAGGCGATGCGCGTCGGCCTGCTGACCCGCTTCATGGGGGTCCTGGGCATCATCGTCGGCCTGCTGTACATCCTGCCGCTGGACGGCACGCTGCCGTTCGTGAAGGTCTTCTGGCTCGTCGCGCTGGGCATCCTGCTGCTGCACCGCTGGCCCGGCGCGATGCCGCCCGCGTGGGTCACCGGCGAGCCGCAGCCGTGGCCGACGCAGCAGGAGCTGCGCGAGCAGCGCGGGACCGCCCAGGCCGAGCGCACCGGCGGCGGCCTGGAGGAGAAGCTGCGCCGGCCGCGCCGCGGGCGCGCCGAGCCGCCGGAGACCCCGGCGCCCGAGCCGCCGCCGCGTACCGGCAGGCCGCACTCGTCGTCGAAGAAGAAGAAGCGCAAGCGCCGCTGAGCGGCGTGGCGACCGGCCGGGGCGGAGGGCCGGTCGGGCTCTGGCGCGGGCTCCGCACCCGCAGGCTGCTAGCTCCGCTTGGTCGTCAGAAGCTGCACAAACGCGTCATCGTTCTTGCCACAGCGCGGCCCGGGCGTTGGCGCACCCGCCGGCCGGGCAGATCGCGATCGCCTGGGGCAGGCAGAACGGCATCGTCGAGAGGATCGCTGGACGCTTGCGGCCGATCACGCACGCTGGCGCGCCAGGGTGCTCGGCGCATGCGCGGTCTGCCGACGTGCAGCAGTGACGGACACACCACGCCGCAGTTGCGGCGTTTGCTGTTGCAGGCACAAACGCGCTGCTACGGCTCGGCGTGCCCGCTGGCTGCGCAGCCGTGTCGCGAAGGTGTTCGCATGGAACA
>JBBSLI010000066.1:0-17141 GCA_038255395.1 Solirubrobacterales bacterium
AGACGGGTGCAGAATTTCCACGTTTCTTTCGTGCGTCGTTCGCGCGTGAGAAGCCGGCTGGCGCCCGTGACCGTCAACGACATGTCTTCAAGGGAGGCCGCCAATGCCACAAGCTAAATGACAAGACCGACTACAGATAATCCTCGACGAGGCCGAGCAGTACGCGCGCAGCCTGCTGCACGCCGTCGCCGGTGCCGCGCAGGACGCATCCGTCCAGGTGACCCGCGGCGGCCGGGCGCTCGAGCTGCCCGCCGACACACTGATCGTCGCGACCGTCACCGCGACGGAGGACCGGTCAGCGTCTGAGCAAGCACGCGACGCGTGCTGGCTGACACCAGTGCTGTCGCGGCTGTGCACGATCGTCACCGCCACCCAGCGCCCCGCCGGAGACCAGCCGTCCCAGGCGATGAGCACCGCCGACGCGCAACAGCTCGTCATCGTCGCCCGCGACAGGCAGCGTGCCCGCCACGAGGACTCGCGGCTGGACGCCCCCGCCAAGCGCGCGATGTACGCCGACGACTCAGCGAAAGCAGCGCTCGAGCACGCGGTCCGTCAGGACACCGTCATCACAGCGGGCAGCGCCGCCCGTGTGATGCACGTCGCCAGGACCATCGCGGACCTCGCCGACCGCGACGACGTCACCGCCGCCGCCGTCAGCGAAGCGCTCGCGATCACGCTGCCGGTCGCGCAGCCGATCGCAGCACAAGAACGCCTCGCCGATCTCGAGCAGGCCGCACAGCGGATACACGGAGAGCCCACGTAGCGGTCGTCCGGATCCCAGATGGCGGGGCGCAAGCCGCCACACACCCACACCGCATCGCTCACGAGGCCCCGGCAACCGCCGGGGCTTCTTCACGTTCCAAGGAGCCACACGATGACGATCATCACCGCCTCAACAAGCCTTAACGAGCAGGGCACGATCACCGTCGAGATCCCTATCGGCCTGCTGCACCGCGCCCAATGCGCCCGCAGCGACTACGGCGACTACGGCTCCGGCGACGCCGAACACGACACGCTCGGCGAGTTCGTCGACCTGACCGTCACAGCGGCCGGGATCCCCGGCACCGGCGAATGGACGCTGACGGCGCCGATCACCAACCCGGCGGCGATCACCGCCAGCAGCCTGTGGACGATCGCCGCAGCGGTCCCGAGCGACCTCGGCGACACCCTCGAGTTCCAGGCCCAGAAGGGCGGCGGGCGCTACCTGCTCGTCGGCAGCGTCAGAGATCAGCCGTTCGGCGTCGCCGCCGCGGCCGCACGCGAGCTCGCAGCCGCCGTCGCTGCGCACCTCGGCGAACCGGTCGCGCTTAGCGTCGCCGCCGCGCGCGCTGACGCTGCCGGGGCGGCGTTCGTGCGCGTGAGCTCATGAGCGCCAGCGAACGAACGGCCGTACGGCCGCGAGCTCGGGTTCCGCGGCGAGGCTTCAAGCTCAGGGCCGACGGCGTGATCCGTGCCGAAGATCATTTCTGTGGCGCAGGAGGCACGACCACCGGGCTGTTTCAGGTCCCCGGATTCACGGTGGTCCACGCTGCGAACCACGATCCGACGTCGATCGCGACCCACTCGACGAACTATCCGATGGTCGAGCACAGCTGCGCCGACATCCCGACGATGAAACCCGAGGGCTGCCCCGAAGCTGACGTGCTGTTCACGTCGCCGGAATGCCGTTCTCGAAGCTACGCGGTCGGCAAACCGAAGAACGACCCGTCGTTGTTCGACCCCCACGGCGACCTCACCGCCGAGCGATCACGAGCGACGATGGACGAGGTCACGCGCTTCGCCAAGGAGCAACGCTACCTCTACGTCTGCGTGGAGAACGTCCCGCAGTTGGTCGCCTGGTGCGAGCGGTCAGAGACGCATCATCGCGCGAACTGCAACTGCGGCGCGACGTACCGCCGGTGGCTGCGCGACATGGAGAACATCGGCTACCGCCGCCACCGAGCCCTGTTTCTGAACTCGATGGTCTTCCCTCCGACACCTCAGTCACGCGATCGCGTGTACATCGTTCTCGCGCTCGACGGCGTGCCGTTCCCCGACCTCGACCACACCTGCCTGGCTGTCTGCGACGAGCACGGGGTCGTCATGGCCGCCCAGAAGGCGAAGGCGCACCTGCGCGCACCCGAGCCGGTGCGTAAGGCGTGGGGCCCGCTGGACACCGTTTGGGGCCGACTGGAGCAGCAGTACTTCTACGCGTGCCCGGAGTGCGGGCAGCGCGCGCAGCCGGCGATCACCCCAGCGGCGACCGCGATCGAGTGGTGGCGCGATCCGGGTCCGATGATCGGCGAGCGCACCGAACGTGGCCTCGATCCGTTGAAGCCGGGGACGATCGAACGCGTCGCCCGCGGGATCCTGCGGCTACCTGCCCGCCCAATGGTCGTGCCGTTGGCGTACCTGTCTCAGCCGCAGAGTCGTCGCTGCCGTGGAGTTGACGAGACGTTCGCGACGCTGACGGCCCAGCAGCTCGACGCGTTGGTGGTCGCTGTCGGCGGGAACCTCAGCGAACGCGTGGGGCAGACCCGTGCGTGGTCGACGGCTGACGTGCTGCGGACGTTGACTGGGACCTTGGATCGAGGGCTCGTGGTCGCAGGCCGCGAGAACGCTGTGCCGAAGGGGTCGGCGGGCGCACCGATGCCGACCGCGACGACGATCAACAGCCTCTACCAGCTCGAGTTCCCTGAGCTGGCGCAGATCGTGCAGGCCGGCGGGCCAACAGGAACGGGGCGCACACCCCGGGCCGTGGACGGGCCGCTGCCGGCCGTGCTGGCAGAGAACCATGGCGCGGTCGTCGGGACGAACATGACCAACAACGTGCCGCGCGTCGCCGCCGGCGAGCCGATGGGCACCGTGACGACCGGTGAGCGGCTGTTCATCACCGAAGCCGGCACGGGCATGGTCGGCGTCAACCGGCAGCACACCAACGCGGTCGCCGCCGACGGGCGCGCGATGCCGACGGTCATCGCCGGCGGCGAACAGCACTTCCTGCTCGTGCCCGCCGGGGGCAACAACGCCAAGCGCGGCCGCCGTTCAGGCGACGGCGGCCGTGACGCGGGCAGCGAACCGATGACCACCCAGACGACACGGCAGACCACGGCGCTTGTGGTCGCCAACAACGGCGGGCCGGCATCCAAGCCGTCCGCGCGAAGGCACGCCCGCGACGCCGACCGAGAGGTCCTCGGCACGCAGACCGCAGGCGGCCAGCATGCGATCGTGACGCTCCGCAACGGCAACCCTGCCCGCCGGACGGCCGAGCCGCTGCCGACGTTCACGACCGTCGAGCAGCACGTCCTCGCCGATCTGATGCCGCTCGTCGACGCCTCGACGTTCCGGATGCTCGAACCGAGCGAGATCGCGCGCGGGATGGTGATGATCGTCAACGCGTTCGGCGAGCCGTACGTCATCCACGGCGCGCGCCGCAAGAAGGTCCGCCAACTCGGCAACGCCGTCACACCGCCGGTCGCCGCGTGGATCGCGACACGCATCCGCGACGCACTCGACGGCTCCTGACCCAAGTCGCTCACCAAAGCCGCAACGGCCGGAGCCCGGCACGCCCCCGGCCGCGTCCCCCGACGACTCCAACCACGCCGGGGTCCAGAACGGCGGTCTCTCCTCTCGGCGAGGAGAGACCGCCGCCCGGCGGCGGCGCGGGGAGTAGAAGACTCAGGTCTCTTTTTTTGTGGCGTTTTCGTCGCAGCGCCCATTACACGGTTCATGGGTGCGGATTTCGGCTGCAAGCTGTCCGATACGGCAGGCATCGTCAGATGTCACCACATCAACTTCAGAAGCAAAGGAGGCGCGCATGAGCAACGACGCGCTGCCCGACACCGTCACACCATCCACGCTCGGTCCATACGTCCTCGCCGCCAGCGCGATCCACGGGCCGGCCGCGGGTGATGTCGCCGCGCACGTCAGCGCCGTCGTGCAGACCGGGGTGAAGCTGCTCGTCGCGGCCCAGCAGGCAGCCCGGGACGCCGTGCGCGACATACCGATCCGCAGCTACTCGGTCACCGGGATCCTTTCGGTCGAGAACACGCGCAACGCCAACCGTACGCAGATCGGGATCGACACCGGCCAGAGCAACTACGGGCCCGACAGGATGTGGACCGACTACGAGGACGAGGCCGCGGCAGCTCGCACCCGAGCGGTCCTGCAGTCCCAGGTCGGGCGGACCGTCACAGCGACCAAGCAGACGTTCGTTGAGTACGACCACAGCGGCGAGATCGTGCTCACCGACAAGGGGGAGAGGCAGACCAGGACGCGGCTGGCGGCCGGGTCGCTGTGTGTCGTCGGCGGCGACGGCGCAAAGACGATGGTCGACTTCGTGGGCGCGGGCAGTGAGCAGGAGAAACCCCCGTACGTCGATGCCGCCCGGACCTACGCGCTGCTCGTCGAGCGCGTCGGCGCCGAACGTGCCGCCCAGGGGTGGGGGGCGCTTCCGCGGACCGGTGAGATCGCGCGTGAGCAGGCCGCCGCCGCCTTCCGCGTCGCTGCGACAGCTGCCGCGTAATCACCATGGGTGAGATATCGGCGGGAAGGATCGGATCGGCAAAGGCTTTCGTCGTTAACCCCCGGATCAGCGCCAGGAACAACCGGCGACGCTCAGCGGCGACGCCAAGGGCGCGCCGGTCCGCGCGGCAGCGCCGAGATGCGTGACGTGCGCACCCGCCCGAACATGCCTGCGGGCCGCAGCCGCGCGCGCCCCAGCAGCACCTGCGACAGCATCCGGCCCGCGGCCACGTGCCGCGCCTGCGCTCAGCTTGACCCGATCACCGCCTGCGATGCGTGCATCGGCAACGCGGGTTCGCTGTTCGCCGCCGGAAAGGATCCAGCGACGATCGCCCGGCTGCTCGCCGTCAGAGAACCACGCGCCGCGTACCTCGTCGCGATCGCGCGTGACCGCCAGCAACGCGACGCCCTCAGGGTCGACGTCGTCGCGAACGCGGGACCGCGGGCGCTCGTGGCCGCCGCAACCGGCTTCGATCGATGGGCTGCACGGGCCGGCCCGGCGAATGTCGACGCGGCCCGGATCCCCGACGAGACGGTCGAGGCGCTCTGTGAACGTCTTCGCGGCCGCCGCCTGCTCACGACCGGCGAGATCGTGCAGGCCGCCGGGTACAGCTCGCTGACCACGCTCAAACGCGACCTCGGCATCCTCAAACAACCGGCTCGCCGAAACGGCGGCGAACCGGTCTACAGCGACCTGATCGACGTCGACGTCGCAGGGTGGATTGTTCGGGCGCTCGGCATCAGCCCGTGCGAAGTACCGTGGCTATAGCTGTCGCCGCGAGCCGCCACCGACCTGTCCTGCGGACGGGACGCGACGCTCACGATGCCCTGTCGGAGCGCTCCTTCCACGCGATAGGGAAACTCTGCCGGTCCGGACGCCGCGCTGCCCAGATGCATGGTGGCTGTCGCGTAAAGGTCTGCCACGAGCGGTTCACGGGCGGGATGTCCGGGCGCTGGGCGAGGCGCGGGGCCAACGGCGCGGCGCCGCCGAGCTCTCAGGAGCCGGTGCTGGCGAGCGTGTGCGTGTGGAGCTTGAGCAGGTTGTGGGTGGCGGTGATCAGGCGCCATTCCGAGCGGGCGGCGGCTCTGCCGCGGCGCTGGAAGCGTTCGATGCGGCGGTTGAACTTGGTGTGTCCGAAGACGGGCTCGATCATGGCGTTGCGTCGCCGATACAGCTCGCCGCCGCGATCGGTCGCAAGCACGCTGCGCATACGGTCATACAGCCCGCCGTTCCAGCCGGGGCGGGCGCCCTTGCGCTTGCCGGCGTCGGGCGCGACCAGGACCGTGAGGCCGCGGCCGGTGAGGTGCTCGATCTGTTCGGTGTGCCAGTAGCCGGCGTCGGCGAGCACGACATCGGGCGTGTCGGCCACGCCGGCCGCGGCAAGCTCGGCTTCGGTTGCGCTGACCATCGGTTCAAGCTGCCCGAAGTCCGCTGAGGAGACCGTCACCTCGGCGGCGATCACGATCTGATCCTCGGTGCACGCAGCCTGCGCGTTGTAGCCCTGCACCCAGCCGCGCAGCGTCTTGACGTTGCGCGAGTCCAGGTCGGTCAGGTTGATCTTGCCGTCGGGCACCTCGGGCGGCAAATACGGCTTGGGAGGCCGGCCGAAGCGGCGGCCGTCCTTCATCACCCCGCGTGCCCGATAGGCCTCGTATTCGGCGTTCGCGCGCCGCTGAACCTCGAGTTGCTCGTCAAGGCGACGGCGCGCTTCGAGCAGGCGCGTGGCGCGCGAGCGTGGGATCGGTCGCGCCTGCTGAGCACGCAACTGATCAAGGCGGCGCTGCGCGTCACGAAGCCACTGCTGGCGGCCCTCCCGCGTCGATAGCGCGGGCGGCAGTTCGTCGCCGCGCCGATCACCGAACTGCTCGTCTTCGGCGGCGTCGATCTCGGCGGCCTGCTCGAGGATCTCGCGCGCGATCTGCTCGTAATCGCGCGTCGCGCGCTCCGAGGCGTTGGCATGAACCTTCGTGCCGTCAACAGCTACGACGCCGACTCGCACCAACCCGGCCTGCGCGCACAACCCCAGCACCTGGCCAAACAGCTCGCCCAGCGCCCGCTCGTGCCGGACGCGGAAGCGCGCGATCGTGGCGTGATCGGGGGCCTGGTTGGCCGCGATCACGCGAAACGCGACGTCCTCCCTGCAGCGCCGCTCGATCCCGCGCGACGAGCGCTCCCCGACCGCGTAGGCGTACACGATCAACGCCACCATCATCGCCGGATCGTGCGCCGCGCGACCCCAACCGTCCAGCCGGTAGGACGCCAAGAACGCCGCGAGATCCAGCGCGGCGACCGCATCGATCACAAACCACGCGAGATGATTCTCGGGAAGCCACTCACGCACGTCCGGCGGCAGCAAGAACGGCTGTTCACGATCACACGCCAAGAAGTTCTGCGGCATCCACGGATCGTCTTCAACCGCCCGGACAGCACCGACCTTTGTGCGACAGCCACCATGGAATGCAGCAGCCCTGGCGGACAGTCCGACAGCTCGGAATTTCGGCTCTCCATCGGAGCGTTGCGAGCCGAAGCTAACTCCCGTCGCCCAGCAGCCCCCGTGTACCGCCCGCACGAGGGCGAGCGTTGCGACGATGCGACGATGCGACGTTGCGACGTTGCGACGTTGCGACGACATGTGCATGCCCAGCCGTTGGCACACTGTCAACCATGCGTCAGGACGAGACCTGGCACCGCTTGCTGCAGTGGACGTACGGTCAGACGTCATCCGAGCGCCTGGCCGCCCAGGTGGTCCAGGCCGAGGGCTACCGAGACTACGATCCATCGCACCCACTGGGCGGCAAGGACGGCGGCGCCGACGCGCTCGTGACCCGCGACGACAAGACCTACACCGTGGGCGTGTACTTCCCGCGCGGCCAGGTCCGCCAGTTCGTCATCAAGCACAAGGTGGTGGGCGACTGCAAGGGCGTGGCGACTCACCAGGCCGACGGCATGATTTTCGTTACCAACCAGGAGCTGCCCAAGGCCGATCGCAAGGCGCTGCACAGGGCGGTAGACGGCGAGCTGGTACTCATGCACCTCGAGCGCCTGACGGCGATCCTCGACCGGCCCGGCATGCACGCGGTGCGCGAGCAGTTCCTCGACATCCCCGGCGGCGCAGCGCCTGGACTCCGCCGAGAAGACCGCCTCGCCGAGCTGGAGCGCGCCTCGGTCGCCCGTTGCCTGGCGCGTTGGCTGGCCATCGGGCTACCGCGCGAGGAGGCCGCCGTCATTGCCGAGGATAAGATCGTGGGCACCCAGCCGCCCGACTTGCTGCCCTCGCCGCAGCATCCGGTGGTTGTGTGGACCGCGCCGATCGGCGGGGGCAAGACAATCGCGGCCGAGCGCGCCCACCAAGCGGCGATCGCCACTGCGGTGACCGACGAGACCGCGTCGCTGCCCGCACTCCTAGCCGCCGAGGCGGCACGCGAAGACCTTCAAGAGGCGGTGCTCGACGCCACCGCTGAACTCGGCGACGCCCGTCGCCTCGGCGCCCACGTCGTCGTTGATGGGCTCGACGAGCTCGGTTTCCAGGCCGCTGAAAACCTTCTCTATCAGGCGCGGGTTCTAGCCGGGACCTGGCCGACCAGCACCGTGCTGCTGACCTCGCGGCCACTCGCGGCGCTGCTCGACGCCCCTGAGCATCATGAGTTGCCGCCGCTTGACGAGGCTGGACAGCGCCGCTGCATCACGCTGGGCGCTGGCCACAACCACGACGACACGCGGCTAGACCTCTACAGCGAGCCCATCCGCAGCGCGCTCGCCCAGCCGCTGTTCGCGCTGCTGGCAGGCTGCTGGGAACGCGAACACCAGGGGCGGCCACGTGCGCCCGTCGAGCTTCTGGCCTTTCTGGGCCGCCGCGCCGCGGAGCAGCATGACGTGGACGAGGCACTATTGCGGCGTCTCGCCGTGGAGTCCGTGGCCGACGACTTGGCGCCCGTTTCGCAGGCCGACCTGCTCGAGGGCCAGATGATCGACGGGCTGCTAGCCACTGGCGTGGTGGCAGAGCGCGCCGGCGGGCTTAGCTTCGTGTTGCCCGCCTTCGCGCAGTGGTTCGCCGCACAGGCGCTGCTGCTGGAAGAACGCACCGTCGAGCAACTGCTCGCCATCCCCGAGGATCTCGATCTGTGGCGCTACCCACTGGCGCTAGCCGTCTCCAGCGGCTCAGCACGTCAGGCCCACATGCTGCTCGACCCGCTGCTGCGCGATGCGCCAGGCTTCGCGCTGGTGGTCCTCGACACGACCTTCGGCCAAGCGCTAGTAAGCGGTACGCCGGTACCTGGTTGGCGAAAGGCGGGCGCGGCGCTCCGCGCGGCTGGTCAGGCGGTGGCCGGGGGACTCGGGCCGCTCGCCCGGCTGGTGGCCAACGTCGACCACGACGGCAAGCTCCTTCCGCTCGGCGTGCACACTGAGGGCGAGCACCTCACGGTCGGGGTCTGGCGGGGCGACGTGCCGCGCGACGACGTCTTCCCGTTCCCCCCTGACGTTTCCATCTTTGATCCCCCGCCGGGCTTCCGCCACATCCGTGCCAGCGGCGTCGGCCCGGGCGCGGCCTGGGCGTTCCGCTGGGTGTTGCAGGACGTGCGCCAAGACAGTGACCGGTTCCTCAAGGGCCGCGGCCTGCCCATACCTCCGGACGGCCCGCTGGCTGAGGAGGCAGCATGGGCGGCCGCGCTCGATCTCGCCGGCCGTTCGGTGCTCGCCTGCCAGGAGCTCGAAATCGCTTTCCTGCTCGAGCGGCTCGAGGCCATCCCGATCGAACGCTGGGCGCAGGGTGTAGTGATCTTCGGCGACGTCGGCCTCCCGCGCCATGACTTGCGCGGCCTGCGCCGCGCGCTACTGGCCGCCGATGCGGCCGGGCAGACCATGCTTCGCGCGCCGCTGCCCGGACCCGACTCCGCCGCCGCCGCCGGCGGCGGCATCATCGGCGACTTCTTCACCGACGAGCGGCTGCTCGAGATCGCGCAGGAGCTCTATGGCCGAGCGGTGATCGGCTTCCGGCAGATGGTGGCCCGCTGGATGCCCGCCATCGCGCCGCGCATGGAGCACCACGCGCTGCTGCCCGCCTTAGTGCACGTGACCATCAACCCCGGCGAGCCCAGCTACGGACGCATCCCGATGGCCTCGGGCCACTTCGAGCCGCTGCCGGACGGCAGCGACGACCAGGTGGCGGCGCAGCTCGGCCGCCGCGAGCGCGGGGACGGGCCGGCCATCTATCGCCAACAGCTCGCGGCACGTCCGCACGCCGCGCGCTGGCTACCTGGGTCGCTCGGCGGCATGGCCTTCGAGCTCGGTAGACGCTTCCCGGTGCAGGAAACGGTGTACGAATGGCTTACTCGGGACTTGCACCGGCTGGGTCTGAGCCCGACCTTCGCTAGCCACACGACTGGCGACATCGCGCCGCGCTGGGAGCTGTGATGCGCCGCGGCGCGCGGCACTAGCACGGCGTTGCTGCTCCTATGGACGAGGAGGAGTAACGCGGCGACTCGAGCCCCGGACGGCCCGCTCAGTGCCGTTCCGGTCAGGGTTGGTTTGCGGACGATGGAAGCCTTGGGCGGTGGGCCCGAGCAGCTGCGAAGCCGGACGCTGACGCGCGTCATCCGTATTGGAAGTGGTAAGGGCGCGCCTCGGAGCGGCTCTCAGGATGGGTCAGGTGGTTCTTCGGGCTCCGGTGAGAGGAGCGCTGCATCGAGGAGATCGAGCTCGCGGTATTCGCGCGCGCTCAGGTCATCCAGGGTCACGAAGCGAGGCGCGAGCAGTTCGAGCCCATCGGCACGGGCGGCCTCGGAAAGCGGCTGCCACCACCCTACGATCTGTGCGCGCAGGTCTGTCGCAAGCTGGCCATCCAGCATGAACACGAGTTCTGCGTTCACTGGATCCAGTCGCGACCGTCCGATTGCCAGCCCGACCTCGACGATCGGGTCCTTTCCCTCATAGCGCTCGATGATGTTGGCGAAGAGCTGGTGAGCCGGTCGCAGAACGCGCTCGACGATGACTGTTGCATACGCGGTGCGCGCAAACTGCCTGCTGAGTTGTTGCGCCAGCCGGTCGTAGCCTGCTTCGTCTGCGAAGGCGGGCAGCATCTTGCGGCCGACGAGCCAGCCTTTCTCTGCCGCGACGAGCAACCGGAGGTCGCCTACCCACAAGGCGCCGTCAGGCGGTGCCAGTGCGGTGATTGGGACGAGGTAGTCGAAGCCGCGCCCCTGGACAATCCGAGTGCGGTCGCCACGATTCGCGGGCAGGGGATAAACGGGTGCGATCTGAATCCACGGCCGCTTTGGCTTTCCCTCCTCGACCAGGTCGCAGGTCTGGGTGACAATAAGCCCGTACGGTGGGCGGCCCTCGGTCGAGACGACGTTGACAACCCCGCTCGACGCGTTCGGTGACGACGCCCACGCGCGGGTCGCCATATGGATCGGGTGCTCCGCGTTCGCCGCGTACGTGAATGGCGGCGATACGACAAGGGTGCCCTGGCGTAGGCCCTTGGTCGCGTCCCGTGCGCTTTCAGGCCACGCCTGGGGCTCGATACCGGCCTGAAGCGACCAGCTTGGGGCCTCGTCGCCCCCGCAGGTCACGCGAAATCGCTGTCCCGGTACTCGCGCGCTGGCGGCGCGGCGACGGGCATGAGGTCGTCGTCCGACTCAACCGCGGCGACGCGCCACGGTGGCACAGAGCGCGCGCCCGTGTCGAACAACAGGCGCCGCGCGCGACGCTCGACTTCATCGACGCGGCCGGCGAGGAGCAGCTCGAGCGGGGTAGCGCCGGCCTCCGCATGGCGCACCCACAGCCGAACCGCGTACCCGTGATCAGCCCCCTCCAGCGCCTCGGCCACAGCGCGCACGAGTGCGTGCACCCGCCAAAGCTGCTCGACAGTTGCGGCGCGCGGCCGGACTGGGCTGCCCGTGCGGTAGCGCTGCCGCCAGTGATGCAGCAGCGAAGCTCCGCTGAGCCCCGCTACCCGAGCGAGGTCGTCGTACGAGAGGTGCAGCCAGGCGCGCAGCTCCTCAATGGCGCGCAGTTCAGGTGCGTCGGCCAGATCGGCGATTACCTCTGGATCCGCGACGGTGGCGGAAGCCGTCCGACGCGAGGCCGGCGCAGCGTGGTCCTTGTCGACAACTGCGGCGGTCGGCTGAGCGAACGACGCCGCGGCGCCTTCATAGAGGCGGCCGAGGACACCTGCATAGGCGCGTGAGGTGGTGGCTTCGACTGGGGTGCTCGTGATGTCGGCGGTGGTGATCATGCTTCCTCAGCTTCCGTAGCGAAGGCCGTATAGAGCGGCTCGGTGATCGATGCCTCGAACAGGCGGTGCGCTAGATCGTTCATCCGATCGGTCACGGCGAGCGTGGTGTCCGTTTCGATGAGACGGTACCCCTCTCGAAATACATCGAAGTCCAAGATGACGGTCTGCCTACCGCGTTGCTCCGCATCGGCGAAAGCACGCTGACGCAGTGTCGCGCGAAGGCCGTCGGCCTGCGCGTCGAAATCGATCTGCTGCGCGTAAGCGGTGACCTCGTCGCGCAGCTGCGGATGTGTCAGGGGTCCGATAAGCCACGGTGCCAACAGGCCGGTCCAGTCCTCTAGCTCGCGTACGCCGGGCCGTACGATCCGGTCGATGTAACGCAGGCCCAGACGCTGCTCTCCGGGCAAGAGCACAGCCCCGGCCAGCGCCTGTACCGCGTTGTCGACGACGACGCGGAAACTCGCCCAGGTTTCGTAGGCGTTGGTCTCGACCGAGAGGGATTGGCGGTTGACGGTTACGGCGACCGGGCCGCGCCGCAGGGACCACCCCTCGATCTGCGCCTGCTCCGCCTGCGGCACCGGCTGGCCCGATCCTGGGAACGAAATTGCGAACGTTTGGGTAGTCAGGCGCTGGAGCTGAAAAGGGCCACCGCCGTCTCGGCCGAGACCTTCGGCCAACCCAGTACCCACGGCTGGCGGCACGACGTCGGCCGGCTCAGCAAACTGGAGCTGCCAAACGACCAGCGCCACGGGCGCCTGCGGGAGCGGCTCTTTGCGGGGTTCAGGGAGGTCTCGAAGCATTGGCGTGCGGCAACCGAAGTTGGAGTGTTCTTGTAGCATAATCGGAGCACGCAATGCGCTGGCCAAATGTTTGTCCGACCGCATTCATCCGGCTCGATTCCCTCCGACACGCAAGCTTTCGCGGCAGCATGGCCAGCGCACCGGCGTCCCGATAGGCGTTCGACAGTGGGATGAGCGGGCGCCTCCGTCAGCGCCCGGTCGGCGTGGCGCAACGAGCTGTTACCGCTGCGAGCCACGTCGTCCATCCCGACGTGCGGCGCGCGACGCTGGCGAATGACGGAGGTCGCGCGGACTGCGCGTCGCCTCCCAGCTGCCGCCGCCCTGGCACTGGTCGGGCATGTCGCCGGCAGCCCTAGCCCCGACGGGACGGCGACATCTACGCTGGCCAGGGGGACGCCGGTGCGGCGCCCCCTGCGGGATTTCCCGGCCCACAGGGCTAGGCTGACGTCGTGCACCCGGCGCACAGAGCGTTGCTATCGGAGATACGTCACCGGCTTGAGGCCGCGCGGGATGATCCGCAGGTCACGAACACTGACGGCTCGAATTACTGGGGGCCATACGTGACGCGAGCAATCAACGAGCGGGAAGACGATGGGCCTGCGCTGGTGCAGTACATCAAGGACGTGCTCCGCAAGTCGGGCGAGTCGGAGGGCTGGAACTCACTGCTCGAGGCCGGCCGCCTCGACATCTCCTTTGAGGACATGGTGTTCGACGCCGTCGAGCCGATTAGAGGGCTCTTCAGCGATGAGGACCGGAGAATCGCCGGGCAGTCACTCGGCGAGCAGCGAGGCGAGCTCGAGCGGCGACGAGCGGCCACCGAAGCCCGGATCGCCGCGCGAACGTCCTCGCTGGCTGGCGAGGACGTCGGGAAGTTGCGACAGCTCGCCATCGAGGCGACCGATTCAGAAGAGGCGATCGCGATCAACACAGCAGTCTTGGGGCATGCTCCCAAGGACGTCGTGGCGATGAACCGCTTAGGCCGAGCGTACGAGGAGATCGGACTCATCGACCAGGCAGCGGAGACCTTCCGCGGAGTGGTAGCCGCCGATCCGGGCAACACGATCGCTACGAAGCACCTGCGTGACCTCGGTCGTCGCAAGGAGCGCTGACCGAGCGGCGTACCGCCTCGCGCGGAGGGATACCGGAGGGCCTCGCGCGCTGGGAGACTGGACTGATGTCGCCAAGGTTGACGATGGAGGAGATCGAGGAGGATGGTCGGGTAGGCGAGAGGCGCCTGGCGTCGCGCGGCGTGGCCGACTGTCGCTGGTCTCCTCTCGCCCCCCATCGAACCGTGCATGCGGTTCTCCCGCACACGGCTCACCGACGTTCTTCACCGTCGGCATTCAGCGTCCCGTGCGCCACGGCCGGTTGGGTCGCGGCGCGACGATGGTTCCGTTGAGGCTGATCAGGCCGTAGCGGTCAGGCCGGGAGTTCAGAAGCTTCCGGCCATACCACCAGGCGCGCTGATGGCGGTGCGCCAGCAGCAGCGCCAACCGGCGATCGGCGTGCTTGATGATCTGATCGAACTGGACGGTCGAGTTGCCGTAGCGGAAGTAGCCCGCCCAGCCGCGCAGGAACCGGTTGAGGTCCTGCACGACCTGCTCGACCGGCCAGCGCAGCCGGTCGCGCGCCGTGAGCTGTCGCACACGATCGCGCGCGCGGTGCATCGCCTGTCGTGAGGGCCAGCGAGCGAGGAAGCAGACATGCCGAAACCGCGGGTTGAGAGCGACGGCTTCGCTTGGCCCCAGCGCGACGGCTTGAAGTGGCCCCACCTCGCGCTGGTTGGTGTTCGTCGTTCATCTTGCCTGAAGGGGGGTTGTGCTGTGTCCGCGACCTGTCGTCGCGGAGCCGAGCCCGTAGGGCGAGGTGCAGCGGCGATAGGTCGCGCGCGCGTCCGCCGCGGGGGGTGGAGTCAGGCGGTCGGTGTGGTCTTGCGGGTGAGGCCGTGGCGGAAGCGCCAGGACTCGGTTCCGGTGTCGATGATGTGCACGCGGTGCGTGAGGCGATCGACGACGGCTTTGGCGAGCCGGGCGTCGGGGAACACCTTCGTCCATTCGCCGAACGGGAGGTTGGTGGTGACGATCAGCGAGCCGCGTTCGTGGCGTTCGGAGAGCACTTGGAAGACGAGTTCGGCGGCGCCGTCGGGCAGCGCGAGGTAGCCGAGCTCATCCAGCACGACCAGCTCGGTGCGGGCGTAGCGGCCGATGACCCTGGCGAGCTCGCGGCGCGTTTCGGCTTCTTGCAGTTCGTTGGCGAGCGCAGCGAGGGTGGTGAAGCGGACGCGTCGTCCTTGTTGGCAGGCGGCGATCGCCAGGGCGGTGGCGAGGTGCGTCTTGCCGGTTCCCGAGTCGCCGATCAAGATCACGGACTCGCGGTCGTTGATCCATGAGCCCTCGGCGAGGGCGGCGATCGTGGCTTGCGGGATCTTGGGGTTGTCGGCGAAGCGAAAGTCCTCGAGGTGCTTGAGCGCAGGAAACCGCGCGTCGTTCAGCCGGCGGCGTTCGCGGCGTTCGGCGCGCTCGGCCGTCTCGGCCTCAAGTAGCGCGGCGAGGTAGGCGACCGGTGTCTGCTGCTCGCGGGTCGCCTCGTCGGCGAGCGCTTTGAAGCGTCGGCGAACGGTCGGCAGCTTCAGCTCGGTCGCGTGCGCCTCGATCAGCGCTTCCATCGCCGCGGTGCGGGCGTTGATGGCCTGGCTCATCGTCCTCCTCCGATCAGCGTGTTGTAGTCGTCGAGGTTGGGCTCGGGGCGATCGTGTGTCGAGAGGCGGGCATCCAGGCCGGTCAACGGCCCGGCCGGCCGTGGCGAGCCGCCGGTGCGGCGTGCGAGGATCGCGACCGCCGTGCCGTCGATCGCGCCGGCCGCGAGGGTCCCGCGAACGGCGAGCTCGACGCGGGCGGGCCCGTGCTCGCGCGCGAGCATGAGAACGTCGACCATCTGCCGGGCCGCTTCCGAGGCGCCGTAGCGTTCGGTCAGCGCCGCCCAGAGCTCGTCAAAGCAGCCGGGCCATGCGCCGCGTTCGCGTTCTTGGGCGAGCGCGAGCGAGCGTTGCAGGCCGCCGGGCTTGCGCCGCAGCAGCTCGAGGTAGTGATCCAGGCGGGCCGCGGTGCCGAAGCGGCCGTGCAGCCGTTCGTGCTGCGCGACGACCTGGCCGTGGTGGCTGATGCGGATCTGCGTCGCGCCGACCGCCGCCGCGACGCGCAGGCCGGCGAGCGCGACCGGGACCGAGTAGCGGTTCTGGCGCACCGTCACCAACGCCTTGCTATCGACGCGGACCGATGCGATCTCGGTGGCGTCGAACGCTCCCGTGTCGGGCAGCGCGCGCAGCAGCGGGCGTTCGTGGGCGAGCTGGTCGGCGATCGTCGCCGGCCGGCCCTGGATGCGACGCCCGAGGTCCTGCTCGCTGGCGTCGCGCAACATCACGTTCAGCTGCGCCATCGACCCGACCGCCGGGACGGGAACGAGGTGGTTGCGCCGGAAGCGGCCGACCTCGCCCTCAACGCCGCCCTTCTCGTGCGCGCCCTGCAGGCCGACGGTCGTGAACTGCGCCGTGTAGAGGTAGTGCGAGCGCATCGCCACGAACCTGTCGGACTCGACGCGCCGGCGGCCCTTGAGGACCTTCTTGACGGCCGAGCCGAGGTTGTCGTAACGGACCTCCTCGAACACCCCGCCGAACCACGCGAACGCTTGGGCATGGCCCTCCAGAAACGCCTGCTGCGTCTCAACCGGTGAGGCCATCGCGAACGCCGCGCCCGAGAAACACGAGCGCATGAAGAACACGTGCACCGTCGCCCTGGCGCCGGCGAGATCGACATCGGCCTGCCCCCAGTCGACCTCGGCGGTCACCGCGGGCGCGTTGACCTGCGGCACGAACACATCGCCCACGCCGTAGCCGAGCTCGCGGCGGCGCTTGCGCACGTGATCGCGCACCGTCGTCTCGGCAACCTCCGCGCCATGCTCGTCGACGAGACGACGCCAGATCCGCTTGGACGTGTGGCGCTGCTTGCGCGGCGCGTCGAGATCGGCGATCAACCACGCATCGATCAGCTCGCGATACGCGCCGAGCTTCGGCGCCGGCCGCGACTCCGGCCGCCGCTTGGCAGGTGGCATCGCCGACGCCAGCGCCGCCCGCACCGTCCTGCGATGCACGCCATGGCGTTCGGCCAACGCGCGCAGCGACAAGTCCTCACGCTCGCGATCACGACGGATCTGCTCGAACTGTTCCACTCTGGATCCCACTTCCTGCCAGCCCCCGATCCGCGCTCAATGAGCACCGGAGCGTCAGCCGACCATCGGACGAGGTGGGGCCAGTTCAAGCCGTCGCAGTGGGGCCAGATGAGACCGTCGTTCCTACGGGTCCCGTGAGCGCACCCAGCGGTGATGAAAGCCCAAGAAGTCCAGGCCCTCATCGCCTTCGGTCAGATGCACGATGCGGGTCTTCGCGGGCTTGGGCTCAAGGCCCAGGTCCGCGAGGATCGCCGTCAACGCCGCGAGGGCGCGATCGGCTTCCCGGCGGCTCTTGCACATCACCACGAGATCGTCGGCGTAACGGACCAGCACCCCTACGCCCCCGGTCTGCCATTGCCGGTCAAGCCGGTGCAGGTAG
>JBBSLI010000067.1:0-16969 GCA_038255395.1 Solirubrobacterales bacterium
GAATCCCGGGATGCCCGGCCGGGATCTGACGGTCGGCGGTGACCCGCCTTCGTGCTGGTGGCACGGGGCGGGCGCCGGCGGGCGTCAGGCACGGTTCGGGCGCCCGGGAAACGCGCAGAACTTGCGGATGGATGTACTAGCTGCTGATCTTCTCGGCGGCCGGCTTCTCCTCGCGGTCCTCCGAGCGGCCGTCGTTGGCCTTCGGTGCCTTGCGCTCGACGATCTCGCACGAGCCCTTGGGGTTCTCGGCGGTCGCGTCGGTGATGATGTCGACGCGGTCGAGGCGGGCGCGATCGACGCCGGGACCGCACGTGATCCTGTCGGCCTCGCCGTCGCGGGTGCGGAAGACGTCGTCGCCGTTGCCGCCGTCGAGCGTGTCGGCGACCATGTCGGTCTCGCCGTTGGGGCCCGGCGTCACGTCGGCGCGTGCGAGCGCCCACAGGACGTCGTCGCCGTCGCCGCCCACGGAGACGTCGACGCCGCGGTTGGCGAAGATGACGTCGTCGCCCGCGCCGCCGTCCTGGGCGTCGTCACCGGTGCCGCCGGACATGCGGTCGCGGCCGTTCTCGCCGAGGATCTGGTCGTTGCCCGAGCCGCCGTGCATCCGGTCGGCCGAGTCGCCGCCCTTCATCGTGTCGTTGCCGCCGGCGCCGAACATGCGATCGAACGACGTGAAGTCGCCCGTGTCGTTGTTGTCGCCGATCATCGCGTCGTCGCCCGGACCGCCGTTGAGCCAGTCGTTGCCGGCGACGCCGCGGATCGAGTCGTTGCCCGAACCGCCGAAGACGCGGTCGTTGCCGGGCCCTCCGCTCAGCGCGTCGTTTCCACCGAAGCCGCGGATGCGGTCGTTGCCGCCGTTGCCGTTGATCGTGTCGGCGAGGCTCGTGCCGCGCAGGCGCTCGCCCCGAGGACCGCCGTCGATCGTCGCCGCCAGCGCGGTGGCTGGAACGATCAGGCCGGCGGCTGCGATGGCTCCTACAAGTTGGGTCCTGTTCATGGTCTGCGTCCTCGCGTTGAGAGTACTGCTGAGAACTGTGCGCACCCACGGACACCGTTGGACGGCGGTCTCACCGAAGCCTCACCTCTGGTGAGAACTCGATGAGAGCGGGCCGCATGCTGCTCGCTCACGCGCGCGCTACGTCATCGTGTGCGTCCCATGAACCGCCGTGTCGTGATCGTTGCCCTCCTCATCGCCGTGCTCGCGGGCGGATCGACGGTCGCAGCGATCGCGGCACCCCCGCTGCGCGGCACGAAGGGACCCGACCGGATCGTCGGGACCGCGGGGCCCGACAAGATCGACGGGCGCGGCGGCGACGACGAGCTGCGCGGCGACTCCGGCAACGACAAGCTCAACGGCGGACCGGGCAACGACCTGCTCGCAGGCGACGCGGGCAACGACTCGCTCGTCGGCGGCCCGGGCGCCGACACGCTGCTCGGCGGCGCCGGCAAGGACCGCATCGACGCCCGCGGCGGGCCCGGCGATGTCGTCTTCGGCGGCGACGGCCGCGACACGATCCGCGCTGCGGACGGCGCGCGTGACCAGATCAACTGCGGCAAGGGTCGCGACCGCGTCCAGGCGGACCGGATCGACAAGGTCGCGCGCGACTGCGAGGCCGTCACGCGTGGACACTGAGTTCGACGACGGCAATCCGGATCCCGCCCGCCCCGTCGTCCTGCTCGTCGACGACGACGCGGCGATCCGCCGGGCCGTCGGCGCCGGCCTCGAGCTCGAGGGCTTTCGCGTCGTGCGCGCGTCGGGCGGGCGCGCCGCGCTGGCGGCGATCGAGTCCGTCTCCCCGGCCGTGATCCTGCTCGACCTCGCGATGCCCGACCTCGACGGCCTCGAGGTCCTGCGCCGGCTGCGGGCCGACGGCGACGACGTCCCCGTCTGCGTGCTGTCGGCGCGCGACGATGTCGACGACCGCGTGCGCGGGCTGCAGGCGGGCGCCGACGACTACGTCGTCAAGCCGTTCGCGCTCGAGGAGGTGACGGCCCGCCTGCAGGCGCTGCTGCGCCGCCGACCGGCGACGCCCGACGCGGTGCTCAGCGTCGGCGACGTCGCGCTGGACCCTCGCTCGCACCGCGCGACGCGTGACGGCCGCGACCTCGGCCTCACGCGGCGCGAGTTCGACCTGCTGCACCTGTTCATGCGCCATCCCGGCGAGGTGCTCGACCGCGCGCGCCTGCACGAGGAGGTCTGGGGCTACACGTTCGACCCGGGCACGAACATCGCCGACGTCTTCGTCGGCTACCTGCGGCGCAAGCTCGAAGCCGAGGGCGAGGCGCGCGTGCTGCAGACGGTGCGCGGCATCGGTTTCATCCTGCAGGTCTAGGTTTCATGCCATGCGCAGTCTTCGCGGTCGACTCACGCTCGGCATCACGCTCATGCTCGCGGGCGTGCTCGCCGGTGCCGGGATCGTCGTGTCCAACTATGTCGACCGCTCCGAGCGCGACGCGCTCGACGATCGCCTGAAGCGCACCGCCGAGCTGTCCAACGAGACGGCGCTGGCGGCCGTGGAGCGCGAGCTTCCCCCTGGCGACCAGCGCCTGGACAACGTGCTGTCGGCGACCGGCACGTCGCTGCGGCTGCTGCTCGACGGGCGCGAGCTGCCGGCCTACGGGCGCCCGCCCCCGAAGGGCGGGCCGAAGCCGCGCCTGGGGCTGCACACCTTCGAGGCCGGCGGCGAGCGCTACCGCTCCTACGCGGTCAGCCTCGACGCTCTGGGCGGCGTCGCGCGGCTGGAGGTGACGACGCGGCTGCGGCCCGTCGAGCGCAAGCTGTCAGAGCTGAACCGGCGCCTGCTCGGGTTCGGCGCGGCGGCGCTCCTGGTGGCCGCGTTCGGGGTCTATCTCGCGGGTGAGCTGATCCTGCGGCCCTTGCGGCGCCTGCGCGCCGCGACGGCGGGGATCGCCTCGACCGAGGATCTCGACCGCCGCGTGCCGGGTGACGACGGGCCCGCCGAGCTGCGCTCGCTGGCGGCGAGCTTCAACGAGATGCTCGCGCGGCTCGGCCGCTCGGCGGCCGATCGGGAGCGCGCGCTGGCGGCGACGCGGCGCTTCACCGCCGACGCGGGGCATGAGCTGCGCACGCCGCTGACGAGCGTGCAGGCGAACCTGTCGGCGATCAGCCGCCATCCGGGGATGCCCGGGGCGCAGCGCGCCTCGATGGTGGCCGACGCGCTGGCCGAGAACCGCCGCTTGGTGGATCTGCTCGAGGGGCTGCAGGCGCTGGCGCGCGGGGACTCGGCGGCTGTGGAGCATGCCGAGGTCGAACTGGCGGATCTCGTGAGCGTGGCGTTGTCGTCGGCGCGCTCGCGCCACCCCTCGGTGGCGTGGTCGATCGTGCTGCCCGAGGAGCCGGTCGTGGTGCGCGGCTGGGAACCGGGACTGCGGATGCTCGTCGACAACCTGCTCGAGAACGGGGCGCGCCACGGCGGCGGCGCTGTGGCGGTGACGCTGCAGGGGGACGGGCGGGCCGCGTTGCTCGTCGACGACGACGGCAAGGGCGTCGCGGACGGCGAGCGCGAGCGGATCTTCGAGCCGTTCGTGCGCGCCGACGGGACGACGGCGCCGGGCTCGGGACTGGGGCTGGCACTGGTGAGCCAGCAGGTGCGCGCGCACGGCGCGACGGTCTCGGTGGGCGAGTCGCCGCTGGGCGGCGCGCGCTTCGGCGTCCGCTTCTGATCGGCGCCCAGAACGGGAGTGGCGCGCGAACCCCTTAGCCTCAGCGGTCCGGTGCGACCAGCGATCCTCAGCGGCGTGCTCGCCGCGGTCCTGCTTGGCGGTTGCGGCGGCGACGATCCCGCTCCCGCGCTGCTGTCGCCCGTACGGCTGGCGATCACGGCTCCGTCCGATCGGACCGTCGTCCGCGGCGGTAACGTCGATGTGCGCGGGCGCGTGACGCCGGCGGTGTCGCAGGTGACGGTGCTCGGGCGGCCGGCGCTGGTGACCTCGGGCCGGTTCTCCGCGGTCGTGCCGTTGGCGCCGGGGGCGAACGTGGTCGATGTGATCGCGACGGCGCCGCGCCGCAGGCCGGCGCTTGCCGCGTTGCGCGTGACGCGCGACGTCCTGGTGACCGTTCCGCAGCTGGCGGGCGTCGAGGAGGACGAGCTCGAGGGCGTGCTGGATCCTTTGGGGCTGCGCGCGGAGGTCGAGCGCGGCGGCGGGATCCTCGACGTGCTGAGGCCGGGGAGGTACGCGGCCTGCGCGCAGGAGCCCGGCGCGGGCACGCGCGCGCGGCGCGGGAGCAGCGTGCGGGTGGTCGTGGCGAAGCGCTGCTGAGCGCTATGCGCCGGGAGTGACCGTGATCAGGGCGATCCGCGTGCGGCCCTGGTCGCGGACGACGGCGAAGACGATCCTGCCGCTGATCGACGCGCCGCCCGAGCGCCGCACGCGGTAGTCGCCGGCGGCGCGACCGGCGCGGCCGCCGCGCACGTCGAGGTTCTCGAGCTCGTAGCTCTGCGTGGCGTTGGCCTTGAACTGGCGCTCGTACTCCGTGGCGACGGCGTTGCGCCCGCGGACGACGCCGTCGGGCAGGACGCGCTGCACGTCGGCGCTGAGGACGCGCCGCAGCGCGCGGCCGTCCTCGGTCTCGTAGGCCTGGGCGAAGGCCTCGGCGGCGGCTCTGGTCTCGTTGTCGGTGAGGGGCCGGGTCTGCGCGGCGACGACGTCGTTGTCGGCGTCGGCGCCGAGCATGAACGCGGCGACGGTGGCGATGCCGGCGAGCGGGAAGACGAGGGCGGCGGCGAGGCCGCGGCGACCGAGCCTGCGGCGGCGGCGGGCGGGTGGCGGCACCTGTCGTTCGGGCGGCGCCGGTGCTCGTGTGGGAGCGGTCGCGGCGGGCGCCGGGCGCGGCGTGATCGCCCGCACCAGCGGACGCCGGCGCCGCGCGACGACCGCGGTCGGCGCCGTCTCCTCGGGCGAGCCCTCGGGCGCGGCCTGGCCGATCGCCACCGTGCGCTCGGACTCGGTCACGAGCTCGCCTCGCGCGGCCGCGAGCGCGGCACGGCCGAGGTCGCCGGCCGACGGGTAGCGCTCCGCGGGCGCCTTGGCGAGCGCGCGCGCGACGACGCGGTCGAAGGAGGGTGGCGCGCCGCTGGCGGATGGCCTGGGTCGCGGGTCGTGCAGGTGGGCGAGCATCGTCGCGGTGACGGTCGCCTTCTGGAACGGCGGCGCGCCGGTGAGGGCGGCGAAGAGGACGCAGCCGAGCGAGTAGACGTCCGAGCGCGCGTCGACGCGCTCGCCGGCGAGCTGCTCGGGGGCGGCGAAGTCGACGGTTCCCATCCAGCGCCCGCTGTCGGTGAGCGGGGAGGCGGGGTCCAGGGCGCGCATGAGGCCGAAGTCGCTGAGATAGGCGTGGTCGGCATCGCGGGCGAGCAGGACGTTGGCGGGCTTGACGTCGCGGTGCACGAGGCCGGCGGCGTGGGCGACGTCGAGGGCGGCGGCGACCTGCGCGACGATCGCGGCCGCGCGCTCGGCGGCCAGGGTGCCGACGTGCTTGATGACCGCGTGCAGGTCGCTGCCGGGCACGAAGCGCATGACGATGTAGAGCGCGCCGTCCTCCTCGCCGGCGGCGTAGACGGGGACGATGTTCGGGTGGTCGATCGCGGCGGCCATCCGCGATTCGCGCTCGAAGCGCTCGCGGAACTCGGGGTCCTGCGAGCGATCGCCCGCGATGACCTTCAGCGCGACGGGGCGCTGCAGGTCGAGCTGCACGGCGCGGTAGACGACGCCCATGCCACCGCGCGCGATGACATGCTCGACGCGGCAGCCACCGAGCAGGTCGCCGGCTTTCAGCTCGGGCATGGGGTCTGGGGGAGGCGCTCGTGCATGCGGTTCGCGTCGTTAGCCTACGACCGGATGGCTGAGGTCACGAAGCCGCAGACCGTTGAGCTCGAGCGCGTCTTCGAGCAGTTGCGCCCGCAGCTGACGGGCTACTGCTACCGGATGATGGGCTCGGCGTTCGAGGCCGACGACGCGGTGCAGGAGACGATGCTGCGCGCGTGGCGCGGCTTCGATCGCTTCGAGGGGCGGGCGGCGCTGTCGTCGTGGCTGTACCGGATCGCTACGAACGTGTGCCTGACGATGCTCGACGGGCGCAGCCGGCGGGCACGGCCGATGGACTTCGGGCCGGCCGGATCGTCCGCGGTCGACGCGGCGACGCTGGTCACGCACGGCGAGGAGACGTGGGTCGAGCCGATCCCGGATGCTCTCGTCACCCCGATCGGTGGCGACCCAGCGGAGCTCGCGATGTCACGCGCGACGCTGCGGCTGGCGTTCGTGGCGGCGCTGCAGCACCTGCCGCCGCGCCAGCGCGCGGTGCTGATCCTGCGCGAGGTGCTGCGCTGGCGGGCGACGGAGGTCGCCGAGCTGCTGGAGACGAGCGTCGCCTCGGTGAACTCGGCGCTGCAGCGGGCGCGCGCGACGCTGGCCGATCGCGACATCGCGATCGACGATGCCTCGGAGCGTTCGATCGACGCGGACGATCGCGAGCTGCTGGGGCGCTACGTCGAGGCGTTCGAGGACTTCGACCTCGATGCGCTGGTCGCGCTGCTGCACGAGGACGCGACGATGTCGATGCCGCCGTATGAGCTGTGGCTCTGCGGTGCCGAGGAGATCCGGGCGTGGAACCTGGGTCCGGGCCACGGCTGCCGCGGGTCGCGGCTCGTGCCGATCGGTGCCAACGGGATGCCCGGGTTCGCGCAGTACCGGGCCAGCGGACCGAACGGCGAGTTCGAGCCGTGGTCGTTGCAGCTCATCGATGTCGTCGACGGCCGCATCGCCGCGATCAACTCGTTCCTCGACACGCAGCGGCTGTACCCGCTGTTCGGCGTGCCGCCGACGCTCGATTCACAGCCGTCGTCGGTCAACCGCGGTGGGGACCGAGACGACGCCGGCAAGGCCGACGAGCTCGAGTAGCCGCTGAAGCTCCGGCGAGACGCGCTGCAGGCGGATGCGCCTGTGGCGTCGCCGGGCGGCCAGCTGCAGGCGGGCGAGCGCCTCGATGGTGACGAGGTTCGCCGGGAGGTCGTGCACGTCGCACGCGATCGTCGGCGCGCCGCACGTCTGGATGACTGCGGCCAGGCGCTCGACCACGCGCGCGACGTCGCCGTGCACGAGCGGGCCGCCGAGGACCAGCAGGCCGGTCGCCGGCTCGCCGGCGGGACGCGGGGTGGGCGGCACCTCCATCGCTCGTCGAGCGGTCGGCCGGCCGCTACGCCTCGAGCCTGGTGGGGGCCGGCGCGATGCGCCGCCCGCGGGCGGCGCGGGCGGACGCGATCGCGTCCGCGGATCGTGCTCCAGGCATGGCGGTTTCTCCTTCGTGGTCTGGGGATCAGACCGTGGCGACCGCGCAAACTCATCGGTTGCCGGCGTGCGCAGCGTCTGCGCAGACTTGTGACACCCACGTCTTGTTCTGTCACCCGGCGGCGCGGAGCCTTGATCGCATGGCACAAGACGATGTGATCTGCGGGGAGGTCGTCCAGGCCGAGACCCCGGACTGGCAGCCGTTGTACGACCTCGTCGGGGTCGAGCTCGCGGACTGGTTCATGTGGATGTTCGAGATCGAGCTCGCCGACGGGGCGAGGGTCCATGCGTACAAGCACGTCGCGACGCGCTGCTATCTGCACCTCGCGTACGACGGGCGGTCGTTGCTCTACACCCGTGGAGGCCGATATCGCGAGATCGGCCGCGGCTGGTCGCTGCATCTGGCGTTCCGCGAGTGGGAGGAGCTGTCGTCCTGGCCGGAGGATCCCGAGCGGGCACAGGATGCCCGCGAGGCGCTGGAGTGGGCGATCCAGCGCGCGTTCAGGGCAGACGACGAGCATGAACGTGGGAGCTCGGACCAGCGACCTGCGGCATGAGGAGAGCGGGTGGCCGGCGTGCCGAGACCGAATCGCGGCGTGCGCTTCTGACACGGCAGCGATGCCCTACGTGACGCCCTACACTGACGTCGTATGCGCAAGACCAGCGTCTACCTCGATGACGCGCAAGCCGCGCGGCTGAGCCGACTGGCGAAGGAGGAGGGCCGGTCGCAGGCGGAGATCCTGCGGGCGGCCGTCGACGCCTATCAGCCGCAACCGTCGCGCGATCGGAGCTTCGCGCTCGCGGCGGGCTTTCCCCGGATCGACGAGGATCCTCGTGCCATCTCCGAGATCCCGGAGCACGAGCTGCTCGACGGCTTCGGCACGTGACGCTGCTGATCGACGCCGCGCCGATCGTCGCGCTCGCCGACCCGGCCGAGCCACGGCGCGCGGCGATCCTCGACGTGCTCACCAGCGAGACCGGTTCGCTCGTGATCGCCGCTCCGACGACCGCCGAGATCGACTACCTCCTCGGGCAGCGCTTCGGCGCCGCGGCGCGACGGGCGTTTCTCGCCGACCTCGCCGCCGGGCGCTTCTGCGTCGGGAACCTGGAGCGTGCCGACTACGCGACGGTCATGGAGCTCGAGACGCGCTACGCCGATCTCGATCTCGGTCTCGCCGACTGCGCGCTCGTGACGCTGGCGGCACGGCACCGCACCACCCGCATCCTCAGCTTCGACGAACGCCACTTCCGCGCCGTCGCGCCGCTGCACGGCGACACGTTCACGCTCCTGCCGGCGGATGCGTGACACCCGAGCCTGACGGCGGACGATCGTCGGTCGTCGCTCACCGGCCGAGTCCCGATACGCGCTGGTCGCAACGGCCGTCTGACGACCCACGCGCTACCCATTGGCGCTACCCGCGCCGCCCGCGAACCGCCTGCAAACGCGACACAGAACGACGACAGCGCCGCGGTGCAGGGCCTTCCTCCAACGGGAGCGACGGGACTCGAACCCGCGACCTCCGGCATGACAGATAAACGGGTTATGGGCAGAAGCCCGAAACGCGACGTTCGCCGACGCGGCCGAGCGCTGGCTGGCGCACCTCGAGCACGTCGAGGGCGCGAAGCCGTCGACGATCGCCGACTACCGCTACTACCTCGCTCCGACCAGCGCCAGGCCGCGCAAGCGCGGTCGTGTGCCCGCGGCACGGATCATGCGCGCCTTCGGGCATCGCCCGGTCGCCTCGATCACCAGTGTCGAGATCGCGCGCTTCCTCGCGCGACTGGACGCCGAGCCGTCGTTCGGGCCGCGGACGGTGAACAAGCACCGCCAGATCCTGTGCTCGGTGTTCCGCCACGCGATGCGAGACGACACCTTCTCGCTCGCTGTGAACCCGGCCGCGACGACGGACAAGCGCCGCGAACCCGACGATGCGCCGATCGACTTCTACGAGCCCGAGGAGGTGCTCGCGCTCGCGCGTGCGGCGAGCGAGGGACGCCACCGCGATCCGCGGCGGCCGGCCGTGACGGCGGAGGAGGTGGCCGAGCGCGCGCGGGCCGACGAGCAGGACGCGGCGCTGTTCGTCGTTGCCGCCTTCAGCGGCCTGCGCCTCGGCGAGCTGCTGGCTCTGCGCTGGCGCAACGTCCACTTCGCCGATGCGAAGCTCATCGTCGAGGCGAGCTGGACGGCCGGCCAACTGACGTCGCCGAAGTCGCGCAAGTGGCGCGCGGTGCCGCTGGCCGACCAGCCTGCCGCCGCGCTCGCCGGCCTGGCCGCGCGGGAGCGGTTCACCGGACCCCGCGACCTCGTGTTCTGCAGCGCGGTCGGCGACTACCTCGATCCATCCGCGCTGCGCCGGCGCTACCGCCGTGCCCAGCGCGCGGCGGGTCTGCGCCCGCTGCGCTTCCACGACCTGCGCCACGCCTTCGGCAGTCTTGTCATCCGCGAGTTCGACCCGGTTGCCGTCAAGGACTTCATGGGTCACGCCAAGATCACGACGACCGAGCGATACCTCCACGCGCGCTCGCGGCGAACCGATGCCGCGCGGATGACGAAGGCCTTCGCGGGCGACGGGATCGAGACGGAGGTCCACGCATGACCAACCGCCGAATGACCCCCTACGGTGGTGCGTGACGACGATGCTCGAGGCCGCTTCCACATCCACACGCGAGACCGCCGCGCTCGTCGCACTGCTGCGGCGCGGCGATCGCGCCTGGCATCACTACGCGGAGATCGTCGAGGCCCGTGGCAGCGCGCTCGCGATCCTCGACGAGGGCGCCCCGGACGAGCTCGACACCCCTTCGCTGTTCCCGCCCGCCGACCGCGAGAACGTCGATCTCGACGCGATCGCCGCCGAGATCGACGGTTGGCACGCCGAGGGCATCACCGCCCTGTCGGTCCTCGACGAGCGCTACCCGCAGAACCTGCGCAGCATCCACGACCGGCCGCCGCTGCTGTTCGTGCGCGGCGCGCTGACCGATGCCGACGAGCGGTCCGTGGCCGTCGTCGGCACCCGCCGGGCCACGGATGCCGGGCTTGCCCACGCGCGAGAGGTCGCCGCCGGTCTCGTCGACGCCGGGTACACCGTCGTAAGCGGGCTCGCGGCCGGCGTCGACCGGGCCGCACACGTCGGAGCGCTCGACCGCGGTGGACGGACGGTCGCGGTCATCGGGACGGGCTTGCGGCGCGCGTACCCCGCAGCGAACGCGCCGCTGCAGCAGCGCATCGCCGCGGAGGCTGCCGTCGTGTCGCAGTTTTGGCCGGATGCGCCGCCCTCGAAGCGGACCTTCCCGATGCGCAACGTCGTGATGTCCGGGCTCGCGCGGGCGACGGTGGTGATCGAGGCGTCGGAGACCAGCGGCGCCCGGATGCAGGCGCGATTCGCGCTCGCCCATGGCCGCCCCGTCTTCCTGCTCGCCTCGCTCCTGGAACATGCGTGGGCGCGCGACCACGCCGAGCGTCCCGGAACGTACGTCGTCGAGGAAGCGGGGGAGATCGTCGAGCACGTGGAGCGCTTGCTCGGCGCCGACACGCTGACCGTGTGAGCCCGGTGCCAACGGTCGCCGAGCTCTCGGCGCCGTACACGAACTTCCTGATCAACCCGCTTGCGCCGGCCGCCGACGGCGTGTGCTCTGTCTGCCTGACGTTCACCGACGGATACCGCACGTGTTATCCGTGCAGCCATCGGCCGCGCTTCGCGGACGCCCCGCTCGCGATCTCCTACAGCGTCGCGTTCGGTCAGCTGCACACGGCGCTCGCGCAATACAAGCGCCGCCAGGGACAGGTGGCGCGGGCGCTGCAGCTCCAGCTCGGCGCCGTGCTGTGGCGGTTCCTGCGCGCGCATGAGTCCTGCCTTGCGAACCACGCCGGCGTCGAGCGCTTCGAGCTCGTCGCGACCGTCCCGTCGGGCGACCAGGCGCGCGACGCGGCACACCCCCTGCCGCGCATCGTCGGCGAGCTCGTCGACGACACGCGTGACCGCTACCGGCGACTGCTCGCCCGCTCGGGCACCACGGTCGCGGCTCGCACGGTCGATCCCGGCAAGTTCAACCCGACGCAGGACCTCGCCGGGGAGGCAGTCCTGCTCATCGACGACACATGGGCCAGCGGCGCCAGCGTCCAGAGCGCCGCGGGCGCGCTGAAGACCGCGGGTGCTGGGAAGGTCGCGGTGCTCGTCATCGGACGGCACGTCAATCCTGAGTACGGTGACAATGCCGCGCGACTGCGCGCGCTGCCGCGGGGATTCGATTGGGATCGCTGCGCGGTGCATAGCGACGCGACGCCGCCGTAGGCACGCCACGGCTCCCCCTCCTGGCCGCGTTCCGGCGCGGACTACGGCCAGCCCGCACGTCCTTCATCGCGCAGCCGCCGCAGCGTCGCCTCGACGTCGGACACGATGAACCGCCGGTGGCGCCCGAGCTTCACCGACGGGAGCACCGCGCGGCGTGCGTAGTCCTCGACCGTGGAGCGCTTCATGTGCAGGCGCTCTGCGAGCTGCGCGGCGGTGACGAGCTGCTCGAGCAGTCCGCCCGGCTCCGCGGTCGGATCCGTCATAGCTCGATCCCTGGGCACCGCCCCCGCCCGAGCTGATCGAGCGCAAGTGGCTGCGCATCGCTTCGAGCGAGGTCGCGGGCGAGTCGATCGCGCACCTCGAGGCGGTGCTCCCGTCGCTCGCCAGGCGCGAACTCCTCGCTGCGGTTGTCGGCGCGGCCCGCGGCGTAGACGCGATTCTCCGTCCGACCGCGGCTGAGCGCCGCGTACGCCCACTCTCGCGAGATGCCGGGACGGCTCATCGCCGAGTTCTTGGAGATGATCGGGACGCAACAGTTCATGAGCTTGCTTCGTGGGCGCGTGCGAAACGGCCGGGGCCGCCATACGCTGGCGGCCCCGGGTCCGTGGCGCGGTCCTGCCCGCGCCAGTTGCCTGCGCTCACGCAGAGTCTTGCTGGTGTTCGGTCACTTCCCGCTGAAGGGCAGGAAGCTGGGGATCGGCAGCCCGCTGGGGATCGGCAGGTTGCTCGGGATCGGCAGGTTGCTGGGGATCGGCAGACTCCCGGTGACTGCGCCGGGGCCGGTCGTCGTGCCGGACTGGGTGCCGCCGCCGAAGAGGCCCTGCAGGATGCCGGTGACGCGGTTGATCGCGTTTTGGACGGGGCCCTGCGCGGGACCGGGGAGGGTCGCGACGAGGCCCTGCAGGCGGTTGACGCCGGTGAACATCGCGCCGCTTGCGGCGCTCAGCGCCGTGTTGAGCGCGGGCTGGGCGGCGTCGGAGACCTGACCGGACTTCAGCGCGGTGACGATGTCGACGACTTCGCCCTGGCCGCTGCCGGAGATCGCGGCGATCGCCTTGGCGATCCCTGCCTGAGCGTGGGCGGGCAGCATCGGCAGCAGGCCCGTCAGTGTGCTGAGTGCCTTCTCGCGGCCGTTGACGTTGGAGCTGATCGCGGTCGCCATGTCGACCTGTGCGTCGCCGCCGATCTCGTCGACGAGCGCGGCGTACGTCTCGACGTTCTCGTCGCGCTGCTTGGCGACCATCCGCAGTGCCGATGCGCGTGCGCTGCGACCACGCAGACGGTTGGCCTCACGTGTGGCGGCCTGCGTCTGGCGGCGGTTTTGGACGATCTGGATCGCGGCGGCGGCGTCCTCGTTGTCCTTGACGAGGTCGGCGACCATCGTCAGGGCCTGGTCGGCGTTGCGGATGTGCGCGCGGACGCTCTGCGTCGAGGACTTCTCGTGCGCGGACGCGGCGGCCGGTACGGCCAGCACTGCCGTGGCGGCGAGTGCGGCGGTCAGCTTGGAACCGTTCATGATGGATCTCCGTTGGCAACTGGGCGGTCTCGCGTCGCGAGGTCCCTGGTTTTGCGCCCCCGCCTCGCGGCGGGTTTGCCTTTGTCGTGAAGACGTTCAGCGCTTACAACGCGCGCTCGGCGCGCGCGTAAGGGCCATCTGCTCAAAGATTTGCCCGGCGCTCGAGAGACTGGTCTGCGGCGGTCGGCGAGTGCCGGCGGCGGTCATCGTGGACGTGGGGGCGTGACCGCGTCGGCGAGGTCGATCGCCGATGCAGCGGGCGCGGCAGCGGGTGCCGCGGTGACCGGTGCGCTACCGGCTGGCGGTGCCGTCGTGGAAACCGGTGCGGTGCCAGCAGCCGGCGCGGGACGTGCTGGTGGCACGTACGGCGCGGCAGCTGGTGCCGGCACCGTCTGCGGGCGCCCTGCAGTGCCCTCGGGGCGGGCGGTGGGGCCAGCGACGGCTTCGCCGCCCCCGGTGGGTGCGGGTGCGGGTGCGGGTCGCGGTCTGGTCGAGGTGGCTGGCATCGGCGTCGGGTTGGCGGTCGGTCGCCGCGCTTGCTCGCCGGCAGCCGGAGTGTCGTCAGCGGTCGTGGCCGCTTCACGCGACGACGTCAGGCCAGTGCTGGCTGAGCGCCGCGCGCTGCGCATGCGAGCTGACGTGTCGTCTGCTCGAGTCCGCGTTGTCGCGGGAGAGATCGACCCGTTGCCCGCCGATGCGCTTTCGCGTGTGATCGGTGGGCTGTCGGAGCGCTGCGCCGGTCCGTCGGGCGAGACATAGATCGCGCCGCCCGCCGCGCCCCCTGCGATGACCGCGACGGTGGCGACCTTGGCAGCGCCAAGTGAGAACGCGCCGCCGGACTTGGCGCCCGCACCGAGGCCGGCCAGCAAACCGCCGCCGCCTCCGTGGCCGGCGCCGCCGCCGAGCAGGCCCTGCAGCATCGTCGCGGCCGCGGCGAGCGGAAGCGGTGGGGCGAGCGCGGCGAGGTGCGCGGGGCGATGGCGCAGCGCCGCCTCGAAGTCGCGACAGCCCGCGCAGGCGCGCAGATGTCCGCGCACCTTCATCGTGCGCAGCGTGCGGCGGTCGCCGTCAGACAGCGTGCGGCGGATGAGGTCACAGTCCATTGCGCGCCCAGCTTCCAGGGCCTGCAGCGCGCAGCGAGCCTCGTAGACGCTCTGCTTGGCCGCTGTGGCAGTGACCGCCAGGGCGTCGCCGACGTCGTTGAACTGCAGTCCGCCAAGCTCGCGCATCAGCAGCGCGCCGCGCTGCTGCACCGAAAGCTCCTGCAGGTCCTCGGTCAGGTCGCGCAACCGTTCGCGTGACTCCACGATCGTGTCCGCTGCGGGCGCGCCGACATGCGCGGCCGCGTCCAGGTCGCTGTCGCCGCGGCGTGCGCGCAGCAGCGAGATCGACTCGTTGTGCGCGATCCGATACAGCCAGGGCTTCAGCGCGATCGTGCGCGTCTCGCCGGGCAGCGACGCGAGCGTCTTGAGCATCGTGCTCTGCAGCGCGTCGCTGGCGTCGTGAGCGTTGCCGACGATCGAATGGCAGTAGCGATGCAGCGCCTGATGATGGCGCTCGAAGATCACCGCGAACGCCGCCCGGTTGCCCTTTGCCGCCAAGCGCGCAAGGCGCTCGTCGGACATCAGCTTCAGCGCCGCGGCGGGCGGCGAAAGAGCGGGAACTGCTGCTGGGACGCTGACGGCCTTCATGCACTGTCTATCGGCAACGCGCGACCACTTCGATAGTCAGGAGATACCGACGGAACTCAAACGAACGTCCAACTTCGCGGTTGGGCCTTACGTTGCTCAAGTCTGGGCGTTGCAGCGCCGAACGTCTTCATCGGGGCTCACCGAGCCCCCACCAGCCCAAGGAGCTCATCTTGTCGTCTCATCTTCGTATCGGCGCGTGCTCACTGATCGCCTGCGGCGCACTGGCGCTGCCGGCCGGCGCCCAGGCCGCCGACATCCAGACCGCCGTCGACGCTGTCAGCGCGCACACCGACCGCGCCGACACGGCGCTCGACCGGGCCGTCGCGCTGTTTGAGAAAAACAGCGATCGTGCCGCCCGTGTCGCATACGCCAAGAGCCGCAAGCAGATGGGGCTCGCCACGGCCGCCGCCGCCAAGGCACGCCGCCAGGCCGCTACGCCCGACGAGCATGCCGCGGCCGGGCTCGCAACAGCGATGCTCGCCAAGGAGCAGGGCCAGAACATCGAGAAGCTCGTCGCCGCGCTGATCCCCGCCGATGGCGCAGACGAGAACAAGATCGCGGCTGCCGCGCGCGCCGACACCAAGGGCCGCGAGAAGGCGATCGCGATCCTCACCGCGCTGCTGGCGAAGGTTCCCGAGCAGGCCAAGCCCGGCATCCTCAAGGCAATCGCCGCGCTCTCGCTGGACCGCGCCGACGAAACCAACGTGCAGGTCAAGGCGCTCGTCAGCCCGAAGGTCTCAAACACCAACAAGCGTCGCGTCGCCCTGACGATCAAGACCAGCGTCGACGGCCAGAACACCGCGTCCGCCAAGCTCGCCGCGCTGATCGCAGATCCCAACATGCCCGCCCAAAGCAAGCCAGGGCTGCAGATCGCCTATGACAACGTCACCGCCGAGCACGGCTCCGTCGCCGACATCCTCAGCCGCCTCTCCCCACGGATGCCGGCGTTCGTGCGCGACTTCGTGACGAAGATCATCACGCAGGCCCGCACCGACGCGCAGGGCATGCGCGAAAACCACCCGACCGGCCCGCCCGCCGGCACCCCCGGCGGACCGACCGCCGGCCCCTCCGGCGGCCCCGGCGCCACCGTACCCGCGGGTCCGCTCGCCGGCAGCCAGTTCGGCCCGCCCTCCGCATAACCCCACCAACACACGGCACCCAGAGGGGCCGGGCACACGCCCGGCCCCTCTCGTTGCGCCCGCGCGCGCAGCGGCTGCGCGGGTCATCGACGCCCGAAAGCAACCGCCTCAGGCACCTACGTCGCGTCAACATCCGGCACGGCATCGTCCTCCTGCCCGCCCTACACGATCCCGACGGGCGCCAACGCCGACACGATCGTCTACGTCGACCACGTCGGCACCGCCGGTGAGGTTGTGGCCCCAGCGGCCAGTTCTGCTGCCTCGACGTGTCAGCGAACGTCACGTTCAAGGCCCTCGTGATCGCCCACGGCCGCGTCGTGCTGCGCGGCGACAACACCACCAACCGCGACACCGTCAACACCTTCCGCGGGCTCGTCTACACGCTCACCACGCGGCGCACGACGCTTGGCGACGGGGCCACCCCGACACGCGACGTATCCGTATCGACCGCGGGCGCGCGTCGTCGGCGTCGCCTCCGACGGCAAGAGCGCCCAGGTCGGCATCAATCCACCCGGCTTGTGCACCTCTGTCTACCTCCTCGGCATCGACGTCCGGCTGCACCCTCAGCGCGCTCACGAGCATGCTCGACGTCCTCAGCGCCTACAACCCCGCGATCAGGTCCAACGTCAACGCAACAGCGGCGAACTGAGCTGAACGACAACAGTGGTCGCACGGTTGCGCCGACCCAGCCGGCACCGTGCGCATGCAGATGACGGTCCCCAGCCGGACGCCTCATCGGACGGCGACGCTCTGCCCCCGCCGGCGGCGCGTCCCGCAAACCGAATGGAACCGGTCGCACCACGCAGATGCGCTGTCGCCGGTGCGTCCCACGGCGACGATCGGTCCTGTCGCGCTGTCGCGCAGCCCCCTGATCGCCCAGAGATGATTCTGGGCTTAGCTGCGATGTACGACATCTGAGCTGAGGCCGCCCTGCCGGTTGCGGCACCGCGCCTCCTGTTAGCTTCCCGCCCGTGAGCATCGGCGCCATCGTCTACTTCGTCCTCGGCGTGATCGTCGCGGCGTCGCAGA
>JBBSLI010000068.1:0-16883 GCA_038255395.1 Solirubrobacterales bacterium
CGTCGATGAATAACTGTGAGGGTTTGGGTGCCGGATCGTGGATGCTCGGGGCCGCGCGGTCCCGCAGCGAATACCGGTGGTATTCGCAAGGGGCCGGGTGGCTCCGAGCGCCGCGAGACGGTGCCCAAACACCGCAGTTATTCTTCGACGCTTCCTAAGTGCTTCGGGTTTCTGTGCCAGACGATCACGATCGCGTGGTACGCGCTACACGGCGACCCCGCCGCAGACGTTCGCCGCCGCCGCCTGCACGCACCGTGGTACCCCACCAAACGCGATCCCTCAATGCTCGACATCCTCGCCTCGCTGCGCCGCGAACTGATCCGCACCGAATATCACGCACAAGCAGGCCGCAGGCCCATACCCGACCAAACCAGCCGGCCCCCGCTACCCCAGATCGCCGCCACCGGATAGATCACGAAAGTCGAGTAAGTGCGCGATGTGCCGCCAAGGTCAGGCGAGCTGTCGCTCGGTGACGCGAGTTTTCTGACGCGGTGACACGAGGTGCTCAGTAGGCCGGCCGCGAGTGCGCCGGACGACTGATCATTTCGGGGGAGGGTCCGTCATCTCCCCGGTAGCCAGATGTAAAACGTGTAGGGCGTTCGGCCGGCTTTCTCTTCGCCCTCGATGAACCCGCCCGTCGCGCCCGCATATGCGCCGCTGCCTCCGAGGACCGCACCGCGCGGGTCTGCTCCCGCGAACACGCGACCGCCGCGCCCCAACATCGGGCCAGTGGAGTTTCACGCGGTGACCCGTCGTTCTCGCGCCACGCGATGTGAGCGCCTTGCTCACGAGCTGACGCGCACGGTGATCGCGTGGTGCGCGTCGTGCACCCGGATCGTGCCACCCGCCGACGGCGTTAGCCTGAACGGCATGAGCATCGCCGCCCCGCCGCTGTTTGCGTTCGACAACTCCTTCGTCCGTGACCTCGAAGGCCTGTACACGCCGTGGCAGGCGATGGAGGCCACGGCGCCCACGCTGCTCGCGCTCAACGAGCAGCTGGCGGCAGAACTCGGTGCCGACGCCGCAGCGCTGCGAGCACCCGCCGGCGTCGCCGCGCTCGTCGGGAACGCCACGCCGAACGGCGCGGCGCCTGTGGCGCAGGCGTACTCCGGCCACCAGTTCGGCGGCTTCTCGCCGCGCCTCGGCGACGGCCGCGCGCTCCTGCTCGGCGAGGTTCTCGACAGCGGCGGCCGCCGCCGCGACCTGCACCTGAAGGGCTCGGGTCGCACCCCGTACGCACGCGGCGGCGACGGCAAGGCCGCCGTCGGCCCGATGCTGCGCGAGTACGTCGTCGGCGAGGCGATGCACGCGCTCGGCATCCCCACGACACGCGCGCTCGCCGTGCTCGCGACCGGCGACGACGTCATCCGGGAGACGGTGCTTCCCGGCGCCGTGCTCGTGCGCGTCGCGGCCAGCCACGTGCGCGTCGGCACGTTCCAGTACGCGGCGACGCATGGCGACCAGGAGCTCGTGCGGCGCCTCGCCGACCACGCGATCGCCCGTCACCACCCCCATGCGCTCGACGCGGAGCACCCGTACCTCGCGTTCCTGGAGGCCGTCGTCGACGCCCAGGCGGCGCTGATCGCACGGTGGATGCACGTCGGCTTCATCCACGGCGTGATGAACACCGACAACCTGACGATCTCCGGCGAGACGATCGACTACGGCCCGTGCGCGTTCATGGACGCCTTCGACCCCGCGACCGTGTTCAGCTCGATCGATCACGGCGGCCGCTACGCCTACGGCAACCAGCCCGCGATCGCGCAGTGGAACCTCGTGCGGCTGGCCGAGACGTTGCTGCTCCTGATCGACGCCGATCAGGAGCGCGCGAAGGAGGCCGCGAGCGGCGTGCTGCGCTCCTACCCCGAACGCTACGACGCGTACTGGCTGCGGGGCATGCACGCCAAGATCGGCCTGGCGGACGGCGCCGGCGAGGACGAGGCGCTGATCGACGACCTGCTGGCGCTGCTGCAGGCCCAGCAGGTCGACTTCACGTCGTGCCTGCGGGCGCTGGCGCCGGCGGCGCGCGGGGACACGGCAGCGGCGCGAGCGCTCTTCGCCGAGCCGGCCGCCTTCGACGCGTGGCTGGCGCGCTGGCACGCCCAGCTGTCCGCGCAGGCCGCCGACCCGGCCGCGACCGCGGAGGCGATGCGCCGCGTCAATCCGATCTACATCCCGCGCAACCACCTCGTCGAGGAGGCGCTGGCCGCGGCGACCGCCGGCGACATGCAGCCGTTTCGCCGGCTCGTCGACGTGCTCGCCCAGCCGTTCGACGAGCGCCCCGGCCTGGAGCGATACGCCGCCCCTGCTCCGCCGAGCTTCGGCGACGACTACCTGACGTTCTGCGGCACGTAGAACCGTAGAACGGGCGTCGACGGGCTCAGCGACGCGCGCCGGCCGCGCACCGGCGCTCACGGGGACGTTCACCATCGACTCCGAGACCTTTTCGATACTGGCGACCGCGCCCGCCGCGGACTACGCTCGGTGTGCCGGAGAGTGGGGCTGGCAGCCAGAGGTCCGCATGCGACCACGTTCCACACAGCGCTGGTGCACGGCGATCGTTCTCGTCACGGTCGTCGCCGGGACCGCAGCGGCTCCTGCCGCGGCGCGCACGGTGATCGGCGGACCGGCCGCTGAGATCCTGCGCGGGACCAAGCGCCCCGACGTGCTGCGCGGCAACGGCGGCAACGACCGCCTGTTCGGCAGGGCGGGCAACGACCGCCTGTACGGCGGATCGGGCAACGACCGCCTGATCGGCGGCAGGGGCCACGACGTGCTCGTCGGCGGACCCGGCAGGGACATCTTCGACTGCGGACCCGGCCGCGATCGTGCCGTCGCCGGCGCCGGCGACACCGTCTCCTCGAACTGCGAGGTCGTCAGCGGTCGCACGCCGGGCGGCGCGACGCCGGCCCCGGGGACCCCGACCACACCGCCCGCGCCGTCGATCGCCGGCGACTTCACCGGGACCCTGACGAGCACCGTCCGCTACTTCTCGGTCTGCAGCGGCCAGGTGATCGCCGATCAGACGTCCCAGATCGCGTCGAGGATCACGATCGGGCCGCCGTTGCAGCCCAACCCCGCCGACCTGCCCGCCGACGTTCCCGAGCGCAATCCCTTCAACCTCGTCCTCGGGCAGACGACCGTCGCCGGCACGACGGCGCCCGGTGCGGTGAGCGCCGTGTCGGCCGCGCGCTTTCGCTTCAGCGCGATCAGGAGCCTGACGCTGCAGTACTGGAACCTGGCGCTGAACGGCTCCGCGCTGACCGGCACGCTCGTCGAGGACCACCGCGAGGAGGGCGCCGCGTTCAACCTGCTCGCCGCCTGGCAGGAGCTCGCCCCGTGCAGGCCCGAGTTGGGTTCCTACGTCAACCAGCTCGCGATCGCCGAGGGCGCGACGCTGACGGGCACCGTCACGCCGCAGCAGGTGCAGCTGCGCATCAGCGGCCGCACGATCGACACCTTCCACAGCTTCACCGCCGAGATCACGGCGGCGCGCAGCGGCTGAGACCCGGCCTCACGCGCCCCAGCGATAGCGCTCCAGCGCGAGCGCGCGGCTCAGCTCGGGGTCATCGACGTGCGGTGGCGCGTCACGCCGCAGCGCCGCGGTCGCCGTCGGGCCGCGCAAGCGGCCCGCGTTCCTGGCGGCGCTGGTCGATCAGCTCGCGATCTGCGAGCGCGATCAGCTGCGCGGCCGTTTCATCCGACGTCAGCTCGGCGAAGCCGGTGGAGATCGTGCCTGTCTGCGTCTCGTCGCCGAGGACGTCGACGATCGTGCGAAAGCGCGCCCGCGCGTCGGGGATCGTCAGGTTGGGCATCGCGCACAGAAACTCGTCGCCGCCATGCCGGACGATCAGGTCATAGGAACGCAGGTGAGCTCTGATCGTGAGCACGATGCGCTTGAGCAGCGCGTCACCTGCGGCATGGCCGGCGCTGTCGTTGAGCGCCTTCAGCCCGACGGCGTCGACGTAGGCCACGACGAGGCGGCTGCCCGTCCGGCGGCAGCGATCCAGCTCGTGCTCGAGGTCGAGCAGGCCGGCCGCCCGGGCACGCGCACCGGTCAGCGCATCGGTCTCGGCGAGCGCGAGCCGCCGCGCGGCGATCTCGCGATCGACGAGCGCGCAGCGACGCTCGCGCGCCGCCTGCTCGCGATCCTCCGCTGCGGCGCGGCGGTCCTCGGCGGCGGCGGCACGGTGCGCCGCGGCCTCCTCGCGGTACGCGGCGGCGCGCTTGCGGTAGGCCGTCGCGCGCCTCACGCTGTCGGTTGCGCGCATCCGTCCGCTGTCCTCGTCGCCGTCGAGCGCGTGACGTGCGGCGATCGCGCGATCACGCGTATCGGCGGCCTGGTCGCGGGCGATCGCCTCGACGTCGCGCCCATCGGCGATCTTGTCGCGTCGCTCGGCGGTCAGCACGCGGGCGTCGGCCGTCTGATGGCGCTCTACGGACGAGCGTGCGCGATTGTCCTGACTGAGGCTGTGTGAGTACGGATCGACGCCTGCGGCGAGATCGCGGTCGCTTGCAGCCTGATCGCGATCGCTCGCAGCCTGATCGCGATCGGCAGCCGTCTGATCGCTGTCGGCAGCCGTCTGATCGCTGTCGGCGCTCGTCTGATCGGTATCAGCAAGCGCTTGATCAGCATCCGACAGCGTCTGCTCGCCATCGGACCGCGTCTGCGCGGCCTCGGCCTGCGTCGCCGCCACGCTGTCGCGCTCCTGCAGTCCTTCGCTCGCCCCATCGCCATTGGCGGTGCGGTGATCGTCTGACGGTTGGTCGGCCATCGCGGCCTCCCTACGGCTAAGCGTCAAGTCTCGACGAGCCCAGCGCCTATCCAATAGACACCAGACAGCCTACGCGATCGCCCAACTGCTCCCCCCCTGCATGGGAGTCAGCAACGCACGACAGGCCCAAGCGAGGCGAGACCGAGCACATCGGGATCGCATCGCTTCTGCTCGCGCGTCAACCGAACCTGCACGTCGATGTCGTGCGCCAAATCATCGCGCACCGGCAGGTGAACGACGTTCTTCGCGATGAGATACGGCGAGAGGTACTCGCCGCTGACCTTCGCCGGCGCCCACAGCAGCGGCTCTCCGGGTGCAGGCGTTTCACCGTCCGGGCGATGCAGGAAGCGGTCGTGCGTTGCGGTCATCAACCGGCCGCGGAGCACCTGCTGCAGCGGCGGGACCTCGATCTCCGCGCCGGCTCGTGCGGCGATGTGCGCGGCGGTCACGTCCGCCTGCTGGCAGGCCAGTCCACCCTGCTTGATCGGCCGGTCGGTCGCGTCGCCGACGGCGTACACGCCGTCAAGCCCGTCGACGAGGCCGGCGTCGTCGACCGCGATGAAGCCGTCGCCATCAGACGGGATGCCGCGCAGCCGGGGGCCTTCGAGGAGGGGCAGCGCCACCACGCAGTCGACGACGAGCTCCACGCCACGGCCGGTGTCGATGCGGCCGCTGTGGTGGATCTGCGCGTGCACACCCGGGTGCAGGCTGATGGCGGCGCGGGCGAGCAGCTCCGCGACCACGGCACTCGCCTCGGGGCCGAAGATCTCCAGCGGGGCGAGCTCCGGCGTCACGAAGTGGATGGCGGTGTGATCGACGTTCATGGACCACACCTCGTGGGCGGTCATGAGCGCGAGCTCGTAGAGCGGAAGCGGCCACGAGCAGCCGGGCGGCACGACGAAGGCGATCGATCGTGACCAGCCCTCCTCGAGGTCGGCGAGGACCCCGTTCAGCGCGGTCGGGTGTGCGCCGAACGTGAGCGCGTGTGTGAACGCCGGGACGGCGCTCGCGCCAAGGGCCAGGACGAGCGCGTCGTAGCCGACGACGGCACCGGTGGTCAGCGTGACGGACATCTCGGCCGCGTCGACGCTCGTCACGGCGCCGCGGACGAAGTGCCCGTCGTGCTCGGCCATCACCTCCGTCAGCGATAGGCGCGCGGCATGGCCGCGGCTGAACGGCGCCGCGACCGCGACGGGCCGCAGGGAGAACTCCGGCTCGGGAGCGATCAGCGTGACGTCGACATGCTCCGCGGCACAGTCGTGGAGCGCCAGCACGACTTCGAGTGCGGCGATTCCTCCGCCGACGATGACGACGCGCAACGGCGTGCGGGGGGTCGTTTGGGTCATGGCACGATCCTGGCGCGCCGCAGGGCGCCCGTCATCGGGGTGTCCTGCGGGTTCGGGGTCCGTGCGAGCTACGTAGGTCGGAGCAGGGGCAGCGTCAGCGCGACGGACGTGCCGCCGCCTTTGCGCTCCACGAGGCGCAGGCTGCCGCCGCCGATCTCGGCGCGCTCGCGCATCCCGATGACGCCGTAGCCGGCAGCGTGCTCCGCCGCGGTGACCTGTACGCCGCGCCCGTCGTCGCGGACGCGCAGCTCCAGCGCGGTCGGCGTTGCGCGCAGCATGATCTGCACGCTCGTCGCGGCGGCGTGCTTGACGACGTTCGTCAGCGCCTCCTGCGCGACGCGGTAGGCGATCGTCTCGATCTCCGCGTCGAGGCGACGTTCTCCGAGCTGCAGGTCGAGGCTCAGATCCAGCCCGTTGAGCACGGAGACGCGTTCGGCCAGCGTCCGCAGCGCGGGCTCCAGGCCGAGCTCGTCCAGCGCCGGCGGGCGCAGGTCGGCGATGATGCCGCGCAGCGCCGTGATCTCGCTCTCGAGCTGCGTGACGGCACCTTCGACCTGCGCGCGGGCCGCGGCCGGGTCGCCGCGCAGCGCTGCGGAGAGCGCCAGCTTCGTCGCCCCGAGGCCCTGCAGCGTCTCGTCGTGCAGGTCGCGCGCCCAGCGGCGGCGCTCGGCCTCGGCGGCAGCGAGCGAATCGCGCAGGCGCCGCGCCTCGCCGCTGCGCGCCGTCGCGACCGCGGTCGCCGCGCTGGCGGCGAACGACGTCAGGGCGCGCTCGTCGTCGTCGGAGAACGTCGTCGCATCGCCGATGTGGTCAAACGCGGCGAGGACGCCGAACGGTCGTCCACGGAACTGCAGCGGCACGAGCAGCGCGCTGTACGCGCCGTCGAGTCCGAACATCGTCGGGTCGACGATCAGGCGCGCGACGTCGTCGACCCGAATCGGCGCGCCGCTGCGCATGGCGCCGCCGGCGGTGGAGTCCGCCAGTCGCATCTCGGCGAAGTCCGGCGGGGTCACGCTGCCGGCGTAGGCGGCGAGGTGCAGCAGGTCGCCGTCGGCCAGCCAGATCAGCAGCGCCTCGGCGTCGACGAGCGCGCGTGCGCGCTTGACGATCAGCTCCAGGACCCGCTCGAGGTCGGTCTCGCCGCCGAGCGCGAGCGCAATGTCGCGCGCGGCCTCCATGCCGCCGACGGCCCGTTCGAGCTCGACGCGCCTGCGCTCGGACGTCCCGAACAGCCGCGCGTTGTCGATCGCGATCGCCGCCCATTCGGCGAGGACGATCGCCGCCTCGACGTCCTCGTCGTCGAAGTCGTCGGCGCCCTCCTTCTCGGTCAGGTAGAGGTTCCCCCAGGCCTCGCCGCGCACGACGATCGGCGCGCCGAGGAAGCTGCGCATCGGCGGGTGGCCGGGCGGAAAGCCGTAGGAGCGCGGGTGCTGGGAGACGTCGTGCAGCCGGATCGGCACCGGCTGGTCGATCAGCAGCCCGAGGATTCCGCGGCCGCGCGGCAGGTGCCCGATCGCTCCGTGGACCTCGGGCGCTTCGCCTGCTGTCAGAAACTGCGCGAGCTCGCGGCGCTCGTCGTCGAGCACGCCGAGGGCCGCGTAGCGCGCGCCGCACAGCTCGCGGGCCGTCTGCAGCACGCGCTCGAGCAGCACGTCGAGATCCAGTTCGGCCGTCAGCGAGCGACCGACGTCGAGCAGCTGACGCAGGCGGTCGGAGCGGCGCAGGTGAACGTCATCGCGGCTGTCGGGCAACAACGACGAGGATACGCCCGATCAACCGCCCGAATCTCGCGCGACGGCCTGCGGGCGTAGGGTCTTACGCCGTGGACCTGATTCGCATCGTGCTCGCCGACGACCACGGGGTCGTACGTGCCGGCCTGCGGATGCTGCTGGACGCGGACGCCGGCTTCGAGGTCGTCGCCGAGGCCGCCGACGTCGACGGCGCGCTGCGCGCCGTCCTCGGGTACAAGCCCGACGTGCTCGTGCTCGACCTCAACATGCCGGGCGAGCAGACCTCGCTGGAGGCGCTGCCGGGTGTCGCCGAGCGTTCCGCCGACACCAGGACGGTGATCCTGACCATGCAGGAGGACCCCGAATACGCGCGGCGCGCGCTGCGCGCCGGCGCGCTCGGCTACGTCCTGAAGGACGCCGCCGACACCGAGCTCGTGGAGGCCGTGCGCCGCGCGGCCGACGGCAGGACGTATCTCAATCCCGCCCTCGGGGCGCGGCTCGCGGTGACGCCGGAGCACCCCGGCCCGCCCGACAACCTCACCGATCGCGAGGTCGAGGTGCTGCGGCTCATCGCCCTCGGCCACACCAACGCGGAGATCGGCGAGCAGCTCTTCCTCTCGGTCCGGACCGTCGAGACGCACCGCGCCCACATCCAGCAGAAGCTCGGCCGGTCGACCCGGGCCGAGCTTGTGCGCTACGCGCTGGACCACGATCTGCTCGACGGCGACTGATCGGCGCCGGTCAGTGCACGGCGGCCGGCGTGACCGGCGCCGAGCCGGCGACCCGGCGACGGCGGATCGCGGTCGCTCCGAGCAGGCCGCCGGCGAGGACGATGAACCCGATGCCGGTGAGCAGCAGAGCGGCGCCCATCACGATCGCGAACGTGCCGACCGAGGCGGCGAAGTAGGACGTGTTCAGCGCGGTGCCGAGCGCCGTCTCGCTGATCCAGATCTGTCGTGCCGGGTTGCTCTGCGGGCCGCCGGTCCTCGGATCGACGAGCGCCTTGGCCTTGTCGCTGGTGCCCTTGCCGTCGGCGCTCGCGTACTGCGCCATCTGCGCATAGGTCTTGCCGCCGGTGGCCTCGAGCGCGTGGATGCGCATGTAGCTCGCAAAGCACTTCGCGTCGGCGCCGTTGGTGATCGCCTTGCCCGCGACGTCGCAGGTCGGCAGCGTGACCCCCGTCAGGCCCGCGTCCTTCGCAGCGACCGCGATCAGCGCGGGCTTCATGTCGGGCGAGCCGACGATCTGCTCCTGCTTGATGTTGGCGCCCACCTCGTCGCGACCGGCGAAGCCGACGAGGATCGCGCCGACGCCGAGGGCGACCAGGACAAGGCCGGCGGTGATGCCTGCAAATCGCAGCGAGCGGGACATGGGTTGATGCTCCTTGGAAGACGAAGAGGACGTCCCTGACTCTCCTCGGGCCCCGTGGCGCCCCCATCCGCGCGGCGCCGCGGACCCGCTGCGGGTTTCCCACCGCCGCCCTGCGTGTGCACCGCTGCGCGGAGCGACCTCCAGCCCCGACGGCGGGTGGTGTTCTCTATCGGGATGGCGTCCGTGCCGATCTCGCGCCCGCAGGCGCATCTCAGCCACCGCTCCAACTGGCTGCGCGCTGCGGTCCTCGGCGCCAACGACGGCATCTGTCGACGGCGAGCCTCGTCGTCGGCGTGGCCGCCTCCGGCGCGTCGGGCGTCGCGATCGTCGTGACGCTGGCCGCGCTCGCGCTGCTGGGTGACCTCGGCGCGCGGCTGGGCGGGGCGCCGCGCGGCCGGGCGATGCTGCGGGTCCTCTCCTGGGGCGCCGTCGCGATGACGATCACCGCGGGCATCGGCGCACTGGTCGGAGCCGTCGCGTAGGAGACAGCGGGTTCCTCGCACCTGCTGTCCGCACCAGTGCCAGCGGTCTTCCCCCGAAGGACACGCCCGGGCAGGGCGGTCGAGAACCCCCTACCCAGCCGTCGCGGCGCTTCAGCCGGCGCATCGTGATGCCGATGCAGTCCTGCCCCGATGTCCGTGTTCTCGCCCTCGCGCCTGCTCTGCGTCCTGTGCTGCGCCGCCACCCTGCTGGCCGGCGCCGCGGCGGCGATGGCGGGCTCGCAGCGCGGCACGAGCGGCGCCGACACGCTGGTCGGCGGTCGCGGCCCCGATCGGCTCAGCGGGCTGGGCGGAGCCGATGCGTTGAGCGGCATGTTCTCCAACGACGTGCTGCTCGGCGGTGCGGGCGACGACCGCGTCGACGGCGGCTCGGGTAACGACCGCCTGGCCGGCGGCCGGGGGAACGATCGGCTCGACGGCGGGACGGGCGACGACGACGCGCGCGGCGGTGCGGGCGACGATCAGCTCGACGGCGGCGATGGCGACGACACGCTCGCCGGGGGCGAGGGCGACGACTTCATCGTCGAGGCCGGATTCGGCAACGACCGGCTGCTCGACGGCGGACCCGGGGACGATCTGCTGCACGGCAACCGCGGCAGCGATCGCATGGTCAGCGGCGGCCCCGGCCAGGACGTCGTGATCGGCGGCGCGGGCAACGACGCCGTTCTCGGCGGTGACGGCGACGACTGGCTCGAGGGCGGCGACGGCCGCGATCTGCTCGACGGCGGGCCCGGCGACGACGTCCTGCTCCCCGGCTCGGGCTTCAATACCGTCCACGGCGGGCCGGGCGACGACGTGCTGCACTCGGGGGTGCTGCAGGGCACCTACGACTGCGGCCCCGGCCAGGACGTCGTCTACGCGTCGTGGCTCGGGGACGGCACGCCCGCCGACCGGCTCCGCGACGAGCAGCGGTTCTTTCCCAACTGCGAGACGGTGCTGCGACGACTGACCGACCCCGGCTACGTCGACGAGGCCCAGCTCGTCGGCCGCGGCGTCAACGCGGCGCTGCTGAAGGCGGGACCCGACGGCCGCGCGAAGCTCGATCGGATCGACCGCGCCTACGCCGCCCAGCCGCGACGCCCCACCGGGATCGGTACCGAGCACGCCGACTTCCTCGACGCCGGCCGCGACCGCGCGTCGACCCAACTCCTCGATCCGTGGGTGCGCGGGCTCGGCGGCGCCGACCATCTCGAGGGATCGTCGGATGGCGACTTCCTCGACGGCGGACCCGGCGACGACGCCCTCTTCGGCCGCGGCGGCGCGGACCGGCTCAAGGGCGGCGCCGGCGACGACGTGCTGGAGGGCGCGCGCGGACGCGATCGGCTCGAGGGCGGCGACGGCGATGACCGGCTCAACGGGGGCATCGACGCCGACATCCTCCGCGGCGGAGACGGAGACGACGTCATCTTCGCCGTCGGCGGCGGGCGCGACACGATCGACTGCGGCCCCGGTCACGACCGCGTACACGCCGACCGCCGCGACCGCGTGCGCGGCTGCGAGATCCGGCGCTAGCGCCGATCAGGTGCCGACGTAGGCCGCGAGGTGCTCCCCCGTGACGGTGCGGCGGGCGGCGACGAGGTCGGCGGGCGTGCCCTCGAAGACGATCCGGCCGCCGTCATGGCCGGCGCCGGGGCCGAGGTCGATGATCCAGTCGGCGTGCGCCATGACCGCCTGGTGGTGCTCGATGACGATGACCGACCTGCCCGCATCGACGAGCCGGTCGAGCAGGCCGAGCAGGTGCTCGACGTCGGCGAGGTGCAGGCCGCTGGTCGGCTCGTCGAGGACGTAGACGCCGGGCGGCTGGGGTGGTTTCGCCGTCTGGATGGCCAGCTTGAGCCGCTGGCGCTCGCCGCCCGACAGCGTCGTCAGCGGCTGGCCGAGGCTGAGGTAGCCGAGCCCGACGTCGGCCAGCCGGTCGAGGGTCCTGTGCGCGGCCGGGACGCGGGCGCCGGAGGGCCCGGCGCCGAAGAACTGCTCGGCCTCGGTCACCGACATCGCGAGCACCTCGCTGATGTCGCGGCCGCCGAGCTGATACTCCAGCACCGCCGCCTGGAAGCGCCTGCCCTCGCACTCCTCGCAGGTGGAGGCGACGCCGGCCATCATCGCCAGGTCGGTGTAGATGACGCCGGCGCCGTTGCAGGTGGGGCAGGCGCCCTCGGAGTTGGCGCTGAACAGCGCCGGCTTGACGCCGTTGGCCTTCGCGAACGCCTTGCGGATCGGCTCCAGCAGCCCGGTGTACGTCGCCGGGTTGCTGCGTCGCGAGCCGCGGATCGCGGTCTGGTCGACCGCCACCACTCCGTCCCGTCCGGATACCGAGCCGTGGATCAGCGAGCTCTTGCCCGAGCCCGCCACCCCGGTGACGACGACCAGCACGCCGAGCGGGATGTCGACGTCGACGTCCTGCAGATTGTGGGTGCCGGCGCCGCGCACCTCCAGCACCGCCGACGGCGTCCGCACCGATGGCTTCAGCGCGGCGCGGTCGTCCAGGTGGCGCCCGGTGAGCGTGCCGCTGGCCCGCAACCCGTCGAGCGTGCCCTCGAACACCACCTCGCCGCCCGCCGTGCCGGCGCCGGGGCCGAGGTCGACGACGTGGTCGGCGATCGCGATCGCCTCCGGCTTGTGTTCGACGACGAGCACGGTGTTGCCCTTGTCGCGCAGGCGCAGCAGCAGGTCGTTCATCCGCTGGATGTCGTGCGGGTGCAGCCCGATCGTCGGCTCGTCGAACACGTAGGTGATGTCGGTCAGCGACGACCCCAGGTGGCGGATCATCTTCGTGCGCTGCGCCTCGCCGCCAGAGAGCGTTCCCGACGGGCGGTCGAGGCTGAGGTAGCCGAGCCCGATCTCGACGAACGAGTCGAGCGTGTGCGCCAGCTTGGCCAGCAGCGGCGCGACGGACGGCTCGTCCAGCCCGCCCACCCACCGCGCGAGGTCGCTGATCTGCATCGCGCAGGCGTCGGCGATGTTGATCGCCTGGATCTTCGACGACCGGGCCTCCCTGCTGAGCCGCGTGCCGTCGCACTCCGGGCAGGTGGCGAAGGTGACCGCCCGCTCCACGAAGGCGCGGATGTGCGGCTGCAGCGCGTCGACGTCCTTGGACAGAAACGACTTCTGGATCTTGGGGATCAACCCCTCGTAGGTGAGGTTGACGCCGTCGACCTTCACCTTGACCGGGTCCTTGTAGAGGAAGTCGTCGAGCTCGCGCCTGGTGTAGTCGCGGATCGGCTTGTTCGGGTCGACGAAGCCCGACTCGGTGTAGACCCGCACGGTCCAGAAGCTGTCGGACTTCCAGCCCGGGATCGTGAACGCACCGTCGGCGAGCGACTTGGAGTCGTCGTAGAGCTGGGTGAGGTCGATGTCGCTGACCGCGCCCCGGCCCTCGCAGCGCGGGCACATGCCGCCGAGACGGTTGAAGGTCGCCTTCTTGGTCTGGGTCCTGCCGCCTCGCTCCACGGTGATGCCACCGCTCGCCCGGACCGAGGGGACGTTGAACGAGTACGCGTTGGGCGGGCCGATCTGCGGCTGCCCGAGTCGGCTGAACAGGATCCGCAGCATCGCGTTGGCGTCCGTCGCGGTGCCGACCGTGGAGCGGGGGTCGGCGCCCATCCGCTCCTGGTCGACGATGATCGCGGTGGTCAGGCCGTCGAGGACGTCGACCTCCGGCCGCGCCAGCGCCGGCATGAAGCCCTGCACGAAGGCGCTGTAGGTCTCGTTGATCATCCGCTGCGACTCCGCGGCGATCGTGCTGAACACCAGCGAGCTCTTGCCCGAGCCGGAGACACCGGTGAACACGGTCAGCCGGCGCTTCGGGATCTCGATGCTGACGTCCTTGAGGTTGTTCACGCGCGCGCCGTAGACGCGGATCAGTCCGTGGCTGTCGGCGACGTGCGCTGCGGGCGACTGCGTGTTCGTGCTCGCGGCCATGCTCATCGTGTCTCCATGGTCGTCGGCCTGCGTTCGCCGCACCGGCTCAGCGCAGCTGCTGGATGCGCAGCATGTTGCCCGCGGGATCGCGGACGGCGCAGTCGCGAATCCCGTACGGCTGCTCGATCGGCTCCTGGACGACCTCGGCGCCGCTGGCCTGCAGCTGCTCGAAGGCGCCGTCGAGGTCGTCGGTGGCGAGGTTGATCCGGGCGTAGGTGCCCTTGGCCATCATCTCGGCGATCGTGCGGCGCTCGTCGCCGGTGATGCCGGGATCGGCGGCCGGGGGATGCAGGACGATCGTCGGGCCGCTCTGGCCGCGGGGCCCGACCGTGATCCAGCGCATCCCCTCGTAGCCCACGTCGTTGTGGACCTCGAAGCCGAGCGTGTCGCGATAGAAGGCCAGGGCGGCGTCCGGATCGTCGTGCGGGAGGTAGGCCTGGTGAATGGTGATGTCCATGGCGGTCATGCTAGGTCCGGCTCGGGGCCGGCGCTTCTCGATTCCTGATCGGTCTGGTCACCTGTCTGGACACGCAGGACGGCATCCCCGCCGTCGCGCCCGCCGCCTCGACGCGATAGGTGCTGGGCGGGACACCGACCAGCTCGGTGAAGCGCGTGCTGAAGCTGCCCAGCGACGTGCAGCCGACCTCGAAGCAGACCTCGGTGACGCTGAGGTCGCCTCGACGCAGCAGCGCCATCGCGCGCTCGATGCGCCGCGTCATCAGATAGGCGTACGGCGGCTCGCCGTAGGCGAGCCGGAACTGGCGGCTGAGGTGCCCGGCCGACATGTGCGCGCCGCGGGCGAGCGCCTCGACGTCCAGCGGCTGCGCATACTCGCGGTCGATCCGGTCGCGGACGCGGCGCAGCCGCGCGAGGTCGCTCAGGTGCTGCGCCGCCGCGGGTCCGGTGGTCACAGGGAGATCGTTCCACACGTCGCGCCGGGCACCACCCGCAGACCCGCAGAAGCCCGACCCTGCCCGGCGAACGGCGGTGCCGTGATCAACTGTGAACGACGGGGCAGACGGCGGCGAGGCAGGAGAGACGTTGCGAACACCGACGAGGTTCCACAGCGTCATCGCGCTCGTGCCGCAACGCGGGCATCGGCCCCGGCAACGACCTCGCGCTGCGCTGCGCGGCGCGGCGAACGGCAGCCCGGCCCCCGATCAGGCCCGGCTCACGCTGAGCACCGCTTCGTCTCGACCGGATCGGCGGCGCGGCTGCGCTTCCGCGCGCGGTCGCGCTTCGAGGCCGCCTTCCCGTATCTCACCGGTGTGTCGCCGACGCGCACCGCGCGCAACCTGCGGTAGCGGGTGATCGTCGGACGCTCTCATTCCTCACTCCATCCCGGTTGATCCGGGCACTCTGCGAACATGTGTTCGTGTCCCGATCCGCGGTCGTCCTGCACGCCGACGTCGACGCGTTCTTCGCGTCCGTCGCGCAGCGCGACGATCCGAGCCTGCGCGGGCTGCCGGTGATCGTGGGCGGCGGCGTCGTGATGGCGGCGAGCTACGAGGCGCGCCGCTTCGGCGTGCGCAGCGGGATGGGCGGCTCGCGTGCGCGGCGGCTGTGCCCGCAGGCGATCGTCGTGCCGTCGCGCTTCGCCGCCTACCTCGAGGCCGGCCGCGCGGTCTTCGCGGTGTTCGAGCGCATGGCGCCGGTCGTCGAGGCGATGTCGATCGAGGAGGCCTTCCTCGACATCTCCACGCTGGCGCGCACGAAGGGCGCGGCGCGAGCGCTCGCCGAGCAGCTGCGCAGCGCGGTTCGCGACGAGGTCGGGCTGCCGATCACGGTCGGCGTCGGGCGGACGAAGATCGTCGCGAAGATGGCGAGCCGCGCGGCGAAGCCCGACGGGCTGCTCGTCGTGATGCCCGCGCAGGAGCGCGCCTTCCTCGACCCGCTCGCGGTCGAGAACCTGTGGGGCGTGGGGCCGAAGACCGCCAAGCGCCTGCACGAGCGCGACCTGCGGACCGTCGCCCAGCTCGTGCAGCTCGGCGAGGCGGCCCTGATGGAGATCCTCGGCAAGGCGTCCGGGCGCCACGTCCACGCGCTCGCCAACAACATCGACCTGCGCCCCGTCCAGCCCAACCGCCCGCCGCGCTCGTTCGGTTCCCAGCGCGCGCTCGGCCGCGCGCGGGAGCCGCTGACCGGCGACGAGCTCGACGCGTCGCTGGCGCGGCTCGTCGATCGCGTCGTGGCGCGGATGGCGAAGGCCGGCTACGCGGGTCGCACCGTCGTGCTGCGGCTGCGCTTCGGCGACTACTCGCGCGCGACGCGCTCACAGACGCTGCCCGACCACGTCACGACGGCCGCACCGCTGTTCGCGGCGGCGCGCGCGCTGCTGGCGGCGGCGACGCCGCTGATCGAGCGCCAGGGGTTGACCTGCATCGGCGTCAGCGTCGCCAACGTCGTCGACGTCAGCGGCGCAGGCCAGCTCGAGCTCGGCGTGGATCGAGCGTCAGCCACCGTCGCCCCGCCAGCGAGCGCCGCCGGCGCCGCGGCGACGATCACGAGCAGCGACACGACGCGGTGAGGCCGACGACGCCGGGGACCGGGTGGTCCGCGAGCGCGCGCGGGTGATGCTCGTAATCCAAGAGCGGCACCCAGCGCAACGACACCCTGCTCGGCGCCAGCGGACCGGATCGCATCCGCGGCCGCGGCGGCGACGACGTCATCTGGGGAAACCAGCTGCACCGCGACGACAGCACGGCGCTGGACGTCCTCTACGGCGACGCCGGCGACGACACGATCTACGGCAGCCCCGGCCGCAACCGGATCTACGGCGACGACGGCGACGACTACCTCCAGGGCGGCTCGCACCGCAACACGATCTGGGGCGGCAACGGCGACGACGAGATCCGGCTGCGCGGCAGCGGTCCCAACCGCGTCGACGCGGGCGACGGCAACGACACCGTGCACAGCTACGCGCGCGGCGCGACGAGCATCGACTGCGGCGGCGGCTACGACACCGCCTACGTCGACGGCGACGACGCCGTGACCGGCTGCGAGCGGATCGTCCGCCGCTGAGCGGGCCGCGCCCGGGCCTGACCCGGGCGCGACCAGATGCTCAGCCGCTCGCTGCCAGTACGTCCGGCCGGACGCCCGCTAGTGGCCCGTCTCGTAACAGGTCGCTGGAAAACCCGGGATGCCGGCGCCGCCTGGCAAGGACGCAGGACCGAAGGTGTGGCTCTGCCACATCGAGCGTCCGAGGACGCCGCCAGGCGGTGATCGGCGCCCGGGGTTTCC
>JBBSLI010000069.1:0-16076 GCA_038255395.1 Solirubrobacterales bacterium
CATCGCTCGCGCGATCGGGTCGGTCAGATGCAGGCAACCGCAGCACCGGCCGGATGCTAGTGGCCCGTCTCGTAACAGGTCGCTGGAAAACCCGGGATGCCGGCGCCGCCTGGCCAGATCCGATCCCCGCCCGCCCCGAAGGTGTGGCTCAGCCACATCGAGCGTCCGAGGACGCCGCCAGGCGGTGATCGGCGCCCGGGGTTTCCGGTGGACTGTTATGAGACGGGCCACTAGCCGCCCGCAACCGACGCACGCCTCGATCGCCGACCGGTGGGTCGATACTGCGGTCGTTCGCGGGTGTCGGTCCGGTGGCGCTGGACCAGCAACTCAACGCCGACGCGCTCGCCGCCGCGCTGATGATGCGCGCCGCGAACCGGCTCAGCCACTCCCCCGGCCCCGGCTGGCCCTGCTACTCGCCGCAGGGCGCCGACGGCGCGGGGCGCTCGAACCTCTTCCTCGGCCGCTCGGGAGCAAGCGCGATGCTCGGCTACGTCGACGACGACGGCACGTCAACGGCCAGCCGGTCCCCCTCGCGTGGACGACCAGCGCCTTCCAGCCCGACCCGCCGCCACCGCGCTTCACGCGCGGCCAGCGCATCCGCCGCCCGAGTGGTCCCGGCGCGTCCCGGTAGGGGCGCGCAGGCGGTGGCGCCTGGGCGCGCGGAGCAGGGCCTGGCTCAGGAGGAGCGCGCGGGGCCCGCGTCGCGCTCCGCGTCGCACGCGCCCGAGGCGCGCGGCGCGAACCTGCCGAACACGCGCGCGAGCGTCGCGATCTCCTCGTCGTCGAGTTGATCGAAGAAGGCCGCCTGGACGGAGGCGAAGTGCGTCGACTGCGCCTCGATGACGAGCTCCAGACCGGCGTCGCCGAGCTTGGCGTGCACCGCACGCGCGTCGCTCGGACACGCCAGGCGGACGACGAGCTCGCGCCGCTGGAGCGTGTCGATGATCCGCGACACGCGGCTGAGGCTGAGGCCCGACGCGGCGGCGAGCGCCGAGAGGTGCAGCTGGCGATCGTCGGCGGCGGCGAGCCGCGCGAGCAGCTCGAGCGCGCTGAGGCTCAGGCCGTGCCGGGCGGTGAGCTCGTGGTCCAGCGCGCGGGTGAGCTGCTTGTGCGTCTCGAGCAGGCCGATCCACGCGTCGGCGTGCGTCGCGGTCCAGTGGGCCAGGCCGTTTGCGTCCGTCTCGTAGGCGGAAGAGCACGTGTGTATCGGTTGCGTCTGATCGGTCATCGGCCTGATGGCAGGATAGCGCCAAGAAGTTGCGCTAGCAACTACTTCTGCTATGGTTGCGCTAGCAAGCAATCCACCAGTTCCCCTTGGGAGGCCTTCATGAGCACCGCAACAATCGCCCCGACCGGCACCTGGACCATCGATCCCACCCACTCGCGCGTCGGCTTCGCCGTCAAGCACCTCGGCATCGCCACGGTGCGCGGCACCTTCTCGGAGTTCGAGGGCACGCTGGCGATCGGCGACGACCTCACGAGCGCCAAGGCCTCCGGCACGGTCAAGACCGCATCCGTCGACACCAACGAGGCCGGCCGCGACGAGCACCTGCGCACCGCCGACTTCTTCGATGTCGAGAACTACCCGGAGATCTCCTTCGAGTCGACCTCGATCGAGGCGATCGACGAGGACTCGCTGAAGATCATCGGCAACCTCACGATCAAGGACGTCACGAACGAGGTCGAGTTCCTCGCCGAGGTCGGCGGCACGGAAGTCGATCCGTGGGGCAACGACCGCGTCGGCCTCGAGGCCGTCGGCAAGATCTCGCGCGGCGACTTCGGGATCAAGTTCAACATGGCCCTCGGCAGCGGCAACGTCGCCGTCGGCGACAAGATCACGCTGAACCTCGACATCTCCGCCGTCAAGGCGTCGTAGCACCCCGGTCTCCAACCCGCATCGCCCCGCGGCGGTGTGGGTGAGAGCCGCTCGTCCCTCCCCACCCGTCGAGCCGGCGGCGGCAACGCCGCCGCCGGCTCATGGGCGACACGGCACACTGTGTGGCCCATGGACCTGACCGCTGCGCTGGTGATCCAGTGCGCCATCACCGGGTCGATCGACCCGGACCCCGAGCGCTGGCCCAACCTGCCGTCGACGCCCGCCGCGATCGTCGCCGAGGCGCTGGCCGCGTCACGCGCGGGCGCCGCCGTCGTCCACCTGCACGCGCGCCTGCCCGACGGCACGCCGACGCAGGACCGCGAGGCCTATCGAGGCCTGGTGGCAGCGCTCGACGAGGCCGGTTGCGAGGCGATCGTCAACCTCTCCTGCGGCAGCGCCGGCGGTCGCTCGATCCGCGACGAGCGGCTCGGACCGCTCGAGCTCAGCCCGGAGATGGCGAGCTTGGACTGCGGCTCGATCAACTTCCGCGAGCAGCTCTTCGAGGGCGACCTGCCGTTCCTGCGGCGGATGGCGCGCAAGTTCCGCGAGTTCGGCGTCCGGCCGGAGGTCGAGTGCTTCGACACGGGCCATGTCGGCCTTGCACTCCAGCTCCGTGACGAGGGGCTGCTCGACGCGCCGATGGTCATGCAGTTCGTGCTCGGCGTGCCCGGCAGCGGCGTGCCCGCGACGGTCGCGATGGTCGAGCACCTGCGGTCGATGATCCCGTCCGACTGGCCGTGGTCGGTGTGTGCGATCGGTCGCCCACAGCTGGCGCTGAACACGTACTGCATCCTCGCCGGCGGCCACGTCCGCACGGGCCTGGAGGACAACCTCTGGTTTCGCCGCGGCGAGCGCGCCACGAACCCGGCGCTCGTCGAGCGGATCGTGCGGATCGCCGCCGAGCTCGACCGGCCCGTCGCGACGCCCGACGAGGCGCGCGCGATCCTCGGCGTGTGAGGACCGCGCGCGCTCCCGTCAGTCCTTGCGGAGCAGGCCCTTGGCCTTGTCGGCGACGCCGCCGACGGCGTCCTTGAGCTTGCCCGAGGCGCGGTCGACCTTGCCCTCGTGCTTGAGCTCCTGGTCGCCGGTCAGGTCGCCGAGCGCCTCCTTGGTGCGGCCCTTCGCTTCGTCGATCGTTCCGTCATCCATGCTGAGCTCCTTCGCAGTTCGTCGGGTCTGCAGCACGTACCCGGATGACAGCCGGGTTGCACCGTACCCGTGCCGATCCGCCGATTCTGGTCAGACTGCCCACGCTCTAGGCTGTATCGCGTGCAATGGACCGCGACGAACAGCGCCGGCTATCAGGCACCCGCGGCGCTGGCCACGGACGTCGTCGTCCTGGCCGTCCGCGACGAGGAGCTGCTCGCGCTCACGGTCGCGCGCGACGGCACCGCGGAGCGCGCGCTGCCCGGCGGCTTCGTCGGCGTGGGCGAGCGCCCGCTGGACACGGCGCTGCGCAAGCTGCACGAGAAGACGGGCCTGCGGGCTCCCCACGTCGAGCAGCTCGGCGCGTTCGCCGATCCCTGCCGCGACCCGCGCGGTTGGATCCCGTCGATCGCCTATCTCGCGCTCGTCCCACCCGGCACACAGGTCCCGGACGCCAGCGCGCAGTGGGTTCCGGCGCGCGAGCCGGCGCCGCTGGCCTTCGACCACGGCGAGGTGCTCGCGGCGGCCGTCGACCGCCTCGAGGGCAAGCTGTGGTGGTCGAACATCACGGTCGGCATGCTGCCCGGCGCCTTCACGCTGAGCGACGCGCGCCGCGTCTACGAGGCGATCGCGCAGACCCGCTACGACCCGGCGACCTTCGGCCGCGACCTCAAGGCAACAGGCCTGATCGAGCCGACCGGCGAGCAGCGCGCTGCCGGCCCGGGTCGTCCCGCCGCCATGTACCGCTTCGCGTCGGACCGCCCGATGTGGGGCGCCGGGCGGCGCAAGCGCATCGCGGCGTAGTCGCCGCGCCGCGCGGAGAACGGGGCCGTTCTGGGACGAAGATCGCCTGACGCTCTCCCATCGTCGCGCCGCGCTGGAGACACGCTCGCGTGGAACGCAAGCGGGCGGATGACTACTCGCGCTCGATCGCGACGCGCGGCAGCCGCTTGTCGAGCCAGTGCGGGAACGACCACGCCCGCCTTCCGACGATCTGCATCAGCGACGGCACGAGCAGGCAGCGGATGACGAGCGCGTCGAGCAGGACGGCGATCGCCAGGCCGAGCCCGAACTCCTTGATGACGCGCTCGCCACCGAGCAGCGCGAACACGAGGAAGACGACGATCATGATCGAGGCCGCCGCCGTGATCACGCGGCCCGTCGTCGCGACGCCGTTGCGCACCGCCCGTGAGGCGTCACCGGTCTTCAGCCACTCCTCGTGGACGCGCGACATGAGGAACATCTCGTAGTCCATGCTGAGCCCGAAGACGATCGCGAACAGCATCACCGGCACGAACGACTCGACCGGTCCCGTACCGACGTTCAGCGCGTCGGCGAACAGGCCGTCCTGGAAGACGAGCGTCACGAACCCGAGCGCCGCCCCGATCGACAGCAGGTTCAGGAGCGCGGCCTTGAGCGGGATGAACAGGCTGCGGAACACCGCCATCAACAGCAGCGCGCTGAGCAGCACGACCATCCCGACGAACAGCGGCAGCTTGTCGGCGATCACGCCCGTGAAGTCCTCCTGCGAGGCGACCTGTCCGCCGACGTAGACCTGGGCGCCAGTGTCGCGCTCGGCCGGCGGCAGCAGGTCCCCGCGCAGGCGCTCGAGCAACCGCGTCGTCTCGATGTCCTGCGGGCCGCTCCTCGGAAACAGCGAGATCGTCGCGGCCTCGCCGTCCTGGGACAGCTGCGGCGGCGAGACGCGCACGACATCGGGGTCGTCCTTCACGGCCTCGGCGACCGCGCGCGCGGCGGCGACGTCGCCCTTGGTGGGCAGATCGACCGCGAGCAGGAAGGGCCCGTTCGTGCCGGCGCCGAAGCCGGTGGCGACGATGTCGTAGGCCTTGCGCGTCGTCGTGTCGGGCGGGTCCAGGCCGGCGTCGGACGTGCCCAGGCGCATGTGCAGCGCCGGGATGGCGAGCGCGAGCAGGATCAGCAGCGCGGCGATCAGCGGCGGCCACGGCCGGCGCTGGACGATCTCCGACCAGCGCGCCCAGATCGGGCTCTCGCCCGGCTCGAGCTGCGCCTGCGCCTGCGCCTGCGCCTGCGCGCGGCGCCTGCGGCCCGGGGCCGGCAGGCGCAGGCGGTCGATCCAGTGGCCGATGCGGCTCAGCAGCGCCGGCAGCAGCGTCAGCGCCGCGAGCATCGTGAACATGACCGCGAGCGCGGCCGCGATCGCGGCGCCCTGCATGAAGGCGAGGCCGAGCAGGAGCAGCCCGAGCAGCGCGATCATCACGGTGATGCCGGCGAAGAAGACGGTCCGCCCGGCGGTGTCCATCGCGATCAGCAGCGCCTCCTCACGCTGGGCACGCAGGTGCGTGCGCGCGTCCGCGGCGTCGGGGTCGACGGGTCCCGAGCGCGCGACCACGCGCTGGTGCTCGGCTCGATAGCGCGTGATGACGATCAGCGCGTAGTCGATCCCGACCCCGATGCCGATCAGCGCCGCGAGCTGCGGTGCGAAGTCCGGTGTGTCGACGACATGCGAGATCACCGGCACGAGGCCGAGCGTGGTCGCGAGCGCGAAGATCGCCGTCAGCAGCGGCACGCCGGCGGCGATCAGCGAGCCGAACGTGAGCATCAGGACGACGAACGCGGCCAGCAGGCCGATCATCTCGGTCGGCCCGCCCTCCTGCTCGGAGAAGCGCAGGAACTGCGCGCCCTGGCCGCCGTGCTCGACCTCCAGGTCGGGACCGCGTGCGGCGAAGGCGCCCTCCTGGACCTGCTTGAGGGCTTCGGGCTTGAGCTTCTCGAAGTCGTCGACGTAGGTGACCGAGACGACGCCGACGCGCCCGTCGGGGGACTGCGTCAGCGCACCGACGTCGACGACGATCGGCACCTTGTCGACCTGCGTGAGCGAGCTCTTGATGCGCGCCTGCAGCACGGGATCCGTCAGCGTCCTGTCACCGGGCGCGACGTAGACGAGCTGGTCGGTGACGCCGTTCTGGGTCGGTGAATGCTCGGCGAGCAGGTCGTAGGCGCGCTGCGACTCGGTGTTCGGAAGCCGGAAGTCGTCGATCTCGCGCGTGCCGACCTGCTGTCCGAGCACGATCGCCGTGATGACGAGCAGCACCCAGATGACGAGCGTCTGCCAGCGGTGATGGGTGCACCAGCGGGCGACGCGGACGAAGCGGGAGTCTGTACCAGGGGTGGGGGCGGGCATGGGCCGTAGCCTGACGAACGCGGCAGCGCCACGTTGGTTTGACCTGATGGTGTCGCAGCGCGCTGACGCGATCGGGCAAGATTCGAACCCATGGCTGACGGCATCGAGATCGAGCGCAAGTTCCTCCTGGCCGGCGTGCCGGGCACGATGCGGCTCGCCAAGCGCGAGCCGATGCGGCAGGGCTACCTCGCGCTCGACGGCGACACCGAGGTGCGCGTGCGGATCACGCCGAAGAAGGCCGTGCTGACGATCAAGGCCGGCCGCGGCGCCGTCCGCGCCGAGGAGGAGCTCGAGCTCGACAAGCGCCAGGGCGACGCGTTGTATGAGCTGACCGAGGGCCGCCGCGTGCAGAAGGTCCGCCGGCGCGTGCGCGTCGGTGACGCGGTGGTCGAGGTCGACGAGTACCAGGGCGCGCTCGACGGGCTCGTCGTCGCAGAGGTCGAGTTCGACGACGAGGAGGCGGCGCGCGGCTTCCAGGCGCCGCCGTGGTTCGTGCGCGAGGTGACCGACGACCGGCGCTTTTCCAACCGCAGCCTCGCGAGCGACGGGATCCCCGACGGCGCAGCGCTCTAGTCTGCGCGCCATGGCGAAGCTCTCTGACAGTGCGAGCACCGACATCGACGCCCCGATCGACGCCGTCTGGCCGATCGTGCAGGACGTCGCGAGCTGGCCCGAGTGGCAGGGAACGCTCGGGTCGCTCGACATCCTCGAGACCGACGGCGAAGGCCGCGCGTCACTGTGCGCCGTCGCCTTCGACGCGAAGGTGACGCAGATCAAGATGAAGCTTGCGTGCTCCTATTCCCCGCCGACGCGGATGACGTTCGAGCGCACGTCGGGCGACCTCGCGGGCCTGTCGGGATCGTGGACGGTCGAGGACCTCGGCGACGGGCGCACGAAGGCGACCTACCAGCTCGACGTCAACCCCGGCGGCGTCCTGAACTTCCTCCTCAACGCGGAGCGCATCGGCAAGCTGCGCGAAACGCTCGTCGACGTGCGCCCTGGTGAGCTGAAGGCGCGCGCGGAGAGCTAGTACATCCACCCGCAAGGACGGCCGTACTAGCCGGCGCGCGCCCGCGGGAGCGCGGCGACGACGATCTCCATCCCCTCGCGCGCCAGCTCGATCGTCTCGGGGTCGCAGCCCAGCGCCAGCCAGCGCGCGCGCGCCTGCTCGCCGAGCGCGTCGAGCGCGTCGTCGTCGTGCAGCGGCTCGTGGTGGAACAGCAGCATCCGCCCCACCTCCGCGCGGGCGCCGAACGCGAGCGCGTCCGACAGCGCGGAGTGCCCCCAGCCGAGGTGGTTGGGGTACTCGTCGTCGGTGTACTGCGCGTCGTGGATGAGCAGGTCCGCGCCGCGCGCGAGCTCCAGACCGGAGATCCACTCGTCCTCGAGCGTGCCGATCGGCGCACCGAGCCCCGGCTCGTGGTCGGGGATGTAGGCGATCGTCGTGTCGCCGTCCTGGATGCGGTAGCCGAGCGTCGGGCCGCGGTGGCTGACGGAGTGCGCGTGCACCGTCGCCGAGCCGATCCGCCATTCGCTCCTCTGCGCCTCGCGAAACGACACCTTGCACGGCAGCTCGCGGACCTCGACCGGCGACAGCGGCGCCGAGATGTAGCGCGCGATGCGATCCAGCAGCGGCGCGTCGGGGGCGGCCGGTCCGAAGATGTCGATCTCCGCGTCCGGATAGAAGCACGGCGCGAAGAACATGAGGCCCTGGATGTGGTCGAGGTGCAGGTGGGTGAGCAGGATCGTCACCGGGCCGCTCGGCGCGCCGAGCGCGATCCCCATCGTGCGGATGCCGGTGCCGGCGTCGAGCACGACGAGCGTGCCGTCGCTCAGCGTCACGCCGACGCACGAGGTGTTGCCCCCGTAGCGCATCGTGTCGGGACCGGGCGTCGGGATCGAGCCGCGCGCGCCCCAGACCTTCACCTTCACGAGGCCGGCCCTCCGAGCGGGTCCGCGCCGACCGGCCAGAACACGACCATCGCGCCGTGGAAGCCCGCGTCGCCGATGATCGGCAGCGCGCTCGCCTCGATCTGGTGGTCGATCCCGGTCACCGAACGGATCCGGAAGCCGGCGTGCGCCGGCCGGTTGCCGCGCAGCGCCGCGGTCAGCGGCAGGTCGTCGAACGCGATCGGCTCGCCGTCGTCGTCGAACGGGCCGAACGTCGACGTCCACTCCCCCGCGAGCATCTTGCCGGTCTCCTCGTAGCGGCGGCCGAGCATGGCGCCCGCAGCCTCGTTGAAGAACAGCACGTTGCCCTCGACGTCGACGAGGAACGCCGGCGTCGACAGGCTCGACAGCAGGTTGCGCGCGAGGATCAGCTGCAGCGGTCGGCCGGGCACCCCGTGCACCCTCTCATCTGAGGACGCTGCTCGCCAGACTCAAACGGTCAGGTATTGCCCGCTGCCATGGCACCGATTCGGTGACAGGAAGGCAAGCACCGTGAGCTTGCCCTCGGCATGCCCAGCTTCGAGACACCGCTCGGCTCGCTGGAAGATCGAGGCCTGAGGGCTACCGGAGGACCGGCTCGCGCTCGCGGTCCCAGCCGGCGCGGGCGCGGTCGAACTCGGTCCACAGCTCGTCGGGCGGACCGCCGGCGGGCTCCGTCGGAGCGGGCGGATCCGGGCGCTTGCGCGGGCCGCCGCCGCCGCCGTCACCGTCGTCCTCCTCGTCGGCGTTCGGGCTGTAGCGCGCCGTCAGCGCGTACCACAGGCACGCGGCGACGATGACGATCGAGACGCAGCCGGCGATCCCCGACGCGAACCAGTGGCCCATGAACGAGAGCGTGATCGCGACGCTCATCGCCAGGCCGCCGCCGCACGCCAGCGCCCCGCGCGCCATGCGGACGCGGCGCGTCGCGTTCTCGGGGACCGGCGTGAGCACGGCCAGCGAGAGGCTGAGAGCGATGACGTACAGAACGGCGTTGAGGATGAGCACCATCATGGACATCATCGTTCCCACAGCGCTGCGGCTCAAATCCGAAGGACAGACGTTCGGTCGCGCGTCCAAGATCGCACGAACGGACGTCCATCGTGCCGTTATGGTCGTTTGATGAAGGACGCGGGGATGGAGCCCAGCATCGAGCACGCGGCATCGTCGGCGGTATGGCTGCGCCACACCCTCGAGGAGATCCTCTCGCAGGTGCGCGTGCTGCTCGACATCGACGGCTGCGCGTTCCAGACGGTCGACTGGGAACGCGGTCACATCAGCCCAGCGGCGGCCTGGTTTGAGACCCAGGCGGTGCGCTCCGCGCTGACGCCCGTCCTCGACCGTCCCTACGACGTCGACCGCGGCGGTGTGACCGAGGCGGCGATCGAGCGCGGCGAGCCCGTGCTCATCGACGACATCGTGTCGTGGCGCGGCGCCGCCGCGCTGCGCATGCGGCTCGACGAGCAGCTCGACCCGCAGGCCGCCGAGACCGCGTGGGCCTGGTACCTCACGTCGACGTTCATCTCGTGCCCGGTGCAGACGACGCTCGGGCGCACGCTCGGCGTGCTCGCGCTGTCGGCCGCGCCGCCGCGCCCGCCGCTCGGCGAGGAGCAGCTGCGCGTGACGGAGGTCTTCGCGAGTCTCGCGGCGCTCGCGCTCGAGCGCACCGAACTGCTCGAGCGCGAGGCGCGGCGCGCGGAGACCGAGGAGCTGCTGCACAACGCCGCCCAGCTCATGACCGCCTCGCTGGACCTCGACGCCGTCTACGACGCGATCTGCGAGCAGGCCGTGCTGCTGGCCAACGCGCCGACCGCGCTGCTGCTGCGCCTGGACAGCGTGACCCAGACGCTGCGCTGCGTCGCCAGCACGGGCGCGTCGGAGCGGCTCGTGAACCATCGCTACGCGCTCGGCGAGGGCATGATCGGCGCGGTCGCCGCGGGCGGCGAGCCGTACGTCAGCCGCCCGGAGGATCGCCGGCGCTTCCTGCAGTGGGCCAAGGAGGAGGGCGTCGGGTCCTTCGCACACGTCCCGCTCGGGCTCGGCCCGCGCCGCTTCGGCGTGCTGACGGTGTGCCATCCGGTCGAAGGAGCATTGGACGAGAACCGGCTCGCGCTGCTCGAGTCGCTTGCGCGGCCGGCCGCGGCGGCGATCGCCAACGCCCTGGAGTTCCAGCACGAGCGGCGGATCGCGGGCGCGCTGACGCGCGGCTACATCCCGGGCGCACCGCCCGAGCTGGAGGGCTACTCGCTGGGGCTCGTGTACGAACCGGTCGGACACGAGGTATCGGGCGGCGATGTGTTCGGCGTGTGGCGGCTGCCGGGCGGCCAGCTCGCGGTGCTCGTCGGCGACGTCAGCGGCAAGGGCCTGGAGGTCGCCGCGGTCAGCGCGATGGTGCGCTTCTTCATCGAGGCACGCACGTGGGACTCCGAGAATCCCGCGCAGGTGCTCGCGCAGACCAATGCGATCCTGCGGCGCCGCCTGCCGGGGCGCGTCGCGCTGGTGACCGGATTCCTCGGGGTGATCGACGGCGACGTGCTGCGCTACGCGAACGCCGGCCACGTGCCGCCGCTGCTCGTCGACGGCGGCGACGCGGGCGCCGAGCCGACCGAGCTGTGCGCGACCGGGCTGCCGCTCGGCGTCGTCGACGACGCCACGTTCGAGGCGCACGAGCTGCCGTTCGGTGCGCAGCATCTGCTGTTCGCGGCGACGGACGGGCTGATCGAGGCGCGCAACGGGCGGGAGCTCTTCGGCCATGAGCGGGTGGCCGCGATCGTCGCAAGGTACGCGTCGACGATGAGCGCGCAGGAGCTCGTCGAGCGCGCCTACGCCGAGGCCGAGGTCTTCGCCGAGGTGCTGACCGACGACGTCGCGATCATCGCGCTGCGCCCGACGTGATCGAACTGCGCGACGAGCCCTCGGGCAGCCCGGCATCGCGCTCGCTCTTCGACGAGTACATGGCGCTCGTCGGCGAGCGCGCGGGGATCGCGGACTTCGCGCCGATCGAGCGGATCTTCGCGACGGAGGACGCGTTCGCGGCCGGCGACGCTGCGTGGATCGTGGCGTATCTGGACGGCGCGGCGGTCGGCTGCGGCGGGCTGCGCACGCTGGCGCCGGGGGTCGGGGAGATCAAGCGGATGTTCGTGACGGCGGCGGCGCGCGGGAGCGGGCTCGGGCGGCGTCTGCTGCGTTCGCTGGAGCAGCGCGCGGTGGCTGTGGGGCATTCGCACGTGCGGCTGCTCACCACGCCGATGCTGCGTGAGGCGAGCGTGCTGTATGCGGCTGAGGGCTACGCGGAGATCTCGCGCGGGCCCGAGGGCGAGGGCCCGGTGGAGATCTGGCTCCAGAAGGCGCTGGGCTGAGCGCTCCCGCGGTCGGTCTGATCGCCGTCGTGCGGGCAGCGCTGCATCATCGAGGGGTGTGAGCTGTGCACGGCGACGGCGGTCGCGCCGGTGCCGGCTTCGCGTGCGGCCGCCGCGTCGAGAAGGCGTTGTACGCGAACACGACGTCGACACGGCAGGGCGTGATCGCCGGGCGGCCCCTCGGGGAGATCTCCCGCACCGCTCCGTCACTCGTCTTCGAGGATGCGATCCCCCCCCCCCAAGCGTGGCGGCGGCGGGGCTACCGCACGGGGAACTGCTCGAGCACCCACCCCTCACCGAGCAGCGGGCGGCGGTATGAGCGGCCGCCGACGCGCACGTAGTCGCCGGTGCGCGGGTTGAGCGGCAGGTCGCGCTCGATCGGATACCAGTCGTTGTGCTGCTCGATCAGCACGTTGAGCTCGCCGAAGTCCCAGCTGCGCGCACGCTCGCGCCAGCGCTCCTCCAACAGCTCCAGATCGCCGTCGCACTCGCCGCGCAGCGCGCGGTAGGTACGCGCCAGGCGGCGGCGCTCGCGGGCGATGCCCGCGTCGATGTCGCCGACGCGCTCCATCCAGCGCGGCCGCACACCGGTCTTGAGGTAGGCCTCGATCGAGCGCGACCTCTGGGCCGCGCGGCTGGACAGCGGCCTGCCCTTACCCGACTCCTCGTCGAGATCCTGCCCCACGATCCGCTCGACCGGGGAGCGTCCTTCGTCGTCGTACCGACGCATCGGTGCAAGGCTAGAGAATCAGCGTGCCGAATCGGCGGTCGCCGCTCGCACCGCGTGCACGTGGCGCGAGGACGAACACGGCCCTACTCGTACACGACGAGGTCCGGCGGCGGGCGCAGTTGCAGGACCGCCCCCGGCGACATGAGGTTCGTGTCCTCCTCGTAGAAGAGCTTGAAGCCGTCGTGGAAACGGGCCAGCTCGGACGTGAACTGGGCGTATTTGGAGGTCTTGTTCGGGCGGTCGCCGAAGCCGTCGACGTTCATCGTCACCGCCAGACCAGACTGCTTCACGACGCGCTCCTTGTTCTCGATCATGCCGCTCGTGAACTGATGCACGACGAACAGCTTCTCGGGCAGGCTGTGGTCGACGACGAAGCGCGAGACGTACTCCCCCGCCGCGTTGACCTCCTCGGCGGTGACCGACCCGATCACCTTCCCCGGCACCTCCGCGGGCCCGACGTGCCACTCCGGGTCCAGCGCGATCCCGACGTCGGGCTCGCGCAGCCAGCGCTCCAGGCGCCGCACCTCGCCGAGAAAGTCGCCCCGGCCGGGCTGGATGTCGAGCAGCAGCAGCGCCTTCGCCGCGCGCGCCGCGCGCAGGTACTTGCCGATGACTGCGTCGGTCTGGTGCATTCGGTACAGGCCGTCGTCGCCGGGCGCGGCCGTCGCGATCGTCGCGATCAGCTCGAGCGCGGGCAGCACCGGCCGCGTCTTCTTCGCATAGCGACGCGCGACGCGTTCCAGGCGCTTGGCCGCGGCGGCCGGCGTGCCGATGCCGAGCGCGCCGAGCTGTTCGTCCTGCGGCGCGCCGTAGAAGGCGACGACGCGGAAGTCCGGGAAGATCCGCCGCCCGCCGCGCGGAAGCTCGGCGACCTGGCTCGCCGCGTCGGAGTCGGCGCCGGCGGCGGACGTGGCGGTCGTCGGCTCGGCCTCACCGCCGCACGAGCGCAGCGCCAGGACGGCGAGCACGAGCGCGCCGGCCAGCGCCGCCAGAGCGGTCGCGCGGCGCCGGCGGTAGACGGTGACCGGCTCGCTCACGCCATGAATCCTGACCCGTTCGCCGAGAAAACGACGGCCGGGCTCAGGGATCGGCGCCGTCGTGCCGAAGTTGGCGTCGTGCAACATCGTTACGAGCGCATCTCGATCGACACGCCGCGCCACCGCATCGTCGGTGTCGCGACGCTCGCGAGCGACGGCTATCGAAGCCGCCTGTCTGATCTCCTCAACGCCCCCGAGCGCGACTTCATCTCGCTGACGGACGCCACGGTGACGGCTCTGGAAGGCGACCACGAGGTCGCCCACCACGAGTTCATCGCCGTGCACCGCCAGCATGTGGTGTTCGCGGTCTCGATCGGCGAGGTCGAGGAGCCCCAGACAGGCAGCGTCGTGGTCTGAGCTGCGATCAGCCCAACCTTCGATCCCTCGGCCTGAACGCGACCGGGGCCGGCCGCGCGTGCGGCAGACCCCGGGTCGTCGTTGCTCGCTGTCGGACCGGCCTCGGGCGCTACGGGCGAACCTCCACGTTCAGCGTCGGCTGGAAGCTGTTCTTCGCCGTCGCGATCGCGGTGTACCAGCTGCGCGAGCCACCGGCGTCGCCCTTGCACCCGCTGTCGCTGCGGCTGTGGATGCCGTAGGCGTAGCGGTTGCCCGACGAGGACAGCCAGTACCAGCCGCCGCCGCTGTCGCCGCCGCAGGCGTCGAGGCCGTCGACGCGCGCCATGCCGCGCACGGACGCGTCGCTGTTGGTGCCGAGGATGCCGCAGGGGTTGCCGTTCACGGTCGGCTGCACGAAGTTCGCCGACAGGCAGATCGTCTCGCCGGCGACCATGTAGCCGACGCTCGGCGCGACGCCCTTCACCGGCGACCAGCCGCTGGTGCCGGAGTTGACGTAGATCTCGCCGCCCTGGTCTCCGGTGAACCAGCTGTTGGTGACCCGGATGACGGCCGCGTCGACCGCGCCGGAGTCCATCGAGGAGCTCATCGGGCCGATGTTCTGGCCGGCGACGCCCCACGTGATGGCGTTGCCGGTCGTGCAGTGCCCCGCGGTGTAGACGAAGCGCGTGTTGCTCGAATTGCGGGCCGTGAAGCCGATCGAACACCATGGGATCGACGAGTTCGAGCGCCACATGACCGAGCCGGCGCGCAGCGTCCAGTCGCAGGCGTTGCGCGCCGTGCAGCCGGCGTCGGCCTCGACCGCGATGCCCGGATCGTCGACGACCTTGACGTCGCCGGACGCGGCGGCGGCGGAGCGGCCGAGCGCGGCGCGGCGTGAGGACGGGACGGCGGCGACGACCTGGTTGGTCTTGACGTCGATGCCGACCCTGCCCTCGGCGGCCTGGCCGATCTCGCCCTTGCCGGCGCGCAGCTCGGCGGCCTGGGCCTCGAGCTCGGCGGCGCTGCGGACGACCTTGTAGGCGCGGACGTCGAGGCCGTGCTGGCGGCCGAGCGCGGCGGCGCGCTGGGTGGCGGCGTCGGTCGTGCCGGCGACGTTGACGACGCCGGAGACCGGGTCGAACCAGGCACCGCCGAACGACGCGGCGTCGGCTGCAGCGGCGTCGTAGACGGAGCGCCGGGCGTCGGACTGCGAAGCAGCGGCGCGGGCCTGGGCCTTGCTCAGCTGCGGGTAGGCGGCGAGGTATGCGTCGGTCCCGGCCTGGAGGGCGTTGTTGCCGGTGTCGGCGGCGAGCGCGTTCGCCGAGAGCGCGCCGAAGGAGGCGGCGGCGATGCCTGCGGTGGCGATTGCCCGGACGGTGGTGGTGCGCATGTGGTTGCTTCTCCGTGGTCTCGAGTTGATGACGACTGGCGGGGCGCCAGCCTCTTGCGTCGGAGAAGCGATCACCGTGAGGGCGCGCACGTACATCCTGTGAGGCACGTCACAGGACGGTCGTGGCGGCCGGGTTCAGCGCACGCGCACCTCGCCGGAGAGCCGGAACGGCGCGACCAGCGCGATCCGATCGCCGCTCCAGAAGGCGCCCGGGTCATAGAAGCTCGCAGGCCGCTTCTCGGGTAGCAGGCCCATGTGCTGGTAGGTCGTCGCGACGAGTTCCGCGCAGTAGATCGTCTCCAGCGCCGCGGTCGGGCGGCGGCGGATGCGGCCGGTCACCCAGCGGCGGGCGAGCCGCGGCATCGTCGGAAACGGATGCCCGTCGAAGCGCTCGATGATCTCCATCAGGCGATCCTCGTGCTCGCGCTCGAGCGTGCCGCCGGTCAGCTGGCGCATCCACGCGCGCTGGCCGTACTTCTCGTTCCACGTCCGAACGGCGTCGGTCAGCAGATGCAACTGCACGCCGCGCTGGCGCTCACCGGTCCACACGTCCTCGAGCGAGCGGCCGAGCTCGGCGTGCCAGAGCAGCGGCGGCAGGTCGTCGAGCGCGACGACCATGCCGACGTGGTTGACGGGGCTGTTCGTCAGCGTCTGGATCGCGCGGTCGGCGAGCGTGCGGCCGCGAAAGAGCCAGACGTCGCCGGTGGCGGCGGCCGCGACGGCGTCGTCGAGCTGGAGGGAGGAGTCCGTCATGGCCCTAACCTACGCAGCGATGCGCGTCCCCTGGAAGCTCGTCGGGCTCGCCGGCGCCGCCGGCGTCGCCGCGACGGGCGTCGCGGTCGCGCGCAAGCGCCGCTCGCACGTCGACCTCACGCCCGAGGAGCTGCGCGAGCGACTGCGCCGGCGCCTGGCGGAGGTGCCGACGATCGCCACCGGCGGCCGCGATACGTCGCCCGCCGCCTAGTACGGCCGTCCGGAAGTTCTGCGTGGAATCCCGGGATGCCCGGCCGGGATCTGACGGTCGGCGGTGACCCGCCTTCGTGCTGGTGGCACGGGGCGGGCGCCGGCGGGCGTCAGGCACGGTTCGGGCGCCCGGGAAACGCGCAGAAC
>JBBSLI010000070.1:0-15799 GCA_038255395.1 Solirubrobacterales bacterium
AAGGGTCCGGTCGTGAAGTGCAACGTTCCGGTCCGCGGTTGGCAGAGCGGCGTCGGCGGTTGCCCGAACGTGGGTGGCATCTGCATGGCGTGCACGATGCCGGGCTTCCCCGACAAGTACATGCCGTTCATGGACGAGGACTCCAAGGCGAAGCTGTCGTCGACGACGGCGAAGTTCACGTACGGGCCGCTGCTGCGGTACTTCCGGTCCCGGTCGATCGACAAGAATTACGACATCGAGCCGGACTGGCGTCATCCGCGCCAGGAGATCACCACCGGCTACAAGCCGCACTGGACGTAGAGGCATCGTCGCGCTCGTCGATCAGACGAGCGCGACGCTCGCCCGTACGTCGCGGGTGCCGTGGCGCTCCTGCTCCGCGCCGCTGGGTAGAGCCGCGCGCCCCAGGTTTGTACGCGCGGTCGGGTGACGGCACGGGTCAGCGGCCATACCGTCATGGCATGACCCCACCAGACCTCGTCGGACTGCCCCGCATCGTCCCCCAAGACCGGTCCGCAACGACGCCGCGGCGCTCGATGCGGGCGGCCCCGATCCTGGCCGCGGCGCCTCCCGTGGGGCCGCCGCAGTCGCGTCCGATCCGTCCTCGGGAAGAGTTCGTGACAGCGTGGCTGCTGCTTCTGCTCGACCGTGGCGCCGGCTACGGCTACGAGCTGCGCGGCCAGCTCGAGGCGCAGTCGATCAGCTTGGACTCGGCGGTCGTGTACCGCGCCCTGCGACGCCTGGAGAGCAAGGGGCTCGTGCGCTCACGCTGGACGGAATCCGGCGTCGGCCCGCGGCGCAGGTCCTACAAGCTCAACGCTGCCGGCACCCGCCACCTCGACGAGGTCGCCGGCACGATCGGCGCCGTGCGTGATCTGCACGACCGTTTCCTGGAGGCGCACGGTCAGGCGCTGACGCAGCGGCGCGCCAGGTAGTTACGAGGCCGGGAGCGTCGCGAGCGGGCGCGCCCGCCCGCGCCAAGGCATCTGCGAGGCCGCCTGCTCCGTATACGTCGCGATGTCGCGATCGGATCCGTGCGACTACCCTGTTCGCGGCATGGAATGCCGGTCATCGCCATCAGTAGGGAGAGACCTTGACGAAGCTGCGTGACATCTATGCCCGCGACGGATTGACGTTCTCGATCGAGTTCTTCGCTCCGAAGACCGACGAGGGCGTGGAGAAGCTCTTCGGCGAGGTACAGGAGCTCAAGCGGCTCAACCCCGATTTCGTCTCGGTGACCTATGGCGCCGGCGGCTCCACGCAGGACCGCACGTTCGACATCGTCAAGCGCATGAAGTGGCGCGAGAAGCTCGAGGTCATGTGCCACCTCACGATCGTCAACCAGAGCCGGCATGTCGTCCGCGAGCTGATCGGCGACCTGTGGGGCAACGACATCGAGAACATCATCGCCCTCGCCGGCGATCCGCCCGACGGGCCGGCCGGCGACTGGAAGCCGCATCACGACGGCTTCAACAACTCGATGGAGCTCGTCAACACGATCCGGCGCGGGCAGAGCGGCTGGTTTGACACCTTCTCGGTCGCGGTCGCCGGCTTCCCGGAGGTCCACCCGCGCGCGGAGAGCCGCGAAGCGGACCTGCGCTACCTCAAGGAGAAGGTCGACTCGGGCGCCGACCTCATCATCACGCAGTTGTTCTTCGACAACGACGACTACTGCCGCTACGTCGAGGACTGCCGCGCGATCGGCATCACGGTGCCGATCGTGCCGGGCATGCTGCCGATTCGCTCGTCCGCGCAGTGCCGGCGCTTCACGAGCATGTGCGGTTCGAAGATCCCGCCGCGCCTCGACGAGCTGCTGACGAAGTATGAGGACGACGACGCCGCCGCGCGCGAGATGGGGATCGAGTACTGCACCGAGCAGTGCCGCGGCCTGCTGGACTTCGGCGTGCCCGGCTTTCACTTCTACTCGCTGAACCGCGCTGACTCCGTCACCGCGGTCTACGAGAACCTGAACCTCGGCGCGCTGACCGGCGCGCCCGCCTGACCCTCGCTCAGCCGTCGCGCCGGCCGGTCCTGACGAGCGCGACGTCGTAGGGATCCAGCGCGACGAGGCCGCGGTGGCCGTCGACGCGCACGACGACGTCCGCGGGTGAGCGGTTGATCAGCAGCACGTGCGTGGACGACGCGAGCGCATCGACGTCGGGCGATGAAGCGCTCGCCGCGTACAGCGGCGTGCCGCGCCCGAAGTGCCGCTGCACCGCCGAGTATGCGAGGTACGCTGCGTACGGTCGCCCGCCACCCGCCTCGCGGGTGTCCGTGAAGAGGCTCTGTTTGTTGCCGCCGAACGCCGCGCCCGCCTGGCCCTGCGGCCCCCAGCGCAGGCTGACCGCCGCGCCCGAGCGGACGTGCTCGGCGAGCATCGAGGCCAGCCCGGCGGCCTGGAACGCCTCGCCGCCGGCTGTCACGAAGTAGTCCTCCATGTACCAGATCGGCAGCTTGGTCTCCGCGCGCAGGCTGCGCGTGACGTTCCCGAACCAGCGGGTGAGCTGCAGGTACTGCTCGGGCGTGTAGGCGTTGCGGTCGTGCGAACCGCCGACGGTCTTGCGATCGACGGCGAGGAAGTCGGCCCCGAGCCGGTGGTCCAGCCAGTAGCGCAGTGCCGTGCGGTCGCGGCGGGTGATCGGCTCAGCCGTGGCGTAGCCGGTCTTGCCCATGTCGCGTGAGCCGGTGCCCTCGATCACGAGGTAGGGCCCGCCGACCTGGATCTCGGGATCGACGTCCTTCAAGGCCTTCCAGACGTGGTTGTACAGCGCCGTGTAGGCGCGGTAGTCCCAATTGTTGGCCTCGCTGTCCCAGAAGCCCTTGAACTCGTTCCAGACGACGTAGTGCTTGACGTGCGGGTAGCGGCGGGCGATGCGCGCCGCCAGCGCAGCGAAGTCGTCGTAGCGATCGGGGGTCGGCGGGATGTTCGGGTAGTCGCTCGTCTGCGTGCCGAGCGCGGTCATCCAGTCCGGCGAGCAGCACAGCGTGACGACCTGCTGCGCGCCCATCGCGCGCTGCTCGGCCAGCCGGCGATCGAGCGAGCGCCAGTCGTACACGCCGGGCCGCGGGTTCGGATTGCGCGCTCCCCAGCCGTAGATGTGCTGGTTGCTGAGGCCGCCGAGGTCCTCGAGCAACTGCTTGCCGCGCCCGACGGCGTCCGGGTCGCCCCACGGGTCGACGCTGTTCTCGGTGTGCGTGACGCCGACGACGAGCTCGCTGGAGCCGGTCGGATGTGAGCGGTCGATGTCGATCTGGACCGGGCGCTGGTCGGCGGACGCCGCGGCGCTCGGGTGCACAGCCAACGCGACCCAGGCGGCGGCCACGACGAGCAGGATGGCAGGTGGAAGAGCGGCGATCCGTGCCCGATGCTGGTGTGCGTGCATGTTCGCCGTATCGGCACCGCAGCACAGCGCTTGAGGGTTCCATGCACGGCCTGGCGGCTGCGTGTCGCCGCAGGCTTGACGCCGGTTTTCGGAGTCATGTGCTGCCGCGCGCCTGCTCGCGGCAGCGCCGGTCGCTCAGACCGGCGTGGGCGAATTCAGGTGCGGGTACAGCGGATAGCGCTCGGCCAGTGCGCGCGTGCGCTGCGCCAGCGCCGCGACGTCTGACGCCTCGAACGGGCCGGTCAGCGCCTCGGCGATGACCTTGCCGATCTCGCGGAAGTCGTCGACCTGCAGCCCGCGCGTGGCCATCGCCGACGCGCCGATCCGCAGGCCCGACGTGATCATCGCGGGGCGCGGGTCGTTGGGGACGGCGTTGCGGTTGACCGTGATGCCGATCTCGTCGAGGCGGCCCTCGGCGTCGGGGCCGGCGAGCTCGGAGTCGCGCAGGTCGGCGAGCACGAGGTGCACGTCGGTTCCGCCCGTCAGGACGTTGACGCCGGCCGCCATCAGCTCCTCGGCGATGGCCGCGGCGCCGGCGCGCGTGCGGCGCTGACGCTCGCGGAACATCTCCGTCCCGGCGATCTTCAGCGACACCGCCTTGCCCGCGATGACGTGCATGAGCGGGCCGCCCTGCTGACCGGGGAAGACGGCGGTGTTGATCTTCTTGGCCCACTCCTCGGTGGACAGGATCATGCCGCCGCGCGCGCCGCCGAGCGTCTTGTGGATCGTCGTCGTGACGACGTGGGCGTGGGGGACCGGGTTGGGATGCTCGCCGGCTGCGACGAGGCCGGCGAAGTGCGCCATGTCGACCATGAGCAGCGCGCCGACGGCGTCGGCGATCTCGCGGAAGCGGGCGAAGTCGAGCTGGCGCGGGTAGGCCGACCAGCCGGCGATGATGAGCTGCGGGCGCTCCTGCTCGGCGATCGTCTGCAGCGCGTCCATGTCCACGCGCGAGTCGTCGTCGCGGACGCCGTAGGCGACGACCTCGTAGAGCTTGCCGGAGAAGTTGAGCTTCATCCCGTGCGTGAGGTGACCGCCGTGGTCCAGGCGCATCCCGAGGATCTTGTCGCCCGGGTTGATGAGCGCCATCATCGCCGCGGCGTTCGCCGTCGCGCCGCCGTTGGGTTGGACGTTGGCGTGCTCGGCACCGAAGACGTCCTTCGCGCGCTGGATCGCGAGCGTCTCGACCTCGTCGACGAACTCGCAGCCGCCGTAGTAGCGCCTGCCCGGCAGACCCTCGGCGTACTTGTTCGTGAGCGTCGAGCCCTGGCAGTCCATGACGGCCTGGGGCACGAAGTTCTCCGAGGCGATCATCTCCAGGGTGTTCTCCTGGCGCCGCGCCTCGTCTCTCAGGAGCTGCGCGATCTCTGGATCGACGTCGCTTACGGGCTTGGTGAAATGGTCCGGTCCCAGATCGGTCATGGACCTGACGGTACCAGCGCCGCCCGCGCAGCCTCAGCCGTTGGCGGACGACGACGCGCTCAGCAGCGTCAGCGCGTCGAAGCCGACGAAGGCGGCGCCGAGCGGCTCGCCGGCGACGAGCAGGCGCGCCCACATGGCGTCGGCGCCGGCCGTTCGCACGAGCATGAGGAAGCGGCGCTGGCTCTCGCGCAGGATCGCGACGACGTCGGCGTCGCCCGGGTCGCGGCCGATCGCCCCGATCGCGAGCTCGCCGGGCAGCTGGGCCGCCGCGAGCAGCCGCGCGGCGCGCGGGCCGATCACGCTGATGATCGCGAGACTCGCGCCGATGTCCTTGTGTGGCAGGTCGGAGCGGTCGTGGCCCTTGCCGATCGGCGGTCCGGAGGCGAGCGCGGCGTGGGAGCCGACGAGGAGCGCCCGGCGCTGGTCGAGGCGCAGGTACCAGACCTTGCGCTGGCGCCTGCCGGTGCGGGGCGCGACGGCGGGGTCGCCGAGGCGGGCGATCAGCGCGCGGTCGAGCAGGTTCTGGTCACCGCGCAGCTCGAGCACGCCGTAGTCGGAGCGGTCGGCGAGGCCGACGCTCTTCATCAGGACCGCGATCTCGCCGGGAACGGAGCCGTAGTTCGCGGCGACCATGTGCCCGTCGCGGTCGTGCAGCACCGCGCCGGCGGCGAGGCATGTCTGCGGAACGGACGGATCGAGGGTCTGACGCAAGGGGTCTCCACAAGGGCCGTAGGTAGATCGGTCTGTCGCAGGAGCGACCGCGACCGATCATAAGCGCTGGACTGAAGCGCAGGTAATCCTCTATGTGAGACCGCTGCGGGTTGCGGGCTACGCGGCCATGCGATCGTCGCGGACCCGCTGCTCGACCGTCATGGCCATGAGGCAGATCGCGCTGCGACAGCGGGCGGCGGTCTTCATGTTCGAGCGGATCGCCTCCGGGACGTCGACGAGCTCCCAGCCGCTGCAGTGCTGCGCGGCGAGGACGAGCAGCTGGGCGAGGTTCGTCTCGGTGCGCGTCGCCCGACGGGCGAGGTGGGTCAGCGTCTCGCGATCGTGGCGCGGGTCCATGCCCTCGTCGTGCAGCCCGATGACGTCGTTGGTGTAGTCGGCGGCGAGCGTGAGCATGCGGCCGGCGATCTTGAAGCTCATGCCCTCGGCGAGCCCGAGGTACTGCTCCAGCGAGAGCGTTCCGAGGCGCTTGTCGTGAGCGGTTGGCTTCATGGCGTGTCTGGGTCGTTGCTCGTAGGACGCTCGTGGAGTGCGTCCAGATACATCCGATCTGCAGGAGTCATCGACAGGATTCCCGCCGGATACAGCCCGCGGACACGCGCACTGGACAATGAGGCAATCGGCACAAGCAGCGCTCCGCGGTGCATCCACCCAGGGTGAGGTGCCGACGACGTCCACGACATGGACCGGGGGCGGAAGTTCGGGACGACGGCTTCGACGCAGCGTCGGGTGGGCTGGTGGTCTGCGCCTCAGCCGAGCGGCGTGAGCAGCGCGCGGCCGGCGAAGCCGACGTTGCGGCCGAGCGCGGCGAGGAACTGCTTGCGCAGGAAGCCGCTGCCCGCGAGCGCGTCGAGCGTCTGCGCCTGCGTCCAGGCGTTGTCGCGCGCGCGGGCGACGCTCCAGCTCGCGAACATGTCGTCGACGCGGCCGCCGGCCTGGTCGAGGTCCTTGATCACGCCGGTCGTGAAGCGCTCCTTGATCTCGTCCTGGACGCGCTCGAGCACGCCGTTGATGAGGACGTAGTCGCGGTGCTGCGGGCTGTCGCGGCCCAGCCCGATGCCGAACTGCTTCGTCACCGCGACGAGCGCGAGCGCGAGATCGTGGTTGATGTGGGCGTTCATCCCCGCGATCGCGAACTGCAGCGGCGCGATGCCACGCGCCGCACGCTGCTCGAACAGCGGCGCCCAGGCACGCGCGGGCTTCTTGCCGGCGATGTCCTCGTCGACCGCCGCGAAGTAGAGGTCGGCGAACACGACGTCCAGGCGCGTCATGAAGGGCGGATCCGCGAAGGTCGTCTTGGCCTGCTCGACGGCGACGGCGCGCGTGACGGCCAGATAGAGCTCGTTGAAGCGCCGCACGCCGTCGTCGGGGCCGAGCGGCGCAGCCAGTTCCTCCATGCGCGCGGCGACGGCCTCGATCGGATCCACGTTGCTGCCTGTGCTGTCCATCGCGCCATGCTAACCCGCCCGCCGGCCCCCCACCCGCGCCGCCTGCTGGCGATCGACCCCCTCGGCGCCGTCCTGCGGGAGCGACCCCGCGCGAGCGGTACCGTCCGCCGCGTGAACGCGCTCGCGGACCTCCTGCTCAGGCCCGCGGCACGCCTCGGCGCGGCCGCGCAGAACGCGCTCGAGATTGCCCGCTTCGGCGGGTTGCAGACGGGGGAGGAGGCGTCCTCCTACGAGGTCGTCGGGCGCACGCCGATGTACCGCCTGCGCCGCTACCACGCCGCGAGCGGGCGCACGGGCGCCGCGGGTCCGCCGATCCTGCTCGTGCCGCCGATGATGCTCGCCGCCGACGTCTACGACGTCTCGCCGCAGTCCAGCGCCGTCACGGTCCTGGCCGAGCACGGCGCCGATCCGTGGGTCGTCGACTTCGGCGCGCCGGAGCACGAGGAGGGCGGGCTCGAGCGGACGCTGACCGACCACGTCGTCGCGGTCAGCGACGCGATCGACCGCGTGCGCGCCGCCACCGGACGCGACGTGCACCTCGCGGGCTACAGCCAGGGCGGGATGTTCGTCTACCAGGCGGCGGCGTATCGCCGCGGCGACGGCCTGGCGAGCCTGGTCACGTTCGGCTCGCCCGTCGACACGCTCGGAGCGCTGCCGTTCGGGATCCCGCAGGAGCTCGCCGTCGGGGCGGCGAACCTGCTCGCCGACCGCGTGCTCGCCGACTTCGCGCTGCCGGCCTGGGCGAGCCGGCTCGGCTTTCGCCTGCTCGATCCGGTCAAGACCCTGCGCCAGCAGGTCGAGTTCGTGCTCGCCCTGCACGACCGCGAGGCGCTGCTGCCGCGCGAGCGCCAGCGCCAATTCCTCGAGGCCGGCGGCTGGGTCGCGTGGCCCGGTCCCGCGCTCGCCGACTTCGTCACGCAGTTCGTCGCGCACAACCGGATGCTGTCGGGCGGCTTCGTGATCGAGGACCGGCTCGTCACGCTCGCCGACGTGGCGCTGCCCGTGCTCACCGTCGTCGGCGAGGTCGACCAGATCGCGCCGCCGCGGGCCGTGCGCGCGATCACGCGCGCCGCGCCGCACGCCGACGTCCACGAGCTGGCGCTGCCGGCCGGCCACTTCGGCCTCGTCGTCGGGTCGACCGCATCGCGCGCGACGTGGCCCGTCGTCGCCGGCTGGGCGCAGCACTGCGACGACGGCGTGCCGCTGCCGGCGGCGATCCGCCGTACCGGCGAGGGCGAGCCGGACAACGAGCCGCCGGTCTCGACCCGTCTGAACGTCGGCCTCGACCTCGTCACGGGCGTCGGCGTCGGCGCCGCGCGCCAGCTGCTCGCAAGCGCGACGCGGGCGGCCTCGCTCGCGCACCGCTTCACCCGCGAGGCGACGCGCCAGCTGCCGCGCCTGAGCCGGATGGAGCGCCTGTCGCCGGGCACGCGCATATCGGCCGGCCTGCTGCTCGACGAGCAGGCGCGCGCGGCTCCCGACGCGGTCTCGTTTCTGTTCGGCGATCGCGCCCACACGCAGGCCGCCGTCAAGGAGCGCATCGACAACGTCGTGCGCGGGCTGCTGTCGCTCGGCGTGGGCAGCGGCGAGCACATCGGCGTGCTCATGCGCACGCGCCCGAGTGCGCTCGTCGTCGTCGCGGCGCTCAACCGGCTCGGCGCGGTCGGCGTGCTGCTGCGGCCCGACGGCGAGCTCGCGCGGGAGCTGGCGCTGGGTGACGTCACCCACGTCGTCGCAGATCCGCAGCTCGCGCCGAGTGCGACCGCGGCCGGCGCGGGCGCCGTGTTCGTGCTCGGCGGCGGCGCCCAGCCGCGCGAGCTCGGCGGCGGGCTGATCGACATGGAGCGGATCGATCCGGCGGCGGTCGACGTGCCGGACGCCTACCGCGCCAACCCGGGCCGCGCGGGCGACCTGGCGTTCGTCCTGTTCACCGGCTTCGGCGCGCGCACGCGCGTCAACCGCGTCACGAACGGGCGCTGGGCCGTGGCGGCGTTCGGCGTCGCCTCGGCGGCCGCGCTGTCGAAGGCCGACACGGTCTACGCGGTCACGCCGCTGTACCACCCGTCGGGGCTGCTGATGAGCGTGGGCGGGGCGATCGCGGGCGGCGCGCGGCTGGCGCTCGCCGAGGGCTTCGATCCCGACAGGTACTGGGAGGAGGTGCGCCGCTACGGCGTGACGGTGGGCTCGTACACGTGGACGATGCTGCGCGAGCTCGTCGCGCGACCGCCCGACCGCAGCGAACGCCACCACCCGCTGCGACTGTTCATCGGCGCCGGCATGCCGCGCGGGCTGTGGCGGCGCGTCGAGGAGCGCTTCGCGCCCGCCCGCGTACTCGAGTTCTACGCCTCGACCGAGGGAGAGGCGGTGCTCGTCAACGTCGCCGACTCCAAGCCCGGCGCGCAGGGCCGGCCGCTGCCGGGCACGTCCGAACTGCGAATCGCCGCCTACGACACCCGTCAGAACCGGCTGCTCGACGAGGGATCGGTCGCGCGCGGCGAGGTCGGGATGCTGCTCGCGCGCGAGCGTGCGGGCGGCGCGTGGCGCGCGACCGGCGACCTCTTCCGCCAGGACGCCGACGGTGACTTCTGGCTCGTCGGCGACGTCCGCGCGCTGATCGCCACCGCCGCCGGAGCCGTCGCGCCGCTGCCGATCGCCGAGGCGCTCGGCGAGCTCGACGCGGTCGACCTCGCGGTCGCCTACGGCGTGCGCCCGCGCGGGGCGGAGGCGGAGATCGCCGTCGCCGCGGTGACGCTGCGTGCGCGCGCGCCGCTCGACGCCCGCGAGATCGCGCGCGCGCTGCGCGTCCTCGCGCCGGACGAGCGCCCGCAGATCGTCCACGTCGTGCGCGACATCCCGGTGACGACGTGGCACCGGCCGCTCGCCGCGCCGCTGCGCGCCCGCGGGATGCCGCGCGTGAGCGCCCGCGCCTGGGTGCGCGACGGCGATCGCTACCGGAGCCTCACGAGCGAGGATCGGGCGGCGGCAGTCGCGGGCGCAGCCGCTACGCTCTGATGACGGCGGATCGCCAACTCGACCGGGGCGCTTCGGCACCCAGCCCGGCAACGCGCGAGCCTTCGGGCCCGCGGCCAGTCCAGGTGGTCGGGAGTGTCACGTTAACCCCGGTGACACACACTCCGGGGACGTAGTAGTTCAGCGGCGATCTATGACCGGGCGGTTCCAACGGGCGGGCCATGTGGCTCGCCCGGCCGCGTTAAGTGCCGCTGTGTTGCACGCGGTCCGCCGCCCGGCGTAGCATCACGCCGACGCCCATGAGCGACGGCTCCCCCGCAGCGCAGGACCGCCTTGCCGAGCTGCGCGCCTCGGCGAAGGGCTGGCACGGCATCCAGCTCGCGGCGCTCGGCTTCATCGGGCTGTGCGGCGTCATCCAGACCGGCGACTCGACCAACCCGTGGGCGCTGCAGGTCATGTCCGGCATCCTCGTGCTCGTCGCCTTCGCGCTGGCCTGCGCCGGGATCGTCCTCGTCGGCCGTGCGGCCTGGCCGCTGTACCGCCGCGACCCGGCGGCGATGGAGGGCGGCGAGGCGCAGGCCGCGGTCGTCAGCCGCCAGGTCACGCGCGGGTTGCTGCTGACGTTCCTCTCGGTCGCCACGCTCGCGCTGGCGACCGCCGCCTCGTGGTGGCCGAAGGAGGCGGGCGGCGGTGCGGGCGGCGGAACGGGCCAGGTCCAGGTGCAGACGAGCGACGGCCGCAGCGCCTGTGGCGCGCTGAGCGAGGCGCCGCAGCACGGGACGCTGCGCGTCATCGCCGACGCCCAGCCGGTCGACGTCGCGCTGAGCTCGGTCGCGAGCGTGTCGCCCGTCGGCAGCTGCTGAGCGTTCCCCCCGTGCGGTGCGATCGGACGCTGCCGCCTACTGCGGCTTGACGCCGTGCTTGCGCAGGTACTCGAGATACAGGGGGCGCAGCAGGTCGGCGACCTCGCCCTCGCCGGAGTTGGTCACGTCGTCGATGTGGGCGCGCAGCGTGAACACGTCGGCGGCCGCTTCGTCGACCTCGCCGGCGGCCGCCTCGGCGACCGGGAGGCGCCGCATCAGGCGGATGAAGAACGCGATGTCGAGGTGGCGCAGCGCGTAGCGCACCGCGAGGTCGTGCAGCTCCTTGGAGGAGAGCGCGTCGAGGCCGTCGTCGTCGAGCATGCATGCAGGCTACGGCTTCGTGCGATGCCCGACCCCGTGCCCGCGAGCTTCGACGTCGCCGCCGTCGGGCTGTAGCGGCCGCGGCCGCTCAGATCACGACGGTCCAGGGCACCACGCGGTGCCCCGTCACGATCGCACCCGACACGTACGGGTCGGCGGCGACGAAGGCGTCGATCTGCGCCGGGTCGTCGACGAGGAAGACGAACAGCGCGCCCGTCGGCGGCGTGCCGAGCGCGCCGGCCATCACGATCCGCCCGTCGGCCTTCCATTCGCGTGCGAGCGCGAGGTGGCCGGCGCGCAGCGGCGCGCGCTTCTCGACGACGTCCTCGACGTAGTCGTAGAACAGGCAGTGATGGACGACGGGCTCGGCGCTCATGACGGATCCGTCGGGGGGACCCAGCCGCCGAAGGCGCGCTCGAGCTCGAGCGCGACGGCGACCGCGACGTGGTCGCGGTGCGGGCCGGCGGCGGCCTGCACGCCGAGCGGCAGGCCGCGCGGGTTGAGGCCGAGCGGGATCTGCGCGACCGGCACGGCGGCGAGGTTGAAGACCGCCGTCGTCGTCAGCAGCCACGGCTTGCCGACGGTGCGCCCGTGGCGCGGCGCGACGCGCGGGTGCGTCGGATGCAACAGGACGGCGTCGCCGATCGCCGCCTTCATCTCGGCCTCGAACGACTCGCGCGCGGCGGCCGCCTTGCGCAGCGAGCCCTGCGGCATCTTGCCGGTCAGCCACTCGCTCATGAGCAGCAGGCGCAGCGCGCGCGTGTGCGGGCCCTTGCGCTTCAGCCCGGCGCGCAGGCCGACCTTCAGCGAGCCCTCGGCGACGATGAGGTCGGTGACGCTGACGCCGGCCTCGAGCTTGAGCACGGCGAGGTACAGCTCCAGCGCGCGCTTCATCGAGCGCAGCGAGACCGTCTGGATCGTCGCGCCCGCCTGCTCCAGCACCTCGGCGGCGCGCAGCCGCGCGGCGCGCAACTCGCGGCTGACGGGCACGAACGAGGTGTCCTCGCTGAGCAGGATCCTCGTGTCCGCGATGCTGACGTCGGCCGGGTCGCCGATCGTCGACTCCTCGACGTAGGGGTCGATGCCGTCGGGGCCGGCGATGACGCGCAGCATCGGGATCAGATCCTCGGCGCGGCGCGTGATCGGGCCGATCGTGAGCATCTTCGCCGCGACCGCGGTCTCGGTCGTCGGGAACTGGCCGGTGCTCGGCACGACGCCGGGGGTCGGCTTCAGGCCGAAGACGCCGTTGAAGAAGGCGGGCAGGCGGATCGAGCCGCCGATGTCGGCGCCCAGGCCGAGCGGCGAGCCGCCGGCCCCGACCGCGGCGCCCTCGCCGCCCGACGACCCGCCGGCGGTGCGCTTGACGCTGTAGGCGTTGTTCGTGCGCCCGTACTGGCGGTTCTCGGTCTCGATCCAGAGGCACAGCTCGGGCGTGTTCGTGACCCCGAGCGGGATCGCTCCTGCGTCGATCATGCGCTGCACGGTCGGCGCGTTGACGTTGCTGCGCAGCGCGTGGCGCGAGACGAGGCCGGCGCAGTTCGGCATCCCCGCCATCGCGATCGATTCCTTGATCGTGCAGGGCACGCCATGAAACGGCGGCAGCGCGTCGGGGTCGGTGGTCGCGGCGACGATCGCGTCGGCCGCGTCGGCATCGGCGCGGGCGGCGTCGTAGCGGTTGACGACGACGGCGTTGATGCGCTCGTGCATGAGCTCGAGACGCTCGATGTGGGCTTCGACGACGGCGCGCGACGTCGTCTCGCCGGTGCGAATCGCACGCGCCAGGTCGATCGCGGATCGTTCGGTCAGCGCCTGTGCTGGAGCAAGGACGGCCATGCCGAGGAAATCTACAACGCTGCAGGGCTCCGGGCCGCGTGTACTCTCACGTTCATGCAAGGTCCCGAGTCCGTGCCCGCTGCGCTCGACGGCCCGCGTCCGGCGCAGGCGGACGGCGCCGGCGAGGCCACCCTCGAACGCTTCGCGGAGCTGATCGTGCGCTTCGCGGCCAACGTGCAGCCCGGCCAGATCGTCGCGATCTCGACCGAGCCGGGCAAGCTCGAGCTGACGCGCGCGGTCGCCGAGCGCGCCTACCGTGCCGGCGCGAAGTTCGTCGATGTCATGCAGTTCGATCTGCACGTCAAGCGCTCGCGGATCCTCCACGCCGCCGAGGACACGCTGGACTACGTGCCGCCGTGGTACGGCGAGCGGGTGCTCGCCCTGGGCGAGCACCGCGCCGCGCGGGTCGCGCTGACGGGCCCGTCGATGCCGGGGCTGCTGAGCGACCTCGATCCCGCGCGCGCGGGGCGCGACCAGCTGCCGTTCCTGCGCGAGTCCGCGCAGGTCGTCAACGCGCGCACGACGAACTGGACGGCCGTGCCGTGCCCGACGCAGCCGTGGGCCGAGATCGTCTACCCCGACCTCGACTCCGACGCGGCGCTCAAGCGCCTGTGGCAGGACGTGCTGCACATGTGCCGCCTCGACGAGGACGATCCCGTCGCGGCCTGGACCGAGCGCCAGGACACGCTGTCGAGCGTCGCCGAGCGGTTGAGCGAGCGTCGTCTGGACGCGCTGCACTTCGAGGGACCGGGGACGGATCTGCGCGTCGGGCTGCTGCCGAGCTCGCGCTGGATCTCGGCGCGCTTCGAGACGCTCGAGGGCATCCGCCACATGCCGAACCTGCCGTCGGAGGAGATCTTCACGACGCCCGACCCCGAGCGCGTCGACGGGCATGTGCGCTCGACGAAGCCGCTCGTCGCCGGCGGGACGATCATCCGCGGCCTGCGCGCGCGCTTCGAGGGCGGCCGCGCGGTCTCGATCGAGGCCGACGAGGGCGGCGAGCTGCTGGCCCAGTACGCGCAGCGCGACGACGGCGCATCGCGCCTGGGCGAGGTCGCGCTCGTCGACGGCGCGGGTCGCATCGGCCCGTTGGACACCGTCTTCTACGACACGCTCATCGACGAGAACGCGGCCTCGCACGTCGCACTCGGCTCGGCCTACGAGTTCACGGTCTCCGAGGAGGACTTCGGCGCGATCAACCGCTCGCAGATCCACATCGACTTCATGATCGGCTCGCCCGAGGTCGACGTGACCGGCATCACCGGCGACGGCGATCGCGTGCCGGTCCTGCGCGGCGGCGCCTGGCAGATCTGACCGCCTGTCTGTCGATAGCCTGAGCGCTTCCCAGGAGAGGTGCCGGAGCGGCTGAACGGGCACGACTGGAAATCGTGTGTGGGTTAACGCCCACCGAGGGTTCGAATCCCTCTCTCTCCGCTACCGGTTCGGTCGCCGACCTCCATCGGCGTGGCGTCCCAGCACAGGGTGTGTGCCGCCCCGCGTGGCAACCGCGCAGCCCCGCATCGAGGTCGAAGCTCGTCCGTGATCTCGCGCCGCGCGGCGACCGGCTGCCGTGAAGCCCCACGGTCCGCCCGCGGAGGGGGGCGAACTTCGCCGGGCGGGAGCCTCTTCATGGCATGACCGCCATCGCGCCCGTTCCCTACGCCGACGTCCATGCGCTCACCGAGGCCGTGCTGCGCGCCGGCGTGATGCTGAGCGACCTGCTCGGCAACCTGCTCGAAGAACTGCCCGAGGACGCGTTCCCGGGCGAGGGTCACGTCGACGTGCTCGTCGAGATGATGACCGGCACGATCGCGCCCGTCGCCGACGCGGCGGGCGCCGGGACGGTGCATGACGCGACCGCGCTGCTCGGCGCCGTCTGCGATCGCGTCGTCGCCGATCTGCGCGCCGCGCTCGACCTGGCGAGCGGCGAGCCGTAGGGCTCGCACGAAGCTGTCGGCGTGCAGCGGCCCGCTCGGCGACTGCTGAGCCGCCGGGAGAACTCTTGGCGTGAACGCGATCGTCGGCGTGCGCGGCGGCTACGCGGCGTACCGCGTGGCAGCGCGGGCGCGGGCCTTGGCGGCCTCGATCTCGCGGTCCTTCGGCGGGGCGTTCGTGACGAGCCCGTCGAGCAGGCGCGCCGAGGCTGCGGCGACCTCGTCGACCGCGCGCTGGAAGGCCTCCGCGTTCGCCGCCGACGGCTTCGAGGAGCCGCCGATCTTGCGCACGTACTGCAGCGCTGCCGCGCGGACCTCCTCGTCGGTGGCCGGCGGCTCGAAGTTATGAAGTTGACGGATGTTTCGGCACATGCGCACAGCGTAACCGGCTCCAGCTCGTCCACGCGGTAGGCACGAGGTTGTGGATTTCGTCATGGGTGCATAGACTGGCCTCTGTCGGTTTGAGCGCTGGTACTCACGGTGCCTGGATCGTCGCCATAGCGATCGAACCAACCACAAAGGCCGATGTCCGACGCCTATTGCCGTTCCTGTCACGCCTCGTTTCCGCGGCCGCTGCCCGCGCCGTATGGATCGATCTGTCCCAACTGCGTCGCCCGCGGCGAGATCGTCACGCTGACCGACGCCCCGCGCGGTCGCCGCACCATGCGCGACCGCGCACGCGGCGACGGCTCCCAGGCGCGCCGCCGCCGGCCGACGGCGCCGCCGTCGCTCCAGTAGTCCTGCTCGACCGACCTGCGGTACATCCATCCGCAAGTTCTGCGCGTTTCCCGGGCGCCCGAACCGTGCCTGACGCCCGCCGGCGCCCGCCCCGTGCCACCAGCACGAAGGCGGGTCACCGCCGACCGTCAGATCCCGGCCGGGCATCCCGGGATTCCACG
>JBBSLI010000071.1:0-15051 GCA_038255395.1 Solirubrobacterales bacterium
CGTCGACTGGCCGATCGAGACGTCGCAGACGAGGTTCGGGTGCGCGAGGCGGCGCCCGGCGACGCGCTCGGACAGGCTCGCGTCGAGCGCGAGCCGCAGCCGGTCTCCGACGATCGACTGATGCAGCGCGGCATGACCCTCGTTGAGGGTCATGGCAGGGAACTCCACGTAGAGGTCGCCGACCGACAGCTCCTCCCAGTAGGGCCCCCCGACCTGCACGGGCTCGCTGGCGACCTCCGGCTGTGCGTTCATACGGCAGACCTCGTTTCGGACCCGGCTGACGGGCCGCAACGTACACGATCCGCCGTCGCGATTACTCGCCCGCGGCCTCGATCGACCGCACGACCGTTCAGGTGACGGTCATCGTGAAGCGGCTCATGGGGCGAGACGGTGGCGCCGGCGCATGACGAACGCGACCTCATCGCCGGCGACGAGCGGCTCCTGCGGGTCGCTCACGGCGACGCCGTTGACCTTCGCCGCGCCGTCGCCGGCATGCGCGAGCGTCGCCGCGCGGATATCGCCCTCGCCGACGACGGTGACGAGCGGCGCCGGCCGTGCGCGGGCGGCCTCGTATTCCTCGGGCTCGTTGAGGCTCAGCAGCGAGTCCAGTCGGGGGTCGTGTCGGCCGACGCCGGGGTCGGCGAGCAGCGCGGCCTCGCCGAGGCGGCGCACGTTCAGGCGCTCGAACAGCGGTCGTGTGCCGAGCACGTCCTCGGCGAGCAGTGCCAGCACGTGCTCGGCGACGCGCGTGCGGTAGGCGGCGGCGAGCGGGTGGGGGAAGCCGTGGGCGACCGGCAGCGTGGCGTCGAGTTCCTCGTCGGCCGCCAGCGCCGCGACGACGGCACCGATCAGCGCCGGGTGCAGGAAGGGCGCATCGACAGCGCAGACGAAGACCGCGTCGGCGCGCTCGCCGACCGCGGCGAGGCCGGCGGCGATGCCCTGCAGCGGGCCGCGTCCGTCGCGCGCGTCTTCCGCGAGCTCGACGTTCGGCGGCAGCGGCGGAAGCTGCTGGCCGGCCGCGCGGACGACGACGAGCGGGCCGTCGGCGGCCCGGCCGACGATCCCGGCCGCGCGGCGCACGAGCGTCGAGCCGTGCCACTCCAGCAGCGCCTTCGGCGCTCCCATCCGCGTCGATGCACCGCCAGCGAGGACGACGCCGGCGACCCTCACCCGAGCGCGCTCTGGAACACGGCGTAGACGTCGTCTCCGAAGAGCCAGAAGCGCGCCTCCGCGACGGACGGGTGCATGTGGAGCGCCTCACGCGTCGCGCCGATCGTGACGGTGGCCGCCGCGAGGAGCGGGTAGCCGTAGGCGCCGGTCGAGATCGCGGGAAACGCGACGCGGGCGCAGCCGTGCTGGGCGGCGAGCGCGATCGCGCGGTGATAGCAGCAGCCGAGCAGCTCGGCCTCGCCGTGGTCGCCGCCCTTCCAGACCGGGCCGACGGCGTGGATGACGTGCTTGACGGGCAGCTCGCCGGGGCCGGTGATCTTCGCGTCGCCGGTATGGCAGCCGCCCAGCCCGCGGCACTGCTCGAGCAGCTGCGGCCCGGCGGCGCGGTGGATCGCGCCGTCGACTCCGCCGCCGCCGAGCAGGCCCGAGTTGGCGGCGTTGACGATCGCGTCGGCCTGCGCGTCGGTCGTGATGTCCCCGCGGTGAAGCGTGATGACTCCCATGACTTCGTAGTCTGAACCCGCGTGAGCGATCTCGCAGGGAAACTCGAAGGGGCAGCCCCGCTGCCGCCGCGTGCGCTGGCGATCCGTGCGGGCGTGCCGGATCCCGCCGAGGTGATGGACTCCTACCGCGCCGTCGGCCGCGATTCGCGCGCGACGATCCTCGACCTGCTGGGGCCGACGTGGTCCTTCCAGGACAAGCGCGTGCTCGACTTCGGCTGCGGCTCGGGAAAGGTCATGCGCCACTTCCTTGCCGAGGCCGAGCACTGCGAGCTGTGGGGCTGCGACATCGACGAGCGCTCGGTCGACTGGATCAACGCCGAGCTGCACCCGCCGCTGCACGCGTTCGCCAACGGCGAGGCGCCGCCGCTGGACCAGCCGTCGTCGTCGTTTGATCTCATCTGGTCGGTGTCGGTGTTCACGCACCTGACCGATCACTGGGCGGGCTGGCTGGCGGAGCTGCATCGGGTGCTGAAGCCCGGCGGGCTGGCGATCATCTCCTTCCTCGGCGGCGCGATGTACGAGGTCTGGAACGACGAGGAGTGGGATCCCGACCGGGTCGGCATGACGGTGCTCAACCACGGCCAGGACTGGGAGCTGGGCGGGCCGACGGTCTTCCACTCGCCGTGGTGGCTGCGCGAGCACTGGGCCCGCGCGTTCGAGATCGCCGCGCTGCGCGAGGGCAGCGCGCCGCGCGAGCATGGCCTCGTGCTGCTGCGCGCCCGCTCGGACGTCGAGGTCACGCCGGAGCTGCTGGCGTCGATCGATGCCGCGCGCGAGCCGCGCGAGATCGACGCGCTGCGCTGGCAGGTGCACCTGCTCCAGCGCGAGGCGACGGCGCTGCGCACCGCCCGCGACGCGCTCGCGCTGTCGGACGCGCGGCGGCTGCCGCGGCGCGTGGCGGGGCGCATCGGCCAGCTGCGCCGCGGCGATGGGTGAGCCCGGCCCGACGACCTGAGCGCCGCTACAGCGGCATCTTGCCGCGGCCCTTGCGGCCGGCGGAGCCGCTCCTGCCGATCGCCTTCTGGGCCGAATTGAACGGTTTGGAGAGCCAGCGGCCGAGCCTGCCCGGCGCCATTCCGGCGCCGCGCTGGCCGACGCCGACGGCCTTGTGGCCTCCGCGCTGGGGATGACGGGACAGTCGCGGGAAGACGAACGCGAGGACGAGCAGCAGGACGCAGAAGACGGCGACGGCGGCGATGAGCATGTGGCTCGCCTTACCCGTGTCGGCCGAGGCGCATCCGCGGCCCTTGACGGGAGGCAATGTCCTGGTACATTCATCATAGTTATGAAACAGCAAGGATCAGCCCGAGACCGAACGCCGCGCGAAGCCGCGGTGGCGATCCACGAGCTCAGCCGCAGGCGCAGGAGCGGCGTCCTGCTCATCTGCTGCACGAGCCTGTTCATCGTCGGTGTCGACATCACCGCCGTGAACGTCGCCCTGCCATCGATCGGGCAGGACCTGGACGCGGGCATCTCCGGACTGCAGTGGACGGTCGGCGCCTACACCGTCGTGATGGCCAGCCTGCTGCTGTTCTCGGGCTCGACGGCGGACCGGTTGGGCCGCAGGCGCATCTTCGTCACCGGTCTCGCCGTGTTCTCGGCGGCATCGCTCGGGTGCAGCCTGGCGCCGAGCGTCGAGGTCCTCGTGGCGTTCCGCGTGCTCCAGGCCGTCGGCGGATCGATGATGAACCCGGTCGCGATGTCGATCATCACCAACACCTTCACGGACCCGCGCGAGCGGGCTCAGGCGGTGGGCGTCTGGGGCGCCGTGTTCGGCATCTCGATGGCGCTGGGACCGATCGTGGGAGGCACGCTCGTCTCAGCGGTCGGCTGGCGGTCGATCTTCTGGATCAACATTCCCGTCGGCCTCGCCGCGATCATGCTGACCCTCCGGTTCGTTCCCGAGTCGAGGGCGCCGAGGCCGCGCCGGTTCGATCCTGTCGGTCAGGTCCTGGTCATCGTGCTGCTGGCGATGCTCACGTACGGCATCATCGAGGCCCCGGGTCGGAGATGGTCCTCGGTCTCCACCCTGGCCGCATTCGCGGCGTCGGCGGTGGCGCTCCTGGCCCTGCTTCTGCACGAGCCCCGCCGGGTCGACCCGCTCGTCGACCTGCGGTTCTTCCGGTCGATCCCGTTCACGTCGTCGATCGTGATCTCGGTCGCCGCGTTCGCCGCGTTCGGGGGGTTTCTGTTCCTCAACACGCTGTACCTCCAGGAGGTACGCGGCCTCTCGCCTGTACAGGCCGGGCTCGCCACCGTACCGATGGCCGTCATGACGGTGGTGGCGTCGACGCTGTCGGGTCGCATCGTCGGCCGCCACGGTGCCCGCCTGCCGCTCGTGATCTCCGGCTTCTGCTCGGTGAGCGCATGCGCGATGCTCACCGGTATCGACGCGGCGACCCCGTTTGCCCGGCTGCTCGCCGCGTATGTCATCTTCGGCATCGGCTTCGGGCTCGTCAACGCACCGATCACGAACGCAGCCGTATCCGGGATGCCGCGAGCCCAGGCGGGCGTCGCCTCGGCGATCGCCACGACATCGCGGCAGTTCGGCCAGACGCTCGGCGTCGCCGTCGTCGGGGCGATCGTGACGTCCCGCATGGGCGCGTCGCTGCCGGGGGACCTCTCGTCGGCAAGCCCGCCCGCGTGGTGGCTGCTCACGGCTTGCGGCGGTGTCGTGCTCCTGCTCGGTTTCATGGCCACGACCGGTCGCGCCGAGCGGTCGGCCCGGCGTGCGGCGGTCGCGCTCAATCCCGAAGCACTCGCCGTCTAGGCTCGTGGCCGGATGAACGCAGCCGCTGCCGACGAGTCGTCTGACCGCGACGCCGCAGCGGCGACCGCACGCGACGTCTGGCTGCTGATGAGCGACCTCGTGCTCGACAACGACAGGCGGCGCGCGGTCTCCGAGGCACTGGGTCTGAGCTTCGGCCGCGCCCGCGCGGTCCGCCGACTCGCGCGCCGGCCGATGTCCATGGGAGAGCTTGCAGGGGTGCTGGGAATCGATCCGCCCAACGCGACCGTGGTCGTCGACGAGCTCGAATCGCTCGGTCTCGCGCGCCGGCGACCGCATCCCACCGATCGGCGGGCGAAGGTCGTCGAGGCGACGCGCAAAGGCAAGGCGCTGGCGCGCAAGGCCGATGCGATCCTCGGCACGCCGCCCGCGGCGCTCGCCGAGTTGCGCGCCGACGACCTCCAGGCGCTGCGCCGGATGCTCGAGGACGTCACCGCGCGCAAGCGGGACGAGTAGAGGCGCCGTCCGGACTCGAACCGGAGTAAACGGCTTTGCAGGCCGCTGCGTAGCCACTCCGCCACGGCGCCGGGAGAGACCGCGCAAGGGTACCGACCGTGGGGCCGGCCGGACCGACCGTCTTACGCGTCGCCGCCCTCCTCGGCCAGCCGCGTCGCCTCGCGGGCGAGCAGGCCGAGGCGGGCCTCGCGCACGAGCGGCACCTCGCGGCGGCGCTTGCGGACATTCGCGAGGTTGATCTCCGTCGTCACGATCGCCTCCGCGTCCTCGGGCAGCGAGCAGACGATCTCGCCCCAGGGGTCGACGACGTGCGAGCCGCCCCAGAAGCGCAGGTGCTCGCCCTCGTCGCCGACGCGGTTGACGAAGACGACGTAGCACTGGTACATCCGCGCGTAGAAGACCGTGATGTCGCGCCAGTAGGTCTGCGAGTCGTAGCGCTCGGGGAAGCGGCTCTGCGAGGAGTTCGTCGGCACGAGCAGCACGCGCGCGCCGTCCTGGATGGCGAGGAAGGCGAGGTGCGGCTGCCAGGCGTCGTTGCAGATCAGCGTCGCCATGCGGCCGTGGCGCGTGTTGTAGGCGCGCATCGACTGGCCGGGGGAGAAGTGCTTGCGCTCCTCGAAGACGTCGTACGTGGGCAGGTAGAGCTTGCGATGGGAGTGCACGAGGCCGCTCGCGTCGTAGTAGGCGGCGGAGTTGTAGTTGTGCACGCCGAGGCCGTCCTCGTACAGGCCCATGAGGACGTCGGTGCGCAGCGCGTGCGCGGTCAGCTCGGTCAGCCGCGAATCGTCGGCCGACATCGACACGTCCTCGTCGACGCGGCCGAGCGCGTAGCCCGTCAGGAACAGCTCGGGGAAGACGACGAGGTCGCTGCGCTCGCGGCCGGCCCGCCGCACGATCTCGCCCGCCCGCGCGAGGTTCGCCTCGAGGTCGCCGAGCTGGCTGGCCGCCTGTGCGAGCGTGATCCGCATGAGGTCCGCGAGAGTAGCGATGGCCCGCCTCGAAGCGGACGCGCGTTGATATCCTCGCCACTCCCAGGGCGATTAGCTCAGCTGGGAGAGCGCCGCCTCGACAAGGCGGAGGTCACTGGTTCGAGCCCAGTATCGCCCATCATCGAGAGATCCCCGCACGGTGGCATCTGCAGATCGGCCGGGGTGCAGTCTGCGGATCTGCCGATGCTACGTCTGCGGATCTGCCGTGTTGGGATGACCTTGCCGTGACGAGCGTGGTCGAGCGCCACTTGCGGCCGCGCGTGCGGGGAGAGCACCGTGCCGTTCGGGGAGAAGTTGGCCGCGGTCCCGCTATGCGGGTTGTGGGCTGCCTGATGGCGCGATCCTGGGCCATTGGGTAGCCACACGGTCGCGCGCCTCGCATCGCCCCGCATCGTGCACGACCGCCCGTCCGCGATGCACCTTCGGGCAGAGATGCCCCGTCTCCCTTGCCGCTCCCGGGCGCCTGCTGTCTCATCGAGGACCGCATGGCGCGCACGATCCTCAACTCGTTCTCGACGATCGAGATCGTCCTGCTCGGCGTCGGCGGGGTGGTGGCGCTCACGCTCCTCGGCGTGCTGCTCGCGCGGCGGTTCTTCCCGCGTCTCGCCGACAGCGAGTTCGAGCCGGTCGCCGACAGCCTGCGGGTCGTCTATGAGCTGATCTTCGCGCTCATCCTCGCGTTCGTCATCGCGGCGGTGCTGGACACGATGGGCGACGCCGAGTCGGCGGTGGCGTCGGAGGCGACGACGATCGCCGGGCTCGTGCGGGCCAACGACGCGCTGCCGATCGCCGATCGCTCGCGGCTGGACGACGCGGTCGACCAGTACGTGCACGCGGTCGCCGACCACGAGTGGCAGACGATGAAGGACGGCAGCCCGAGCCCGCGGGCGACGGCCGCACTGGAGGGCATGTTCGCCGAGTACCGCAGCGTCAAGCCCGGCGGCACGGCGCAGACGGAGTTCTTCAGCCAGGCCCTGACCGACCTCGGCGACGTCGTGAGCAAGCGGCGCCAGCGGCTGGACATCGCGAGCGCCGACCTGCCCACGATGCTGCGCGTGCTCGTGGTGGTCGGGCTCGTCCTCCTGCTCGCGCTCGAGTACCGCCCGCATCTCTCGCGCTTCGCCGGCCTCGTGTTCATGGGCACGCTGGCGACCGTCGTCACGTCGGCATTCCTGCTGACGGTGATCCTCAACTATCCGTTCGCCGGCGACGTCTCGGTCAGCAACGAGCCCCTCAGGCAGGGCGCGCTGGCACGCTTCTGGAGCGACGAGCTCGCCTACCGCCGCCAACCCGGCGACCGCCAGCGCGAGCTGACGGCGCAGCAGCTCGGGGGCGTCTGGAACTCAGACGCCTACGGCACGGTCGTCCTGCGCTGCCACGACCCGGCGGCGCGTGACGAGGTCCGCGCGTGCCGGGCCGGGGACACGCGGATGCGCGGCGTGTACCGCTACCACGACGGCTCGATCACGGGCACCGTGCGCGACGGCGTCCTGTACGGCTGGTGGACCGAGGGGCCCACGCGACGGCCGCGCCTCGAAGCCGGCCGCTTCCAGTGGCGGCTGCTGGACACCGACCAGGGCGAGGTCATCGCCGGCAGCTGGAGCTACGGGCACGAGCGGCTGCAGCCCGGCTGGGACCTCGAGGAGATCGGCGGCACCGCGCCGCCGGACCTGCGCAAGCGCTTCGCGGAGCTGTCGACATTCCGCGCGGACCCGCGCGGCCCGTAGCGCCCTCACCGCGCGCGCCGGCACGCCGCCACCGCGAGCGCGTCGCAGCGCTCGTTGAGCTCCACGCCCGCGTGCCCCTTGACCTTCGTCCACGTCACCGTGTGGACCTCCAGCAGCGCCAGCAGGTCCTCCCACAGCTCGCGGTTCTTGACGGGCTGCTTGGCCGCCGTGAGCCAGCCGCGCTTGATCCAGCCGACGTACCAGCGCTTGGCGATCGCGTCCATCACGTACGTCGAGTCGATGTGCACGACGACCCGCGACGGCTGCGCCAGCGCGCGCAGCCCCTCGATGACCGCCTGCAGCTCCATGCGGTTGTTCGTCGTGGCCGGGTCGCCGCCCGACAGCTCGCGCTCCCGTACGACCGTCCCGTCGTCGCGGCGCGCGACGAGGATCGCCGCCCAGCCGCCCGGCCCGGGGTTGCCCGAGCACGCTCCGTCTGTCCACAGCTCGACATGCACGGCCGCGAACGGTAGGGGTCGCCCCGGCGCAGTACCGTGCCGAGCTGATGTCCGCCCTGCGATTCCAGGTCCCACCCGACCAGGCCCTGCTGACGCTCGCCGATGCCAGCGGCGGCCTCTCGGCGCTGTTCGCGTTCGATGCGGTGATGACCCATCACAGCGCGTGGCTCGCCGAGGCCGCGGTGGCGCTCGGGCACGGCCGCGAGGGCGAGGACGAGGAGATGAAGGACGCGCGCGCGACCGCCAACGCACAGACCGAGACGATCCGCGCGTTGCGCACGGAGATCGCCGAGCTCGCCGCCGACGCCGAGGCGGTGCTGCCAGAGGGCGTCACCTACGACCTGCCGATCGTCACCGAGACGCAGCTGCCGTCCCTGCCCGACACGCTCGGCCCGCGCGAGCTGCTGCACGTCGAGAAGAGCTTCAAGCGCGGCATCGCGGCGCAGCTGCTGGCGGCGACCGATTCGCTCGGCCCGCTCGCCGAGCGCCTGGCCGCCTTCGAGGACGAAGAGTGCCGCGCGCTCTCCGCGCGCGTCGCGGCCTTCGTCGTCGCCGTTCGCGGCGAGGCCGGACCCGGTTGAGTCTGGATCGCCGAGACCCGGTGCCGGCTAGTGCTGACGAGCGAGCCTCATACCGCCGAGCATCGGGCGCGGTCGCAGGAGGTCTTGCTTGAGCATCGGCCGCGGCCGATGTGACGCATCGGTGAGGCGCGCCGATCACCGTCACAGCCAGAACCTGCATCGACGAATGGGTGGGCGTTCGTGCTGGCGGCCGTCGCCCCAGGGGCCGGCCCCCGGGGTGCCGTGTCGTGAAGGTGTTCTATGCGAACACATTCGCGACACGGCTGCGCAGCCAGCGGGCACGCCGGGCCGTAGCAGCGCGTTTGTGCTTGCAACCGAAAACGCCGCAACTGCGGCGTGGTGCATCCGTCACTGCTGCACGTCCGCAGACCGCGCATGCGCCGAGCACCCTGGCGCGCCAGCGCGCCGGACCGGCCGCGAGCGTCCAGCGCTCCTCTCGACGATGCCGTTCCGCCTGCGCCAGGCGATCACGGCGATCTGCCCGGCCGCGGGTGCGCCAACGCCCGGGCCGCGCTATGGCAAGAACGACGACGCGTTTGTGCAGCTTCTGACGACTAGACTACTTCCCGCGGATAAAGTCGCCGAGGGTCCCACCGTCGGCACTGAGCAGAGCGCGATCCCCAGCAATGACGGTTCAACCGGACGTCGGTGTGTTGGCCGAAAGCACGTCATCAGGCGTTTTTCCGCGGGAAGTAGACTAGACGAGGTCGCCCTCGCCGCCGGGCGGCGCCCACGTGACGACGAGGCGCACGCCGCCCTCGACGCGGAACGTCAGCCCGTTCTTGCGCTCGGTGACGGACTCGACGGGCGCGTCGCTGAGATCGAAGCGCGCCTCGCCGATCGAGTAGTGGCCGCGCAGGTCGAAGTGCGCCGGCCCGGCCTCGACCGGCAGCCCGGTCCGCTCCTGGCTCCAGTTCTCCAGCGCCCCGGAGGCGATCAGGATCGGCGTGTCGTGCGCGACCTCCACCCACGCCGTCACCTCCTGGCCGAGGCGGTCGTTGAGCGTCAGCAGGGCCTCGTCGAGCGACATCGTCACGCCGGGGAACGTACCGGGAATCGCGGCCCGCGAGCGTGCCGAGTCGATAGGGTCGCGGTGATGCCGACCGCGCTGCTCGCCACCCTCCTGCTGACCCTGCTGGTGGCCGGTTGCGGCGACGGCTCGCCGAGCCCCGAGGACGTCACGAGCGCCGCCGTCAGCGGGCTCTCCAAGGGCGACGAGAAGCTGGTCTGCGCGCAGCTCACCGAGCCCGCCAAGACGAAGCTGCTGCGGGTGCTCGCCGACGACCCGCCGATCGTCGGGACGATCGACGCGTCCTCGTGCGAGGACGCGATCGTCAAGGTCCACGCCAAGCTGTCGCAGCCGATCCGCGCCGTGCTCGAGGACGGCGACGTCGACGAGGCGAAGATCACCGGCGACAAGGCCGTCGTCCACATCACCGGCGCCGGGACCGACGTCGAGCTGCAGAAGATCGGCGGCGAGTGGAAGATCACCGGCGGGATCTTCGAGCGCTGATGGCCACGCTGCCGCCGGTCAGCTTCGAGGTCGACCTCGTCGTCGCGGCCGAGATGCGCGCGGCGATGCGCGCCAAGGGCGCCGTCGACGACTGGCTCATGTCCGACGCCGCCGGCGAGCGGCCGGTCGACCAGCTGCCGTCCGCCGACCTGCAGCTGGCGATCGACCGCGCCGAGCTGAAGCTCAGCTGGCTCGAGCTCGAGGCGGCCAGTGCCTGGGAGGCGATCCAGCGCGCCGGGGAGATCGTCGGGGAGATCATCCCGGGGCTGTTGCGCACCCGCAGCCTGCGCGTCGACGCACGCCTGCAGGGGCCCGACCCGGACCTGCGCCGCCCGCCGGGCTGAGCCCGGCTCAGCCGCAGTTCGCGTCGAGCTTCCAGAGCTTCAGCAGCGCCTTCGGCGCGGCCTCGCAGACGAAGCCGCCGCTGTCGCCGCGGTCGCGCCACGCGCCACCGACCTTGCGCTGGAAGCGCTCGGGCTGATCCTGTGAGCCGAAGTCGACCGCCGGCGTCTTGTGGCGAAACGTCGCCAGCGCGTAGAACGCCTTCGGGCAGCGGCCGTAGTAGACGCGCCCGAAGGGCCCCGTCGTCTTCGTCGACCCGTTCTGCGTCGCGCGGTGGACGCGCAGCAGCGTCGACTTCGTCTGCGCGCCGGCGGTCAGCGTGACACAGCCCGACGAGCTGTTGAAGTTCGCGCTCGCGCCCTGCCCGGCGACGAGCGCAAGCGCGGACGCCGCGAGCGCCGCGACCCCGGCGGCAAGCGCGATCGGCCTCAACGAGAGATCCCGTTGTCGAGCTCGTCGACGAGGCGCAGCAGGTCCAGCGGGCTGAACGGCTTGGTCAGGAAGCGGTCGGCGCCGGCGGCCGCGGCGCGTTCGCGCGCCGTGTCGTCGGCCGACGCGGTCAGCATCACGATCTTCGCGCCGGCCATCCCCGGCTCGCCGCGCATCTGGCGGCACGCCTCGATCCCGTCCAGGCGCGGCATGTCGATGTCCAGGAAGACGAGCCGCGGGCCCTCGCGGCGCGCGGCCGCGACGGCGTCCTCACCGTCGCAGGCCTCGTGCAGGTCGAACGTCGAGACGCCCTCGAGGGTCGTCACGATGAGCTTGCGGATGAACGGGTCGTCGTCGACGATCAGAACGGCGTTACGGCCCATCACCACTATCCGATCTCCAGGCGGATGCGCTCGATCTCGTCGTCGGAGAGCTCCTTGAAGGCCTCGATGACGGTCGGGTCGAAGTGCGTCCCGACGGCCTGCAGGATGATCACGCGCGCCTGGGCGATCGTCGACGCGCGCCGGTAGGGGCGGTTCGTCGTGAGCGCGTCGAGCGTGTCGGCGACCGCGAAGATCCGTGCCGAGACGGGGATCGCCTCGCCGGCGAGCTTGTCGGGGTAGCCCGTGCCGTCCCAGCGCTCGTGGTGGTGGCGGATGACGTCGCGCGCCGCGCCGAGGAAGTCGATGTCGCGCACGATCTCCGAGCCGGTCACGGGGTGCTGCTCGATGATCAGCCGCTCGGCGTGCGTCAGGCGGCCGGGCTTGAAGAGGATCGCGTCGGGCACCGCGACCTTGCCGGCGTCGTGCAGCAGGAAGCCGAACTCGATCTCCGGGTCGTCGCCGAGGCGCATGCCGTAGGCGTCGGCGAGCTGCAGCCCGTAGGCGGCGACGCGCTCGGCGTGGCGGCCGGTGTAGGCGTCACGCGCCTCGACGGCGCTCGCGAGCGCGCGCACGGTGAGCATGTAGGACTCGCGCAGCTGCAGCGCGCGGGCGCGCTCCTCCTTGAACGTCTCGCGCAGGTCGGCGGCATAGCGCTCGAGCTGCTGCTCCTTCGCGGCGGCCTCGCGGACGCGTTTGGAGAGCTCGGACTCGAGCTCTGCGATGCGCTCCTGCAGCTGCTGCTCCGTGCTCACCGCCATCATCTTCCTCCAGCTGTGGGGCTCGTGCCGAGCACCGATCGCAATGCGTCGACGGCCTGGGTGAGGCCGAAGACCGGCATGCCGACGCCGGGCGACGCGGTCTGACCCGCACCGTCGGTCTCAAAGAGGATGACCGAACGGCCGCGACGACGTCCGCGCAGGGCGCTTCCATCCAACAACGTGGTCGTCGTCGCCATGCTTGCGTGCACGAGCGCGACCTCGAAGAGCTCCTGGCTGCCGGCGTTCGCCGCGCCCTCGGCCGTCGACTCCCAGCGGTGGTCGATGCCGAGCGCCGCGAGCGACGGCGCCAGCTCGCCGCGCAGCGCCTGCGGCGCCACGACGAGCACGCGCGAGCGCTTGGCCTGGATCGCCGCGTCGAGCACGTCGGTCAGGCGCCGGCGGTCGATCGGCTTGCCGACCGCCCACTCGCCCTCGAGCTCCGGGGCGCGCGCGGAGACCGAGACGAAGATCACGGGGATGTCGCGCAGCTGCGGGTCGTCGCGGACCGACGCGAGGACGTCGAAGCCGTTCATGCCCGGCATCAGGATGTCGAGCGTCATCGCGTCGAAGCGCTCGGCGCGCAGGCGTGCGAGCGCCTCGGCGCCGGAGTTCACCTGCACGGTCTGCACGCCGAGCGGCTGCAGCTGCTGGGCGATGAGCGTCGCCAGCGCAGGCTCGTCGTCGACGATCAGCACCCGCCGCATCGCCAGGCCGTTGCCCGCGGTCGCGCTCGCGCGGGTGCCGTGGTGGTCGGCGATCGGCGCCGCCGCCGGCAGCCGCACGGTGAACGTCGTGCCGCGCCCGAGCCGGCTCTCGACATCGATCGTGCCGCCGTGCAGGTCGACGAGCGACTTGACGATCGCCAGGCCGAGGCCCGTGCCCGGGCTCTTGCGCTCGTCCGCCGAGCCGCGGTAGAAGCGGTCGAAGATCCGGCGCACGTCCTCGGGCGACATCCCGCGGCCGGTGTCGGCGATCGTGATCTGCGTCTGCTGCCCGTCGCCCTGCAGGCGCAGCGTGATCGTGCCGCCCTCCTCGGTGTAGAGGTGGGCGTTCGTGACGAGGTTCGTCACGACCTGGCGCATGCGCGCGGGATCGGCCAGCGCGGGCGGCCGCGGATCGTGGATCTGGACGTCGAGCTGCTGGCGCTTGCCCTCCAGCCGCGGCGTCATCAGCGTGGCGACCTCCTCGATCGTGTCGCGCAGGTCGACGCTGCGTGCGTGGACCTCGAACTGGCCGGACTCGATGCGAGCGATGTCGAGCAGGTCGTTGACGAGGTCGACGAGCCGGTCGGTCGACTTCAGCACGATCGCGATGAACTCCCGCTGGCGCTCGGTGAGGTTGTCGGCGTTCGTCGTCTGCAGCAGCTCGATGAAGCCCTTGATCGACGTCAGCGGGCTGCGCAGCTCGTGCGACGCGGTCGCGACGAAGTCGCTCTTGGCCTGCTCCAGGCGCGCGCGCTCGGTGATGTCGCGCAGCGTCCAGACGGTGCCGCCGTCAGGGCCGGCGAGGCGCGCTGCCGTGACCGCGAGCGTGATGTCGTCGTCGCGCGCGACCGTGACCTCGCCGGCGAGCGCGTCGGAGAGCTGCGGCAGCGGGCTGCCCGGACCGTGCGCCGGGGAGCCGACGCGCAGCCCCGGCACGAGCTCGCCGGCACGCGGGTTCATCGACGTGACGCGGTCGCCGTTGTCGCATATGACGAGGCCGTCGCCGAGGCTCTGGATCGTCGTCGCGAGGCGCTGACGCTGGCTCTCGACGCGCGCGCTCGCAGTCGCGAGGTCGGCGCCCATCGTGTTGAACGCGGTCCCGAGCGCCTCGAGCTCCTTCGGTCCGCCGGCCTCGACGCGGGCGTCGAGGTCGCCCGACGACAGCCGCCGCGTCGCGTGCACGAGGTCGTCGAGCGGGCGGCGCATCGTGCCGATCAGCAGCGTCAGGAAGGCGAGCACGCCGACGAGCGCCAGGCCGGCGCCGAGCACGATCGCGACGAGCCCGATGCGCGAGCGCCGCTGCGCCGTGTCGCGCGCGGCCTCGCGGCGCGCCTGCTGGCGGGCGGCGATCTGCGCCACCGCCTCGCGCACCACGGGCAGGCTCCGGCCTGCCGACCTCCGCGCGGCGGCGACCGTCGGGCCCTCGGCGAGCGCCGCGGCGGCCCGGCGCGCGGGGGCGACGCGGTCGGCCAGCGCGCGGCTGGCGTCGTCGCCGCCGGCGCGCCGGTCCAGGCGCGCGGCGCCATCCTGGAAGCTGCGCGCGGCGCTGCGCACGAAACGCGCCGCGCGGCGCGAGCGCGGCCGCGCGAGGTTCGCCTCCAGCGCGACCGTCGAGGCGAGCAGGTTCGCCGCCGAGACCTCGAGCGCCGACGCGGCGGAGAGCTCGTCCTCGTAGGTCTGGCGGGCGTCGTAGAGCGCCGCGATCCCGATCGCGCCGATGATCGCCAGCGCGATCGTCAGCCCCAGCAGCGACAGCCGCAGCGTGCGGGCGATCGAGCGCTTCTCGGAGGTTGGTTGCGGGCCTATCATCGGCGTATGGATCTCGTCGGCGCATGGCTGCGCCAGCTGCTCAAGGCCGGGACGGCCGCGGCGCTCGTCCCCGCCGCGATGGTCGCGGCGCTCGCGGTCGTCCTCGTCGGCGCCGGTGGCTTCGGCGGGCTGGGGTCGCTCGGCCAGCTGCTGTCGGGCCCGCAGGTCTCGCCCGCCGAGCAGCTCGCCCGCAACGACCCGGCGACGGGCGGCCGCGACGTCGCACCGGTTGCACCCGCCGACCCCGCGCGCGCGAGCGCGCCGCGAGTACCGGACACGGCGCCGCGGGAGCGCACGCCATCGGTCGATCCGGGCCGGGATCGCGACGGCCCGCCGCCGCCGCCGCCGCCGCCACCGCCGCCGCCGCCGCCGCCGCCGCCGCCGCCGCCGCCGCCGCCACCGGCCGCGCCCGCCCCCGCGCCCACGCCCACGCTGAAGGAG
>JBBSLI010000072.1:0-11154 GCA_038255395.1 Solirubrobacterales bacterium
GACCCTGCCGGGCCGCTCTTGACCGCCCGGCCACGCTGCGCTGATTGTGGCTCTCAAGGCTTGCGCCGCGCGCAAACTGCCCTCGCGGCCCAGGCTCGACAACGACAGCGCGTCAGACCACGAAGATCGCCTGCTCAGGCCGGCAAACCGAGCCGAGAGTCACCTACGATCACCCTCGGAGCCCCAGAAAGCGATGCTCGCCCACCTCGCGCAGGTCGCGCAGAACGCTGCGCGCGTCGTCGAGGCCCAGCGCGCCGACGATGACCTTGGGGTTGGACGAGATCCGCACGAAGCCCGCTTCGGAGACAGGACATGTCGCCCACGGCCCCGTCCGTGCGTCGAACCATGCGGACATGGCTTCGTGGTGCACGTGTGTATCCCACGCGAGCGCGACGAGCGCGTTGACATCGAGCAGGGCCATGTGGCTCAATCTTCGTCGAGCGCTCTGCGGACCATCTCAGGCGTAATCGGCGGCGCCCCAGCGGGCGAGCGGATGACCGGCCGCCCATGCTGACGCTCGACGCGGGCAGGCAGCAGGCCACGGCGCGCGAGGTCGGACACGACTGCGCCGATCGACGTGCCCTCGTCCCGTGCAAGCTCTCGAGCCGCGGCAATGACGTCGTCGTCGATGTCAAGCGTCGTGCGCATGATGCGCTGATGCTAACGCATCAAACGACAGCGACTCGCTGTCGTTTGCGTTTCACTTCGCTGTCTCGACCCGTTCCATCTCCATGACGTCTTACACCCTGTCGAACGCCGCCTTCGTGTCAGCGGAAACGCCACCTTCCTGTCATCGGCTTCGCGCCACCTCCTTCATCGTCAAGGACGCCTTGGGCGATGAGGTGCATGAGGTGTCGGCGTTCGTCCCCGACCCGCAGGCGCTCCATCGCGTCCTGTCGGTCGGCGTGCGACGGCAGGCTGTAGCGCCGCGTGGTCTCCAGCCGCCGATGCCCAGCCAACTCGGCGACGAGCACGACATCGGCGCCGCCACGCACGAGCCGCGTCAGGCAGGTATGGCGCGACGTGTGGGCCGACAGCACGAGATCCGCGTCTCGCGCGCGCGCACGGATCACCAGATCGATCGCCCTCGTCGACAGCCGGGCGCCCTTAAAGCATCACTCTCCCGTCGCAATGCGCGCTGGGGCGTCTATGTGCAAGTAGATGGTGCGGGGTCGCCCGCGAACCGGTTGGCGATCCACTTCACGACGTAGGGGACCGCGACGTGCCCGGCGTCCAGGTGGGCGGTGCCGTTGAGGATGTGGAGATTGACTGTCTCGCCGGAGGCGCACAGTTTGTCGGCCAGTCGCGCGGTGACGTCGGCCGCGACGATCGGATCCGCGTCGCCCTGGACGATCAGGATCGGCGCGTCAGTACGTGACTGTCCCGGGGTGTTGTCCCTGAGGATCGTGGCCCACGGTTCGGCGTCCCACAGCGGCGTGTGGAGGAACTTCAAGCTCAGCGCCAGCGAGCCGGGCACCGAGGCAAGGATCTGCCGCTGGTTATACAGACAGTTCTTGGCGATCCGGCCGACCAGCGGACGCGCGCCCAGGCTGACGATCTGATCCAGGCTGGCGTCCTCGTACACCCTGGCCCAGGACTGCAGCGCCATCGAGATCAGGATTTTGCCGACGGTCGTCTTGATGTTGACCTTGAACAGCTCGCGCAGGTTGGGAACGGGCGCTCCCGCAGCGACACCGAGCAGCTCCAGTTCCGGCGCGTAGGCGGCGGCGAGCTGGCCCGTGAACAGCGACGCGTGCCCGCCCTGAGAATGACCCCAGACCACGAACTCCTTGCTCGCGTGCGCGTCGGTCAGGTTCTGCGCGGCGCGCACGATGTCGAGCTCGTTCATCGCCTCCGACTCGCCGATCAGGTAAGGATGCGGCCCAGGCGTGCCGAGTCCCTGGTAGTCGCTGGCCGCCACGACGTAGCCCGCCGCCAGCAGCTCCCCGCCGCCCTCGAGCAGCAATGGCTGCTTCACCGGATCGGTCACCAACGAAGGGGCGCAGTCCGACGCGACGCCGACCGTGCCATGCGTGTACGCGACCACGTTGCGGCCTCCCTCCGGCGGCGCGCCGTTGGGCACGATGATCAACCCGCTCACCGCCGACGGGCGCCCGTCATAGCCGGTCGACTTGTAGAGCACCCGATGAGCGGTCGCTCCCGAGGAGAAGTCGTCGATGACCTCGCTGCGGATGATCGTCCCCGGAGGACCACCCGGTAGCGGTGAGGGCGCCGCGTAGAACTCGCCCGGCGTGTCAGGCCGAGACTCCTCCACGAAGATCGCCCAGGCCGCGACCCCGATCCCGGCAAGCGCGACAACCCCGAGCGCGACGATCGACAGCCACCTCCGCCGCCGAGATCTTCCTTGGTTGCCAGGAGCGGAGGGCGAGCCAGGCTCGGACACCGCGCGAACCTACCACCCCAGGGCGAGCATAGTTATGACCCGGCCGCCTTGCCGCTGCTGCTGCTTTGAGGCAGAAGCAGCCGCGGGGGTCGATGCGGATCTCGCTCGAATTGACAAGTAGCGCGAGGTCCGCGCTCTCGGAGATGTCGTTTTGGTCGTACACGCTTGGCGCGTCCCATCGCGGACACACCCCGCACCCCGTCGCTGACATGTCCACCACGCGAGCACCCAACAACCATCGAGAGAAACGACACGCGGGTGGACATAACGCTCCTTACCAGAAGCGCACTATCAGTCGGCCTGTACAACGCCGTGCTCAAGTTCTCGGGCCACGGCGTCGACGGGATGAGAGAGGCCGCTGGCTGGGGCTGTCCAGAGAGGTGGCCGCATGCCGTTGTTTGACCAGATTTCAAGCCGTATGAGGATCGCCGTATGCGGGTTGTGGGCCGCCGGACTGCTCGGCACGGTCGTCTTCACCGCTGCCGTCCTCGGTCTGGCGGACTCGCGCTCCGGCGGCGTTGAGGCACTGTACGTCTGCCTGCACGTTCTGGCGGGCAGCGTCTGTCTGTTGCGGGCTGCGCTGATTGCCCGAGAGCGGCTGGTGTGGGGGGTCGTGGGCATCGGGATGATGTCGTGGGCCGGCGGCTACGGGTACTTCTTCGTCGCGCTTCAGAACCTTGACAGCGCGCCCTATCCGTCGTTTGCCGACGCGCTGTGGATCGCCTACCTGCTGGCCTGCCTTGCGGCGATCGTGTTGCTCATCCGCTCGCGCCTGCAAAGCGCGCGTGCGACGTTGTGGCTTGATGCGACCGTGGGCTCACTCGCGCTGGGCGCGGTGACGGCGGCGGTGCTGATCGGCCCGATCCTTCAGAGCGCCGGCGGCGATCTCATGAAGGTCGTCTGGGTGATCTATCCGGGCATAGAACTGCTGATCATCGACGCTGTGCTCGGTGTGTTCGCGTTGAGCGGCTGGCGACCGGGCCGCGTCTGGCTGATCATCGCTGGCGCGTTTGTGATTCAGGTCAGCGGCGACATGTTCTACGTCTACCAGGCCGCAAACGGTACCTACGTGACAGGCGGGTTGCTGGACGTTACATGGCCGCTGGCCGCGCTGTTGCTGGCCCTGGCCGCATGGACTGAGCCCGCACCGGTGCACGGCGTCCAGCTGCAAGCTCGCCAGGCAGTGATGGCCACGTCGGCGTTCGCGCTCGTAGCGATCGGCCTGCTGACCTACGACCACCTGTACTCGATCAACGGCCCCGCGTTCGTTCTCGCCGCACTGACCATCGTGGTCGCGTTCGCGCGCTCGACGATCACCTTCAACGACATGTTGACGCTCGCGCTCGACAAGGACGTGATGGTCAAAGACCAGGAGCGGCTTGAGACGTCGATGCTGGCGGCACAGGAGGGTGCTCGTCGGGATCCTTTGACCGGCCTGTTGAATCATCGCGAGTTTCACGAGGCTGTCCGCGAAGCGGCGGATCGTGCCGTGCGCGACAAGACGAACTTCAGTGTCGTGCTGTTCGATGTCGACGGCTTCAAGGGCGTCAACGACGACTACGGCCATGCGGAGGGCGATCGCCTGCTGCGCAGACTGGCGACGATGCTGTCGCATTCCGCTCGTTCGGATGATCTCGTCTGCCGCGTCGGGGGCGACGAGTTCGCGATCTTGCTATCCGGTGCTGACGCGTCGGTAGCGGACACGGTCGCTCGGCGTGTGCGGGCCAGCACCGATGCGCTGCAGGCCGGTGTCGGCATGTCCTATGGGATCGGTGACTGGGCAAGCGATGGGCCGGTCGTCGCGACGATGCTGCTGCGCGCCGACGTCGCGCTGTACGCCGCAAAGGCGGCACGTCACACAGGCCCCGATTCGACGGGCCGTTCGCGTTCGCGCCGGATGGTCGATGGCCCGCGCTCAGACGACGAGCTGCTGCGCGCCATCCTCGCCGCGGCGCGCGAGCACCTCGACGTCGATGTCGTCTTTCTCAGCGAGTTCGCCGACGGCCAGCAGTTCTTCAGAACACTCGACGGCGACGCAGACTCCTTCGGGCTGCAGCAGGACGCCGGTGCGCCACTTGAGAAGAGCTACTGCCAGCGGATGGTCGCCGACCGCCTGCCCAACCTGATCACCGATGCCAAGGCAGACCTTCGCGTCAGCCATCTCGCCAGCACCCACGACGCTGACATAGGCACCTACCTCGGTGTACCCCTGCAGCTGGGCGACGGAAGTCTGTACGGCACGCTGTGCTGCCTGAGTCACACGGGCGACGCGTCGCTGGGCGTACGCGACGTCGCGTACATGCGGCTGCTCGCACGCCTGATCGCCGACCATCTCGACGACCGCGCGCGAGACACCAAAAGGGAGCGCGTGCACACCGGCGAAGCAGCGATCAGCGCCCTGCTGGGGGCGCTCGCAGCCCGCGACAGCTACACCGGCAATCACTCGCTGGACGTCGTCGACCTGGCCCGCAAAGTCGCCCACCAGCTGCGGCTCTCCGCCGAGCAGACCGCCGTCGTCGAGCAGGTCGCGCTGCTGCACGACCTCGGCAAGATCGGCATCCCCGACGCGATCCTCCAAAAACCCGGCAAGCTCACCCCCGCCGAATGGCAGGTCATGCACCAGCACCCAGCGATCGGCGCGCAGATCATCGCATCGATCTCGAGCCTCAGCCACCTTGCAACCGCGGTCCGCGCCGAACACGAACGCTACGACGGACACGGCTACCCCGACGGACTCAGCGCCGACACGATCCCCCTGGAGAGCCGGATCGTGTTCGCCTGCGACGCCTACCACGCAATGGTCAGCGACCGGCCCTACCGCGCCGCGATGACCGACAACGACGCCCAAACCGAACTGCAGACCCACGCCGGCAGACAATTTGACCCCGACGTCACCGACGCCCTCCTACGCGTCCTGCAACGCCTCGACCACGCAGCACAGATCCTGACGACGCCCGCCCGCGATTAGCTCGCCAAACAGCTTCTCAGCGACCGACTCCCGTGGGCTGGTCGTCGCGTACGTCGACGTCGACGGGCCACTGTCATTCGGCCGTCGTTCTACATGACCGACGCTCCGTGCGAGAACTCGCGCTCGGCGCGCGGTTGCCCCCGCGGCGCCGAGCGCGGCCGCGCGCTCGGGATCCGCGACGAGGTCCAGGACCGCACGCGGAGGGCAGATGGGTCATCGGGCTCGACGAGGAGACCTCCGACACCGTCCTCGACGGCCTCGGAGAGGCCGCCGACCCGTGACGCGATGACGGGCCGCCCGCGGCACGACTCCTCGACCGCGATCCGTCCGAACCCCTCGACACGCGACGGGACGACGACCACCGTGCTGGCATCTATGCAGGTCGCCAGCCGGTGAGCGCGCCTGCACCGACCACGGCGCTGCGAACCACGCATCCATGAGGCGCATCTGCACGATGCCCTGCACGTCGCTCGTCGTGCGCGCGGCAACGCGCGCGGCGACGACGTGTGCGACCGCCAGGATGCCCACGGCAGCCAAGGCGAGGAGCGCGAAAGACCACGGCCGCGATGGGAGGACCGCGTCGAGGATGCCGGTCGGTGTGTCGGCGCCGGACGCGAGCGTCACCACGAGCAGGATCACGACCGTCTCTCCGAGGCCCGTGGCGATGCCGGCGGCGGCGAGCACCGCGATCCGGCGCGGTGGATCGGGAACCCCGAAGGTGGCTGAGACCCGCCATCGGCGCGCGGCGGCCGGGATGTGGTGCGCGCTGATGTCCTTCACGCCCGGCATCATTCCGCTGGACGCACGCCCACGGGCCCGCGAGCCACACGTTCCTGCTCGGTCAGGCCGAGCGCCTCGGCGAACGCGAACAACGGCGTGGCCAAGGACCCGGGCGCGGATGTTCCCGGCGTCGCGGCCTACCACGAGGACATCGCTCGCCGTGCGCACGATCACGTCGTGCCGGGTGAGGGTCAGGTCATGGCTGGTCCAGGCAGCGCGAAACGCACGATCTTCTTGACGGCCGAGAGGTACTGGCGGCCGAGCGGTCCGCTGCTGTAGGGCAGGTCGTAGCGCTCGCACACCGCGCGTACGCGCGGTGCGATCTGCGCGTAGCGGTTGCTGGGGACGGCGGGAAACAGGTGGTGCTCGATCTGAAACGACAGGTGACCGGTCATGATGTGAAAGAGCCTGCTCCCGTCCAGGTTGCACGACCCCAGGAGCTGTCGCACGTAGCGGGCCCCACGACTCTCGCTCGCGAACTGCTCCTCGGTGAACGTCTGCGCCCCGTCGGGGAGATGGCCACAGAACACGATCGTCTGCAGCCAGAAGTTGCGCATGACGTTCGCGGCCAGGGTGCCCAGCAGTGCGCTGCGAGCCGACCGTCCGGACAGGAGTGGGAAGGCGATGTAGTCCTTCGCGATCTGAGCGCAGGCCTTCTGACCGAACGCCGTGAGCTCGCGCTTGGCCTCGGGCCACGGCTTGATGCCGTGACGGACGGCGTCCAGCTCCATGTCGTAGATCGCGATGGCCCATTCGAACACCGCACCCAGGGCCAGCGCGTACACGGGTTGCGCGAGATAGACCGGATGCCATGGCTGTTCAGCGACCACGCGCATCGCGGAGTACCCGAGGTCGCGGTCCTTGCCGACCACGTTCGTGTACGTGTGGTGCTGGTAGTTGTGGGAGCGCTTCCAGGACGTCGCCGGAGAGACGGCGTCCCATTCCCATTTCGAGGAGTGGACCTTCGGTTCGCGCATCCAATCCCACTGGCCGTGCATCACGTTGTGGCCGATCTCCATGTTGTCCAGGCATTTCGCCACGAAGAGCAGCGCGACGCCCGCCAGCAGCGCGGGCGGGCGCCGCCGCGAGACGAGCAGCAGGCCCCGGCCGCCGACCTCCGCGGCACGCTGCACGGCGATGACGCGACGGATGTACGCCGCGTCGTTCGCGCCGAGGTCGGCGCGGACCGCTCGTTGGATGGCGTCGAACTCGCGCGCGATGGCGTCGAGATCGTCGGCACTCAGGTGCTGCATGGCGGCAACGCTGCTCATGGCGCGGGGGTCGGCATTCGGTAGGAGTGACAGGCGAACGGCGCCAAGGGCGGACGAGGCATGCGTTCGTCACGCCGCGCGTCGCTCGAAGGGGTCTGCGGTCAGCTGCCCCGGAGAGGATCACACGTTGGCGAGATCGACGCGCGGTGGCCGCGAGACCCGACCTCCGCCGGGTGTTCGGTGCGGCTCGTGGCCGACCCGGAGCCCCGGGCATCATCCGTCACCACCATCGCGAAGCTCGGCGCGATGATGGAGATGCGCGTCAACCCGCAGTACCACGCGCTGCGGATCCGAGAGCTTGAACTCACCGCTGACTACCTCATGAAGCTTCAGGTCGAGAAGGAAGAGGCCCGCGAGGAACGAGAGCGCCTCCGAGAGGAACGCAAAGCTGAGCAGGAACTCGCCACCGAACGTGCCAGGCTGGACAAGGAACGCGAGCACTACGCCAACGCTCTTCGGGCAATTGCGAACAACGGTGACGAGGCCGCGATCGCTGACCTCAACGAACGTCTCCGCGACATCGACGACGCGATCGATCGCAACGACTTCCGCACAGCCAACATCCGCGCCGGATACGTCTACGTCATCAGCAATCGAGGCGCTCTCGGACCCAACATCGTCAAGATCGGCCTAACCCGACGACTCGAGCCCATGGACCGCGTACGCGAACTCGGCGACGCCTCGGTCCCCTTCCCGTTCGATGTCCACGCGATGTTCTTCGCCGAGGACGCCGTGACGGTCGAAGCCGACCTTCATCGAGCGTTCGCCGAGCGTCGCGTCAACCACGTCAATCAGCGCCGGGAGTTCTTCTTCGCGACACCCGCCGAGGTCCGAACGGTCCTTCTCGAGCAGGTAGGAAACCTCCCCGAGTTCGCGGAGCATCCTGAGGCGACCCAATATCTGCAGAGCAAGAAATACTGGCCCGATGGCGAGACGGTGGCCGGGCCGAGTTAGCTCGGTCGCCACACAAGCGGTCGGGATCCGCCGTGCTCTGCTCGTCGACGGCTCCGCCAGTCTGTACGTGGCGCTGACCGGTCCGAGCGCGAGCGGTGCTGCTGTCCCCCGCCCCAGCCCCGTTGGGGGTGCCCGGGATCACCTCGTGTCGCGGCGAATCGATTCCACAATCATCCTGGTGTCGCTCGACAATCGGGCTCGCTATCCCGTGGATCCTCGCCCTCTGTCTCGTGGGAGGCGCGGGCGTGCCGCCGTCGCCCGCCGCCACTGTCAGTCGACCGTCGTTCTACAGTTGTAGAGCGCCCTACAGCTTCAGCTGACGTCTGCGCTTCAGCTGACGTCTGCGCCGGATATCCGTACCGGGCATTTCAGAGAGGGCGCGTTTGCCAAGCCGCGAGCCAGGCGTGCGTCGCGCGTGATGAGCGTCGCGTCCAGGCCTTCGGCGAGCGCGGCGTAGAGGCCGTCGTAGGTCGTGCAGACGTCGCGAAGATCCCAGGTGCGCCGCAACAGCGCGGCGTCGGGGTGCCGTCGGAGCGGGAGATCGGCGAGCTCGATGCGGCCCAGGTCGGCGGTGACGAGATCGATCTTGCCGGCGCGGAGCAGACCCCGGAGCGTCTGCGTCACTTCGACGTCCACCAATGCAGGAGCATGGACCTCGCCGAGCATCGCGTCGCGCTCTTCGCCGGAGCCTTCGCCCAGTAGGAACGCAACGATCACCGAAGCGTCCACAACCGACCTCATCCGCGCCGACCGCTATCGCGAGCGTCGAGGATGTCCGTCGTCGTCACCCCCGCCGGCCCACGGGCCACGATTCGTGCGTCGAGTTCTGCCGGAGTGGGTGTCCGCGCGAGCCGTTCGATCTCACGCAGGATGTAATCGCTCAGCGACCTCCCGTCGGCTGCCGCTCGGACCTTCAGGGTGCGATGCACATCCTCGGGAACATTTCGGATCTGGATGAGCCCCATACGCAGATGATGAACCCATCATGATTGCATGTCAAGTCGGGTGGACCACTGGCCGGTCGGTCATTCGACCGTCGTTCTACGGCTACAGCCTGATGACGCGAAGGCCGGGAACCGCGTCGAAGTCCGCGTCCTGGGTCAGCAGGTCCGCGTCGTGCGCGATCGCGGTCGCGGCGATCCAGGCGTCCTGGATACCAAGTCGGCCCTGCCCTGTGGCGCGCATCTGCACGGCGAGCGATGCGAACGCCGACGCCACTCGGCGATCCACCGGAAGGGCGCTGAGCTGCTCGGCGTCGCGGAGCGTTTGCAGACGAATCGACCGGGTCCGAGGCTCCGCAGCCGCCAGCACGCCCAGTTCCAGCTCGGCGATCGTCACGATCGAGACCGCGATCTCGACGTCCTGCTCGTAGCGGTCCACGGGCCGGCCAGTCTCATGAGCGATGAACAACGAGGTGTCGGCGATCGCGCGGCCGCTCACAGGTCGTCGATGGTGTCCGGTTGCAGGTTGGCGAGATCCTCGTGGAGTCCCCGATCGGCGGGATGCGCAAGGACCTTGGAGAAGAACCGCGCGGCTGGCAGCCAGGTCGGGCGCTCGAGCAGCGGCACGATCTGAGCGACCGGCCGTCGATTGCTATGGACGATCACCGTCTCGCCTGCTTCCACGCGCCGAAGGACCTCGCCCGTGTCGTTGCGAAGATCCCGAACCGAGATGTCGCCCATGTCGCACAGCGTAGCGCGACTGCGACACTGGCGCGATCGTCGGCATGCGACAGGTCGTCGGCGAGCGAGTGCCCGAACGCGGACCGTCGCTCTACGGCTTCAGCGGGTCGATCCAGCGCAGCCCGTCGAACCGCGCGAAGTCACGGTCGGTACTGCACAACGTCAGCCCGTGCTCGATGGCGATCGCGGCAAGGTGCGCGTCGGGCACGAGGTCGGCCTTGGACTCGCCGGCGAGCAGCGTGCCGAGGGTCTGCGAATGTTGCTCGGTGGGCTGAGGTGTCCAGGTCACCGGAAGCTCGAGCCATGCGCCGACGACCGCTGCCGCGTCGCGCAACGCGATCGGACGGCTCAGCACGCGTGCGCTCGCCGATAGGCGCACGAACGCGAGCAGCGCGCCCCATGGCAGACCGACGTTGTCGGTGCCGTTGAGCCGGTCGTCGAGCCAGGTCTTGGCATCGGAGTGAGCGTCGAACTGCGTGTGAACCGCGTACATGAGCAGGTTGGCATCGACGAGGATCAGCGGTGCTCATCTCCCTCGGCGTGGCTGATCGCCGCTTCGACGTCGTCGACCGAGATGAGCGGGCTGCCGCTGTCGAACGTCGGCGTGCTGAAGCGCGTCGGGGCTGCCGCCGCGCGATTGCGCTCATGCGCCAGTCCGAGCCGGACCAGGCTGTTGACGTCATCGCGCAGCGTGCCGCGACCCTCGCCTCGGCGACGAGCCAGCTCAGCTGCTACGTCGGGATCAAACTCGATGGTCGTGCGCATGCATCAAAGCATACATCTGGATATGCGGATGTGCGACAGCGACCGTCCTGTGACCGTTGTTCGATGCGCTTCTAGAGCAGATCGAACTGGCACCCTGGTCCTGGCGCGTTCGCGAGCCGTGCATCGGCAGTGAGCAGCACGACGTCGAGCAGCTCGGCGAGGGCGACGTAGGCGGCGTCGTAGACGGTCAGGTTCTGCCTGAGTTCCCAGCAGCGAGACAGCAGAGGCCGATGTGGAGCACGGCGCAGCGGCAGCTCGACGAGATCGGTCAGGGCGAGCCGGGCTCGGCGCGCATCGAGATGCCCGGCCAGCAGCTGGCGGCGAATGACC
>JBBSLI010000073.1:0-9555 GCA_038255395.1 Solirubrobacterales bacterium
AGAACTACCTGTACCGGGTCCTCCCCGGGCTCGCCGAGGACGGCCTTGTACGCAAGGACGGACGCGGCTGGCACCCCAAGGACGCCGCCTGACGCCTGCTCCGCGGGGTCAGGCCCTTGGTGGGAGCCCTGACCCCGTGGAACCGGCGCCGATTCCACTAGACGAGCCCGAGCTGCTCGACCGCGGCCCGCTCGCCGGTGAGCTCGGCTACGGTCGCGTCGATCTTCGCCTGCGCGAACTCGCCGACCTCGAGGCCCTGCTCGATCGCATAGCCGTCGCCGTCGAGGCGCACCGGGAAGCTCGAGATGATCCCCTCGGCGACGCCGTAGGAGCCGTCGGACGCGACGGCCATCGAGCGCAGTCCCTCCGCGCCGCTGACCCAATCGCGCACGTGGTCGATCGCCGCGTTCGCGGCGGAGGCGGCCGACGACGCACCGCGCGCCTCGATCACCTCGGCGCCGCGCTTGCCGACACGCGGGATGTAGGTGTTCTCGTACCAGTCCATATCGACCTGGTCGACGGCCCGCTCGCCGTTCACGGTGGCATTGAACAGGTCCGGGAACATAGTGGGGGAATGGTTGCCCCAGACGACGAGGTCCGAGACCGCGTCGACGCCGGCACCGAGCTGCTGCGCGAGCAGCGCGACGGCGCGGTTCTGGTCCAACCGTGTCATTGCGGTGATTCGCTCGGCCGGGATGTCCGGCGCGTTGGCGGCGAGGATGAGCGCGTTCGTGTTCGCCGGGTTGCCGACGACGAGCACCTTCACGTCGTCCGCCGCGCCGGCGTTCAGCGCCTCGCCCTGAGGCTTGAAGATCGCGCCGTTGGCCTCGAGCAGGTCGGCGCGCTCCATGCCCTTGGAGCGCGGCCGCGCGCCGACGAGCATGGCGATGTTCACGCCGTCGAAGGCCTGCGCCGGATCGTCGTAGATGTCGACGGATGCCAGCAGCGGAAACGCGCAGTCGGTGAGCTCGAGCGTCGTGCCCTCGGCGGCCTTGACGGCCTGCGGGATCTCGAGCAGCTTCAGCGCAATGGGCGTGTCGGGCCCCAGCAGCTGGCCGGACGCGATCCGGAACAGCAAGGCATAGCCGATCTGTCCGGCGGCACCGGTGACGGCGACCTTCACTGGGGCGTTCCCGCTCATGCGTTCATCTCCTCGATCACTGCGTCGGCGAACTCGCTGGTGCCGACTGCGGTTGGGTCAGTACGACTGGCCTTCAGATCGTATGTGACCTTGTCGCCTCGGCGTATGACGGCTGCGATCGCGTGCTCCAGCGCGCGCGCCGCGGCGTGCTCCTGGAGGTGATCGAGCATGTAGACGCCCGACAGCATGAGCGCCGTCGGGTTCATGCGGTTCTTGCCCGCATACGACGGCGAGGACCCGTGCGTCGCCTCGAACACGGCGGCCTGCGCGCCGACGTTCGCGCCGCCGGCCACTCCCAGGCCGCCGATCATCGCGGCGGCCAGGTCGGAGACGATGTCCCCGTAGAGGTTGGGCAGCACGATGACCTCGTAGTCCTCCGGATACGTGATCAGCTGGTTGCAGAGGTTGTCGATGATGACGTCCTGGAACTCGATCGCCGGATAGTCGGCGGCGACCTCCCGCGCGACCTCCAGAAACAGGCCGTCGGAGAACTTCATGATGTTCGCCTTGTGCGCGGCGACGACCTTCTTGCGCCCGTGGGTGACGGCGTAGTCGAAGGCGTGGCGCACGATCCGCTCGGAGCCGAAGACGCTGATCGGCTTGATCGAGATGCCGGCGTCCTCGCGAACATCGGAGCCGAGCTCGGCGAGCGTCTGGCGCAGCACGGCGTTCTCGGCGGTGCCGCGCTCGAACTCGATCCCGGCGTAGAGGTCCTCGGTGTTCTCGCGCACGATGACGAGATCGGTCTCCGGGAAGCGCGTCCGCACGCCTTCGAGCGCCTTGCAGGGCCGGATGCACGCGTACAGGTCCAGCTCCTTGCGCAGCAGGACGTTGATCGAGCGAAAGCCCGAGCCGACCGGCGTCGTCGTCGGCCCCTTGATGCCGACGCCGGTGCTCTTCAGCGACGCAAGCGTCGCATCCGGAAACGGGTTGCCGTGCTGCTTGTACGCGTCGATCCCGGCCTCGTGGCGGTCCCAGTTGAGGTCGACGCCGGTGGCCTCGAGAACGCGCCGGGTGGCCTCCGTCAGCTCGGGGCCGGTGCCGTCGCCGGGGATGAATGTCACGTCGTGAGCCATGCCTGCCTCCCGCGCGCCGCTAGCGTGTCGGCGCGCCATGAAGATCATCTACACCCTCACTGACGAAGCGCCCGCGCTGGCCACGGCCTCGCTGCTGCCGATCGTACAGGCGTTCGCCGCCGCCGCGGACGTCGAAGTCGAGCCGCGCGACATCTCGCTCGCCGGCAGGATCCTCGCTCAGTTCCCGCAGCTGCTGACCCCCGAGCAGCAGGTCCCCGATGCGCTCGCCGAGCTCGGCGAGCTGGCGAAGACGCCCGCGGCGAACATCATCAAGCTGCCGAACATCAGCGCATCGCTGCCGCAGCTCAAGGCGGCGATCGCCGAGCTTCAGGACAAGGGCTTCGCGATCCCCGACTATCCGGAGGATCCGTCGGCACGAGCGCGCGCGAAGTACGACGCCGTCAAGGGCAGCGCGGTCAACCCGGTCCTGCGCGAGGGCAACTCCGACCGCCGCGCGCCGGCATCCGCCAAGGCCTTCGCGCGCACGCACCCGCACCGCATGGGGGCGTGGTCGGCCGATTCGAAGTCGCACGTGTCGACGATGTCCGACGGCGACTTCCGCTCCACCGAGACGTCCGTGACGGCGCGATCGGAGGGTGCCGCGCGGATCGAGCACGTCGCGGCCGACGGCACCGTGACGGTGCTCAAGGAGCGCATCCCGGTACTCGCCGGCGAGGTGCTCGACGCGGCCGTCATGCGCCGCGCGGCGCTCGACGCGTTCCTCGCCGAACAGGTCGCCGACGCCGAGCAGCAGGGCCTGCTCTTCTCGGTCCACCTGAAGGCGACGATGATGAAGGTGTCCGACCCGATCATCTTCGGCCACGCGGTGCGAGCCGTGGTGGGCGACGTCTACGACGGCCTCGACGCGAACCCCAACGACGGTCTCGCCAGCCTGCTGGCCGCGCACCCGGAGGCGCGCGACGCGGTCGACGCCGCCCTCGCCGCGGGCCCGTCGATCGCGATGGTCGACTCCGACAAGGGCATCACGAACCTGCACGCACCTTCGGACGTGATCGTCGATGCCTCGATGCCCGCCGCGATCCGCTCCTCGGGGCAGATGTGGAACGCGGCCGGTGAGCAGCAGGACACGAAGTTCGTCATCCCCGACTCCTCGTACGCCGCGCTGTACGCGCAGACGATCGACCACTGCCGTGAGCACGGTGCCTTCGACCCGGCGACGATGGGCACGACGCCGAACGTCGGCCTCATGGCGCAGAAGGCCGAGGAGTACGGCTCGCACGACAAGACGTTTCAGATCGCGTCCGCCGGGACGGTGCGCGTCGTGGACGACGGCGGCACGACGCTGCTCGAGCACGAGGTCGACGCCGGCGACGTCTGGCGCATGTGCCAGTGCAAGGACGCGCCGATCCAGGACTGGGTGCGGCTCGCCGTCGACCGGGCGCGCGCGACGGGCGCGCCGGCGGTCTTCTGGCTCGACGAGACGCGGGCGCACGACGCCGAGCTGCTGAAGAAGGTCGGCCCGGCGCTGGCGGCGCTCGACACCGAGGGCCTGCAGATCGAGATCCTGCGCGTCGCCGAGGCGGCGCGCTTCACGCTCGAGCGCGCTCGCGCGGGCCAGGACACGATCTCGGTCACCGGCAACGTCCTGCGCGACTACCTCACCGACCTCTTCCCGATCCTCGAGCTCGGCACGAGCGCGAAGATGCTCTCGATCGTGCCGCTCATGAACGGCGGCGGCCTCTTCGAGACGGGCGCCGGCGGGTCGGCGCCCAAGCACGTCCAGCAGCTGCTCGCGGAGAACCACCTGCGCTGGGACTCGCTGGGGGAGTTCCTCGCGCTCGCGGTGTCGCTGGAGATGCTGGCCGAGAAGACGCACAACGCGCGCGCCAAGCTGCTCGGCGAGGCGTTGGACCGGGCGACCGGCAGCGTGCTGGAGCAGGGCCGCTCGCCGTCGCGCCGCTGCGGCGAGCTCGACAATCGCGGCAGCCACTTCTACCTCGCGCTGTACTGGGCGCAGGAGCTTGCCGGCCAGGACGAGGACCGCGAGCTCGCGGCGCGCTTCGCGGCGCTGGCCGAGCGGCTCGCGGCGGACGAGGAGGCGATCGTCGCCGAGCTCGCTGCCGTGCAGGGAGCGCCGGTCGAGATCGGCGGCTACTACCGGGCGGACGCCGCGCGCGTGGATGCGGTCATGCGTCCGAGCGCGACCTTCGCCGCGGCGCTGGCGGTCCTCTAGGAGTCAGCGCTGTGTGACGCACGTCACGCAATCAACCGCGGGGTTCGCGCGTCTTGTGGACAGGACACCGACGGAGGAAGACGATGGACCTCGCCCGCCTGGACGCCGTACCCCTGTTCGCGGAGCTGCCCTGCGACGATCGCGCGGCGCTGGCCGCCGTCTGCTGCGAGACGCGCGTCGAGGCCGGTGACGTGCTCGCCCGCGACGGCGCGTTCGCCTTCGAGCTCATCGCGATCGAGTCCGGCGACGCCGATCTGCATCGCGGCGGCGCGCACGTCGCCCGCCTGACGAGGGGCGATGTCGTCGGTGAGATCGGCGCCTTCGAGCGGCACGTCGGCAGCGTGACCGTCATCGCCGCGACGCCGATGGCGCTGCTGACGATCAGCGCGCTGGACCTGCGCCGGTTGCGACGCAGCGAGCCGACCGCCGTGGCGCGGATGCAGGGCATGCTGCTGCGCCGGCGCTCCCTCGTCGCGAGCTGATCGGGGCGGCAGGCGCTCAGCCGCCGGCGCCCGCCACCGCCGCATCGGCGGCGGCGACTGCGGCGCGGGCGGCCCGTAGCCGCGGGTCGTCGGCGCGCGTGGCGAGGTTGACCGCGACGAGCTGCGCCGCCGCGCGGGCCGCCCCGGCGGCGGTCGCCGCGGCGGCCATCGCGTCGGCCGCGGCGAAGCCCGGTGCGTGCTCGGCGACGTGGACGCCGAGCGCCGCCGCGTCGGCGGCGGCCTGCGCGATCGCGAGCGGCGCGTCCGCGGCGCGCGCGAGCAGATCGCCGAGCAGATGGTCGCGGGTCGCGGCCCGGTCGGACGCGATCGTGCCCTCGAGCGCCTCGCTCGCGGCGGAGAAGGTGGTGGCGTTGTGCGCCCGTAGCAGCGCCGCGCGGCGGGCGAGCGCCTGCGCCTGGGCGGCCGCGCCGGCCGCCCCGTCCCATTGCGGCGCAGCGCGCCGGGCGGCATCGGCGATCAGCGCCGCCGCCTGCGCGAGCGTGTGCGCGGCCAGCGCGCCACCGCCCTCAGGTTCCTCGTGATCCATCGGCCCGGTCAGTGTCGGGGCGATTCGCGGGCGCTGTCAACCGCGGCAACGTACAGTTTTTCGGCGCATGGCCGGACCACCGAGCGACGCCGAGCTGATCGCGCGCTGCCGAGCGGGAGACGACGCCGCCTGGGCGCTGCTCGTCGAGCGGTTCGGACGCTACGTCCACGCGATCCTCGGCCGCGCCTACCGGCTGCCCCCGCAGGTCGCCGAGGACGCGTTCCAGGACGTCTTCGCACGCGTCCACGAGCAGCTCCCGAAGCTGCGTGACGACGCCGCCTTCCGGCCCTGGCTCGCGCAGCTCACGCGCCGCCTGGCGGTCGACGCGCTGCGCGCCGCCGCGCGCGAGCGGCCCGCGGACGCCGAGCTGATCGAGTACCTCGACATCGCCGCCGACGATGCGATCGCCACGCTCGAGCAGGCGCTCACGGTGCGTGCGGCGATGGAGGACCTGCCCGAGCACTGCGCCGATGTGCTCGACCGCTTCTTCGCGCGCGACGAGAGCTATGCGACGATCGGCGCGGCGCTCGGGATCCCGGCCGGCACGATCGCGAGCCGCATCTCGCGCTGCCTCGCGCGCGTGCGCCGCAAGCTCGAGGCGCAGGGAAGATCGGCGCCCCCTGCGCCGTCTGGTGAGCGATGAACGAGCAACGCATCGCCGATCTGCTGGCCGAGCTGCCGCCCCCGCCAGCGTCGTGGATCCGCGCGGCGCAGGAGCTGCCGCGCGCACGGCGGGAGATCGAGCGGCTTGTCGCGCTCGCGCAGGCGGACGCGAGCCTGCGGGCGGCGCTGCTCGCCGACGCCGCGTCGGCGCTGCGCGACGCCGGCCTGGAGCCGGCGCCGCACGCCGTGGCCGCGCTGCAGGCGCGCCTGCGGGCGTAGCACCCGCCGCGCCTTGCCCCAAGAGCTGAAGCCTAGTTCACTTCTTGCGTGCCCTATCGCCCGACCGCGCGCACGGAGGCCCGCCGCACCCAGACCCGCGCGCGGATCGTCCGCGCGGCGCATGAGCTGATCGCGCGCGGCGGCTACCGCGAGGCGTCGATCGCGGCGGTCGCGCGGCGGGCCGGCGTCGCGACGGGCAGCGTCTACCGCCACTTTCCATCCAAGGCGGAGCTGTTCTCCGAGGTCTTCCGCACCGCGTCCCAGCGCGAGGTCGACGCCGTCGCAGCCGCCGCGGCGGCCACGAGCGGGCCCGCACCGGAGCGGATCGCGGCCGCGGTCGAGGTCTTCGCGCAGCGCGCGCTCGCAGGGCGGCGGCTGGCGTGGGCGCTGCTCGCCGAGCCCGTCGACCCCGCGGTCGAGGCCGAGCGCCTCGTCTTCCGGGGCGCCTACCGCGACGTCTTCGCGGCGATCCTGCGCGCCGGCGTCGACGCCGGCGACCTGCCGCCACAGGACTGCGCACTCAGCGCGACGGCGCTCGTCGGGGCGATCGGCGAGGCGCTCGTCGGCCCCACGTCGCCGACCGCCGCCGGCGCCGCACCGGGGCTCGTCGCCGAGCTGACCGCCTTCTGCCTGCGCGCCGTCGGAACACGAGGAGCCGCCCATGCCGCCCGCTGAATCGTCGCCGTTTCAGACCCACGAGGTCGCAAACCAGGCCCCGCCGCTGGAGCAGCGCAACCTCTTCGACGACAACGTGCCGCTCGTCGAGGCGCTCGCGCGCGAGGGCGGCGGCTGGGCGCACGAGCGCGCCCGCGAGGTCGGCGCCGCGTTCGGCGGCGCGCCGCTGCGCTGGGGCTTCGAGGCCAACGAGAACCCGCCGCAGCTGAAGACCTTCGACCGCTACGGCAACCGCATCGACGAGGTCGAGTTCCATCGCGCCTGGCATGACCTCATGGCACTCGCCGTCGGCCACGAGCTGCACAGCCTGGCCTGGACCGCGGGCAACGACGGCGCGCACGTCGCGCGGACGGCGATGTACCTGACGGCGACGCAGGCCGAGGGCGGGTTCGCCTGCCCGATCACGATGACGTTCGCCGCCGTGCCGGCGTTGCGCGCCGCGCCCGCCGTCGCGGCGGAGTGGGTGCCGCGGCTGATGGCGACGACCTACGACCCGGTCCTCGGCGGGGCTGGCGGGTCCGGAACCAAGGCCAGCGCGCTGTGCGGCATGGCGATGACCGAGAAGCAGGGCGGCTCGGACGTGCGTGCGAACACGACCGTTGCGCGCGCGATCGGCGGCGGCGGCGGCGAGTACGAGCTGACCGGCCACAAGTGGTTCTGCTCGGCGCCGATGTGCGACCTCTTCCTCGTCCTCGCGCAGGCGCCGGAGGGCATCACGTGCTTCGCGCTGCCGCGGATACTGCCCGACGGCACGCGCAACGCCTTTCACCTCCAGCGCCTGAAGGACAAGCTCGGCAACCGCTCCAACGCGTCGAGCGAGATCGAGCTGCACGGCGCGTGGGCACAGATCGTCGGCGAGCCCGGCCGCGGCGTGCCGACGATCATCGAGATGGTCGGCCATACGCGCCTGGACTGCGTGATCGGGACCGCCGCCGGGATGCGCTGGGGCGTCGCGAACGCGACCTGGCACGCCGCCCACCGCAGCGCGTTCGGCAGGCGCCTCGCCGAGCAGCCGCTCATGCGCAACGTGCTCGCCGACCTGTGCGTCGAGTCCGAGGCCGCGACGGCGCTCGCGATGCGCCTCGCGCGTGCCTACGACGAGGCAGAGCACGACGAGCACGCACGCCATCTCAAGCGCCTCGCGACGGCGGTCGGCAAGTACTGGGTCTGCAAGCGCGGGCCGGGGCATGCGTTCGAGGCGCTCGAGTGCCTCGGCGGCAACGGCTACGTCGAGGAGTCCGGCATGCCGCGCCTGTATCGCGAGATGCCGCTGGCCTCGATCTGGGAGGGGTCGGGCAACGTCATGGCGCTCGACGTCCTGCGCGCCCTGAGCCGCTCGCCGGAGGTGCTCGACGCGTTTCTTGACGAGGTCGACGAGGCCGCCGGCGCCGATCCGCGGCTGGACGCCTACAGCGCCGCGCTGCGCGACGAGTTCGCCGACCTCGAGGCGATCGAGCAGCGCGCGCGGCGGGTCGTCGAGCGGATGGCGCTCGCGCTGCAGGGCTCGCTGCTCGTCCGCCACGCGCCCGCCCCGGTGGCCGACGCGTTCTGCGCGTCGCGGCTGGCGGGCGACGCGGGGCTGCAGTACGGCACGCTGCCGCCGGGCGTCGACGTGGAGGCGATCGTCGCCCGCCATACCCCGCCATCCGACTAGGACCCTGCGTGGATCGGGCCCAGCTGCGTCACGATGTCCATGTGATCCCCCACCTGCGCAGCAACGCCGTCGCCTATCTCGCGCTGTTCATCGCGCTTTCCGGCACGTCATACGCCGCGATCACGCTGCCGCGCAACAGCGTCGGCCCGACCCAGCTGAAGTCCAACGCGGTGACATCCGCGAAGGTGAAGGACCGCAGCCTGCTGTCGAAGGACTTCAAGGCCGGCCAGCTGCCGGCCGGGAAGGACGGGGCCGACGGGGCCGACGGGGCGCCGGGCGCCAGCGGTGCCCCCGGCGCCAAGGGCGACGCCGGAGCCACCGGTTCGCCGGGTCCCGAGGGACGACAGGGTCCGGCGGGCCCGAGCCGGGCCGTCTACCTCGGTCACGCGATCGACGACACCGCACCGCAACTGCCGCAACTGCCGGGCACGGTCATCAAGTCGACGGAGTTCACCCTCACCGCGGCGGGCCGGATCAACGCCTTCGGGCACGCGCGGCTCGTGTCGTACTGCACGTCGGGCGAGGTCCGGGTCCGGCTGCACCTCGCGGCTCCGGGTGCGGGAACAGCTCCGGGAATCCGAGGCTCGGAACGACGCGGTAGCGGCGACGTCGCCTCCCCTGGAGTTGCGTTCGACACGTGGGCCATCACCGACGTCAAGCAGCCCGGTACCTACCAGCTCTACCTGGTCGCCAACTGCGAGAGCGCTACGGCGTTCATGTCCCCGAGCGATGAGTACCAGGTCGGGGCTCTCCTGCTCGCCGACTAGTGGTCCGTCTCGTAACAGGTCGCTGGAAAACCCGGGATGCCGGCGCCGCCTGGCAAGGACGCAGGACCGAAGGTGTGGCTCAGCCACATCGAGCGTCCGAGGACGCCGCCAGGCGGTGATCGGCGCCCGGGGTTTCC
>JBBSLI010000074.1:0-8707 GCA_038255395.1 Solirubrobacterales bacterium
AGGATGATCACCCGACGCGCCTACGGCTTTCACAGCCCCGGCGCCCTGATCGCGCTCGCGATGCTCTCCCTCGCCGGACTCTGCCCGCCACTGCCGCGGTGAAATCGCGTTCACCGACCCACGGAAACGTCAGGAGACCCCCATTTGGCGCGCGATCGGGCGACAAGAATCCGGTCAGGTCAGGATCCCGAAGGAGTCCAAGCAAGGGTTCTCGTCCGGCTTGGGAAACGGCACAGGTGCGGCAACTAGCGGGTAGCGATGCTTCTCGCGCGCGCCCTTGGATCGGGTGATCCAGATCAGTGGGTCGTTTCGGCGAAGGGGCTTCGCGATGGCCAAGCACTGGAAGTCGATCGCGGACGAGTGAGCGACCCTCACCACCCGACGTCCATTGGCGAACACGATCAACGGCCGCCTCGTCGCGAAGATGCCCGGACCTGCCGTGGTCACCCCATGCTTAGCGAGGTCCGCCCGGATCACTGATGGCGTTTCATAGTTGGCAGCTTCTTCGTACACGAACATCCTCGTCCACGGAAACTTCGCGATCCGTCGCATGTCGAGGCGACGCGGCAAGTAGGCCCGCCGCGCGGGTCCTGCCACGGCTCGTAGCCGCGCGGCGACCTCGGCATCCAGCAGTCGGTTGGCCGATGACGGCGGCGGCGAACGTCGCTCAGGGTCCGAGCCGCAGCCGACCATCACGCAGAGAAGCGCTACCGACGCGACAGTTCGGGCCGCTGAGGCCGGATGCTGATTTCGAACCTTCACGCCCTGAACGTAGCTGGCTACCCGCTTTCGCCTGGCAGGGGCGCTCTCGTCGACTACGATGTCGACGTCCGCAAGCCGGTCCTCAAGCGGGACACGAAAGCTGGCCTTGCGCCGGCGCTTGCCCGCCGGTGTTGTCACGGTTGACTGTGCGATGCCGGAGGCGCTCGGCTCAGGATGCGAGTTGCGCCGTCGCCCACTCGACGGCGAGCGCGGCGAGCGACAGCGCGGTTTGCCGGTCAACGAGGTCCGGCGGTTCACCGCCGTAGCGATGGCGAACGGCGTACGGCGTGAGCAGCCCAGCGCTGTGCTCAAGCTCGGAAGGGACTTCTACCCCGGCTTGGTCGCAGCGCTCGAGCAGGCCCTCGACGTCATGCGTGAGCGGGAAGCGTTGCTCGCGCGACGCAAGGACCGCCTTGATGGACTTCTCGACGGCCTGCTGCGCATGAAATCCGACGATTGCGTCTGTCACGCCGGCGACATCGACGACCGCGCGTACCGCGGCGGCGTCGTCACAAGCGCGCGCCAGCAGACCGGCGGCGACCTCGTTGATCACGCCGCGAGCACGCGGCCCTCGGCCAGCGCGACACCGACCACGCTGCCTGGCACATCGCGAAGGCGTCTAACGTCGGCGCTACTAACGACGACGACGTCCGCGAACAGCCCAAGCCCGCGCAGCGCGCGACGCAGGCGCACCTCCTCGCGTGAGGCGTCCTCAACCTGGGGCTCGACCACCAACAGATCAAGGTCGCTGTCGGCGCGCGCCGCGCCGCGGGCGTGCGATCCGAACAAGATCACCTGAGCGCCCGGGGCCGCATCATGAATCCGACGCGCGGCCTCCGCAATCACAGCGTCGTCGTACACGCCCGACACGCTATCCGCTTGGGCGCGCCTTCGTGACGGATGCTGCTCGCATCTCGGCCCGGACGGACGCGGCCGTCGCTGAGACTCGCGCCGCTGGCCGGTTCCCCGATCACTCGTCCGGTTATCGTGCGTTTCTGCGCTGGGCTTGTCCAGCTAACCGTGGTCGAGCGACGGCGTGCGCGCCGTACAGCCCGAGGCCAAGCGCGATGAGGACGAAGAAGTACAACGGGTCCAGCATCGTGATCTCGAACGACGGTTCCCCACCCCCGCACGTCGCGCCCGGCGGCCACCACGAGGGCGATGCGACAGAAAAGCCCTCACCGCCGCATAGCGCAGAAGCACGCGCTTCGCTTTGCAGGAGAACTGCGGCGGCCACGGCGCACGCCAGAAGAGGGACCACGAGAGCTCCGGCGATGTAGCGTCGCGCCGTCATACGTCGATACTTGCACGCCAACGTGAAGCCCACCAACGTCGGTTGCCGTGGCGCCGACGCGCCCGGCCGAGTGCCTCCGCTTTGGCTGCATGGCGCGCTCTCGTCGATACCCACGTGGAGCCGAAAGCCGGTCCACTCCCGACACGGGCGGCATGCTGCCCCCCTCCCCCGCGGACGAGTGTCGCGACTGTCCCGATAGACCCGCCCGGTTTGACTTCCGGCAACGGGGACTCATACGGCACCGCATCCTGTGAACCGCGCCGAACTGCGGCACGCACGATCGGCCTATCAGCCAGCACACTCCGACGGATCAGCGCTCGACCTCACAGCCCCCGTTCGGGCGCAGCACCGCGCGCTCGTAGCTGGCAGTGGGTGGGCACGCGCAGCGACGACCGACCTCGCGCGCGCGTGTACGACTTGCCCTCGTTTAGGCAGCGCTGCCCAAACCCCGCCAATCGTCCGCAAATAGCGCACTTCTGCGGTGTCGCGATCGGATCTCCGTCTCGCGACCCGAAACCGCCGCAAATCAGAACAAACGGCCCTGCTCCGGCGGTTGGGCGTCAACCCCCACGTCGCGCTTCACACGCGAGAGGTCGCAGGTTCGAAACCCGCCGCGCCCATAGTGAGGAAATAGCTGGAAATCGCAAGGTTTATAGCGGCGGTCATCCGGCCACGAATGGCTCTTGACTGGCCCGATGGCCTATTCGATGGCCTAAACCGCATCGCCGGAGCAGTTTAGGCGCGGCCGGGGACGCCACGATCTCGGCCGGCTAACTGGGCATCCAGCGCTGCCGTCGCAGCGCCGGCCGTCTTCGCGAGCGCGCAGAGTCGACATGGCTCGCTCGCGATTGTCCGTCTGCTTCTCGCAGGAGGATCGTCGACGTGACGAATCGGACGCATCAAGCGGTTGGCGCTGCAACCACTCTGGCGGCGTGCGCCGCCGTGGACAGCAGCAGGCTCGTCGCGGCCGCAGCCGTCTGCTTTTCGCTGCTGGGCTCGCGCCTGCCCGACGCCGACCAACCCGGCGCACGGATCCACCGCCGCACGCGCCTGGAGCGCCGCAGCCTCGTCGCCCGACTCGCCGGTCGCGTGCTGCGCCTGCCGATGACGATCTTCGCGGCCGTGGCCCAGCACCGCGGCGCGACGCACTGGCTGCTCAGCGGCGCCGTGGTGACGGTCGTCCTCGCTGGAGCCGCAGGAGCGCTCTGGCCGCCGCTCCGATTGCCCGTCTTCATCGGCGTCGGCTGCGGCTACGGCGCGCACCTGCTCGCCGACGCCTGCACACCGCACGGCGCACCACTGCTCGGCCCCATCAGCGCCCACCGCGTCCATCTGCTCCCACCCCGGATGCGTTTGGTGACCGGCGGCGCCGGCGACCTGCTGGTGCTCATCGTGGCCACGCTCACCACCGCCGCAATCGGGCTGTTGGTCTTGCAGGCGACGTAGCACGCGGCCTCGCCCACGAGATGCCGACAGCGCAGTGGTCGGAGTGCCGGAATCGTCGACGGATGAAAGTCAAGTCGTGTTGCCGTTGGGCCTCCTTGGTGGCAGAGTTATCTGTGGGCGCGGGTGACCGACGAGTCGAAGTGCAGGCGTCAGGGGCTTGTGGTCTGCCGCGCGACGTGGCCCTTCGAGGGCCCTTGTGATGCGTGCCCCGGTGTCGCGCTCGCGCCCGCTTTCGCCGGTGCGCTGGCGGCCCAGTCGCGGACGGTGTTCTTGTAGGCCAGCTCGGCCCGCAGGGCGAGGTCGCGTTCGGCTTGGGCGAACTGCTTGTTTGCGGCCCAGAGGCCGGGTGTGCCCTTGTGGCGCGGCGCGCCGGCGGTGAGCTCGAGCTTGCGCAGCTTGCGGCGTGTCAGTGATGGCTGGGCGTAGGCGTAGTCCTCGCCGCGGGTCAGCATGCACCAAAACAGGCACGCCAGTTTGCGCGCGGCGGCGACGATCGCGATCTGGTGGCCGCGACGCGCGCGGACGCGCTGGTAGAAGGCGCGCATCGGGCCGGGGGCGCGAACGGTGCTCCAGCACGCTTCGACGAGGGCGTGGCGGGCGGTGCTCGAGCCCTGCTTGGAGATCCGTCCGTGCGTCGCCGGCGCGCTGCCGGACTGGCGGACCTTGGGGTCAAGGCCGAGATAGCCGACGAGCTGGCGCGATCCGGGGAAGCGGCGGATGTCGCCGACCGCCGCGAGGAACGTCGCGGCGACGACCACGTTGACACCCGGGACGGTCATCAGCCGGCGCACGTCAGGCCACGCGAGCGCGTCCAGCGCGATCACACGCTCGACCTCGGCGATCTCGCCGTCGAGAAACGCGATGTGGCGCAGGCAGGCGTCGACGGTCTCGCGTTCCTCCACTGGCAACTGCTGCTCGGCGAGCCACGTGCGGCCCTTGACACCGAACAAGTCGCTCGCCGGCGGGCGCCCCTTGAGGCGACGCATGAGGACCGCATGGATCTCGTTCTTCGCGCGCGTGCACGCACCGACGAGCTGCCGGCGCCTGGCAAGGCGGCGACGCATCACACGGACACGCTCGTCCGGTACCCAGACCGTGTCCAGCGACCCGGCCGCCAACAGCTTGGCGAGCGCGACGGCGTCGAGGCGATCGGTCTTCGCGCGCGCTTGGCGGATCCCCGTGTCGCCCGGGCTGACGACGATCACCCTCGCGACGTGCGGCTCGAGGATCCTGGCGATCTCCCACGCGTTGCCGGTGACCTCCAACGCGACGCGGTCATCCGGACCAAGGCTCTGCGCGAACAACTGCAAATCCTCAACCGTCGTCGCGACACGCCCGCGCGACCGACGCCCGCTGACGTGATCAAACAGCGCGACCTCGCAGAAGTCGCGATGCACATCCATCCCGATCGACCTCACCACAACCCCCTCTTGCTTCGGTTGACGGTCAGGAGAACCGGTGGGCAAACGACATCGACGGATTCGCGCTCGCAGCGCAACCGGGCAAGTCGCAGGGGCGGCCATCGAATAGCTCGGCCTCGCAGCCCATCGACGAATAACGGCCTGCCCAACATGCGTTCTCCCAGAAGCCCCTGTCCCAGGTCCGCCGACCGGAGACGCCGGCCCGGACACGGCCTCCGAGAAGCAGTTTCATGCCCCGAGAAGCAGTACTTTCGATCGTGCGCCACGCGTGTGTGGCGACGCCATCGTGTCGCGCGAGCGCGACGATGAGATGTGGAGAGGGCGAGGATGTGTGCCAGCGTGGGACCACCACGCGGCTACGAGATGGTCGGTCTGGACCGTAGCGGCGCGTGACTTCGGCCCCGGTTGGTCGCAGTCGGTCCGGCCGTGCTGCCTCGAAGACTCTCTCACGACGGCTCGCGCGATCTGAGGTTTCAGGCGGTGGTGGGCGGATCGATTCCCACGGGCTCGAAGCACTCTGGACAAAGACCCTTGCGTGCGTATGCCGCCTGCTCAACGGTGAAGACACTGCCGCAATGCTGACACCGCACGCGATCCTCGCGCTCGATTGGATCAGGATCTATGTGCCAGTCCGCGAAGACCGACCTGTCCGCCGGCAACGCGCTCTCCTCTACGTCGCCGCTGGCTTGTATCCCGCGTGTCCGCTCCCAGTCCAGCCAGAGACCGTAGTCCACGAGGTATGCCCGGCTTCCCTCTCTTGCAAAGCCGGGGAGCTCCTCACGGGGATAGTCATGAATCAGCCGCTTTTCGAGGAGCTCATCAACTGCGTCCTCCAGTTGCGAAACATGCTCCCGGCGGATGAAGAAGATCCTCGACTGCGTCATAGCTGCCACGCTTCGTATGCATGGATCAATCACCTGGCTGGTAACAGAGCGATATTCGATGTCGTCCTGCCCCGAGACGCTACGCTGGCGGATGACGTCCTGAACAGTCTGTGCTGTCCACCGTGGGTTCACCGAGTGCTTGTGAATCCGTGCGAGTTGGTTAAAGAGCACGAGAAAGTCTCTGGGTATGCCCTCGGATCCCTTCACGAGCTCCTCGAATGCTCGCCGGTTGTGGAAAATCGATAACACGAATGTCTCATCTGGCTGACCCGTTCCTGCAGCATCGAAATAGCCTAAGGATTCGTCGAACAGCACCAAGCGCTTAAATAGCAAAGACTCATAGAACGCCACAAGATCGCCCCGTTCTAAGACTGCCCTGTCGAGATTCGCGGCTGTGAAGATATCCGCTTCTGTCTGAAGTCCGCGATAACTCCCCGCCGCCCCGCGGTTGCTCAAGCGCGTCTGGTAGCGATTGGTTGCCATCTTGATAGTAACGTGCCTCGTACCGTGGAACGTACGTTTCAGAAGGTTCGCGAACTCGGGTTGGATGCCGGTCGCTCCAGTCGGATCGAGCATCGACCACTCATCGATCAGAATCGTGAGACGGTCGATCTTCAGGAGCTGAAGTAACTCAAGGAGGACTTTGCGCACCAGCGCAAATCGCGGCACCGCGCCTGATTCCGATGTCTCTTGCTCAGACAGCTCTTCGGAGGCGCTCACGTGGCGACCGACCTCGGCTGACAGACGCACTAACGGGTCTGAGCCAAGCCTTGCGTCGGCTTTGAAGTCCCCCGCCTCACGACGAGCCGACCGACTCGCCCGACTTTTCGATCGCGCGAGATCCGTGTAAGCGCCAACAGGCAACCCTGTGTTCGCGAGGTCTAACAGCGCGACCTGTAGTTCGACCGCGCGATCGACGACTCTGCGCCGCTGACCACTAAGGACGTCGAGGAACTTGGGCTCGCCTAATAGCTCGTCGAGGCGAGCGACGAGATCGGCCACGAGACGCTCCAAGAATGTCTGGAAGTATCCGAGAGCGCGGGTCTTGTCGGACACGTCGCGGCCAACAGGCGACACCATGCAATCTTGTGTCGGGATCAGTACAGACAACTGACGGTTGCCCACCGCGTCGGGTCGCGTGCGCTCGACAAACATGCTGAACAAGAGTGTCTTTCCTGTGCCGCGCCGACCGTACACGACCTGCCAATCAGCCGTGTCTAGCAGCTGCAGCTGGTCTGCGTCGACATAGAGGGCGGAGTATCGTTGATGCAGCTCGCTTCGTAGCGGAAGCTTGTCATGCGCGCGCAACGCGCGACCAATGCTGTGCTGAAACAGGGACGCAACCGGGCGATTTACAGGACCCACGCTCGGCAGACTATCCGACACAGCGTGCACGTCGCTGGCGTTCACGTCGACCCGCAAGCCGGATTGTGGTGTATTGCAGGCGAGGCAGATCAGCACAGCTGGGCGCGAGGGCGCTCCTATTCGCGCAAGGGGGTGCTCTCGCCGGCGCCCGCGATGGCTGCTCCCGAGTGTTCCAAGCCGTAATGCCAGGCACCGCGCGCGGCCGGGCATTCCGGGCCGCGGGGATGCGCTCTTCCAGTCCGCGCGATATCTCGCGGTTGACATCGGGCGCAGCGGCAGGGACTCTATGCTGGCTCAATTTCTCACGGGTTCCAATGAAACGCCCACGCAGATCGAGCACGACATAGCGCCGCCGGGAGCCAACACTCGGTACGGCGAGCGCCGACAGCAGCGTCGTGTCCTAATCAAATGGGGTCCCCGTGAACATCTCTGTTGTGTCCGAGCCGTACTGGCGCGTGAAAGCTTGGTCGAACGGCGCCGCCGCAACCGGCAGCGTCACGGACCTCGCGTTACTGGTCCACCAAGAGCTTCACCGGCGGGCGCAGGGACGCCGAAACGCAGATGACGCGTACGACGCGCTCGTCAGTTGGTCCAAGGTCTCGCAGGCTCGAGGCGACCACCAAGAGAGCCGCGCGAGAGCCGACGAAGCCCTCTTGCTGTTGCCGGACCGGCCAGAGGCGCGGAGTCTTCGCGCGCGAGCGCACCGTGAGCTCACCGGGATCGGCAAGCTCGCGCGAGCCTCCGAAGCGCTTGTCACCACCTGGGACGACTCGGGAGGTTGGTCGGGTAGGCGAGAGGCGCCTGGCGTCGCGCGGCGTAGCCGACTGTCGCTGGTCTCCTCTCACCCCCCATCGAACCGTGCATGCGGTTCTCCCGCACACGGCTCACCGACGTTCTTCACCGTCGGCATTCAGCGTCCCGCGCGCCACGGCCGGTTGGGTCGCGGCGCGACGATGGTTCCGTTGAGGCTGATCAGGCCGTAGCGGTCAGGCCGGGAGTTCAAGAGCTTCCGGCCATACCACCAGGCGCGCTGATGGCGGTGCGCCAGCAGCAGCGCCAACCGGCGATCGGCGTGCTTGACGATCTGATCGAACTGGACGGTCGAGTTGCCGTAGCGGAAGTAGCCCGCCCAGCCGCGCAGGAACCGGTTGAGGTCCTGCACGACCTGCTCGACCGGCCAGCGCAGCCGGTCGCGTGCCGTGAGCTGTCGCACACGATCGCGCGCGCGGTGCATCGCCTGTCGTGAGGGCCAGCGAGCGAGAAAGCAGACATGCCGGAACCGTGGGTCCCGTGAGCGCACCCAGCGGTGATGAAAGCCTAGGAAGTCCAGGCCCTCACCGCCTTCGGTCAGATGCACGATGCGGGTCTTCGCGGGCTTGGGCTCAAGGCCCAGCTCCGCGAGGATCGCCGTCAACGCCGCGAGGGCGCGATCGGCTTCCCGGCGGCTCTTGCACATCACCACGAGATCGTCGGCGTAACGGACCAGCACCCCTACGCCCCCGGTCTGCCATTGCCGGTCAAGCCGGTGCAGGTAG
>JBBSLI010000075.1:0-8136 GCA_038255395.1 Solirubrobacterales bacterium
CTCGAAACGCTGGCTCGGAGGGACCACCGCCGACGACATGGGAGACGCTCATGACACCGCGTAGATAACTCCCTCCGTCGGACGGAAAAACGTCCTCCGTGCCGACGTCAACGACGCCCACAGCCGACTACAGATAACGAGCACGATCACGCCGCGGTGTGCGAGCGTGAGTTCTCCGAGCGACCGGTCGTTGCCGAGCAGCGCCGCCGTCGAGATGCTGTGGTGCGGAGCTCGTATCGGACGGCGCGTGAGGTCCGGCGTTCCGCGCAGTCCAGCGATCCCCTGGATCCGCGCGACCTCGATCGCTTCGTCGCGGCGCATCGGCGGCAGAAGCCCGCCGACGCGGCGGGCGAGCATCGTTCGTCCGGACCCGGGGGCGCCGCTGATGAGCAGGTTGTGGCCGCCGCCGGCGGCGATGACGGCGGCGCGGACCGCCGCGTCGTTGCCGAGCAAGTCCGTCAGATCCGGCGACGCCGGCAACTTCGGCGATGTGGAGGCCAGGCGTTGCGCGTGCGCGGCGTGTTGGCCTGTGCGCAGGACGGCGACGACGTCGTTGAGCGTTTCGCAGCCAGCGACCGTGACGTAGTCGGCGAGTGCGGCTTCGGGCGCGCTGCGTGAGGCCACGATCAGGCCGTTGACATGGTCGGCGGCGGCGCATTGCGCTGCGGCGAGGGTGCCGCGGCACGCGTCGAGCGTGCCGTCGAGCCTGAGGGCGCCCCACAGTGCCCACTGCCGCAGCGTCTCGGCGGGGAGCTGTCCGTCGGCGGCGAGGATCGCGCAGGCGATCGGGAGATCCCAGCCGAGATGGATGGAGCGGTGCCGTGCGGGCGCGACGTTCGCGGTCACGCGGCGGGCGGGCATCTGCAGGCCGCTGTTGAGCAGGGCGCAGCGGACGCGTTCGCGCAGCTCGCGGGCGGCGGCGTCGCCGACACCGATGACGGTGAAGCTCGGCAGTCCGTCGCGGACGTCGACTTCGATGCTGACCGCAGAGGCGTGAACGCCCTCGATCGTGAATGTGATTGCGGTGGCGTACGACATGAACGGGTGGTCCTTTCACAAGGTGCGTGATGGCCGGCAGCAGCCAGCGCACGCGGTTCTCGCGCGTGTTCGCGGGCTCTGTGAATCGGTGTCAAGGGCGAGCGGGCGCGACCGTCAGCTGAGGTGGCTGGCTGGCTCTGCAGCGAGGTACTGCGTCGGCGCGGCTGGCCCGTGCGCTTGCTGGATGTTCCATCGGCGGTTGGCTTCGGCCAGTTCGGCGCGCCAGAACTCAAAGCGCCATTCGCCGCCGGCGTCCTTGAAGCCGCCTAGCCGAGTGAGCACCTGCGCGGGGGTTCGTCCAGCGGTGGTAAGGACGTCGATTGCTGCGGTGATCTGGTGTAGCTGGCGGTCTGTCGCCCGTTCGCCTGGGCCGGGCTGGCGCGGGTGCAGCGCTGCGTCTGCGATCGCTTCCAGGACGGGACGGTCGTAACCGGCTGCGCGGGCGATCTGCGCGAGCCGCTCGCGTGCAGCTGACTCGATGGTCGCTGTCGTGTCTGCGGCGTTGAGCGGTTGCGCTTCGGTCACCGCGTCCCTCCGTGTTCACGCAGGTACATTTCCGCCGTCGTTATCGCTTCAGCGGCGGATTCCTCGGGGAGGAAGTCGGTCACGCAGAGCGTGTCGGTCAGCTGCCAAGGACCGCCTGCGTCGGGGTCGCGGACCAGCGCGACCAGGTGGTCTCCCTGTCGGTCGCGGTATCGGCCCACGGTGATGTGATGGACGACCGGGCTGAGGCGCGGCGAACCGCACCGCGTTTGAGCGTCTGCGGGCATGATCATGCCTCCTTGGAATGTCAGAGAAGCCCGGCTTCAGCGAGAAACCGGGAGGGGCGGCGGGGCCGCTGGTCGCCGATGCGCTCGCCGGCGACGGTCACCGTCGCCTGCGTCTTGGCGCGGGTCAGCGCGATGTACATGAGGCGGCGTTCCTCCTCGATGCGCCGCGGGTCGTTCTCGTCGATCGCGTAGCCGCTGGGCAGGACCCGTTCCTCGCAGCCGAGTACGTAGACGATCTCGGCCTCGGTGCCTTTGGCGCCGTGAATCGTCGAAACCGTCATCCGGTCGTCCTCGCCGGGATGGATGACCTGGGCCGGCTCGACACGCGATTCCTCGAGAAACCCGACGAGCGTCGCGTCCGCGTGTTCGGTCTCGTAGGTGCGGGCGGCACGGACCAGCGACCGCAGGTCCTCCAGGACGCGCTGCGTGTCTTTGAGGACCGCTGCGTCGTCGGTGCTTTGCAGCAGGTGCTCGTACACCGACACGGGGCCGCCCTCGAACGTCAGGGCCCTGGTCACGAGATGGTCGATGCCTCGACCGTCGACGAGCTCCTGGCGGATTGCTGACAGCGCTTTGCCGAACACGCGCAGGGGCTCCCGCGCGGCCTTGCGGATGTCGAGGGTGTCCGCGGCCGAGCAGGCGCGCAGGATGTCGATCCCGGCGGCTTGGGCGTACTTGGCGACGCGTCGTTTGGTGACGTTGCCGACACCTCGCGTTGGCGCCTTGATCTGCGCTGCGCGGAACTGCTCACGATCTGTCGGAGCGCCGATCGCGCGCCCGAACGCGACCTCGTCGTGCGGGTTGCAGACGAGCGCTATCACGCTGAGCGCGTCTTGCACCTCGACGCGTTCCCACAGCGAATGCCCACCGATCACACGGTGCGCGATCCCGCGGGCCGTCAACGCCTGCTGCAGCGCGCGCGTGTAGCGCAGCGTCCTGCAGAGCACCGTGATCTCCCTGGGATCGACGCCGCGGTCGCGGTGTTCGACGATGTCACGGGCGATCGCGGCGGCTTCGGCGTGATCGTTGTCGAACCGGCGCAGCGAGACGGTCCCCTCCGGCGCGCCGCTGCGCGCGATCAGCGCCTTCGGTTCGCGCTGCTCGTTGTGGCGGATGCACTGCATCGCGGCGGCGAGCACCCGGCGGCTGCAGCGGTAGTTGCGGCGCAGCATCAGCGTGCGTGCCGACGGAAACGACCGGTCGAACTCGAGCAGGTTGCTGACAGCGGCGCCACGCCAGCCGTACACCGCCTGATCGTCGTCACCGACCACCATCAGCGACCCGTCAGGACCACAGCCCGTCGCGCCGGCCAACCTGAGCAGCAGCGCGAACTGCGCTCGGTCGGTGTCCTGGAACTCGTCGACGAGGATGTGGCGCCACCGTCGCCGGTAGCGGTCGCGGACGTCCGGGCATGCCGTCAGGACGTCGACGGTGTTGGTGAGCAGGTCCTGGAAGTCAAACGCGTTGCTGGCCCGCAGCTCCTGCTCGACGAGCTGCCACAGGTCGGCGATCAGCTCCCCCTCGGGATGCGCACTCCGTGCGCGCAGATCCTCGGTGGTCCAGAGGGCGCTCTTGGCCTTGGCGATCTCGTTGACGACGTCCGCTTCGAAGCCGCGCGCGAGCTCGGCCGGCTCGCTGTCGTACTCGCGGTCGGCGAGCACGTCTGCGACGAGCCGCCGCAGGTCGCTGCTGTCATAAATCGAGTATTCGACTGACCGGCCGAACCGTGTCGCGTGGCTGCGCAGCATCCGGGCGCACAACCCGTGGAACGTCGAGACGGTCAGGCCGTACGCGGCGTCCTGGCCGACGAGCCTGACGCGCATCTCTTCGGTCGCGCGGACGGTGAACGTCAACGCGAGGATCTCCTGCGCGCGCACGCCGTCTCTGAGCAGCGCGGCGATCCGTGCGGTCAGCGTCCGTGTCTTCCCGGATCCCGGCCCGGCGAAGACCAGGAGCGCCCCGACGCGGTGGTCGACGACGGCGCGCTGCTCGCTGCTGAGCTCCGCTGCCGGCACCGCCGCAGCTGCGGCCAGGACGGCGGTCACGCCCGGCCCCCGACGAATACTGGCGTGATGGTGGCGCTGCTCACGCTGCCTCCCGCTCCGCCGGAGCGCCAGTGTCGTCGTCGCGCCCGTCGGCGTTGCTGCGGGGCTCCATGGCGCTGAACGCGACGCTCACCGTCCCGGCTGGCGTCGAGTCTGCCGGCTGCGGGTCGTTCGGCTGCTCGCAGACACGGTCAGGGGCGGCTGTCAGGGCGTGCTCTTCGGGGGTGGGCTGCGGCGTCGTGTTCGGGCGCAGCCGCGTGAGGACAGGCTGTACGAACCGCAGCGGCATCGCGGCGAGCGTGGCGGGCAGCAGGTCCCTGGCGGCGCGGTCGTCGTCGTCGCAGCGCTCGCCGCCGGCGACATCGGCGATCAGGTTCAACAGCGCGGCGTCGTTGACGTGGTGCTCGGCGGCGACCGCGCGGATGCGCTGGACGTCGCCGTCGGACGCGCGCTTCTCACCGCTGCCGTTGCTGTTGGTGGGGGCTGCGGGCGCTGTCGTGGCCGCTGTGCTCGCGGCCGGCGTTTCGGTCTGCGCAGCCGTGACGGTTGCGGAGTCGGCGAGCGCGGCGATGACCGCCGGCTTGTAGCGCTGAGGCATCCGCGGCCACACCCCCGCGAGGCGCTCGGCGGCCTGCGCGGCCGCCACTCCGCCGCGCCCGCCGGCGGCGACAGCGATGACGTTGTACAGCTCGGCATCGTTGACGCCGGCGTCCTTGGCAGCCTTCTTGATGTCGATGACGTCCTGCTCGGTGACGATGACCTCGGCGGGGGCTGCCGCGGCGCCGTTGGTTCTGGCGCTGGCCAGGCCGGCCTGGATCTCGCCTTCGGCGTAGATCGGGATGCCATGGGCGACGTCGGGGCAGTGTCGGCCGACGAGCGTCGACATCGCCCGAGCGAAGAACATCGCTTCTGGGTGTTTGGCGTACCAGTCGCTGGTCAGCAGACCCGCGCGTGACGCCTCGTCGATCCCGTAGGTGACCTCGTGGACGGGCAGGCCGTGCTCGAGAAACTTCAGCGTGCAGCCGCGGTCGTCGCATTCCTTGAGGTCGTAGCCGTAGACGGGGTGGCGCTGCACGAGCCCGGCGAGCAGCCGCGCCCCGACTTCCATCTGGCCGTCGTAGATCTGGATGCCGGTCAGGGCCGCAGTCGCGGGGATCCCGAGGTCGTGGCCGTAGAGCAGCTTCATCAGGCACTGCGCCTCGGTTGCGCTGTTGCCGTACGCGCCCTTGATCAGCTTGCTCTCAGCGGCGGCCTTGGCGATCTGCTGCAGCATGGTGAACGTGCCGGGGTCCATCCCCGACAGGCCCGAAGGTGAAGGTGAAGACATATGTGTGACTCCTTGAAGGTTTGTCCAGATTTGCAGGTGATCCCGATAGCTTCTGACGCGTTTTCGGGGTGCCTGAAGCAGCCGTCAGGCGCGGTCGCCGAGCGGCTGTGTGGGCCTGCTGCGCGCGAGCGGGCCGAGTGTTGGGAGCCCTTCGCGGCCTGTTGATCAGCCGGGCGTGTTGCCGGCCATCGCCGTTGTTAGGCGGGTGGCTTTGCCGCGAGCCGTTGGGCGCGGCGGCGGCGCTCGAGGACGGCGCGTGCGGCGTCGCCGGTTCCGGGGATCGGGTAGACCCAGAGGGCCTTGTCGGCGCCCAGGCCGTCGACGCGGCTAGGGCCTGACCAGGTCGCGCCGCCGCCCCACGGCTTGCAGCCGCGGACCCGAAACCACGAGTCGAAGCGGTACAAGTCGCCGCACCGGCCGGGCATCGAGTACGTGACCAGCGCCCGGGTCGGCTCGGCGCACCGGTTCTTCGGCGGGTAGCCGGTCGCCAGGAAGTCGCGATAGAGCCTGAGCATCGCGCGCAGGGTCCCCCGTGCTTTCTCCTGCGGCGACCGGCACAGCCTGGTCAGCTCGATCGTGTTGCGGCGCGACAGACCGAGGGTTTGGTCGACGCTCGCGGACATGGTGCTTCCCGATGTCGCGACGGCGAGCACTTCGCCGAAGACGACCATCGCGAACGCGGCGTACCCGAAGCACCGGGTTTCCGGGCCGAGGTCATGCCAGGCGCCGACGTGCACGTTGGCCTGCTTGCGGGTCAGGACCAGGATTTCGATCGGTGCTGGCACTGACCTGTCGGCGCTGGCGGTCCACGCGTCCAGGTCAGGCCACAGCGTGCCGGGCAGCTGCAGTTGCTTGCCGTTGGGCAGCGCGACGCGCAGCGTCGGCGCGGCGACGTACGGCAGCGGCCAGACGGGCCGCCGCAGGCGGGTGGGCGCGATCGCGCCCGCGTGATCGAGGGTGTGCATTCAGCACCCCTCCTCTCTTCGTGTTCAGGTTGGTGGTGTCGCGCGCGGGGCGCGCGACACGCGGGTGGCTACGGGGCGGTGAGCGCCCGGCGCCGGCGTTCGGGGCTGGGATGCGTCAGCCACGCCTGGATGCGTTGCGGGACGCCGTGGTCGGCGCGCAGGCCGTCGAAGCGGTCGAGCATCGCGACGACCGGCTCGACGCTGCCGACCAGTTCGACGGCGGCCCGATCGGCACGTAGTTCGATGCGGTAGCTGACGTGTCGTGTCCACAGCGCGATCGCAGTGCCGAGCAGCAGCCCTGTCAGCCAGAGGGCGACGAGCAGCCAGCCCGGCCCGCCGGGCAGCCACACCGCAGACCAGACGGCAGCGATCGCGAACGGTCCGACGACACACACGATCGCGGACCGCTGCGTCATGTCGCGGCGATGCAACGCGTCGATCAGATGTGCGTACTCGTGGGCGACCTCGCCGCGCAGCACCGTCGTTCCGGCGTCGACGGCTTCGCGGCTGACGAAGATCCGTGCTGGTCGGCGCCGGCTGTGGCGCGCCGCGCGGCTGCAGCTGTTCTCGGTCAACATCACCTCCGGGACGATCTCGCGTGCGATCTCGTCGACGATCGCCGTCGCGGCCCGCAGCCGCGCGGTGTCACCGGCCTGTCCTGCCGCCGTCATGCTGCGATCCGTTCGGTGACGCGGGCGTGATGGTCGGCACGGGCGAGGTTGAACACCGCGACGTCGTAGTGCGCGGCGATCCGCAGCGTCTGCCCGGTCCCGCCCGAGGTCCGGGTGGATCCGTCGAGGCTGCCGTCTGAGGTCCAGCAGATCACCATCCCCGCGGGTGTCATCAGGTCACGGCCGAGCACCTGGTGCGCGTCTCGGGCCAGCAGCGCCTGTGTCGGCGTGGCCAGTCGGTCCCAGCGCGGGTGAAACCGCGCGGCGATCTCGTACGCGTGCGCCGACGGCCGGTCCTGCGTGAGGATCAGCCCGTCCGGATCGTCAGCTGCGGCGGCGAGCTCGGCAAGCCGGTCGCGTTCGTAATCGGGCCACGGCAGGTAGAGCTCGATGTCGCCGCCAGCGTCGAGTGCGCCGCGGTGGAATGCCTGATCTGCGCCACGAGCGCCGCCGTGACGGACCGTCCACCCAAGCGCCGCCAGCCGCCGCGCGATCACGGCCATCGTTCGGGTGATCTCCGGTGGTGTGTCGCGTGAGCCGATCCCGGCGTACCCGCGACCCGAGGTCACGGCGTGGTCCATAGGCCGGTGACCTCCTCGGCGAGCCGGCTTGCCGCCAGCGCCAGGCGCCGCCGGTCGTTGTGATCGTCGGCACTGATTGCGGCACGCACGATCATCGCGATCGCTGCGCCGTGCGCTTCGGCGATCTGCTCGCTGACCTCACCGGCCGCCTTGAGCCGGGTGAAATGGATCCGCGTGCCGTCGTCTTCCTCATGCCAGAAGGGCCGTTGCGGCGTTGGCGCGAGCACCCGCGTGTAGTACGGCCCGCCGCTTGCCTGCAGGCGGATATCGAACCGCGTCGCCTGCTCCGCAGTGGTGGTGATGTCCGTGTTCATTTCGGCGGCTTCGTTGCGGCGGTCGGCATCGTCCGCGTCGGCTGTGATGGTCACACGTGTGGCGGCTGTCATCGCGTTGCCGCGAGGCCATGACCGAACGGACAACCGGCGAAGTGGATGCAGAATCTTCCTGCGGTCGCGGGGCCGCCTGGCGTCTGTGCGGATTCGGGGTCGGGCATGCACTTCCAGTAACCCTCGGGGGCGAACCCCCACGGCTGGTCGGGCCCGAACGCCTCGTAGGCCGCGACGATCTGCGTGGCGGCCATCGCGTAGCGCAGAAAGATGGGGCTCCGAGGGTGATCGTAGGTGACTCTCGGCTCGGTTTGCTGGCCTGAGCAGGCGATCTTCGTGGTCTGACGCGCTGTCGTTGTCGAGCCTGGGCCGCGAGGGCAGTTTGCGCGCGGCGCAAGCCTTGAGAGCCACAA
>JBBSLI010000076.1:0-7538 GCA_038255395.1 Solirubrobacterales bacterium
AGCGTCTCGCAAGCCACACGACCGGTCGGATCGTCACGCATGACGGCATCCAACACCCCATCGGAGATCTGGTCGGCGACCTTGTCCGGATGCCCCTCGGTCACCGACTCCGACGTAAAGAGATACTCGTGCTGGGCGAAGCTCGTCATGGCTGGAACTCCTGTTCGCGGGTGGCTTGGAGGTGCGTCATCTGCTGCAGGCCGGCGACGCGCTCGTGCAGCTCGCCGGCCTGCAGGCGAGCGACGCGGTCGGTTCCGAACTCCTCGACGTTGAAGGACGCAAGCGCCGTCCCGTAGGCCATCGCCCGGCGCAGCGTCGCCTCGTCGCCGAGCTCGTCGAGGTGTCGCGACAGGTAGCCGACGAAGCCGCCGGCGAACGTGTCACCGGCGCCCGTCGGGTCGACGACGGTCTCCAGCGGATACGCCGGCAGGGCGAAGAAGCCGTCGGCCGTCAGCAGCGCTGCGCCGTACTCGCCCTGCTTGGCGACGATCGCCGACGGGCCCCAGGAGAGCGCTTCGCGCGCCGCCGCGACGAGGCTCGGCCTGCCGGTCAGCTGACGCAGCTCGGCGTCGTTGAGGATCAGGCAGTCGACACGGCCGATGACGTCGACGAGGTCCGCCCGCGCGATCTCGATCCAGAGGTTCATCGAGTCCAGCGCGACGAAGCGCGGTTGCTCGCACTGCTCGAGCACGTCGCGCTGCAGGCTGGGCTGGATGTTCGCGAGGAACAGCACGTCGGCCTGCCGCGAGGCGGCGCTGAGCTTCGGCTGGAAGGTCTCGAACACGCCGAGCTGCGTGTCGAGCGTCTCGCGCGAGTTCAGGTCCCAGCCGTACTCGCCGGCCCAGAAGAAGCTCGTGCCGCCGGGGACCCGCTCGACGTCGTCGGTGTTCGTCTCGCGCGTCGACAGCAGCGCGTGGGCGGCGTCGCCGAAGTCGTCGCCGACGGGCCCGACGACGCGGACCTCGTCGAAGAAGGAGGCCGCCAGCGCAAAGTGCGTGGCGGCGCCGCCGACCATCCGCTCGCGCCTGCCCAGCGGCGTGGCGACCGTGTCGAAGGCGATGGATCCGACAACCGTGATGGCCATCGCCGCAGCATGGTGGGGCGTGCCGGCACGCACACCTCCCGTGGGGGTGGTCTTCCCCTACCGAAGGGTGGGACTTGCGAACGGCGAGCCGTCGATGAGCGTCAGCCGCAGGTAGCGCGCGCTCGCGTCGGCGCGGTTGGACGCCTGCATCTTGCGCAGGATGTTCTTGACGTGGAACTTCACGGTGCCTTCGGAGACGAACAGCGCGCGCCCGATGTCACCGTTGGTCCTGCCGTCCGCCATCAGGCGCAGGACGTCGATCTCGCGCGTGGTGAGGTGGCTGACCAACCCGTCCTCGGTGACCAGCTCGGGCGTCGCGGCGCGGCTGTCCTGGTGCTCCGCGCCGACCGCGGACAGTCCGATCGCCCCATCGCTGAGCTCACCTGTGCGGGCCTCCGCCCACGACGAGATGCGGCGGATCTCGCGGCGCTGGTCACGCAGGCGCCGGCGCAGCACGGCGCGTTCGAACACGAGCGCGAATCCGGCGGCGAAGTGCTCCAGCGCGTCGGCGTCCAGCTGCGCCAGCGGTCGCCGTGTCGGCAGGCGGTCGCCGTGCAGGAAGCCGACCGCCGTCGCCTCCACGAGGATCGGCGCGGCGATGTACTCGCGCCACCCCAGCGCCTGCAGAAACGCGTACCGCGCCGGCTGTGAATGATCGATGTCCGCCACGAGCCGTGCCTGCCTGCGGCGCAGCAGCTCGCACTCCAGCAGCGGGTAGGACAGCGGCAGCGGGGCGTCGCACAGCTGCTTGCCGACCGCGCGCTGGTGGCGCTCGCCTGCGTGCAGGTGCTCGACGACGAGCGTGCCGTTGTCGATCCTGCTGAGCACCACGCGGTCGAGGTCGGCCGCGGCCGCGGCCGCCTCGGCGCAGCGATCGACGATCTCGCTGGCGGGTCCCAGATCCGCCAGCGAGTCGACCGCCTCGCGGACGCGTTCGTGGGCGGCGAGCCGCAGCGCCGCGTCGCCGGACGTCACGGCGCCTCGAGGCCAAGCGGCGTGGTCTGCGCCGATCGCATGCGGATCTCCAGCAGGTAGGCGACGAGCAGATCGCGATCGCCCGAGCGCGGGTGGTTGGCGTCGCTGAGCCGTTCGACGCGCCCGATCTGCGTGCGGTGGTCGTGCAGCTCCGGCGGGAACGCGAACACGCCGTACTCGACGACGCGAACGTCCAGGCCGGCGGCGGCCAGCAGCTCGGCGGTGCGGCGCTGCGACAGGATCGACAGCTGCACGACGTAGGCGACGCCCTCCGGCGCGAGCGCGTCGGCGAGCTTGGCGAGGACGGGATCCAGCGGCGTCCGGCCCCAGTAGTCGATCGGACGGTGCCCGGTGACGTGCTGCTCGGGATCGACGGGGGTCTGGTCGACGCACGCCACGATGACCTCGTAGCGCTCCTCCGGAACCCACGGGAAGATGTCGATCCGCGCGGCCGTCATCCGCTCGCCGACGCCGTTGCGATGGGCGTTGGCCTCCGTGTTGCGGACCGCACGCTCGTCGATGTCGATCGCGCGCACGTGCGCCGCGCCGTTGAGCGCGAGCTGGATCCCGAGGATGCCGGTGCCGCAGCCGACGTCCAGGCAGCGCTGATGCGCGCCGATCGCCTGGTCGTAGAGATAGCGCCACGCCATCAGGCTGGCGCTGGACGGCGCCACGACCCCGTCGTCGGCGACGAGCTCCGGGAACGGCAGCGGATGCAACGCGCGTCCACGGCGATCGGTCCACACGGGCGCGGGCGCGGGCGCGTCCTCGAGCAGCTCGTAGGGCACGGGCACGGGCGCGGGCACCGGCGGCTCGCCCGCGTTCGGATCGTCGGGCACGGTCTGCTCGAGCAGCTCGCGCGCCGCCGCGACATGGGCGGGTCCGACCCCGCAGCAGCCGCCGATGATCTGCGCTCCCTCCGCGCGCCAGCGCAGCGCCATCGCCGCGTACTCCGCGCTGCCGACGCCGGGCTCGAAGCGCCAGCCCTCGTCGGTGTAGTAGCCGAGGTTGGGGTACACGCCGAGCGGCAGGTCGGTGAAGTCGCGCAGGTAGGACACCATCCCGTCGACGTGGTCGGGCGGAATGCAGTTGATCATCAGCGCGCCGACGCCCATCTCCTCGAAGCGCGCCGCGGTCCGGCCGAAGGCGTCGCCCTCCGGCCCGCCCCAGTGCTGCCCGTAGACGCTGCACAGGCCGTGCCGGCAGCGCCGGAACGACAGCCAGAGCGGGATCCCCGTGTCCAGCAGCGAGCGGACCGTCGCGAACAGCGACGGCCGCACGACGGTGAGCGTCTCGAGCAGGATGAGATCGGGCGGCTCCTGGGCGAACAGGCGCGCGAGCAGCCGGATCGTGCTCTCACCCTCGGCGGAGTCGACGTCGCCGTTGATCGAGAAGGCGACCGCGCAGCTCTCGTCACGCCCACCCTCGGCGACCGCCTGGCGGGCAAGCCGCAGCCCGCGCCGCGCGACATCCATCCAGTGCACGGGATGCGTCGAGTTCCACACGGGCGCCACGCCGTGCAGCAGCGCGCTCGGCAGCCCCCACGTGTTCGTCGAGATGACGTCGCAGCCGGCGGCGACGTAGCCGCGGTGCACGTCGAGCACCGCGGCCGCCTCCTCGATCAGCGCGCGGGTGCCCCACAGGCGTTCGTCGACGGCATGCTCGGCGTCGCTGAGATGGGGCAGCTCGGTGCCGGTCGCGCCGTCGAGCACGACGCACGCGCGCGCATCGATCTTGTCGAGAATCCGCCCGTATTGCGCTGAGTACGTGGTCTGCACTGCTGACACGGCGATCACACAGATGAGACCGGTCGGTCTCTCTCCCACGCGGCAACCTATTGCCGACCGCGCCACCCGTCAAGCGCTGTCAGCCTCCCTTCGTCGCGGTGATGTACGTCCAGCACGCCTTGAACGAGTCGCGCGCGCCGAAGATCGTGTCGATCGCGTGGCGCATGATCCGCAGCCGGTCGGTGACCGCCTGCTCGGATGGCTCCTGGCCCTCGATGCGCTTCGTTCCCCCGACCCAGCCGAGCACGGCCTCGTGGTAGGCGGTCATGAGCTCGAACCACTCGCTGACGTTGGCCACGATCGTCGCCTGGCTGACGTCGGTCACGGTCAGGCCGTTGCGCTCCAGCGCGCCGGTGTAGTACTCGAGCGGGCGCGGCTGAAGGAAGACCCGGTCGCGGTGCGCGTGATGCGCCGTCAGCCGGTTGGTGTCGTCGAGCACGTCGCGGTACTGCGCGTACTCCGGGTCGCTGCGCACGAGGCTCTCGGCGAGGTCGTTGATGACCCAGACCGTCTCGTCGAGGATCCACTCGCCCGGCTTGGCGCTGGGGTTGCGCAGGTTGCCGGAGTTGATGAACACCTGCCCGCCCGGCTTCAGCGCCCGCACCCAGGCCGATGCCACGTCGTCGAGATCGGGGTACAGGTGGATCGCGTTGACGGCGGCGATCGCGTCGACGCCACGGGCCAGCAACTCGGGGCCGAGGACCTCGTCGAGCGACTGCAGGCGCTTCTCCTCCTTGATGAAGCGCAGCAGTCGCGCGGCGAACCGCGGGTCGTCCTTGTACTTCTCGTGTGCGACGCGCAGGAACTTCGCCGACGCGTCGACGACGATCGTGCCGACCGCGCGGTCGAACATCCGCAGGCGCAGGCGATCGAGCAGGATGCCGGTTCCGCCGGAGTAGTCGACGAGGATGTCGCCGTCCTGCAGGTGCGCCGCGAGCTGCGTCACGCTCGGGTTGAGATTGTCGTACCAGCCGTGCTCGTCGACGTGGTCGTATGCCAGCCCGGCGTCGCTGATCGGCGCCCGCGTCCAGTCCTCGTCCGGGATGCGGTCAAAGCCCTCGGGCCATTCGAACGCCGTCTTGGGCCGCGGCACGTCGAGGCGGTCGCAGGTCGCGCGGTGCAGCTCGAACAGCTCGTCGACCGCCACGGAGCCGCCGCGTCCCCATCCGCAGTCGGTCGCGACGCCGAAGCTGTGCACGTAGCGGCTCGCCGACGTGATCCGCCGGCGGGCTCCGACCTTGCCGTCCTGGAGGTGCAGCACGCCGAGATACAGCTCCGTCATCGGATCCAGGCGCAGCTCCTGCAGGGGCGCGAAGTACTCGTCCTCGGCCTGCGCCGGGACGGGTAGGTGGATCCAGTTCAGCGGCCGGTACAGCGCGGTCGCCAGGGCGTTGGCCACCTCGACGAGCTTGCGGGTGTCGTCCGGAACGGTGAAGTGGCCGTGGTAGTCGTCGCCATAGCAGAGGTGGAAGCCCAGCTCGACTCCGGCGGGCACGCCGCGGCTCACGCGCAGGAGGCGCTCGAGCACGCCCGAGCGAGTGCCCTGAAACCACGCCGCGTTGATGCCCTCGAGGATCGCGAACTCCAGCCGCGTGTCCCACTGCAGCGCGAGCTGCTCGTGCGGCACGGCGGCGAAGATCTCGTCGAGTTCGCGCAGCACCTGCGCCTCGTAGATCGGCTCGACGAGTGCCTGGTGCTCCGGATCGATGAACGCGCTGACCGGCGCCAGCGGCGTCGGCAGCGAGACCTGGAAGCGGACGTGCGCGGGAATCACGCCGTCGCGCTTGAGCTTGGCGAAGATCGCGAACGACGAGATCGCCGCGTCGGCGAAGCCGAGGTTGTCGAGCACGATGTCCTCGGCGCGCTCGCCGTCGCGCAGCCGCAGCTTGGGCAGCGTGCGGTAGCTGCCGTCGCCGGGGGGGCCGACCTCGAACTGCGGCAGCGCGCTGAAGACGGGGTACTGCCACAGAATCCAGTCAGAGCGGGGACCGGGCTCGCCGTCGGGCAGCCTGCGCAGCCGGTCACCGAGCGCCTCGGCGGTACGGCGGAAGACCTCCTCGACCCGGCCCAGCGGCACGCTGCCGACAAGATGGGCCCCGACCGGCTCACGCTGCGTGAGCGGGTCGGCGGCGGCGTCCGGCTCGGTCTGCGTTGCCGCCGTCGCGATCGTCGCCTGTTCGGTCATCGTCGCTCATCACCTCTCGGTCGTGGTCCGGCTGCCTGCTGGTCGGCGTCGTCGTCGGCGGCGACCGGCCCGGCGACGATATGTGCGCCTCCGGAGAGGGACAACGCGCCGGAAGGGGTGAATCCCCTGCTCCATGGAGCAGTCCTGCGTGCCATCGCGCGACTGTGCTGGTAGAGAACCGAGCATGCCCAGCCCCACGAGTCAGACGGCGTGACCTCCGCCTACATCATCGGATCGGCGGCGACGCGCTGCGGCCGCTTCTTCGATGCCACGGTCGCCGCGATGGCGATCGAGGCGCTCGACGGCGCGCTCGCCGACGCCGAGCCCGAGATCGGTCGCATCGAGGCGATCTTCTTCTCCAACGCGCTGTCTGGGCTGATGACCGGCCAGGAGTGCGTGCGCGGGCAGGTCGCGCTGCGTCACTCGCGCTACGGCGGGATCCCGACCGTGAACGTCGAGAACGCCTGCGCGAGCGGTTCGACGGCGCTGCATCTCGCCTGCATGGCGATCGACGCGGGCGTCTACGAGACCGTCGCCGTCGTCGGCTCGGAGAAGATGTCGCATCCGGACAAGCGCCGGTCGATCCAGGCGCTCGCCGGCGCAGCCGACGTCGACCTGCTCGCCGACGCGCCCGAGGATCACAGCGTGTTCATGGACAGCTACGCCGAGCGCGCCCTCGCCCGGATCGAGCGCCACGGCTGGAGCCCGTCGGACTTCGCCCGCGTCGTGGTGAAGAACCGCCGCCACGCCGTCCACAACAGCGGCGCACAGTTTCGCAAGGAGATGACCGTCGACGAGGTCCTGTCCAGCCGCATGATCACCGAGCCGCTGACGCTGCCGATGTGCTCACCGATCGGTGACGGCGCGGCGGCGCTGATCCTGACCGGCACGCCGAACGGAGCCGCCGGTGCGATTCGCGTACGCGCGAGCGCGCTGAGCGCGACCGGCGGGCCCGCGCCCGGCTCGGTCGTGCAGCGCGCGAGCGCGACCGCACGCGAGCAGAGCGGTCTGGCCGCGGAGGACGTCGACGTCATCGAGGTGCACGACGCCACCGCCTCCGCGGAGCTGGAGGCCTACGAACATCTGGGCCTGGCGGCGCCGGGCGAGGGCAACCGGCTGATCGTCGAGGGCAGGACCGCCCTCGGCGGCGCTCTGCCGGTCAACACCGGCGGCGGCCTGCTGTCGCGCGGGCATCCCGTCGGTGCGACGGGCGTGCTGCAGGTCGTCGAGCTCGTCGCGCAGCTGCGCGGCAGGGCCGGCGAGCGCCAGGTCGACCTCGATCCGCGGCTGGCGCTCGCGCAGAACGCCGGCGGCTTCGTCGAAGGCGACAACGCGGTCGGGGTGATCACGGTGCTCGAGCGCGAGCGCTAGTGGTCCGTCTCGTAACAGGTCGCTGGAAAACCCGGGATGCCGGCGCCGCCTGGCAAGGACGCAGGACCGAAGGTGTGGCTCTGCCACATCGAGCGTCCGAGGACGCCGCCAGGCGGTGATCGGCGCCCGGGGTTTC
>JBBSLI010000077.1:0-7495 GCA_038255395.1 Solirubrobacterales bacterium
GAAAACCCGGGATGCCGGCGCCGCCTGGCAAGGACGCAGGACCGAAGGTGTGGCTCTGCCACATCGAGCGTCCGAGGACGCCGCCAGGCGGTGATCGGCGCCCGGGGTTTCCGGTGGACTGTTATGAGACGGGCCACTAGGCGACGCTCATGTCGTCCCGGCGCGTCAGCGCGCGAGGCGGCCGAGGCGCTCGACGGCCTCCAGCAGACGGTCGTCGGGCGTCGTCAGCGAGATGCGGAAGAAGCCCTCGCCGTTGGGGCCGTACGCGCCGCCCGGGGAGATGACGACCCCGGCCTCCTCGAGCACGTGCTCGCAGTATGCGGCGGCGTCGTCGAAGCCGGCGGGCACGGGCGCCCAGATGTAGATCGTGCCCCGCGGCGGCGTGACGTCGACGCCGATCGCGCGCAGCGCGTCGACGACGAGGTCGCGGCGGCGCGTGTAGAGCGCGTTCATCTCCTTGACGTCGCCGTCGGCGTCGGGGCTCAGCGCGGCGATTCCGGCGAGCTGGACGGCCTCGAACAGGCCCGAGTCGATGTTCGTCTTGAGCTTCCAGTACGCGCCGATCGCCTCGGCGTTGCCGACGATCGCCGCGCAGCGCCAGCCGGTCATGTTGTAGCCCTTGGACCACGAGAAGACCTCGACGCCGACCTCCTTGGCGCCCGGCGTCGCGAGGAAGGACGGCGCGCGGTAGCCGTCGTAGGTCGTCTCGGAGTACGCGTTGTCGTGGACGGCGAGGATGTCCGTGCCGCGGCAGTAGTCGACGACCTCCTCGAAGAACCCGGGGCGCACGACGGCGCCGGTCGGGTTGTTCGGGTAGTTGAAGAACATGAGCTTCGCGCGGGCGCGATCGGCATCGGAGATCGCCATGAGATCAGGGGTGAAGCCGTGCTCGGGCAGCAGCGGCATGAGCACGGGGTCGGCACCCGCCATCAGCGGCCCGCCCGTGTAGACGGGGTAGCCGGGGTCGGCGCTCAGCGCGGCGTCGCCGGGGTCCAGGAACGCGAGGTTGAGGTTGAAGATGCACTCCTTGGCGCCGATCGCGGGCATGATCTCCGTCGCCGGGTCGAGCTCGACGTCGAAGCGGCGCATGTAGAAGTCCGAGACCGCCTCACGGAAGTCCTGGCGGCCGCGGTTGGACGGATAGCGGTGCGTCTCGGGTTCGCTGACGGCCTCCTGCATCGCCTCGACGATGAGCGCCGGGGTCGGGCGGTCGGGATCGCCGATGCCGAGCGAGATCACGTCGACGCCGGCCGCGCGCTTGGCGGCGATCTTGCGCTCGAGCTCGGCGAACAGGTAGGGCGGGATCAGGTCGAGGCGCTTGCTGGGCTTCACAGGTTCTCCAGTTCGGTGCAGAAGTCGGCGGCGATCTCACCGCGGTAGACGGGGCGTGCCCATCCGGTCAGGTCGAAGTGCAGGTCGTCGGCGACGTCGACCGTCAGCTCGCCGCCGTCGAGGCGCACGGTGACGGGTGAGGCGCCACCGCGCAGCGCGTAGGCGATCGCCGCGCCGCTGGCGCCGGTCCCGGAGGACATCGTCTCCCCCACGCCGCGCTCGAAGATGCGCGCGCGGATGACGCCGGGCTCGAGCTCGGCGTACCAGGACACGTTCGTGCGGTTGGGGAACAGCTCGTGGTGCTCGATCGCGGGGCCGATCGCGGCGAGGTCGAGGTTCTCGAGGTCGTCGAGGTCGGGGTGGTGGATGACGCACTGCGGGTTGCCGACCTGGACGTGCTGGACGTGCCAGGTGCGCCCGTCCGGCGTCGTGAGCTGCGCGACGCCGTCGGGATCGCCGCTCGGGAAGTCCTGCGACGACGTGCGCGCGCGGCCCATGTCGAGCGTGCACGTGTCCGGGCCGGTGATGTGCGGGCGGATCTCGCCGGCGCCGGTCTGGATCGAGAAGCGGTCGCGGTCCGCCCACCCGTTTCGCCGCAGATACATCACGGCCTCGCGGGCGCCGTTGCCCGACAGGCCGGACTCCGAGCCGTCGGGGTTGAAGATCCGCAGCCGTGCGACGAAGCCGGGCTCGTCGGGCTTGGCGAGCAGCAGGATCCCGTCCGAGCCGACGCCGGTGTGGACGTCGCAGATGCGCTCGATGCGCTGTGGCGTGAGGGCGAACGGCAGCGCCTGGTCCTCAAAGATGAGGTAGTCGTTGCCGAGCGCCTGCCACTTCTCGAAGGCGATCGTCATGCGGGCGCTGAGTCTATGAGGGCAGCGACGCGCTCCGGGCACTGCCCCGCCATGTCGACGAGCTCGACGGACGGCAGCTTGCGCATCCAGGTCAGCTGGCGGCGGGCGTAGTTGCGCGTGCGCCGCTTCATCGCGTCGACGTCGCCGCCGAGCAGCTGCTCGAAGCCGAGCGCGACACGAGCGGTGTCGGAGGCCCCGGCGGCGTCCGCGCGCCGGACCTCGTCGGCGGCGCCGGCGGCGATCATCGCGTCGACGCGCCGCTCGATGCGGGCGTAGAGCTCGTCGCGGTCGCGCACGAGGCCGACGAGCCGGGTCGGGTGGCGGGTCGCGCTCGTCCAGAGCTGGCTCGGCTCGTCGCTCGGCGGGTGCAGCGCGCCCTGGTCGTGCAGCTCGAGCGCGCGGATGATGCGGTGGCGGTCGCGCGGCTGGATCGTCGCCGCGGCCCACGGCGCGGCGCGCGCGAGCTCGGCGTGCAACGCCTCGGGCCCGCGCTGGCGCAGCTGCGCCTGCCAGTGCTCGCGCCGGCCGGCGGGCGGCGGCGGGCGCAGCGTGAGCGCGGCCAGCGCTGCGCGCAGATACAGGCCGGTACCGCCGACGACGATCGGCGTCGCGCCGTCGGCGAGCAGCCCGTCGATCTCGGCGTGGGCGAGCCGCGCGTACTCGGCGACCGAGAAGCGCGCGTCGATCGGCAGGAACGAGACGAGGCGGTGCTCGAGCCGAGCGCGCTGCTGCGCGTCGGGGGCGCCGGTGAGGATCTCCAGGCCCGCGTAGACCTGCAGCGCGTCGGCGCAGACCGCGACGGGGCGGCCGCCGCGGGCGCGGATGCGCTCGGCGAGCGCGATCGCGACGTCGGTCTTGCCGACGCCGGTCGGGCCGAACAGCGCGAGCACGGTCGGTGTCACGAGAGGCAGTATGGGCGGCGCCGGTGGGCGAGTATCGTCCGCAGGCGATGAGCGTGCGCATCGCGTGTGGGCTTTCGACCGCGTCGGATCCGCGCGCGGGCGCGGTCGAGGCCGCCGCCAAAGTGGCGGCCGAGCTTGCGGGCCGGAGCATCGATCTCGCGGTCGTGTTCGCGTGCGGGGCGCACCTGGCGGCGCCCGAGGCGACGCTCGAGGGCGTCCACGACGCGCTGCAGCCCGACGTGCTGATCGGTTGCGGCGCGGGCGGCGTCGTCGGCGACGGGCGCGAGATCGAGGGCGGCACGGCGGTCTCGGTGTGGGCCGCAGCGTTCGAGAACGGGATCGTGTCGACGTTCCACGCCGAGGTGACCGAGGTCGAGGACGGCGTCGCGATCGCCGGCGTGCCGGACCTGCAGGGCGCCGGCGGAGCGATCCTGCTGCCCGACCCCTACTCCTTCCCGACGGATGCGGTGCTGGCCGAGCTGGCCGGGCGCTCGCCGGGGGTGCCGGTCCTGGGTGGGGTCTCGAGCGTGCGCACGCTGCGCGGTCAGGCGGCCCTGTTCCTCGGCGAGCGGGTCGTGCCCGGCGGGGCGGTCGGCGTGCGCTTCGACGGCGTCGAGCTGCTGCCCTGCGTCTCGCAGGGCGCGACGCCGATCGGGCCGGAGCTGACGATCACCTCCGGCGAGGGGCGCCTGATCAAGGAGCTCGCGGGGCGCCCGGCGCTGGGCGCGCTGCGCGCCGTGCTCGATCGCCTCGACGACGACGAGCGCAACATGCTCTCCGAGGGCATGCTGCTGGGGATCGTCGTGGAGCGCGGCCAGGGCGACTACAGCCACGGCGACTTCCTTGTGCGCAGCGTGCTCGGCGGCGATCCGGACACCGGCACGATCGCGGTCGGCGCGACGATCGAGGAGGGCCAGGTCGTGCGGGTGCATGCGCGCGACGCGAAGTCCGCCGACCGCGACCTGCACGAGGCGCTGGCCCTGCGCCGGCAGGCGCTGGGCTCCGACGGTCCCGCGGGCGCGCTGATGTTCACCTGCAACGGCCGCGGTCGCGGGATGTTCGGCGTGCCCGACCACGACGCGGCGGCGCTTGTGGGTGAGCTCGGCAACGTGCCGACGGCCGGCTTCTTCGCGGCGGGCGAGATCGGGCCGGTCGGCGGCGAGAACTACCTGCACGGCTTCACGGCGACCGTCGCCGTCTTCGCGTCGTAGTGCAGCACGTAGGCTTGCGGGCATGAACGTCGGAGGAAAGACCGTGCTGCTCACCGGGGCGACGGGTGGCCTCGGCCACGCGATCGCCCGCCGCCTCGCCGCCGCGGGTGCGCGCGTCGTGCTGTCCGGTCGCCGCGGCGACGTGCTGGCCGAGCTGGCGAGCGAGATCGGCGCCGAGATCGCCCCCGCAGATCTGTCCGATCCGGATGTCGTCCGCGCGCTGGCGGCGGCGCACACCGACATCGACATCCTGATCGCGAACGCCGGCGTGCCCGCGTCCGGCCGGCTGCAGACCTACGACGACGAGCAGATCGAGCGTGCGCTGCTCGTCAACCTGCACGCGCCGATCATCCTCACCCACGCGCTGGCACCGCACATGGTCGGCCGCGGCGCAGGCCACATCGTCTTCATGTCCTCGCTCTCCGGCAAGACCGCGACCGCCGGCAGCTCGCTCTACAACGCCACGAAGTTCGGCCTGCGCGGGTTCGCGGGCGCGATGCGGGCCGAGCTGCACGACACCGGCGTCGGCGTCTCGACGATCTTCCCGGGCTTCATCCGCGACGCCGGGATGTTCGCGGACGCCGACGTCAAGTTGCCCAAGGGCGTCGGCACCAAGACGCCCGAGGCCGTCGCCGAGGCGACGCTCAAGGCGATCGAGCGCAACCGCGGCGAGATCGACGTCGCCCCGGTCGCCCTGAAGCTCGGCTCGCTCCTGGGCGGCATCGCACCCGAGACCGCGGCGCGCGTGACCCGCAAGACCGGCGGCGACGACATCGCCATGCAGTTCGAGACCGGTCAGCTCGACAAGCGCTGAGTACCCTGCTCCTTGCGTCGGGGCTTCACCCTCGGCGTCACGTCCCCGGCCTGCTTCTAACAGGCGCGGGGACATTTTCGTTGCACTCTGCGGTGATCCGCTCCGACGGCAGGTTCTCGGCCACCGACGTCGTCGACCGGCAGGCCGGGTTCGTGGTCCGGTTCCCCGGGAGGATCACGGGCCCGCGCGTGAGCGGGACCATCTCGCTGCGCACGACCACGCGCGGCAAGGCATGCGGGCGCAAGTTCACGTGGTCGGCGAGGCGCCGCCAGTGGGTTACTAGGCGAGGCTCCTGGCGGACCCGCCAGTCGCGCCTCACCGATGCGCCGGGCGCCGGCAGGTCGCCCGGCGGTTCTGCGGCTACTTCGAGCGCGGCTTCGAGCAGGTCAGCGTCGCGTAGCCGATCGACCGGCTATCGAGCGGGAACCGGATCTTGAACGCGTAGACGCTCGAGACCCTGTAGCTGGCCTGCAGCCCCTTGTAGGCACCGCTGCGGAACGTGACCTTGCCGGCGCGGCCGATGCTGAAGACGCCGCGCTGCCTGCGGTTGACGTCGTAGCGGCCGTTGCTTTTGACGTACAGCGTCGACGAGAACGTGACGCGGCCGCCGTAGCTGGAGAAGCAGGGGTACTTGCCCGCGGGGGCAGTCGCCGCCTGGGCGGCGGCGGGCGCCGCCAGTGCGGCCACGGTCACAGCCACAGCGAGAGTGCGCTTCATAGGTGCCTTCCGTCGCGATCGGACCCGGCAGGATGAGCCCCCGGCGCTCCGCTGTCACTGGGGTGCACCCCAGACTTTGGACGCGGCTCATCCTGCGGCGACGCCGGCGATCGCCTGCGCGAGCTCCGTTGGGCGCCCGATGCCGAGCTTTCGATAGGCGTTGGCGAGGCTCGCCCTCGATCGCGACGAGCCCACCGGTGCCGGACGCGCTCTGCGCCAGCGCCCGCGAGATCACGTCGAGTTCGCCCTCGCGTCCGAGCAGCAGACCGCTGCGCGCGTCGGTCTGCCGATGGCCTTGCACTCCCCCGGACTGTAGAGGTGCCGCCCGGCGCGGCCATGTCGGTGACTGCGATCGCCGTGGCACGAGCCGGCGCATGCCGCCTGAGCAGCATCGACCTCATCGTCGGGTTGCAAAACAGACGCTCGCGCGGGATCGGACGGGTGCTGAGGTACCGTCCAGCGATGGCCGTCGACCATCTCGACCTCGTCGTCACCGGGCTCGTCCGCCGGCCCGTCGAGCGCGACCTCGCCGCCGAGCCACGGCGGCCGGCAGCGCGTCTGCAGCGGCTCGAGCGGGAGCGCGGCTGACGATGGCCCGCCGCGTCGAGGACGAGCCGCACGACCACGAGCCGCACGATCACGAGCCACACGACCACGAGCACAGCGCTCACGGTCACGCGCACGAGGACCATGACCACGACCACCACGGCCGTGCCCATGGTCATGGGCACGGTCACAGCCACGGCCTCGTGCATGAGTCGATCAAACGCTCGCGCGAGGGGCTGCGCGCCGTCGGGCTGGCGCTGCTCGTGCTCGGCGCGACCGCCGTCCTGCAGCTGCTCGTCTTCTTCGCCTCGGGCAGCGTCGCGCTGCTCGCCGACCTGATCCACAACTTCGGCGACGCCGCCACGGCGATCCCGCTCGCGATCGCGTTCGCGCTGCGCAGCGCGCGCGCCGAGCGCTGGGCCGGCCTGGCGGTCGTATTCGCGATCTTCGTGAGCGCGTGCGTCGCGGGCTACGAGGCGATCGACCGGCTGCTGAACCCGCACGAGCCCGAGTACCTGGCGGCGCTCGCGCTCGCCGGCGCGGTCGGCTTCCTCGGCAACTGGTGGGCGGCGGCGATCCGCACGCGCGCCGGCCACCGGCTCAGCAGCCCGGCGCTCGTCGCCGACGGCGCGCACGCGCGCGCGGACGCCTACGTCAGCCTCGCGGTCATCGCCAGCGCCGGCGCGGTCGCCGCCGGCGCCGGCGTCGCCGATCCGCTCATCGGCCTGGGCATCACGATCGTGATCCTGAAGATCACGGTCGACTCGTGGAAGACGGTGCGCGCCGGCTAGGCATCGATGAGTGGGTGGGCGTTCGTGCTGGCGGCCGTCGCGCCGGGGCCGGCCCCGGGGGGTGCCGTGTCGTGAAGGTGTTCTATGCGAACACATTCGCGACACGGCTGTGCAGCCAGCGGGCACGCCGAGCCGTAGCAGCGGGTTCGTGCTTGCAACAGCAAACGCCGCTACTGCGGCGTGGTGCGTCCGTCACTGCTGCACGTCTGCGGACCGTGCATGCGCCGAGCACCTTGGCGCGCCAGCGCGCGTGATCGGCCGCGAGCGTCCAGCGATCCTCTCGATGATGCCGTTCTGCCTGCCCCAGGCGATCACGATCTGCCCGGCC
>JBBSLI010000078.1:0-7141 GCA_038255395.1 Solirubrobacterales bacterium
CTCCTCGCGCAATGCGGGTGCGGTCGGGCCGTCGAATCGCGAGATCCTCGCCGAAGCCGGGACCGGTCGCTTGGGCGGGCAGGATGGCAGCTATCGGGCGGATATAGCCCACAAAGTGCCAGGCACGCGTTCGACGCCATCGGGATGCCGTGGTTGACCGCCGTCGGCCCGCGTGTACAGGGGCTTACGCGTCTGGCGCAGCGCGAGAGCGCCTCGCAACCGAGCCGGCATGAGGGGCGGCAGAGCGCCCCTATCGCGTGAACGGGGCGCTCTGGGATGCTGATCGACGCCGCTGCTCTTCGCGCGCAGTGCGAAGCCTGGCGTCGTGAGCGTCCCCGTGCAACGATCCGCTCGCACCGGCGGCCTCGGCGTGAGAACGCTAGCCGCTCACGCGCATCCGCCCGGCACGCACGGTGAGCCGCACCGTCCCGTCGCGATCGGTGCGGCGCACGAGCGGGACGGCCGCGCCGAGCGCGGCGAGGGTCGCACGCGTCGGGTGGCCGTAGCTGTTGTGCGCGCCGACCTCGATCACCGCGACCTCTGGGCGCAGGCGTGTCAGCAGCCCCGGCAGACCGGGGTCGTCGCTGCCATGGTGAGAGACCTTCAGCGCCTCGACGACGGGCAGGCTCAGCCCGGAGAGGACGTTGGACTCGGCGTCGGCGGTGAGCAGCAGGTCGAACTCGCCGTCGCGGACGTGCAGGACGGTGGCCCGGTCGTTGGGCTCGGCGCCGGCCGGCGCGGCAGGCTCGCGCCGAGGCCAGAGCACGCGCAGCTCGAGCGGCCCGGCACGGATCACCTGCCCCGTATCGGACGCGATCCGCCGCACGCGGTGCGCCGCGGCAAGCCGGCGCACCCTGACGCTGGCGGTCGCCTCCTCCCCGTCGAGCACGAGCCCGACGGGCATCGCGCTCAGCAGATCCGCCGCCGCGCCATCGTGATCGGTCGCCGCGTGCGTCGCGACGAACACATCGAGGCGGCGCACGCCGGCGCGCCGCAGGCGCGCGAGCAGCGGTCCGCCGGGCGGCCCGGTGTCGACGAGGACGGCCGCCTCGCCGTGCTGGATCAGCGTCGCGTCGCCCTGGCCCACGTCGAGGAAGGAGATCGTGAGGTCGTGCGGCGGGCTTCCCGGGCCGTGGCCGGCGGCCAGCACCGTCACCGCTGCGATCACGGCGACCGCGAGCGCCGCGACGGCGGCGCGCCGGCCGCGGCGCTGCAGGCGCCGCCACGCGAGCACCGCAACCGCCGCCACCGCGTAGACGGCGAACACGCCGAGCGGACCCGGCGAGGGCACCGCGACCTCGGCGAACGGCAGCGCCGCCGCCGCGTCGGCGAGCCACGTCAGGTAGCCGAGCGGCAGCGCGGCGAGCGCCATCACCGGCTCCGCCAGGCCGGGCGCGACCTGGCCGAGCGCACCCGCGACCGTCCCCAGCCACATGACCGGCGCGACGGCAGGCGCGGCGAGCAGGTTGGCGGGCAGCGAGACGAGCGCAAGGCGCTCGAAGTGCAGCGCGATCAGCGGCGCGGTGCCGAGCGTCGCGGCGGCGGTCACCGCGAGCGCGTCGCCCAGCGCGGGCGGCACGCCGGTCGCGGCGAGCCGCGTCCGCAGCCCGGGCACGAGTGCGAGCATCGCGAGCACCGCGGCGAAGCTCAGCTGCCAGCCCGGGTCGGCCGCGGCGCGCGGGTTCCAGGCCAGCGTCAGCGCCGCCGCCAGCAGCAGCGCGTACCAGCGCGACGGGGGCCGGCCGGAGAGCGCCGCGACGATCCCGGCGACGCCCATCACGGCGGCGCGCTGGATCGACGGTCCGCCGCCGGCGAGCGGTACGTAGGCGGCGATCAGCGCGATCGCGAGCCACAGCCGCGCGCTCAGGCCGAGCCCGGCAACGGCGCCGAAGGCCAGCACGAGCACGGCGAGCAGCATGACGTTGGCGCCGCTGGCTGCGACGAGGTGCGCGAGGCCGGTCGCGCGGAAGTCCTCGCGCACGTCGTCGCTGAGCGCGGCATCCTGGCCGAGCACCATCCCGCGGGCGAGTGCGCCCTGCGGCGCCGGCAGACCGCCTGTGAGCGCGCGCTCGCTGCGCTCGCGAACGCCGTCGAGGACGCCGAGCAGCCCGCCGCGCCGCGTTGCGGTGGCACGCATCGCCGTGGCGACGAGCAGCGCGTGTGCTCCGCGGCGGCGCTCGTGGGCATCGTGCGGGCGCAGCGGCGCGAGCCGGCCGTCGATCTCGAGCACCGTCCCGGGAGCCGCGCGCTGCGGCCAGCGCACGCGCGCCGCCGCCTTGAGCAGCACACGCTCGCCACGCACCTGCGCGGCCGCGACGCGCGTGTCGAACGCACGGGCGCGCGGGTGCTCGAGCAGCGTCGCGCGAACCGTGACGTCGCCGAGCGCGAGGGCGCTGCGATCGAGTGCCGCCAGCCGCGCATCGGCGATCGCCGCACCGGCGAGCAGCGCGGCGAGCGCAGCGAACGCGAGCCGCGTCTCACGCACGACGACGAGCACGAGCGCGCTCGCCGCGGCCAGCGCGGCCGGCGACGACGGCCCGGCCAGCAGGCCGGCGACGAGCGCGGCGAGCAGGAGATGACGCCGATGACGGGCGAGGGCGGCCTGCGCATCGGCGGCGCGCGCCATCGCGTCACGCCGTCACGAGCGGGGTCAGCGTGGCGAGGCGCTTGGCGCCGATGCCCGGCACCTCGCCGAGCTCCTCGACGCGGGTGAAGCCGCCGTGCTGCTCGCGGTAGTCCAGGATCCGCTGCGCGATCCCCGGCCCGACGCCGTCGAGCGTGTCGAGCTGCTCCAGCGTGGCGGTGTTGAGGTTGATCGGCGCGCCCGCGGCTGACGCCGCCCCCGGCACGACCGCCGCGCCCGTGCCCGCACCCGGCGCGACAGCCGCCGCGGCGCGCTCGGGCACGAGCACCTGGCGACCGTCCTCGAGCTTCGCCGCGAGGTTCACCGCCGCCAGGTCGGCCCCCCCGCGCGCCCCGCCCGCACGCCGCAGCGCGTCGTCGACGCGCGCGCCCGCCGGCAACCGGTAGACGCCGGGCCGCCGGACGGCGCCCGCGACGTGGACGGTCACGCGACCGCCGCCGGCGCGCTGCACGCGGACCGCGCCGTCGCGATCGCTCGTGCGCTCGCCTACGACAGCGCCGGCACCGCCGGCAGGCGCCGGCGACGACGCCTGCGCCAGCAGGTAGCGCGCGCCCAGCAGGCACACCGCGACGCCGAGCGCGACGTACAGCACGACCCGCGGACGGTCGATGTCGGACACGGCTCGAAGCTACGCCGCGACCTGCGCGGGCGGACCCGCACAACGTGACGATTCAGCGCAGGAACTGCGCCGTCATACGCGTCACCCCTCGCCGGGCGCCTCGTCCGTGTCGGCCTGCTGCCGGCCGTCGTGCGGGTTGTCGCCGGTGCGCACGAGCTCGTCGACGACCGCCGCCTTGAAGCGCACGGCGAGCGCCTTGAGCTCCGCGTCGAGCTCGGGGTAGGGCATGCCGGCGCGCACGAGGCGGGCGGCCTCGCTGCGGATCAGGCTGATCTTCGACCTGCCCGACGCGCTCAGGTGGGTGCCGCGGTCGGCGCTCACCACGTACTGGTAGGCGTAGGCGAAGGCCCCGCAGCGCGTGCATTCCGTGTTGATCGCGACGGCCGCGTTCGTCGGGCGCACGTCGCTCGGATTGCCGGTGACGATGAGCGCCTGGTAGGCGACCGCGATGCCCTCGCAATCCGAGCACCCTGTCGGCTGCGCCAAGGCGAGGTTCGTCGACGTGATCGAGTCGGCGCCGGCCGACGTGACCTTGACGGCGCTGCGGTGGACGTGCGCGCCGTCCACCGTCGGCGACGCCCGCACGACGCTGTTCGGTCCACCGGCCATGGCGGGGAAACGCCAGGACGAGCGTGAACGTCGTTACGAGCGCGGCAATCCGTCGCATGGCGGATCTCCTCGGTCTTCGTGATCAGCAGGGGCCGGCCATCAATTCCCCACGCCGATGCACGACAAACGGCGCCGTCAGTTCACGCTGACGCGAACGCGGCCTGCATCAGCAGCTTGCCGAGGCAGCGCTCGACGTCGTCTGTCGAGACGCCGACGTCGCCCAATGCCTGGACGGCCCCGCTGCCCGGGTCGCGCAGGAGCGCGAGCAGGATGTGCTCGACCCCGAGATGATCGTGTCCGAGGCGCTGGGCCTCGCGCAGCGCGCATCAGCACGGCTCCGCCGCATGACGGCAGCGACGGCGACGGCACGGACACGCGGACGACGACGACGCCCGGGCAGCGGACGACGCGACGCCCGCGCTGACGACGACGACACCTGTCGATCCGGCGACGACGACACCGGTCGTGCCGTAGGGGCCCGCCCCCGCAGCCAGCGCTGTCGTCGTCTACGCCGGGCGAACGACGACGTTGACGAGCTTGCCCGGAACGACGACCTCCTTGACGACGGTGTTGCCGTCGAGGAACTGCTGCACGCGATCGGATGCGCGAGCGAGCTCGACGAGCTCGACGCGCGACGCGTCGGAGGGCGCCTGGACGCGATCGCGGACCTTGCCGTTGACCTGCAGCACGAGCTCGAACGTGTCGGACTCGAGGTACTCCTGATCGGTTGACGGCCAGGACTGCTCCCACAGCCGCTCGCCGGTCAGCAGGTGGTAGGCATCGGTCGCGACGTGCGGCGCGAACGGGTAGATCAGCGACGCGGCCGTCGTCAGCGTGAAACGCACCGCTCCGGGCGACGCCGCGCCGCGCTTGACCGCCGTCACCTCGTTGAGCAGCTCCATCACCGCTGCGATCGCGGTGTTGAAGTTGAAGCGCTCGCTCATGTCGTTCGTGACCTTGTCGATCGCCCAGTGCGACTTGCGCAGCAGGCGCTGGTCGTCGGCGCTGAGCTCGTCGGGCAGCGGGTGGTCGGGCAGGTCGTCGGCGGCCTCTGCCGCCAGCCGCCACAGCCGCCCGAGGAAGCGGTGCATGCCCTCGACGCCGCCGTCGGACCAGTCGGCGTCCTGGTCGGGCGGGCCGATGAAGAGGATGTAGGCGCGCGCGGTGTCGGCACCGTAACGCTCGACGATCGACGTCGGCGACACGACGTTGCCCTTGTTCTTGGACATCTTCTCGCCGTCGCGCAGGATCATGCCCTGCGTGAAGAGCGCCGCGAAGGGCTCCTGGATCTCCTCGGGCAGGTGTCCGAGGTCGGCCAGCGCCTTGGTGAAGAAGCGCGCGTAGAGCAGGTGCAGGATCGCGTGCTCGACGCCGCCGATGTACTGGTCGACGGGCATCCAGCGCCTGACGATCTCGCGGTCCCAGGCGGCCTCGTCGTTGTGCGCGTCGGTGTAGCGCAGGAAGTACCAGGACGAGTCGACGAAGGTGTCCATCGTGTCGGTCTCGCGCTCGGCCGCGCCGCCGCACTGCGGGCACGTCGTCCTGACCCAGTCCTCGGCCGCGGCCAGCGGCGAGCGCCCGCGCGGCTTGTAGTCCTCGACGTCGGGCAGCACGACCGGCAGGTCCTGCTCGGGGACCGCCACCGCGCCGCACGACGGGCAGTGGATGATCGGGATCGGCGTGCCCCAGTAGCGCTGGCGGGAGATCAGCCAGTCGCGTAGGCGGTAGTTGACGGACTCGTGGCCCTTGCCCTCGCGCTCCAGCCAGGCGACGATCGCGCGCAGCGCCTCGCGGTTGTGGCGGCCGTCGAACTCGAGGCCGCAGTTCACGAGCGGGCCGTCGCCGGTGTATGGCAGCCCGCCCCCTCCGGGAGAAGGATCCAGATCCTCGCCCCCTCCGGGAGAAGGATCCAGATCCTGGATCACGCGCCGGATCGGCAGGTCGTAGGCGCCGGCGAAGGCGAAGTCGCGCTCGTCGTGCGCGGGCACGGCCATGATCGCGCCGGTGCCGTACTCCATCAGGACGTAGTCGGCGACGTACATCGGCAGCTGCTCGCCGTTGACGGGGTTCGTCACCGTGCGGCCGAGCGGGACGCCGGTCTTCGGCTTGTCGACATCGCCGCGCAGCGCCTTGTCGGCGGTCAGCGCGCGGCCGATGTACTCGCGGACGTCCTGCTCGTGCTCGGTGCCGGCGGCCAGCCGCAGGACGTCGGGGTGCTCGGGCGCCATGACGAAGAACGTCGCCCCGAACAGCGTGTCCGGGCGCGTCGTGAAGACGGGGTAGTCGATTCCGAGCTGTTCGTTGCGGAAGACGACCTCGGCGCCCTCGCTGCGTCCGATCCAGTTGCGCTGCATCGTCTTGACGTGCTCGGGCCAGCGGATCGTCTCGAGGTCCTCGAGCAGGCGGTCGGCGTAGTCGGTGATGCGAAAGAACCACTGCGTGAGCTGGCGCACCTCGACGAGCGCGCCGGAGCGCTCACCGCGGCCGTCGACGACCTGCTCGTTGGCGAGCACGGTCTCCTCGACCGGGTCCCAGTTGACAGCCGCCTGCTTCTGGTAGGCGAGGCCCTGCTTGAACAGCTCGAGGAAGATCCACTGCGTCCAGCGGTACACGCGCGGCTCGTGCGTGCCGAACTCGCGCGTCCAGTCGATCGACAGGCCCCAGCGGCGAAACTGACGCTGGAACTCCTCGATCGCCGTCTGGGTCGAGTCGCGCGGGTGCTGACCGGTCTTGATCGCGTGGTTCTCGGCCGGCAGGCCGAAGGCGTCGTAGCCCATCGGGTTGAGCACGCGGCGGCCGGTGCGGCGGTGGAAATGGGCGACCGCGTCGCCGACGGCATAGACCTTGAGGTGCCCGATGTGCGGCTCGCCGCTCGGGTACGGCAGCATGACCAGGACGTACGACGTCGGGTCGTCGCCGGGGTCGTTGGGGACCTCCCAGGTGCCCTCGTGGGCCCACACCTGCTGCCAGCGCGGCTCGATCTCGTCGGGGTCGTAGATGTGGTCTTGGGCCATCGGACCCGTGAGGGTACAAGCCGGGCCGCACGCAGCCGAGACCGGCTCAAACCGGCGCGCCACCCCCCGATGGCGCGCCGGAGCTGAGCCGAGAGCTTCGTGCTAGGCGACCTGCGCGCTGAGGCCGGCGGCCTCGCGCAACAGGTCGGCCTTGCCGGTCTGCTCCCACGTGAAATCCGGGTCGTCGCGGCCGAAGTGCCCGTACGCCGCGGTCTTCTGATAGATCGGCCGATGCAGATCAAGCTCGCTGCGAAA
>JBBSLI010000079.1:0-6522 GCA_038255395.1 Solirubrobacterales bacterium
GCCCGCACCTGCTCCGCGGCGGGGGTGGGCGTTCGTGCTGGCGGCCGTCGCGCCGGGGCCGGCCGCGGGGGTGGCGTGTCGTGAAGGTGTTCTATGCGAACACCTTCGCGACACGGCTGTGCAGCCAGCGGGCACGCCGAGCCGTAATAGCGGGTTTGTGCTTGTAACAGCAAACGCCGCTACTGCGGCGTGGTGTGTCCGTCACTGCTGCACGTCTGCGGACCGCGCATGCGCCGAGCACCCTGGCGCGCCAGCGCGCCGGATCGGCCGCGAGCGTCCAGCGATCCTCTCGATGATGCCGTTCTGCCTGCGCCAGACGATCACGATCTGCCCGGCCGGCGGGTGCGCGAACGCCCGGGCCGCGCGGTGGCAAGAACGATGACGCGTTTGTGCAGCGTCTGACGACCAAGCGGAGCTACTAGTGGCCCGTCTCATAACAGTCCACCGGAAACCCCGGGCGCCGATCACCGCCTGGCGGCGTCCTCGGACGCTCGGTGTGCCAGAGGCACACCTTCGGGGCGGGCGGGGATCGGATCTTGCCAGTCGGCGCCGGCATCCCGGGTTTCCGGGCGTCTGTTACGAGACGGACCACTAGCATGCGCCGCGCATGACAGGCAAAGACACTCGGCGAGCGATCGCCATCGGGCTCGCCGCGGCGGCGGGCAGCGCCGGCGTTGCGCTCGCGCAGGCGACGGCGCCGGCGACGACGACCGGCAACTTCGGCGGCGGCGCGATCGCCGTCCCGGTCGACGAGAACTCCGTCGCCAGGGACATGCTGCTGTCGATCCGCGCGGTCGCCAGCGGCCGCATCGGCGTCGACGGCCAGATGTACACGAACTGCGGGCACGCGACGATCAAGGGCAAGACGAGCCTCGCGGCCGACGGCAGCTTCACGCTGCGCGGCACGGCGACCCGCAAGCCGGTCGTCGGCGTCACAGAGCGCACGACGTTCACGATCACCGGGACGCTGACCGCGGACGGCGGCACGGGCACCGCGAAGGCGAGCGTCCGCGCGAAGGCGGGCAGGCGCGCCGCGCGCACCTGCAACAGCCGCACGGTCCGCTGGACGGTGCGGCGCCCGGTCGAGGCGCCCGCAGCGCCCGCTCCGGCGCCCGCCGAGGCGACGCTGTTCGGCATCACGGCGCAGTCCGGCACGAGCGCCAAGAAGGCGGTCGTCCTGCACGTGACGAAGTCCGGCCGCGCGATCGACCGCTTCGTGCTCGCCTTCCGCGCGCCCTGCGAGGGGCGCCGGATCGTCGTCACCGACGACGTCAACTACTCCCCGGAGTTCGCGGTCGCGGCGGACGGCTCGTTTCGCTTCGTCGAGCGCTTCCGCGTGAACTTCTCCGACGTCGCGCAGCGCACGACGATCGTCGTCCGCGGCCAGTTCGACCAGGCCGGTGCGGTCGCGGGCAAGGTGGCCGTGACGCAGCGCTACACGAACCGCCGCAGCGGCAAGCGCGTCGACCTGTGCAGGACGGGGACGCTGGCGTGGTCGGCACGTCCCTGACACGCTGCTGAGCGGCCGCCGCGGATGCTGACCGACTACCACCTGCACCTGCGGCCCGATGCCCCGGGGACGCAGGCCGCGGAGTACTTCACCGCCGCCAACGTCGATCGCTACCGGGCGGTCGCCGAGGAGCGGGGTGTCGCCGAGCTGGGCTGCTCGGAGCACATCTATCGCTTCGCCCAGGCGCTCGAGGTCTGGCAGCACCCGCTCTGGCGCGAGAGCGCGACCGACGACCTCGACGCGTACGCGGGCTTCGTGCGCGAGCGCACCGACCTCAAGCTCGGCATCGAGGCGGACTTCGTCGCCGGCCGCGAGGACCGCATGGCGACGCTGCTGGACTCGCACGACTGGGACTACGTCGTCGGCTCGGTCCACTTCGTCGGCGAGCACGCGGTCGACCACGACGGCCACGAGGTCTGGGACCACCGCTCGCAGCGTCCCGACGAGCTGTGGCGGCGCTACTTCCGCACGCTCGGCGAGGCCGCCCGGACCGGGATGTTCGACATTCTCGCGCACCCCGACCTCGTGAAGATCTGGGGTTCGAGCAGGCCCGTGCCCGAGGGTGACCTGCGGCACTTCTACGAGCTTGCGATGGACGGCATCGCCGAGTCGCAGATTGCGATCGAGGTCTCGACAGCGGGCCTGCGCAAGCCGGTCGCCGAGCTGTACCCGGCGCGCCCGTTCCTGCAGATGTGCCTCGACGCGGGCTGCCCGGTCGCGCTGTCGAGCGACGCGCACGTGCCGGGCGACGTCGCGCGCGACTACGACCGTGCGCTCGAACTGCTCGACGACATCGGCGTGCGCGAGCTCGCGGTCTTCGATCGCCGGACGCGGCGCCTGGAGCCGATCGGATGAGCGCCGCCGGGGTGCGTACCGGGCTGGGCTGGGACTCGCACCGCTTCAAGGCGGGCCGTGCGCTGATCCTCGGCGGCGTGGAGTTCGAGGACGCCGAGCTCGGCCTCGACGGGCATTCGGATGCCGACGTGTTGACCCACGCCGTGATGGACGCGCTGCTCGGCGCCGCCGGCCTCGATGACATCGGCGTGCACTTCCCCGACAGCGACGGCGCCTACAAGGACGCGGACTCGATCACGCTGCTGCGCTCGGTCGCGGCGACGCTCGCAGAGCGCGGCCTCGCGATCGCCCACGTCGACACGACGGTGCTCATGGAACGCCCGAAGATCGGGCCGTATCGCGCGGCGATGCGCGCCAGCCTGGCCGAGGCGCTCGGGCTCGACGTCGCGAGCGTCAACGTCAAGGCGTCGACGGGCGAGGGGATGGGCTTCGTCGGGCGGCTGGAGGGCGTCGCTGCGCTGGCCGTCGCGACCGTCGTCGGCTGATCGGATCGAAGGGCTGCTGCACGCCGATCGCGTCGCACGTCCACCGAGCGCCGTCGTCGACGACCCCGACGCAGCGGACGTGGCCGAGCGCGTCTGACCCCTCGGGGCCGAGCAGCTCCAACTGCACGGCGCCGTAGCGCATGGGACCGTGAGAGTTCGGCCCCTCAGGCGCTCTGCACGGGGTGCCAGCCACGGTCATCCTTGCGCACGCGCCTGTCCTGCGCGAGCGTCGGCAGCAACCGGTAGAGGTAGTTCTGCTTGATGCCCATCTCCTGCGCCAGTTCCGGGATGGTGATGCCGGGATGCGCGGTGATCATCTCCAGTGCCTGGGCGCCGCGCCTGCCGCTGCCCTTCGGCCGGCCGCGACGTGCTCTGGGCGGGGTGCCGGGGCTGGGGCTGGACGGCACGGGTCGCGCCGCCGCCCGCATCGCGGGCGCGGGCTGCTGGCGTGCCGCCGCGGGGATGCCGTCGAGCGCGCGTGCCGCAGCCTCCAAGCGCTCGTACTCCGCCACGAGCGGTTTGAGCTCGCGTATCCGCGCGCCGATCTCATCCTTTTTCTGATCGAGAAAATCTGCCGGCATATATTCGTCCCCTTACGTGGTATTGACGAATAACAGTCAAGCAACCTCGTCCAGCCGGACGTCTGCGTTGTACTTAATATGGGTAACGCGGCAGGCGCCGAGTCAGCGGGTGCCGGCGGCGGCACGCCGCGCCGCCATCGCCGCGCGCGCCTGCTCGTGCTCGGCCTGGCGCTTGAGCTCGCGCAGCGAGCGGCGCAGGTTCTCGCGCACCGCGGGGGCGGCGACCTGCTCGGCGACCCAGCCCAGCAGGCCGGCGCCGGCAACGCCGTACTGCAGGCGCAACTCCACGTGCGTGCGGGCTGGGCGGGTGGGATCGGAGCTCCGTTCGCGCAGGCGCCAGCGCCCGCGCTGGTCGATTCCCGTGACCGACGTCCACGCGAGGTCGCGCGGCTCCTCGTGCTCGACGATCTCGACAAGCCCGCCGACCTCGGCCGAGCCGACCCGCATGAGCGTCCGGTAGCGCGCGCCGCAGCCGCGTGCCTGCTCGGAGGCGATTTCCCAGCGCGTGATGCCGTTCATGAAATGCAGGTAGCGCGTGGGATCTGTCACGAAATCCCAGACGACCTCCGGCGGTGCGGCGACGTCGATCGCGGCCTGGACTCTCATCCGATGATCGGCAGGCGCCGCTCGGCGGCGAGCGCGTCGAGCGTCTCCTGCATCGTCGTGGTGACGTGGTCGTAGATCTCGTCGACGTCGGGAGTGGGGCCGAATTGCTCGCGCAGGTCGATCGCCGGCAGCACCTCGACGGTGATCTTCGCCGGCAGCGGGATGTGACCGAGCATGTCGCCGACGTTCAGGCCCCAGGGCGCGGCGATCGAGATCGGCAGCACCTTCAGCCGGAACAGGCGGTCGAGCATGAGCGCCTTCGAGAGGCCTTCGCCGCGGCCGAGGAACAGCGCGGTCTCCTGGCCTCCGATCGAGACGACGGGGACGATCGGGACGTCGTGCTCGAGCGCGAGGCGCACGAAGCCGCGGCGGCCGTCGAAGTCGATCGTGTTGCCCTCCCAGCTGGGCCGATGGACCTCGTGGTCGCCGCCGGGATAGACGAGCACCGCCGCGCCGGACTTCAGCGCCCGCGCGGCGTTCTGCGGCGACGCCGCAACCGTGCCGTACTTGCGCAGGAAGCCCAGGCCGGGCATCGACAGCACGAGGTTGTGCGCGAGTTGGTGAAAGCGCCGCTCGACGCCGAAGTAGGTGCTGAAGGCGAGCGTGAAGACCAGCGAGTCGGGCGACATGTTGCCGCCGGAGTGGTTGCCGACGAGCAGCACCGGCCCCTCCTCGGGGATGTTGCCCAGCCCGCGCACCTGGCCGCGAAACCACAGGCTGGCCAGCAGCCACTGGGCGGGGAGGGTCTCGCGGATGTAGTCCGGATCGCGCTCGTCGAGGTCGGCGACCGGGACGCGGGAGCCGATCGCGCCGGCGATCGCCTTGACGACCCGCTCGATCGGATTGGGTGCGCCGTCGGCGCCGGAGCGACCGCGATCGTGCTCGCCGAAGGCGTCATCGGCGGCGGCGACGTGTCCGCCGCCCGGCTCGTGGCCGTTGCGCGATCGAGCGCTCGCGGTCTGCGTTCCCATCCCGATCGAGTCTACGCAGCCCTCTCGGAGCCGACGACCCGCAGCGGCCCCAGCGCGCCTGTGCGCGCGAAGAAGCGCTCGAGCAGGCCGATCGTCTGCTCGGCGCGCTCGACCTGCGGCACGTGGCCGCAGCCCTCGAGAACGATCTGCTCGGCGCTGGGCAGCCAGCGCGTGACGTGGCGCGCGAAGGCCGGCGGGATCACGCGGTCGTGCGAGCCCCAGACGAACAACGCGGGCGACTCGAGCTGGGAGAGGCGCCCGTAGAACCCGTTGCGGCCGTAGGGCGCGTCGAGGTAGATGTTGCGCGCCGCGGAGAGGAAGGCGATCCGCCCGCCGGGACTTGCGTAGATGCGCTGGAACTCGTCGACGACGACGTCGGCGACGCTCGGGTCGATCGCGTCGGGGTCGGCGAACAGCGACCAGAAGTGCTCGGCGACCTTGTCGCGGCTGAAGCGGTGCGGCAGCAGGCCCAGCTCCGGCCGCAGGGCCCGCACGATCGGGTGATACGTGCGCTTGACGAACGCGACCGCCGGGCACAGCAGCGCCAGGCTCGCGACCCGCTCGGGATGGCGCAGGCCCAGTTCGATCGCGACACGGCCGCCCATCGAGTTGCCCGCCACGTGGGCGCGCGCGATGCCGAGCGCGTCCATCGTCTCGCGTACGGTCTCGGCGAACCAGCGCGCGGTGTAGGGCGCGGTCGTCGGCTTGGAGGACGAGCCGAAGCCCGGCAGGTCGAGCGCGTGCACGCGGTACTGGCGCGACAGCGCGGCCGCGGTGTCGAAGAAGGAGCTCTTGGCGCCGCCGAGCCCGTGGATCAGCAGGACGTCCGGTCCCGCGCCCATCGTCAGCGTCGAGACGCGGCGGCCCGGCAGGCGCACCTCGTGGATGCGCAGCAGCGGCTTGCGCCCGTTCTCCAGCCGGAACATGCCCTCGAATGCGATCGCGAGGTCGAGGTTTCCGCGCGCGTAGAGCAGCCGGCGCGTGAACGCCTCGACGCCCGACAGCTCGCCGCTGCGCAGGGCGTTCCACGTGTGGGCGTCGGTGCCGATGACGACGTCGGGCGAGCGGCTCGTCGCGCCCTTGCGGACGCGCGCGCCATGCGTCGTGCAGCGCACCTCCCAGGTGTGGCCGACGTCGCCGAGCACGATCCTCCAGGTCGCGTCGAAGCCCGGGTCGGCACCGAGGTAGCGGTCCGGCAGCGAGCGAAACCCGGCCTCGGCCGCGGCCAGTCGCGCAGCGTGGGGGGCTGCAGCAGCCATCACGAGCACGTTACCCGGCCGCGGAGTTCGTGGCACCGGTCACATGAACGGGATCGTCCAACGGACGGCCGACTTGAGCCGCTTGCGCCGGGTTGGCGCTCGATAGGGTCACCCGATGTTGCGTCCTGCAAGCTGGATCAGGCCGGCGGGTGAGAGTCCCGTCCCGGTAGGCGCCGGAGCGCCGGGTAGCAGGCCCCGGTCTCGGGGAGAGATCCTCGGTGGCTGAGCGGGGTGTCGAGAGCCTCTTTGGAGGGA
>JBBSLI010000080.1:0-6169 GCA_038255395.1 Solirubrobacterales bacterium
AGGTCGCTGGAAAACCCGGGATGCCGGCGCCGCCTGGCAAGATCCGATCCCCGCCCGCCCCGAAGGTGTGGCTCAGCCACATCGAGCGTCCGAGGACGCCGCCAGGCGGTGATCGGCGCCCGGGGTTTCCGGTGGACTGTTTAGAGACGGCCCACTAGATCAACCATCAGTAGTGGTAGGGCTCGCCCGCCAGGATCTTGTGCCCGCGGTAGAGCTGCTCGAGCAGGACGACGCGCGCGAGCTGGTGCGGGAGCGTGAGCGGGCCGAGCGAGAAACGGTGCTCGACGTCGTCCATCTCCAGGCCGAGCGGGCCGCCGATGACGAAGCAGACGTCGCGCCCGAGCTGGCGGCGGTCCTCGAGGAAGCGCGCGAACGACAGCGAGTCGAACTGCTGGCCCTCGCGCGACAGCAGCGACACGAACGCGCGCTCGGGGATGCGGCCGGTGATGCGCTCCTCCTGGCGGACCTCGATCATCTCGACCCGCGCCTGGCGCGCCAGCAGCTTCAGATAGTGCTGCACGTCGTCGGCGTACGGCGCACGCAGACGCCCGACGGCGAGGACGATGATGCGCACGCTGCGATACTAGGCGCGCGATGGCAGACGAAGAGCGCGAGCGCCACATCAACATCCACTTCCAGCCGGAGGACATGGCGGGGCACTACGCGAACTTCGCGAACGTCTCGTTCTCCGACTACGAGTTCACGATCACCTTCGCGCGCGTCGATCACGAGATCGACGCCGACGAGATCCCGGGCGTCGTCGTGACGCGCGTCAACCTCGCGCCGAAGTTCATGGCCGAGCTCGCGGACGCGCTCGTCGACTCGTACTCCAAGTACCAGACGCGCGAGGGCATCAAGAACCTGCCCGAGTTCGGCGGCGGCCCCGCGCAGGGCCCCGACGCGTAGCGGCGCAGCCTCGTACGCGTTACAGACCGGTTTCCTCCTTGCGACACGCGCCTCGCTGCGCAACCATCGAACTTCGCATGGAGCACATCGATTCGAACCTCAGAACGCTGATCGAGCGCGCCGCCGCCGCCGGCATCGGCATGGACGACATCGAGCTCGAGCTGATCGAGCCCGCCAACCTGCCGCCCGACGAGCACGACGCGCTGTGGCTCTACGCGCTCGGCCGCCGCGAGCAGCCGGCGCCCAAGACCATCCCCATCGTCGCGGGCTGAGGGCCCGGCCGCGCGGTCACCGCGGGGCGCTACTCGCGCTCGCCGCGCTGGTAGGCCACGCCGATCCCGATCCGCTCGATCGCCGGCGGGTGCGTGGCGAGCAGGAACGTCTGCCAGTCCGGCGGGTCGGGGTCGGACAGGTTGCGCAGCGCGATCCGCTTCTCGAAGGAGATGAACGGCTCGGGCTCGTCGGTCAGCGTCAGCGCGTAGGAGTCCGCGCGCGCCTCGACGGCCCGGCTGAGCTGGTTGGAGACCGTCGTGATCGTCGTCGTCATCACGACGAGGCCGAGCGCGAGTGCCGGCAGCGCGGCCGGCCCCGGCGTGCCGTCCGGCGCGAACCGGCGCGTGACCTGCGCGACCGCGAACAGGCCCAACGGCGCGACGATCGCGAGATACAGCAGGCCGTTGGGGACGTCGCGATGATGGACGTGGGCGAGCTCGTGCGCGACGACGAGCCGCACCTCGTCGCGCTCGAAGTTCTCCAGCAGCGTGTCGAAGAGCACGACGCGCTTGGTCGTGCCGAGGCCCGCGACGTAGGCGTTGGCGGCGGTCGTGCGGCGGCTCGCGTCGACGCTGTAGACCTCCCCCACGTCGACCCCGGCACGCTCGGCGAGCGCGAGCACGTCCGCGCGCACCTGACCGGCCGGCAGCGGCGTGAACCTGTTGAACAGCGGGTCGAGGACGATCGGCCCGGCGTACACGCTGACGACCCCGAACGCCACGACGACGACGGCGCCCGGCGCCCACCAGCCGCGCGGCATGCGTCGCATCAGCCCGACCGCGGCCGCGCCGCCGAGGCCTGCGAGGAGCGCGCCGATCGCGCCCGCGACCGCCTTGTCGCGGGCATAGCCGCTCCAGGACTGCGTGACGAGGCCGACGTCCTTGGCGCGCTCGCGTCCGGCGACCTGCAGCGGCAGGACCGCCACCGCGATCGCGATCGACAGCGCCGCGCCCGCGGCCGCGCCCGCCATGACGGGGCGCTTGAAGGGACCCTGCAGGCGCCGCGGCGGACGCGCGACGAGCAGCACAAGCAGGCCGATCTGCACCGCCAGGATAGAGCCGTAGATCGCGACCTGCGGACGGCGGTAGTCGCGTGCGCGCTCGATCTGGGAGGCGCTGAAGTACGATTCGGTGCTGACCTGGGCAGGCTCGACGACGCCGCTGCGCGGGCGAAGCAGGACCACCGCGACCTCCGCGACGATCACGGCGGCGACGATCGCCGCTCCCCAGCGCAGGCGTGTCCGTTCCACGGTCTCACCCTACGAGATGCAGGTCGCCATCCTCTCCGACATCCACGGCAACCGACACGCCTTCGAGGCGGTGCTCGCCGACGCCGAGCTCGTCGGCGCCGACGAGATGTGGTGCCTCGGAGACCTCGTCGGCTACGGCGCCGAGCCCGACGCCTGCGTCGAACTGGCACGCCGCCACGCGGCCATCTGCCTGGCCGGCAACCACGACATGGGCGTCACCGGCGCGATCGGCCTGGAGGAGTTCTCGACCGGTGCCGCGATCGCCGCGCGCTGGACGCAGGAGACGCTCAGCGACGCGAACATGGAGTTCCTCTCCGCGCTGCAACCTGCCGGCGAGGAGGACTCGATCGGCCTGTACCACGCCAGCCCGCGCGATCCCGTCTGGGAGTACGTGCTCAGCGCGCTGCTCGCCGAGCTGTGCATGGACTCACAGCCCCAGCGCGTGGCGCTGATCGGCCACTCGCACGTCGCGCTGTCGTTCGTACGCGCGGAGGGCAACGTCGCGACGGGCGAGGCGCGGCGCGACGGCGACGACGTCGACATCGGCCCCGGAAGCGGCGAATGGCTGCTCAACCCGGGCTCGGTCGGGCAGCCCCGCGACGGCGATCCGCGCGCGGCCTGGCTGCTGCTCGACCTCGACCGCTGGCGGGCGCGCTGGCGCCGCGTGGAGTACGACGTCGCGGGCGCGGCGGCAGCGATCCGAGCAGCCCGCCTGCCTGACTCGCTTGCCGAGCGGCTTGGCTACGGTCAATGAGCGTGAGAAGGATGCTCCCCCACCTGATCGCGGCGCTGCTCGGCGTCGGCGCAGCGCTGCTCGCCGCCTGTGGCTCGGGCTCGGACGCCTCCATCCCGGCGGCCAACGCCGGCACGCTGAAGAGCAACATCACCGACGTCCGCGAGGCCGTCGAAGGCGGTCGCTGCTCGGACGTGCCCGGCCAGCTGCGCCAGGTCGACGAGGGCATCGACGACCTGCCGCCGTCGACCGACGACAACCTCGTCAACAACCTCCGCGACGGCGCCAGCAAGCTGCTCGACCTCGCCCGCGCCGAGTGCGACGCGACGCCGACGGAGACGACGACGACCGCGACGGCGCCGGCCACGACGACGCAGACGGCTCCGACGCAGACGACCGAAACGACTCCGACGCAGACGACGCAGACGACACCGGCCGAGACGACACCGCCCCCGACGACGACGCAGCCCGCGCCGCCGCCGCCCGATCCCGTTCCCACCCCAGAGCCCGTCCCGCCCCCACCCGGCACGCCCGGCGGCGGCACGGAACCCGTGGTCCCATGAGCGACGCCGTCATCGCCGGCCGCTACGAGCTCGGCGAGCGCCTGGGCTACGGCGGCATGTCGACCGTCCAGCTCGCCGTCGACCGCCGCCTCGAGCGTCAGGTCGCCGTCAAGCTGCTCGCCGAGCACCTCGCCGACGACAGCCAGTTCATCTCCCGCTTCCGCCGCGAGGCGCTGTCGGCGGCACGCCTCGTGCACCCGAACATCGTGCAGGTCTTCGACTTCGGTCTGGACGAGGCGAGCGGCCGGCACTACATCGTCATGGAGTACATCCACGGCCGCTCCGGCGCCGAGATCCTGCGCGAGGAGACGCGGCTCGGCGTCGCCGACACGCTCGAGCTCGTCGACGGCGCCTGCCGCGGCCTCGCCCACGCGCACCGCATGGGCGTCGTCCATCGCGACGTCAAGCCGGGCAACATCATGCGCTCCGACGACGGCGCCGTGAAGCTCGCGGACTTCGGGATCGCCAAGGCGATGGTCGGCCAGACCTCGCAGATCACCCAGGCCGGCTCGGTCCTCGGCACCGCCGCCTACCTCGCGCCCGAACAGGCCAGCGGCGCGGAGGTCGGTCCGCCGGCGGACCTCTACGGCCTGGGCGTCGTGACCTACCAGCTGCTCGCCGGACGCCTGCCCTACGACGCGAACTCGCTCACCGAGCTGGCGCTGATGCAGCAGCGCGAATATCCGATCCGCCTCGACGAGGCCGCTCCCGAGGTGCCGGCCTCGCTGGCGCTCGCGGTCGAGAAGGCGCTCGCGCTCGCGCCGGAGGAGCGCTATGGCAGCGCCGACGAGATGCGCGCGGCGCTGCACGACGGCGCCCGCGGGATCGCCCCGGACGGCGCCGACGCGACCGCCGCGACCGCGATGCTGCGGCGCGACGACCCGACGGCGGCGACGCGCGCCGTGCCGAGCTCGCAGCGCGGCGGGCGGCGCCTGCAGCCGGTTGCACCGCGCCACGGCTCCGTCGCACCGGCCGAGTACGAGCCGATCCCCGAGATGCCGCCCTCGCGCCGGGACGCGCCGCCGCCGCGGCGGGGCGGCGCGGGCAGGATCCTCGCGATCGTCCTGATCGCCGGCGTCATCGCGGCGGCGATCGCGTTCGCGATCGGCACCTCGCAGGGCAGCGGCGGCGTGAAGCTCACGCCGGTCGACGGCGAGACGACGGGCGAGGTCGTCGACCAGATGAACGCCCTCATCGACGACAACACGAAGTAGTCGCGGGGCGCCGCGCGCACGCCACGACGTCGGTGTCTCTGTGGTGCCGAAGGATCGTGGGTTGCCACCGCTGCGGCCGGGGACAGACCGGCGGTCGACGCGATGGGGCGATCTTCGTGCGACGGGCGAGAGTGCCGTCGTGCCTCGCAGCAGCGCCGCATGGATGAGAAGCGCCGGCCGCAGGCCGGCCCTCCGCGCGAGGAGCAGCGCGCTGCCGAGGGCGCTGCCTGCGCGCGCGGGTTGCGAACCTCTGCCGGCGCGGCTGCGCGCTGCCCCGGACGCATCGAAAGCGAAGGCGGCGAGCGTGTGCCACGGATCGGTCGCCTGGATCGTTCTCGCCTCTGGCTTGGACGACACGCGGCCGGCGCGGTCAGGCTGTGTTGCATGGAGAGCGGCGCTTGGCGAAGATGCTGGGTCGGCGATGTCGCCACAGACCTCGAGCGGGCGGGAGAACTGATGAGCCACGAGGAGAAGACGTTCAACGGCCAGTGCTTCTGCGGCGCTGTCACGATCGAAGTCACGGGCGATCCCGAGGGCGCTGGCTACTGCCATTGCGCCGCCTGTAGGAGTTGGTCCGCCGGCCCGGTCAACGCGTTCACGCTCTGGAAGCCCGACGCGGTCAAGGTGACCAAGGGAGAAGACCACATCGGTGAGTACCACAACAACGAGCGCAGCTACCGGCAGTGGTGCAAGGTGTGCGGCGGCCATCTGTTGACGCGGCACCCGCAGTGGGGTCTGGTCGACGTCTACGCGGCGACGATCGCTGAATTTCCGTTTGCACCCGGGGTGCACGTCAATTACGAGTCGACCGTCCTGCCCATACGAGACGGCCTCCCCAAGCTCAAGGACTTCCCCGCAGAGTTGGGCGGCTCCGGCGAGACGCTCGCCGAGTAGCACGCCGACCGGCCGGACAGTTCCTCCCCAGCGCTTCTGGGCGACAGGCAGCAGTCCGTGCCGCCGGACCCGGATGCGCGAAGCAGCCTGCGGCCGAGCCCCACGCGCACGCTGGCCGACCGCGTGCTCGACGGCTGCGCTCGTCGCTCACCGCGCGCCGGAGGCGGCGCTGGCACGGCCGGCGGCGCTCGCTCAGGGCGCGCCAGGTAGGCGAGGTTGTGCAGCGTCAGCAGCCGCACGCCGGTCAGCTCGCGGTTCTTCAGCAGATAGCGCAGGTAGCCGCGTGAGTGGCCGGCGGCGCAGGCCGGGCACGGGCAGCCCTCCATGATCGGCTCGC
>JBBSLI010000081.1:0-6134 GCA_038255395.1 Solirubrobacterales bacterium
CCGCTTGCCGACCTGCGCCGGTGCCCCGGCCTGCTCATAGCTCGTCGTGGCGGACGACAGCTCCCAGTCCAGGAAGCCGTCCTCGCCGCCGCCGCGCCGGTAGCGCCGATACCACAGCGCGTCCATCGCGAGCGTCCCGGCGAGACCGGCGGCGGCGCCGCGCACGATCGAGGCGGCGGGGGTCAGACACGTGGGTGGCGTCATGGACGTGCTCATACCCACTCAGACCGCACACACCGGCGGCAGGATTCACGCGCGGTCGCCGCCGTCCGCGGAATCCTCCGACGCGCCCGCGAGGTCACAGTCCTACATGCCGACGACCGGGAGACCCCATGAGCGCCATCAGCACAGCGATCCGTCGACTCGTCGGCGGTGAGGACGACGCGGCCGCCGGCCCCGTCCAGGCGATCTGGAACGGTGTCGTGATCGCGTCCAGCGCGCGCACCGTCGCGTTCTGGCATGGCGTCAAGGTACGCCGGGCACCCCAGCCATGAGCCCGCTCGATCGCCCCGGGGTATAAACGAGGTGATGTCGATCGGGTCTCGTGTGAGCAGGGCAGTTCAGTGGATACGGGCGCTGGCGGCCACGACCCGTCCTGTCGACCCGCAGGTCCGCGACGCGCTCGCGCGCCGCTGGCGTGAGCTGCCCGCGGCGGCGCGGACCTCCGAGCAGCTGCTGGGCCGGCACATGCCCGGCTGTGAGGGCACGCACGGCGTCTTTCCGCGCTGCAACCTCGCCTGCACGCCGTGCTACCACGCGCGTGACGCCAACCGCGTGCGGACCGACGGCGCGCATACCGTCGCCGAGGTGTCCGCGCAGATGGCCTACCTGCGTGAGGTCCGCGGCCCTGGTCAGCACGCGCAGCTGATCGGCGGCGAGGTCACGCTGCTGGGCCCCGAGCACCACGCCGCGGCGCTGGACGCGATGCGCGCCCAGGACCGCAAGCCGATGAGCATGACCCACGGCGACTTCGACTACGACTACCTCCAGCGGCTCGCCGTCGGCCCGGACGGGCAGCGGCGGTTTGACCAGCTGCGCTTCGCCGGGCACTTCGACTCGCTGATGCTCGGGCGCCGCGGGATTCCCCGGCCCCGCAGCGAAGCGCAGCTGCACGCCTACCGGCGGCGGTTCGTGGCGCACTTCGAGCGGCTGCGCGCGGAGCACGGGGTGCGTTTCGATCTTGCGCACAATATGACGGTCACGCCACGCAACCTGGGCGGGGTCGCCGAGGTCGTGCGCGCGTGCCTGGGCATGCGGTTCGGGATGCTGTCCTTTCAGCCGGCCGCGTACGTCGGCAACCCGGCGCGCTGGCGCGAGGACTTCCGCGCGGTCAGCATCGACGACGTGTGGCGCGAGATCGAACGCGGCGCCGGGACCCGGCTCGCGTGGCGGCACATGCAGATGGGTGACCCGCGCTGCAACCGGTCGGCCTACGGCGTGCTTGCCGGAGGTCGCTGGACGGCGCTGCTGGACGACGGCGACCCCCGCGACCTGCGCGTGCGCGACGCGTTTCTGGACCGCTTCGGCGGGATGGACTTCGAGCGGCCGGCGGCGATCGTGGCGGTCGCGGTCGCACGGGTCGTCGCGCGTCATCCGCGGGCGATCGCCGTGGCCGGCGGGTGGGCGCTGCGCTTCGTGCGACGCGCGGGCGTGCGTCGGCTGCTGACGGGCCGGCCGCGCGGCCTGACGTTCGTCGTACACGCGTTCATGGACGCCGACGTCGTTGCTCCCGCCTGGGACGCACTGCAGCGCGGCGAAGTCGCCGCGGACCCGGCGGTGCGAGCGGCGCAGGAGCGACTGCAGACGTGCTCGTACGCGATGGCGCACCCCGAAGCGGGCCGTCTGGTGCCCGCCTGCGTGCAGCACGCCGTGCTTGATCCGCAGGAGAACGTCGCGCTCGGCCGGCTGCTGCCGATCAGGCCGGCCGCGTCGTGAGCGCCCGCTACGACCTCGTCGTGCTCGGCGGCGGGACCGCGGGGCTGGTATCGGCGATGATCGCCGCCGGCGCGGGCGCCCGTGTCGCGCTGATCGAGCGCGAGCGCACCGGCGGCGACTGCCTGTGGACCGGCTGCGTGCCGAGCAAGAGCCTGATCGCCGCTGCCGGCCTCGCGCATCGCATGCGCCACGCCGACGCCGTCGGCCTGGCGCCCGTCGACCCGCAGATCGACTTCGAGCGTGTCATGGGACATGTGTCGCGAGCGATCGCGACGATCGCGCCGCACGACTCACCGCAGCGCCTGCGCGCCGCCGGAGTCGAGGTCATCGCGGCCGAGGGTCGCTTCGTCGCCCCGGGACGAATCGACGTCGCCGGCCGCACGCTGCGGTGGCGAACCGCGATCATCGCGACCGGCTCGCAACCGCTGCTCCCACCGGTCGACGGACTCGCGGACGCGCAGCCGCTGACGACCGACAGCGTCTGGTCGCTGCGCGAGCTGCCCGGACGATTGGCGGTGCTCGGCGGCGGACCGATCGGCTGCGAGCTCGCGCAGGCGTTCGCGCGGCTCGGGGCGCACGTCACGATCGTCGAGATGGCCGACCGCCTACTCGTCAAGGAGGAGCCGTGCGCGAGCGCGCTGATCGCCGAACGCCTGCGCGGCGAGGGCATCGACGTGCGCACGGCGACCCGCGCGACCGCGGTCGGCGAGGGCGAACTGCTGCTCGACAACGGCGACAGCGTCGCGTTTGACCGCATCCTCGTCGCCGCCGGACGCGCCCCGCGAACGACCGATCTCGGCCTCGACAGCGTCGGCGTGGAGGTCGACGCGCGCGGAGCGGTGATCGTCGACGGGCGCCTGCGCACCAGCGGCCGTGGCATCTTCGCCGCCGGCGACGTCACCGGCCGGCTGGCGTTCACGCACGTCGCCGGCCATCACGCGCGCGTCGCCACGCCCAACGCCCTCTTTCACACGCGCTCGAAGGTGTCTGGCACGATCCCCTGGGTGACGTTCACCGACCCTGAGGTCGCGCGCGTCGGGCTCTCCGAGGAGCAGGCCCGCGAGCGCTGGGGCGATCGCGTGCAGATCGCGCAGTTCGACTATGCGGGGTCTGATCGCGCGATCACGTCCGGTGAGGCGTACGGGTTCGCGAAGCTCGTCGCCGACAACCGCGGGCGCCTCGTGGGCGCCACGGTCGCGGCACCGGGCGGCGGCGAGACGATCGCCGAGCTGACCGCCTGGATCGTGCAGGGCGCGAAGATCGACGCCGTCTCGCGCACCGTGCACGCCTACCCGACGCTCGGCGAAGGCCCCGCACGCGCCGCCGACGAGCACGTCGCCGCCCGTTACGCCAGCCCGCGGATGCGCGCGATCGCGCGGCCGGTGCTCGCGGCATTGCGTGCCCTGGATCGACCAAGGTGAGCGACGATGGCGTACGCGGCGCGCGCGCCGGTGACGACGCCATGAGACGGCCGCTGTGGATTGCGTTCGACCTCAACGGCACGCTGCTGGACCCGGCCGCCCTGCTCGACGAGCAGCACGTCGACCTCGCTCGCAGAGCGCTCGACGACGCCGTGCTGCAGGCGATGGCGGACACGCTGACCGGCGCGCATCGCCCGTTCCCCGACTACCTGCGGGCGGCGCTCCAGCGCGCGCTGCACGTCGCCGGCCTCGACGACGCGATCCTCGAGGCCGCGATGCAGCGCGCGCGGACCCTGCCGGCGTTTCCCGACGCGGCCGATGCGCTGCGGTCGCTGACAGCGTCGGGCTACCGCGTCGCGGTCGTCACCAACAGCGCCGCCGACGCCGCCCGCACAGCGCTCGACGCGGCCGGCCTCGGCGCCCAGGTCCAGACCGTCATCGGCGCCGACGAGGTCGGCGCCTACAAGCCCGACCCGCGCGTCTACCGTCACGCGGCAGCGCGAATGGACACGCCGCCGAGCGACGTCTGCCTCGTCGCCGCCCACGCATGGGACGTGCTCGGCGCCATGCGCGCCGGCTGGCAAACGGCATGGGTCGGGCACCGTGAGGGGCACCTGCTCACCACGGTCCCCGAGCCGACCGTGTGCGCGCCGACACTGCACGCGGCCGCGCGTCTGCTCAACGCGCTCTGATCGTCCGCCGGCGAGCGGTGAATCCTTCGCTGCTCGCTTGCGGTCAGATGAGACAAGATGGCGCTATCGACACTCCTTGCCGCTCGGCCCAAGATGCGCAGCGCTGACGACGACGAGCAGCTCGTCGCCCGCTCCCAGTCCGGTGACCGCGCCGCGTTCGACGAACTCGCCGCGCGGCATTCGACGCGTCTGCGACGCGTGCTGTTTCGGATCACGCATGACTGCGACGCAGCCTATGACGCCGTCCAGGAGGCGCTCCTGCGCGCGTGGAAGAACATCGGCCGCTTCGAGGGGCGCTCGCAGTTCTCGACCTGGCTGACGCGGATCGGGATCAACGAGGCCTATCGCGGCCTGCGCCGACCCGGCGAGGAGACGCTCGAGCTCACCGACCAGGTCGGCGAGCGGATCCCGTCATGGGGCGCGCAGCCCGACGAGATCGCCGAGTCACACGAGTTCTTGGCCGCGATCGAGCAGGCGCTCACAGAGCTGCCGCTGGACTACCGCAGCGCGGTCGTCCTGCGTGACGTCGAGGGCCTCAGCACGGCCGAGGCCGCGGACGTGCTCGGCATCGGCGAGCGCGCGTTGAAGAGCCGCGTGCATCGCGGAAGGCTCGCGCTGCGCGCCAAACTCGACGGCTACTTCACAGGGGGGTACAGATGACCTCGAAGTTCAACCCGATGCGCCGCCATCACGAGCACTGCCGCCACGTGCGCGCGCAGATGTCCGACTACCTCGACGGCGAGCTCGATCCGACGACGACCGGCACGGTCGACCGGCACACCCGCTTCTGCCCCAACTGCCGGCGGATGCTCGCCAACCTCACCCGCACCGTCGCTGGCCTGGGCGCGCTGCGCTCGCTGGACGAGCGTGACGACGACGCCGAGACGTGACTGACCGACCGCGCGCAGCATCCCTCGCCCGCGGCGGTCCGCGGTAGGGACGGGCCTGCTCAGGCGGCGCAGCACGACAGTTTGCTGGGGTCGCGGGTGAAGGACTGCGCCGCGAGGTGGATCGCCTCGCCGATGGTGAGGTAGGGGTTCCAGCTTGACGCCAGCTGCGCGATCGTCATCCGGGCCTGGATCGCGTAGACGCCGGCGAGGATGGCGTCGCCCGCGCCGTCGGCGAGCAGGTGCACGCCGAGGATGCGGCCGCTGTCGCGCTCGGCGACGAGCTTGACCATGCCGCGGGTGTTGCGGCTGACGATCGCCCGCGGGACGTGCTCGAGCGCGAGCACCCGTGACTCACAACGCAGGCCGCGGTCGATCGCCTCGGCCTCGGTCATGCCCGCCGAGGCAAGCGCCGGGGTGGTGAAGGTGATCCGTGGCAGCGCGTCGTAGTCGATCCTCCGCGCGGCCTGGTCAAAGGCGTTGTCGACGACGAGGGTGCCGTGCTTGGCGGCGACGTACACGAACTGCGGATGGCCGGTGACGTCGCCCGCGGCCCATACCCGCGGGTTGGCGGTGCTCATGTCGTCGTCGACGACGACCTCGCCGCGCGCCCCGGTCTGCACGCCGACGGTCTGCAGGTCGAGGCCGGCCGTGCGTGGCGTGCGGCCGGTGGCGAGCAGCAGCTGCGCGGCGCGAAACTCGCGGTCGTCCGCGGTGACGGTGATGTCGCCGTCGCGGGTCACGCCGGTCGCCTGGATGCCCGCATGGATCTCGATGCCCTGCGCGGCGAACGCGTCGCTGATGCCCTGGGCGAGCTCGGGCTCCTCCCCGCGCGCCAATCCGGAGCGCACGAGCATCGTCACGCGGGTGCCGAGCTGAGCAAACAGCTGGGCCTGCTCCATCGCCACGTACCCGCCGCCGACGACGATCATCGACGCGGGGAGTCGCGTGAGCGCCATCGCGGTTGTCGACGTGAGGTAGCCGCTGCCGGCCAGCCCGGGAATGTCGGGGATGTGCGGTGCGGCGCCGGTCGCGATGAGGTAGTGCGCGGCGTCGATGCGGCGCCCGTCGACATCCAGCGCGGGGCCGTCGACGAAGCGCGCGTGGCCCTCGACGAGCTCGATGTCGTACTCGGCGGCGATCTCGACGTACTTCTGCCGGCGCAATCCGTCGACGATCTCGTCCTTGCCGGCGACCAG
>JBBSLI010000082.1:0-6024 GCA_038255395.1 Solirubrobacterales bacterium
CGTCGACTGGCCGATCGAGACGTCGCAGACGAGGTTCGGGTGCGCGAGGCGGCGCCCGGCGACGCGCTCGGACAGGCTCGCGTCGAGCGCGAGCCGCAGCCGGTCTCCGACGATCGACTGATGCAGCGCGGCATGACCCTCTGCACGACCGGCACACGAGGTGGTGATGGTTGTCGCCAGGGGTGTCGGCCGCCGGGTCGCTGGCGTTCCGAAGGCCTCGGTCGCGCGCTTGATCGTTGGCGTGCGCGCTAGGCCGAGGTCGCCGACGGCCGTGTCCGGTCCGCCACCGCCACCAGACACAGCCGCCCACCGCTCCATCGGGCGTGGCCGTGACGACCGCGCTGAACCGAGCGACGCTCAGCTGGACCGCGTCGACCGACAACGTCGGGGCCTCGGGCTATTGCGTGCACCGCTCGACAACGTCGCGCTTCACGCCGAGCGCCGCGAATCAGATCGCGACGCCGACCGGGACGGGCAATGCCGATAACGCCGTGACGCGGGGACGTACTACGACCGGGTGGTCGCCGTCGATGCGGCCGGCAACTCGAGCGCCGCGTCCGACGAGACCGTGGCGATCGTGGCCGCCGACACGACCGCGCCGTCGGTGTCCCTGACGGCGCCTGCCGGCGGCGCGACGGTGTCCGGTGCGTCGGTCACAGTCTCGGCTGCGGCCACCGACGATGTCGCGGTCAGCGGCATGCAGTTCCGCCTGGACGGCAACGCGCTCGGTGCCGAGGACACGACCGCGCCTTACACCGTGACGTGGAACACGACGTCTACGACCGATGGCGCGCATGGGCTGACGGCCGCGGCGCGTGACGCCGCAGCGAACACGAGGACGTCGACGGCGGTCTCGGTCACGGTCGCCAACTCGCCGCCGCCACCACCACCACCACCACCACCGCCGCCTCCGCCTCCGCCTCCGCCACCCCCGTCGCCACGTCCGCCACCACCACCGGCCGGGGACTTGTGGGCGCCTACGGGTTCGACGAAGCAACCGGCGCGACGGCCGTCGACAGCTCCGGTGCGGGCGACAATGGCGTGCTGAACGGGCCGATACGGATCGTCACGGGCAAGTTCGGCGCGGCGTTGTCGTTTGACGGCAGCCCGATCAGACTCGGCCGGTCCCGTAGGCCGGGCCCCCGCGCGGGTCTCCTGCGACCGGGCCCTGCGAGGCGCCTACGACCGGGCCCTAGGAGGCGCGCAGTGGCACGACGCTTGTCGTGACGAGCTTCGTCTTGATGGCGTGATCGGCCGGCACCGAGCTCAGCACGATCGCCCCCGACGCGACCTGCACGCCGTCTCCGAGCTCGACGTGCGGCTGGATGAAGATGCCGGTGCCCATACGCACGCGGTCGCCGACGGTCACGAGGCCGGAGGTGACGCAGGCAGGCCCCGTCGAGATGTCCGAGCCGAGCACGTTGTGGTGCTCAAACGAGTTGTAGGCCGAGAAGAAGTTGTTGTCGCCGATGCGCGCCTCGACGCCGAAATGGCAGAAGGCGCAAATGATGTTACCCGTACCCATCTGGACGCCACGGCCGATACGTGCCGACGAGTCGATGGCGTTGGCGAGCGGGATGCCGCGGATCTGGCACAACTCGCGCAGGCGGGTCCGCGCGGGTACCGAGGTCGAGATCGCGATCACGACGGCGTCGAGCGCGCCCTGCTCGAACAGCTCGCCGAGCCGGTCGCTGCCTCCGACGACCGGCACGCCGAGCACGTCCGCGCCCCAACGCTCCGGGCTGTCGTCGACGATCGCGACGGCGCGCTGCGTCTCGCTCTGCTCGAGGATGTCGATGACCTGCGTCGCGCCGAGTCCCGCGCCGATGAGGACGATGCGCTGCACGCCCGCCGGTGCGTCAAGTAGCGGCGGGAGATCCGCGGGTGCGGCGGGCGCTGCGGTGGCGGCGGCCTCCTCGACCATCCGGACCGTCACGAGGCCGCTGCCCGCGCCGAGCGCGGCGAGATCGATGCCGAGCTCGGCGGCGCGCCGCCGAGCTGGCTCGCTGGCGCGCACGCCATCGTCGCCGGCGCCGTCGGCGGCCTGCGCGGCACGCTCGGCGAGGAAGGCGTCGAGCGCCGCGACATCGTCGAAGAGATGGGCGATCGGCTCGGTCAGCCGCACCTCGGCACCGAGCGCGCCACCGTGCAGGAGGATCCCGTCCTCCGGGGCGACGACCTCGAGGATGGCCTTGCTCGTCTCGACCTCGGCGATGACGTCGCCGGCCGTCACATCGGCTCGGTCCTCGATCTCCCACGCGACGATCACGCCGAACTCGCTGTTGACGTCGCTCGTCGGGACATGAACCGCCGTCATCCGGCGCACTCGCGCACAGCGCGCATGATCGCGTCCTCGCCGACGAGCATCTCGGCCTCGCGCTCACGCGCGGACGGGATGACGTCGGCGGCGCTCGCGAGCACCTCCACCGGTCGGCGCAGCCGACCGAACAGCTCGCGGCCGACGTGCGCGGCGATCTCGGTGCCCCACGACCAGCCGGCGGTGCCCTCCTCGACGGTCAGCAGGCTGCCGGTCACGGCGACCGAGTGCTCGATGACCTCCCAGTCCAGGGGCGAGATCTCGGCGGGCACGAGCAGTTCCGCGAAGACCTCCTCTTCGACGGCAAGCCGCTCGACGACCCGACGCGCGAGCTCGGCCTGGTAGCCGTAGGCGAGCACGGTCACCGAGCAGTCCTCGCGGGGCACGGCGCGCAGGACCGCGGTCGGCAGGCGGTCCTCGGACGAGGCGACCCGGGTCACGGTCAGGTCGCCGTCGAGGCCGCGCTCGGGCTCGATCATGTGCAACGGGTACAGCAGCTTGTGCTCGACATGGATCGCCGGATAGGTGTGGGCGAGCAGGTGACGCAGAACGAGCTCGGGATCATGCAGCAGCGAGCCTGCGACGACGCGCAGGTGGGGAACGCCGAACATGTGCTTCTCAAGGCTCTGGCTGTGTGTCGGGCCGTAGGCGCGTCCGCCGCCAGACGGCGTGCGGATGACGACCGGGCAGGAGACGGTGCCGTCGTACATTGCCTCGTACTTGGAGATGTGGTTGACGATCTGGTCGAAGGCCAACGTCACGAAGTCGCCGAACATGATCTCGGCAATCGGGCGGTATCCGGCGAGCGCCAGTCCCGCCGAGATGCCGGCGATTGCGCCTTCGGAGATCGGCGTCGAGCGCACGCGTTCGGGGAATCGCGTCGTCAGCCCGCGCGTGACCTTGAACGCGCCGCCGTAGGGATCGGCGATGTCCTCGCCGATCACGACAACCCGCTCGTCGGTCTCCAGCGCACGCTCGAGACCCGCGCCCAGCGCCCGTGCGTAGATCACAGCTGCCTCACATGGGTGACGACCTCGTCGATCGCGGCGCGCACGTCGCCGTCGATGTCATCGCGCTCGGCGACCGTCAGGCGCTCGCCGTGGATGCGCAACGGCTCGGTGACCCAGCGCGCGGCGACCTCGGCCTCGGGGCGGTTGTCGTCGTTCTTGGAGTGGTGGCAGAGCCGGTACGTGCGGATTACGAGCACCCGCGGCGACCCCGTCGCCCGCGCTGCGCCGATGACCTCGCCAGCGGCCGCATGGATCTCCTGCACGTCGGTGCTGACGACCTCCCTCGTCGGGATGCCGAACGCCTCGAAGCGGGGGACGATGTCGCCCGCGAGGTTGACGCTGCTCGGCGTGCTCTGCGACCAGCCGTTGTCCTCGAGCACGACGACGAGCGGCAGGCTCCAGAGCGCGGCGATGTTGAGCGTCTCGTACACCGCTCCCTCGCCGAGCGTGCCTTCGCCGATGAACACGAGGCTGACGGCGTCCGAGCCGGAGAGCTGATTGGCCATCGCGATCCCTGCGGCGGCGGGCACGATGCCGCCCTGCACACCGTTGGACTTGAAGCCCGGGGCACAGAGGTGCTGACTTCCGCCCGTGCCGAAGCACACACCCTCGGGCTTGCCCATGATCTCCGCGAGCAGCCCGACGGCGTCACCGGTGCGGGCAAGGAAATGACCGTGGCAGCGGTGGTTAGAGAAGACGTGGTCGTCCTCCCGCAGGTGCTCCATGACGGCGACGGCGTCGGCCTCCTGCCCGATGCAGCAGTGCGTGGTGCCGTTGAGGACACCTTCGTCGAAGAGGCTCAGCAGCGTCTCCTCGAAGCAGCGGATGAACCGCATCCGCCGGTACCTGCGTGCGTTGTCGGAATCGTGCGGATCCCCGACGAGGCGCGGATCGCCTGCAGCAGGACGCGGGACATCAGGAGTTGTCGCCACTCGGCTGAGCATGACCGACAAACGGCGACTGCCCGCTCAGCCTTCCATCTCTCACCGCAACGACTGGCACGCCGCCACCGCCAGCTCGTCGCAGCGCTCGACGCCCGCGTGGCCCTTGACCTTCGTCCACGTCACCGTGTGGGTCTCCAGCAGCGCCAGCAGGTCCTCCCACAGCTCGCGGTTCTTGACGGGCTGCTTGGCCGCGGTGCGCCAGCCGTGCGCGATCCAGCCGACGTACCAGCGCTTGGCGATCGCGTCCATGACGTACGTCGAGTCGATGTGCACGACGACCGACGCTGTGCCAGCGCGCGCACCCCTTCGATGACCGCCTGCCAGCTCCATGCGGTTGTTCGTCGTGGCCGGGTCGCCGCCCGACAGCTCGCTCCTTGACGGTCCTCCCGTCGGCATCGCGCGCGATGAGGATCGCCCCCAGCCACCCGGTCCGGGGTTGCCCGAGCACGGCTCCGTCTGTCCACAGCTCGACATGCACGGTCGCCGACGGTACGGGCGCCTCGGCGCAGTTCCGTCCCACATGAATTTCACCCAGATCAACCACGCCGAGCCCTCATCAACCCGTGTGCACCGAGGCGGGGTACCTCCAATTCGCTTGTCAGCGCGGCCTCATCGCCGTATGGTCAAGGTAGCTGGTGCTCTCGCAGAACGTCCCCGAGCAGACCGAAAAGGCGACTGTTGTGCGGTGTCGGGCGCTGGCGCCCGTGAGGCTTGAAGCAGCGCCGTTGCCGGCAGCCACGGCGCTCGTCGTGGCCCGCGCCGACGCGCTCGGCGGCGTGCTCGCGCGCCGTCGTCAACCGGCGTGTCGTCCGCGGCCCGCTGCTCCAGCGCCTCGACGACGATGAGGTCGCGGAGATCCGCAGCAACAAGAAGACGACGAAGGAGTTCGAGGACGCCCGCGACCGCTTCAACGCGCAGTTCGCCAGCGGCAAGTCGCTCGCCAAGCTTCCTGGTGCCGAGACTTGGAGCTACCTCGTCGAGCAGGCTTCCAGCCTCGCGAACCTCAAGAAGCGGGTGGAAGACGAGATCACGAAGGGCCAGAACTACTTCGCGAGCCTGAGTACGCCGAAGATCACGCTGCCTGTCGACCATCTCGAGAACTACCCGCGCCGGCGCTATCACTGGCTCGAGATCCACTACCACCCGGTGGCGGCGAGCAAGAACTACCTGCATATCAAGATGAAGGCGGGCGGCACCGCCCAGAACAAGGTCGAGCCCGGCAACCGGATGATCGACAAGGCCCGACTCAACGCGGGCGTCAAGGCCTGGACGACGACGGCCGCGCGAAGTCCACGGACGCGTTCTGACGCCACCGCATACGCCATCGGACCCAACCGGGAGCGCCTGCCACCGGCCGATCCGATGTCGTGGAGGCGGTGCCCATCCATGGCTCCGCCTCCACGCACTGCATGCCCGACGCCGTGGGGCGACGACCGAAGGGCAGGCGGGCTGATCGGACGCCACGCGGGTATCCAAGCTGCCAGCCTGCATGCTGCGGCCAAGCGCCGCCTTCCGTACTGGCCGAAGGGCTAGGACCGGACCGAGCCCGCGACGTTTCTCCGTCGCCGGGCCGGTCCGCTGCTACTCCGCGGGCGTCGCGAGCTCGCCGAGGACCGCCTCGGTGTGCTCGCCCAGCCGCGGCGACGGCTTCGCCGGCACGCGCCCCGAGACGCTGAAGTTCAGCGGCGAGGCGGGGGTGAGGTAGGTCCCGACGGGGTGCTCGACGATCGAGAACATCGGGTTGGCCTCCGAG
>JBBSLI010000083.1:0-5201 GCA_038255395.1 Solirubrobacterales bacterium
CAGCGTCGTCGCCTTCAACGACCCACCGCGGCTGTCCAGCAGCGTCCAAACGCTGCTACGCATCGGCGGCATCGTGCTGATCCTGCTCGGCAGCGCAGCGCTCGTCGGCGCCATCACCCAACGACGCCGCGCGACGTAGGCATCCGCCGTGCGCCTCGGCCACCCCACCCGCTGATCTGAGACACCCCCGAGCGTGTGCGGGGCCGGTCATGCCTACCGCCGAGCCCGGCCAGAGCCCTCCCTAGCCGCCGGCGGGACTGGGCCCGTGCGCGGGTCGCAGCGGGCGCACCTCGGCGACGTCCTCCTCGCAGTCGACGCCGCGCAGCTTGCGCAGCTCGCACTCGAGCTCGGCGATGCGCGCCGACAGGCTGGTGATCGCGTCGGCGACCGGGTCGGGCAGGTGGATCCAGTCGCTGTCCGGTCCCTCGGGGCGCTTGCCCTCGACGCGGACGGGGTGTCCGGGGTTGCCGACGACGGTCGTGTTCGGCGGCACGTCGTGGATGACGACGGTGTTGGCGCCGATCTTCGCGCCATGGCCGACCGTGATCGCGCCCAGGAGCTTCGCGCCCGCCCCGACGGTGACGTTGTCCTGCAGGGTCGGGTGGCGCTTGCCGGTCTGAAAGCCCGTGCCGCCGAGCGTGACACCCTGGTAGAGCGTGACGTCGTCGCCGATCTGCGCCGTCTCGCCGATCACGACGCCGGCCGCGTGGTCGATGAAGAAGCCCTTGCCGATCTGCGCCGCCGGGTGGATCTCGACGCCGGTCCAGGCGCGCGAGAGGATCGACAGCGTGCGCGGCGCGACGGGCACGCCGATCCCGTGCAGGCCGTGGGCGGCGCGATGTGCGAGCACGGCCTGCACGCCGGGCCAGCTCGCGAGGATCTCCGTGCTGCTGACGCCGCGCGCGGCGGGGTCGCGCGCGTGGGCTGCGGCGATATCGCGGCGGACCTCACCGACGACGCGGGCGAGCGTTCCGAGACCGAGCATGGATCAAGCGTAGCGGCGCGCGACCGCGGAGTTTGCGGCGTTCATGGCTCGTGGTCGACCGACTAGTGGGTCCTGGTCGACCGACTAGGGCGCGAAGAACGGCGTCGAGACGTAGCGCTCGCCGGAGTCGGGCAGCACGACGGCGATCCGCCTGCCCTTGGACTGCGGCCGCTTGCCGACCTCGATCGCCGCCCACAGCGCGGCGCCGCACGAGATGCCGACGAGCGCGCCCTCCAGACGGGCGGCGTCGCGCGCCAGCTGGAGCGCGTCCTCGTCGTCGACCGCGATGACCTCGTCGATGATCGCGCGGTTGAGCACCGGCGGCACGAAGCCCGCGCCGATGCCCTGGATCTTGTGCGGGCCCGGGGCGCGACCCGAGAGCACGGCCGACGTCAGGGGCTCGACGGCGACGACGTGCAGCTTCGGGTTGCGGGCCTTCAGCGCCTCGCCCGCGCCGGTGATCGTGCCGCCCGTGCCGACACCGCAGACGAGGACGTCGATCCTGCCATCGAGCGCGTCCCACAGCTCGGGGCCGGTCGTGCGCCTGTGCGCCTCCGGGTTGGCGGGGTTGGAGAACTGGTCGGGCAGGAAGACGCCGGGGCTCGCCGCCATCGCGCGCGCGGCTTGGACTGCCTCGTTCATCCCGCCGAGCGACTCGGTGATCTCCACGCGCGCGCCGTACATGCGCAGCAGCGCCTCGCGCTCGCGGCTCATCCCCTGCGGCAACGTGAGCACGAGGTCATAGCCCTTCGCCGCACAGACGAACGCAAGCGCGATCCCGGTGTTGCCCGACGTCGCCTCGACGATCGTCGAGCGGCCGGGCTCGATCAGGCCGTCGGCCTCGGCGGCCTCGATCATCGCGACGCCGATGCGGTCCTTGACGCTGCCGCCGGGATTGAACGACTCGAGCTTGCCGAACAGCCGGACCCCGGGCGGCGCGAGCCGCGTGAACTCCAGCATCGGCGTGCGCCCTACATAGTCCGCAATGCTGACCGGGATTCGCGCCATCGGCACACCACGGTACCCGCCCGACCGGGCGATGGCGCCCCAGCCCGGGTGATGGGGTGCACGTCCCTGACCACCGACTGGCGTTCAGACCGCCAGGTCGACGTCCTCCCAGCGCACGTCCTGAAACAACCACTCGAGCGCGCGGCGGCGTTCGAGCACGACGCCCGGAGCGATCTCGTAGTCCCACACGTCGCCGTGGTACTGCGCCTTGCGCGCGTGCCAGTGCAACAGGTAGTAGAGGTCGAGCATCGCCGCGATCTCGCTGACCGGGCGCATGCGCTGGTCCTCGCGCGCCTTGCCGGGATCCAGGCCCGGGGCGAGCTGCTCGTAGACCGGCTGCCTCGGACACATCTGGTCGGGCGGCAGGTCGTCGACGAGCTTGAGCACCCACAGCAGCGCGTGCAGCGCCTCCTCGCGCCAGGAGATGTCGACGAGCAGTTGCTGCAGCTCGGGCTCGGCACGCTCCTCGTCGCCTTCGAGAACGCGCAGGAGCTCGAGCTCGCGGCGGCCCAGCGACGGCTCGAGGTCGTACTCGTCGATCGCGTCGCGCACCGTCTGCACCGGCGCGCGATGCGCCAGCGCCAGCGCGGCCGCGATCGCATGGCAGCGGTCGGCGACGGCCGCGGGCGCGCGCACCCACTCGAAGTCGTCCTCGCCGTGCAGCGGCAGCGAGCCGGGATCCGCGAGCTTCCACCGCTTCAGACGGCGCAGCGACTGCTCGCGGATCGCGAGGAAGTCCATCCCGTGCACCCCCATGCGCGGCAACGTACCGCTTCGGAGGCGCCGTAGGCGCGCTGCGGTCGTGCGCGCTACCCGCTGCGGTAGCCCAGCCGGCGCTCCATCTCCTCGGCCTCGTTGAGCTGGCCGCGCAGGCGGTACATGCCGACGCCCCACGGGGAGTCCATCAGCCGCTCCAGGCACCAGACGAGTGGCGAGCCGTAGGACACCGCGCGGCTGATGTCGTTCGTGATCGCGTCCGACCAGTCCGTCGCGCCGAGCGGGCCGATGACGATCGCGCACATGACGTCGCCGCGGCCGACGCGCTGCAGCCGTTCGGGGCCGAGCATCGGGTCGTGGTACAGCTGCGTGCCGGACATGAGGACGGCGTGCAGCGGGGCGCCGTAGCCGCGGCCGACGATGGCGATCCAGCGCTTCAAGTGCCCGGGCGCGAAGTCGTAGGTGGCAAACGTGTAGCCGCGCCTGCGCAGCCAGCGGCTCCAGTCCGACCAGAACGTCGCCGAGTCCGCCAGGCCGGAGATGTCCGGCGTCGTCTCGTAGGGCACCTGGAGGTACGACGCGACCACCGCCCGCATGCAGTCGCAGGGGCCCCGTTGATGAACACGCTCGGCGCTTCCAGCGGCGCGGGCCGTCACGAGGCGCGCCGCCTGCCCGACCCGACGATGTGCGTGCCCTGCATACTCGGGATCGGCACCGATCCTCCTCGTCGTCGTGTTCGCCGAAGCGCCCCGCATTGAATCATCCGATCCGGTCCGATGACGCCCAACCCTTAGACCGGGCTCTACGCGTCGATGCTCGACGAACGCGTGCCGCCGGCGCGGTGTGGCGCCCGACTCGTGGACGACCAATTGTCGATAATTGCTGGGGGATTACGTAGGATGACGCCACCCACACGCGTCCCCGATGCGCGTCGCCGTGCTGTTGTGAGCCCTCACGACGACGGTGTTCCACTTAGCCGAATAACGGAGTTTCGGTACTGCTGATGGCCTTCGTACGTTGATCGCGGATCGCTCCGCAAAGGCCGCGGCGTTGCGCGCGGCCGCCACGCTGCACGCGGCCGAGGAGATCGAGCGCCTCGAGGCGGCGGCCGCGCTCGCCGACGCCGAGACCGAGGAGTCCGAGCTGCGCGTGCTGGTCGCCGCGCGTGACCACCTCGACATGGAGGTCGCGTACTGCAGCCGCTTCACCGACTCCGAGCAGGTCGTCCTGCGCGCCCAGGGGGACGCCCGCGCGTTCGGCCTGAGGCGATCGCGCTCAGCGCGCTGTTTGCCAGCTGCCGCCGCCGAGCTGCGGGCGGCCGCCGGGACGCAGTTCGATGCCGACGTCGTCACAGCGCTGCTGCGGGTCGTCGGCGCGGACGCAACGGCGCCCGCGACGGCTCAGCCGAACACGTAGCGAAAGCGCGTGCCGTTGCAGAAGCGGCGCAGCTTGCTCCCCAGCGACGCCCCGTGGGAGCGGTTCTCGCTCGCGGGCACGTAGTCGACGTCGGCAACCCAGCCGATCGGGTCCACGCCGCGCACGAGCCCGCGCTGGTCGTTGTACGCGCGCCCGCGCCCGACCGCCGGCGGATACTCGTCGCGATCGAACCCCTGCCTCGTCGGGATGTTCTTCAGCAGCCGTTCGCGGCGCTCGCCCTTGCCCGGCCGGTTGACGACGAGGATGCGCGGCCAGCCCCTGGCGATCGCGGCAACCGTGTGGTCCTCGATGTTCGGGTACCTGGCGGCGCTGAAGCGCAGGCGCTGCACGGCGGCGGGCCGCGTGCACGAACCGGTCGCGGTGGACGGCGGCGGCGGTGGCGGTGGCGGTGGCGGTGGCGGTGGCGGTGGCGGCGAGGTCGCGCCGCTGCCGGCGGAGCACGGGCAGGGCAGGCGCTCGCAGTTTGTCTTCAGCGACGCGCCGGAAGCTGAGTTGCAGCACTGCGTTCCCGTCAGCTCCATGCGGACGCAACGCAGGTCTTCGGGCAGCTGAGATGTCCGCGACTCTTGTGCCTCGACGATCGCCCGTGGCGCGTTACGCGCCGAGATCGAATGCAAACCTGCCCCACGTCATCAGCGAGTACTCGTCCGCGTAGCCCGCGCGGTCCCAGGCGAGCACGAGTCCCGACTCCGCTTCCGGCGAAGACAAGCGTGACGTCGCTCCGTTCCGAACGATGCGCGGCGCCATGGCGAAGCACGGCACGCACCGGCACGAGGACGGCCATGAGCACCTGCGGCGTCCGGGCCCGCTGTGTCGCTCGGCGCGAGCAGCGAAACGCTGAGAAGGCTGGCCGCGCGATGACCCGTGCATGCGCGCATGCACACGCAACCTGTCGAGTGGTGCCCTTCTTTGTGGGTCTCCTGACGTTTCCGTGGGTCGGTGAACGCGATTTCACCGCGGCAGTGGCGGGCAGAGTCCGGCGAGGGAGAGCATCGCGAGCGCGATCAGGGCGCCGGGGCTGTGAAAGCCGTAGGCGCGTCGGGTGATCATCCTG
>JBBSLI010000084.1:0-5148 GCA_038255395.1 Solirubrobacterales bacterium
CTTGCCGGCGACCAGCGCGGCGAAGTCGACCGGTCCGGCCTGCGTGCTGATGCCGGAAAAGCGGTCCTGGGCGGCGCGGTGGCGGGTCTCGGCGGCCGCCAGCAGCGCCTTGGACGGGATGCAGCCGACGTTCACGCACGTCCCGCCGACCGTCGCGTGCTCGATCATGACGACACGCAGATCGCGCCGGCGCGCGGCGATCGCCGCGGCGAACGCGCCGCCACCCGAACCGACGATCGCCAGGTCATACGTGGACCCGGCGTCGTCGCGGCAGACGTCAAGGCGCTGCACCGCGTTCAGCCGGCGACGACAACGGCCCTGCGGCGGGGGACGTGACGGTCATCGTGTCAGCGCTCGAGGATCGCCTTGAGCCGTCGCAGGTCCTTGGCGTTGGCGCGGCGCATCGCCGCGCCCATCACCGGCGCGGCGAGCTTGCCGAAGCCGGAGGGATCGCCGCTGTTTCGCAGCGTCATGCGCGTACCTGCGGCGGCGGTGTCGTGCCAGCTGTAGGTCGTCTGCATCGGAAACGGTCCCTCGGCGGTGCGCATGGCGAAGCGCTCGCCGGGCGTGTGCTCGATCACCTCGTAGGTGTACTCCAGGCGGCGCCCGAGGAACTGCGCGACGAACGCGACCTGCGTCCCGACGGCGAGCGGCGGATCTGAGCGCCAGTGGACGGCCGTGATGTTCTCGTACCACGCCGTCGCGTTGTCCGGATCGCATGCGTACGCCGCGACCTCGCCGCGCGGGCGATCGATCTCGATCGTGCTTGTCACGTCGACAGCCATGTGCGTGACCGTACCGGCCGGCCGGCCGGCTCGCAGGCTGCGAGGCGGGCCGGAAGGGCGGGTCCGGTGCTGGTCTCGGCGTAGGACGTTGCCGGCAGCAGTCTGGCGCCGTGGCGTTGCACCGTTGGCGCCGCCGCCGGGCCTGAGTGGGCATGATCAACGGCGTGCGTTCGACCACGCCCGTGCGGACCGCCGGCAATCGCGTCATCCAGGGAGCGCTGTTCGTCGGCGGTGCCGGGCTGCTGGAGTTCTCGGCCGGCGCCGACCGGATCGCGTTCTACTGGACGCCGCTGATCATCGGCGCGATCTACCTGCTGGCCGCGGTCATCGACGGGCCGCGTGGCGGCTACTGGGCGACCGCGCTCGGGCTCACGGGCTGGGGCCTGGCGGTCGCCTACAGCGGCGCAGTCCGCCCACCGGACGTCGACATCGCCGGCGTGTACCTCGCGGGCGTCGGCCTCGCCGGTCTGGCCGCGGCGCTGCTGCGGGCGCGCGGCTTCGTCATCAGCGAGGCCGGGCTGGCGCTGACCGTCGTCGGCGCCGGCCTGATCCTGGCGCTGAGCCCGCGCGCGGACGCGCTGGTGGACGCCACGACCTACGCGATCGCGATCGCCGTCGTCGGCGCGCTGAACGCTGCCGGCGGCGCCTGGCAGCTGGCTGGCGGCAGGACCTCCGCCGGACCGGCCGAGTCACGTTGACGGGGCTGCGGCGATACCGGCGCGCTGCGGCGGCCACGACATGGGACGCGCTCGCCGCGCGCTACCGCGCCCAGGAACAGCTCGAGCACCGCGCGGTCGACGTCGCGCTGCGGCTGGCTGCGATCGAACCGCATCAGCGGCTGGTCGATCTGGCGACCGGGACAGGCCTGCTGCTACGGCGCCTCGCGGCCCGACCGGCGCGACCGCGGGAAGCGATCGGCGTCGACCGCTCGGCCGGCATGCTCGCGCGTGTCGGCGATCTTCCGCACGGCTGGTCGACGGTGCTCGGCGATGCACGGCACGTTGTGCTGCCCAGCGGCTGCGCGGACGTCGTGACGTGCTCGTATCTCCTGCATCTGCTGGACCGCGCGGAGCGCGCGGACGTGCTCGCGGAGGCCAAGCGGCTGCTGGCAGCGAGGACCGCCTCCCGTCTGATCACGGTGACCGTCTGGGCCGACGACGCATGCGCGCGCGGCCGCTTGATCTCGCGAGCGCTTCGCGCTGCTGCGCAGGCGCGACCCGCGGCATGGGGCGGGCTGCGTCCACTCGACCCGTCCGCAGACCTCGCCGCGGCCGGGTTCGTGGTCACCCGGCGCGTGGTCCTGCCGCGCCGCGGCTACCCATCGCTCGTGATCGCCGCCGTGATCGCATCGCCCGCGGCCGAGATCGGTCAGGCGGCTGATCGGTCTGCGGAGCGCGCGGGTCAGATCGCCCAGGCACGCAAAGGAGCGTCCTGACGGTCAGCGAACAGCGTGGGGTGGACGTCTCGGCATGACCGGCGGTTCGGGTGATCAGCGCGGCGCGCGCGTGCTGCGCCGCGTCGCCGTCGCCGGCGTCGCGGTCGCCGCCGTCTGGCTGGTGGTCGTCGTGGGTGTGCGCACCGCGTATGGAGACCGGGCCCTGCCGGGGACCGTCATGGGGGGCATCGACCTCGCGGGCCGGTCGCCGGCCGCGGCGCGGGGCGCGCTGTCGCCGGTGTTCGCGCGCGATCGGACGTTGACGCTGACCGCCGCCGGACAGCGCTTCGTGCTGCGCGCCGATCAGCTCGGCTACAGCTTCGACGCGGCCACGAGCGCGGCCCGGGCGCGCCGCGCCGGGCGCGACGGCCCGCTGGGCGGCATCTGGTCGACGGTCGCCGGGCTCGTGAGACCGCGCCGGCTCGAGCCGGCGGTGCGGCTGGATCGTCGCCTGCTGAGCGCTCGGATCGCGGCGATCGCCGACGACGTCGATCGCGCCGCCCGGCCCGGCGAGCTGATCGCCGACGATGACGCTGCGGGAGGTGTTCGCGTCGTCGCGCCGCGCTCGGCGCGCACGCTCGACCGCGCCGCCGCCGTCGAGCGGGTCCTCACGACGCTGCGCGACCCGCGCCAACGCTCCGCCACGCTCGCGGTCGCCGTACAGCGGTCCGCGACGCCCGCCGAGGTGCGGGCGGCCGCGCGCCGCGCACGCGCGTACCTGCGCACGCCGCTTCGGCTGGGCGTCGACGCCAAGACACTGACACCGAGCACGCGCCGCGTGATCGGGATCCTCACCCTCGAACCCGCCGCGCCGGGCGCCCGCGGTCTACGGGTCGGTGTCGACGACGCAGCCCTGGCGCGGTTCGTCGACTCGCTGGCGGCCGACCTGGACCGCGAACCGCGCGACGCGCGGATTCGGGCGCCCGCGCGTCCCACGGACGTCGTCGACGGCCAGGGCGATCTGCGCTCGCGCCCGCGCAGCGCCGAGATCGCCGTCGCCGACAGCCGCCCGGGGCGCCGTCTGCAGCGCGCGGCGTCGGCGACGGCGATCGCCGACGCCGTCCGCGGCGCCCGTCATGAGGTCGCGCTCGCGTTCACGCGAGCGCCCGCGCGGCTGCCGACCGGCGCCGCGCGCAAGATCACGTCGCTGCTGGGCACGTTCACGACGCGCTACGCGTGCTGCCAGCCGCGCGTGACGAACATCGGGCTGATCGCCAAGGAGGTCGACGGCACCGTCGTCATGCCCGGTGAGCGGTTCTCGCTGAACCAATCCACGGGCCAGCGCATGCGCGCGGCGGGATACGTCCCGGCGCCGTACATCGCCAACGGCAAGATCGTCCCATCGATCGGCGGCGGCGTCTCGCAGTTCTCGACGACCCTCTACAACGCCGCCTACCTCGCCGGGCTGCAGATCGACACGCACCGGCCGCACAGCTTCTACATCGACCGCTATCCGGCGGGTCGCGAGGCGACGCTGAACTTCCCCGACATCGACATGGCGTGGACCAACGACACCAACGCGCCGGTGCTGATCCGTGCGACGACGGACGCGACATCCGTCGTCGTGACCGTCTACGGAACCGACCACGGGCGGCGCGTACGCGTGCAGACCGGTGAGCGCAGGCCGGTCGCCGACGGCGCCTTTCAGATCACCGTCACGCGCGTCCTGCGCTACCGCGACGGCAAGAGCGAGCGCCAGCCGTTCACCACGCGCTATGACCGCCCGCCGCCACCGGAGTAGCACGCGCTCGCTTCGACGGCCTACGCGCACCGCCAGACGCGGCGTGACGGCCGATCGCGGATGGTCGAAAGCTCTCGCTGTGTAGAACGAGTGTCAAACGACGTCGCGGCGGGCTACCAGACGAGCGTCACGTCGTAGGGGAGCAGCGCATCGTCGCGCGACACGAGCGCGGCATGCTCGATCCCTGCCTGGGCGACGAGCATCCGATCAAACGGGTCGCGATGGTGCGATGGGAGGTGATTGACGGCGGCCGCATGCTCAACGCTCATCGCGAGCGGCTGGACGCCCGCGCCGAGCAGGAGCGACAGGTACTCCTCCGGCACGGCAAGCTTGCCCAACGAACGCTTGATCGCGATCTCCCACACGACCGCTGCGCTGAGCAGGACCACGTTCGCGTCGTCGGTGAGATGGCGCCGCGCGTTCTCGCTCAGGCGCGTGTCGCCGCTGAGGAACCAGAGGGCGGCGTGCGTGTCGAGCAGCAGCTTCACCGAGCGCCGAACGCCTCGGCGATGTCGTCGGGCAGCTCGTCGAAGTCCTCTGCGAACGTCACGCGGCCCCGCAGCGCCCCGTGGACGGCCGCGAGTGAGCTGGCGCTGGAGATCGCCACCAGACGCGCGACCGGCTTGCCGTTGCGGGCGAGGATGATGTCTTCGCCGGCCTCGGCTCGTTCGACGAGCTGCGAGAGCTTCGTCTTGGCTTCGTGCATCCCCACCTGGGCCATGGTGCCACCACGCTAGCAGCATCTAGCTAGGTTAGCTAGATTTAGAACGACATAGCGAGGGTCAGCTAGATCCAGCACGACGAGCGAATGACGGTGGAGGCGGGACTTGCATAATGGCGCTGCGCACGCCATTGTGACGCCAATGCCGAGCATCCAGATCAAGGACGTCCCCGAAGCGACGCACGCCGTGCTGCGTCAACGAGCCGCGGCGGCGGGCCAGTCGCTGCAGGAGTATCTGCGCGGCAGGCTCATCGACGAGGCGAGCTCCCCGACCGTCGAGGAGATCCTGGCCCGGGCGGGGGGGCGGGCAGGCGGCTCGCTCCCGTTCTCCGACGCGGTCGAGGCATTGCAACAGGATCGTGCTCGTCGTTGACGCCAGCGTCCTGGCGCCGGCACTTGCCGACGACGGGGCCGACGGTGACACGGCTCGAGCACGCCTTCGCGGGCAAGCGCTGGTCGCGCCCGA
>JBBSLI010000085.1:0-4089 GCA_038255395.1 Solirubrobacterales bacterium
CGACTACGCCCGCGAGATCGCATTCCAGAAGATCGCCAACCGCGTCGAAGGCACCCGCCGCGCCGCCGAGAAGCTCGGCGTCAGCTAACAGCCACTGCCGCCAACTGACGAGTGCGAACGGCCCGCCCCGGCGGGCCGTTCACACCGTCGGAGCGACAGACCGAACCCCGCTCAGGCGATGCAGAACACCTCGCGCCAGCTCGACCTCGCGTCGGTGCCGGACACATGCCTCGCGGCATCTGCCGCCCTGCACGCCCATGACGGGCACCCCGTCGTGGCGCACTACGGTTCGGTGTGCGCCGAGATCGCCGTCTGCATGAAGAGCGTCGGGCTCGCCGACCACTCCGACTACGGGGTCCACGAGCTGCGCGGCGAGCGCGAGCTGCTCGATCGCGCCCTGGTCGAGCGCGTCGGCGACCCGCCGCTGGCCGTCGGCAGCGGCCGGCGTCTGCGCGACGTCTGGTATCTGCGCGTCGATGCGCGCCGGGCCCTGCTCGTCGGCCCTCACGCCGCGCTCGCGCGGGCGGGGCCGGCGGTCCGCCGCGGGCGTGACCGCAGCGACCTGACGCACAGCGACATCGGCTCATCGCTGGCGATCGTCGGCCTGATCGGCCCGCGCGCCGCGCGGCTGCTGGCCGCCGCGCAGCTGACCGGCGACCTGCCGACCGGCGCGATCGCGACCGCCGCCGGCGACCGGACCATCGTCGCGATCCTGCGCGAGCGCCGGCGGCGCTACCTCGCGCTCGTCCGCGCTGACGGCGCCGACGCCCTCTGGTCGCGCCTGCTGACCGCCGGCGAGCCGCTCGGCGTGGCCTTCGTCGGCTTCGACGCGCTCACGCTGCTGAACGCCTCTGCGTGCGATGCGGGCTGAGGCGAAGCTTGTGAGCTGAGGGACGTCCGCGGGCGCGCTCGGGAGGTTCGTCAGCGCCCTGTCGCGGCCGCTCGCGCAGTTGCGTGATCAGGAAGCGCGGACAGCATGGCGCTGCGTCAACACGCAGCGACATTCGTTACGTCTGCAACGTCACGGGGACGTCGCCGCTCGCACGTCAGTGGTCTGGTCGCCGCAGCACCCGTCGTCGTGGTTCGCGCCGGCGTCGTCCAGCCCGGCGAGCGGGTCACCGGCGCAGGAGCAGCCCTGCCCGCGCCACGCCTCCAGGCCCTCCCTGACAGCGACGCCGGCGATCAGCAGGCCGACGATCGGATCGAGCCACCACGCGCCGAATGCCGCGTTCCCGAGCAGGCCGGCGAGCAGCGCGCCGGCGAGGTAGGCGCAGAGCATGTTCTGGCGACCCTCGCCCTTCGTGGCCGCCGATCCGAGTTGGTCGGCGATGCGCTGCTTGGCGATCCCGAGATATGGCATCACCACGAGGCTCGACGCGCTCAGCGCGATGCCCAGCCAGCTGACCTCGGGACGCTCTGCGCCGGCGAGCGCCTGCACGGACTCGACGCCGACGTACGGGGCGAGGATGAAGAACTGGACCGCGACGAGCTTCTGCGCTGTTCGCTCGGCGGCGGGCGAGAACATCCGCGTGCCGGTGAACCGCCACACGATGATCGCGCTGGCGAATCCCTCGATCGCCGAGTCGATGCCGAAGCCGATCAGCGCGACCGAGCCCGCCAGGATGCCGGCGAGGATCGCGATCGATCCTTCGAGCGTCATGTACGCGAGGCTCGCCCACGACAACAGCCGCACCCGGCCGGCCAGCCGCCGGTAGTACGCGCGGTCGATGACGGGCGGCGCGCCACCGCGGTCGGCGGCGGCTGCCGCCGGCGCGCTCATCGCGCCGGCGCGGTGGCGGCGCGAATCGCCGCCAGCAACGCACGGCCGGCGTTCGTGACCGCGTACATCACCATCTTGCCGTCGCGGCGGCTGGAGACGATGCCCGCGTTGCGCAGCGCGCGAAGGTGGTGTGAGACGAGGTTCTCGGGACGCTCCGCGACCCACGCGAGGTCGCAGACGCACAACTCGTCGGTGTCGGCGAGCGCCGCTGCCAGCGTCAGGCGCGTGGGGTCGGCGAACGCCTTCGCGCGCTCTGCCAGGTGCCGGGCCGCGTCATCGTCGAGCCGCCGTGCGCGCAGGTGCTCGGCCTTGGGCAGATCGAGGCACAGAAGATCGCAGCGGTCGTCCGGCACGCAGGCACCATAGCAACAGCTCAACGGAGGTTGATATGAGGATCGGCCACCGGCCCGCCGGGCTGGGGGCGCAGGTCGTGCGCGATCGTCTGCCGCGACCGGACGTCAGGGCCGCGACCGGACCGACCAACTGGCGCCGCGGTCCGTGGATCGCTTGATCGTGCCGTCGTGCAGCGCGGCCAGCAACTCCTCGCCGCGGCCGGAGTCAAACGCCGCCGGCTGTCCCCCGACGGAGGCGGTCTCGCGCCAGGAATCGCCCTCGTCGGCGCTGCGCCACACCCGTCCGTCGCCACCGGCGAGAAACAGGCCACCGCTGTTCCACGCAAGCAACCCCGCGCTCGGCGCCTCGAGCGGCGCCCACGACCGCCCGCCATCGCGCGACGAGAACACCCGGCGCTCGCCCGCCGCGACCAGCGCGTCCACGCGCTGCGGCGAGATCGCGAGCGCGATCAGCGGCTCCGGCGCGTCCAGACGCCGCCAGCTGGAACCACCGCTGTCGCTGACCAGAAACCGCGGCCTGCGAGAGTCGAAATCCGAGCCGTAGCCGTAGATCCGCCGGCCGCTGGCCTCCAGGACGTGAAAGTCGACCTCGCCCTGCAACGACACCGCACGCCACGAGCGGCCCCCGTCGTCGGAATCGATCAACCCGAGAAACGGCGGCAGCCTCTCGCGCAGATCGGGATGCCCGGAACCGAGGAACCGGTTGGGGCCCACGACCGTGAACCCCATCGTGTCCTGATAGCGGCCCGCGACGCGACGGGCGCGGGACTGCCCCTCGGCGGCGCGAAACAGTCCGGTGTGCGTCGCCACGAACAGCGCGCCGTCGGCCGGATCGACGCCGAGCCCGTGGACGTGAATCGGACCGGGGTCGTCGAACCGCGGCGCCGATGACTCCTCGGCGCGATCGCCGCATCCCAGCAGCACGAGGCCGACGAGCGCTGCCGCAAGGGCGCCGACCACTCTCCACAGACACGGCCGCGTGGACATCGCCTCATGCTATGAGCAACAGCCCGTGCGACGCGCCGCCGTGCCGCCGTGGCGGTGCGTGGGCGCCCGTCGGCGAGGGGTGCTGCGTGTGAGACCGCCAGCCGTCGGAGACATAGCGCTTGACATACCCCCCAGGGGTATATGTAGGATACCCCCAGACGGTATGTAGCATCGATATTGGGAACGGAGCCACGACCATGCAGACCACGGCCCACGCCGAGCACGCACACCACGCCATGCCCACGTCCGGGGGAGCACTGACGCGCGTCGCGCTCAGCGCGACGCTGCATTGCCTCACAGGCTGCGCGATCGGCGAGGTTCTCGGCATGATCATCGGCACAGCGCTGGGCTTCTCGGATCTCGGCACGATCGCGCTGGCCGTCGCGCTGGCCTTCCTGTTCGGCTACGCCCTGACGAGCCTGCCGCTGCTGCGCGCGGGGTTCACCATCGGCGCCGTCATCCCGATCGCCCTCGCGGCCGACACGCTCAGCATCGCGGTCATGGAGATCGTCGACAACGCGATCATGCTGCTCGTGCCCGGCGCGATGCAGGCCGGCCTGGACGACGTGCTGTTCTGGGGCGCGCTGTCCTTCGCCCTCGTGATCGCCGGCGCCGTCGCGCTGCCGGTCAACCGCTGGCTCATCGCTCGCGGCAAGGGCCACGCCGTCGTCCACGAGACCGGCGTGCACGGCGGTCTGCCGCCGCGCGTCGTCGGGATCGCAGCGGTCGTCGCGTTCGTGTTCGGAACCAGCGTCCTGGTCGCCGAGATCTTCGACACCGACGAGCCCGCCCACGACACGGGCGGCCACAGCGCCCTCGTGGCCCCGTCCTAGTGGTCCGTCTCGTAACAGGTCGCTGGAAAACCCGGGATGCCGGCGCCGCCTGGCAAGATCCGATCCCCGCCCGCCCCGAAGGTGTGGCTCAGCCACATCGAGCGTCCGAGGACGCCGCCAGGCGGTGATCGGCGCC
>JBBSLI010000086.1:0-3504 GCA_038255395.1 Solirubrobacterales bacterium
AAAACCCGGGATGCCGGCGCCGCCTGGCAAGATCCGATCCCCGCCCGCCCCGAAGGTGTGGCTCAGCCACATCGAGCGTCCGAGGACGCCGCCAGGCGGTGATCGGCGCCCGGGGTTTCCGGTGGACTGTTATGAGACGGGCCACTGGCAAGGCGCTCGAGCTCGAGCAGTCCGGTCTGAGGCTGGCCGCTGGGCCGTGATCCGCTTGGTCTTGGTGTCGCGGTCCCCGTAGCTCAGGTACCCGTCGAAGGCGACCCCGATGATGTGCGAGGGGACCTCCGGTCGTGTCGACCTGCTTGTGACGCACTCCGGGACGGCTCAGACAGCGTCCCAGGGGCGGCTCGATCGCGGTGTAGGCATCAGATAGGGATTTCGCCCGATGCGCGGCTGACTGAGCGCAACGAGTATGGGTCCCGTCAACCACCTGAGGAGATCCGATGAGCGTCATCGACGCCGCCGACGCCGAGCTCAAGGCCCGGCACCGCAAGATGTGGGCCCTGGGCGACTACCCCGAGATGGTCGAGACGTTCTTGCTGCCGCTCGGACCGCGCCTCGTGGACGCCGCCGCGATCAGCGCAGGCCAGCGCGTGCTCGACGTGGCCGCTGGAACCGGCAACGCTTCGATCCCGGCTGCCCAGCGCGGCGCGAAGGTCACCGCGAGCGACCTCACGCCGGAGATTCTCGCCGCGGGCAAGGCTCGTCCCGAGGCTGCCGGGCTCGACCTCGAGTGGGTCGAGGCCGACGCCGAGAACCTGCCCTTCGGGGACGCGAGCTATGACGTCGTCATGTCGTCGATCGGCGTGATGTTCGCGCCGCACCATCAGCAGTCGGCGGACGAACTGGCGCGAGTCTGCCGCCCAGGCGGCACGATCGCCCTGATGTGCTGGACACCCGAGGGGATGATCGGCGACCTCTTCGCGACCATGAAGGAGTTCGCGCCCGCGCCCCCACCCGGCGTACAGTCGCCGCCGCTGTGGGGCAGCGAGGAGCACCTCGCCGGACTGTTCGGTGGCCGCGTCGAGTTCCACACGAACGAGCGCGACAACCTCGAGATCACGGCCTTCACGCACGCGCACGAGTACGGAGAGCACTTCAAGGCCTACTACGGACCGACGATCGCCGCGCGGGCCAACGCCGACAAGAACGGCCGCGCGGACGACTTCGACGCCGCGCTCGACGCGTTCTGTGACAGGTGGAACAGCGGTACCGCCGACGCAGCTCACTTCGAGAAGGAGTACCTGATCGCGGTCGGAACGCGCAGCTGAGCACCACCACGCCTTGTTGCGCGCGCGGGGCGTTGCGATACTCGGCCCAATGGCCGAGTATCGCGACGCCCTGCGCGCCGCGCAGCGGGCGATGCAGGACGCCGACTGGACGTTGGCACGCGCCGAGTTCGAAACGGCGCTGCAGTCTGGCCCGTCGGGCATGGCGTTCGACGGGCTGGGGCAGGCGATGTGGTTCCTCGGCGACGTCGCGGACGGCATCGCGACGCGCGAGCAGGCATTCGAGCAGTACGTCGGCGAGGGTCGCTGCGACGACGCGGCGCGGATCGCCGTGTGGGTCTCCCACCAGAACTTCGTGGCCGGTCGCGCGTCGGCCGCACGCGGCTGGCTTGGGCGCTGCGAGCGCGCGCTCGCGGACGTGGAGGGCGAGTGCGCCGGGCACGGCTGGTTGGTGATGGAACGCGCACGCCACTCGCAGTCCGTCGACGAGCAGGTCGCGCACGCACGCCGCGCATTCGAAATCGCCGCGGCCGCGGGCGCGAGCGACCTCGAGGTCTTTGCGCTCAGCCTGCTCGGTCGCGCGGAGGTCGCCGCCGGGCGCCGCGACGTCGGCATCGCGCTGCTCGAGGAGGCGATGGCGGCGGCAAGCGCTGGGCGCGTGCGCGACGTGCACACCCTCGCCGAGGCCTACTGCAACCTGATCATCGCCTGCACCACGGCCGGTGAGTGGGAGCGCGCGACCGAATGGTGCGAGCTCGTCGACGAGTTCGCACGCAGGCACCAGACCTTGCCGCTGATGGGCGCGTGCCGAACGGTGCATGCCGATGTCCTGATCGCGACCGGGCGCTGGGACGACGCCGAGGACGCGCTTGCGAGCGCGATCGACACACACTCCCGCTTCGTGGCGCAGATGAGCGAGCCGGCGATCGCGACGCTCGCGGAACTGCGCGTGCGCCAAGGCCGTCTCGCCGAGGCCAGGGAGCTGCTGGCCGGTCGCGAGGAGCATCCGTCGGCGCTGCGCGCGGTTGCGCTGGTGCGCCTGGCCGAGGGACGCCCGCGGGCCGCGATCGCGTTGCTCGAACGCGGTCTGCGCTCCTGCGAGGGCGACGACATCCGCGCAACGCAGCTGCTCGCGCCGCTGGTCGACGCCTGCCTGGCCTGCGCCGATCACGACAAGGCGCGCGCAGCCGCCACCGCCATGGCTCGCCTCTCCGAGGCGTCCGGGATCCGCGTCGTCGTGGCGCGGGGAGCGCTGGCAGCGGCTCGGCTGGCCCTCGCCGACGGCGAAGCGGACGCCGCAACCGAGGCCGCGCGCCGCTCGCTTGCCGCCTTCGACGACCTCTCGATGCCGCTCGATGCCGGCGAGGCGCGGCTGGTGCTCGCTCGTGCAGCGAGCGATCCGGATGTCGCCGGCGAGCACGCCCGTGCCGCGTGCGAAGCCTTCCGCGCGCTCGGTGCCACGCGGGCGATGGATGAAGCGGCCGCCGTGATGCGCGACCTCGGTGCCGCGACCCCGGCGCGTGGACGCACGGCGGGGGAGCTGACCGCGCGCGAGACCGAAGTGCTCGCACTCATCGCGCTCGGGATGTCCAACGCCCGGATCGGTCAGGAGCTCGTGATCAGCGAGAAGACCGCGGGCCACCACGTCAGCCACATCCTCAACAAGCTCGGCGTCAGCAACCGCACCGAGGCCGCGGCGCACGCAGCCCGGCTGTCGTCGGACTAGCCTGCGGCCGCAACCACCCCGAAGCCAGGCAACGACCATCGTCTGCAAGCCGTTTCCAGCGCGCCCGAGAGGATTCGAACCTCTGACCTCCGGTTCCGTAGTGCGCTATTTGCAGGGCTTTTCCCCGCGCTTGTTGGAGATTCGGTCGCGTTGGATCGGGTTGCGAGGGGTCGTATTTGCGGAGTTCGGGACGTCCTGGGGGACACGATTTCGGCGATCGCGGCGGAAACGCAGGACTCTGGCTCGTTCAGCGCAGCGGGGAACGCCCCAGTTCGTCGTCGGTCAATCGTTCACTCGCGTAGAGATCCGGAGCGTGCTTCCGCGCAATGACGACCACGCGGCGCGTTCGCGCCGCGCATGGTCGCGCAACGTACCCCCACTCGGGGCACCTGGAGAGTGTCGAGATCACGCGAGAGGGGCGCTCTGCCGCCCCTCATGCCGGCTCGGTTGCGAGGCGCTCTCGCGCTGCGCCAGACGCGTAAGCCCCTGTACACGCGGGCCGACGGCGGTCAACCACCGCATCCCGATGGCGTCGAACGCGTGCCTGGCACTTTG
>JBBSLI010000087.1:0-3415 GCA_038255395.1 Solirubrobacterales bacterium
GGTCGGTCAGCGCCTCGACGAAGTACGCGCCGCCGAGCGGGTCGATCGTGTTCGTGACGCCGGTCTCGTGGGCGATGATCTGCTGCGTTCTGAGGGCGATCCGCGCGGCCTCCTCGGTCGGCAGCGCGAGCGCCTCGTCGTAGGAGTTCGTGTGCAGCGACTGCGTTCCGCCGAGCACGCCCGCGAGCGCCTCGATCGCCGTGCGGACGATGTTGTTCAGCGGCTGCTGCGCGGTCAGCGAGACGCCGGCCGTCTGGGTGTGGAAGCGCATCAGCCACGACTTCGGGTCGATCGCGCCGAAGGTCTCGCGCAGCTCGCGCGCCCAGATCCGGCGCGCGGCACGGTACTTCGCGATCTCCTCGAAGAAGTCGATCTGGGCGTTGAAGAAGAAGCTCAGCCGGGGCGCGAAGTCGTCGACATCCAGGCCGCGCGCGACGGCCTGCTCGACGTAGGTCAGGCCGTCCTTGAGCGTGAACGCAAGCTCCTGCGCAGCGGTCGATCCCGCTTCGCGGATGTGGTAGCCCGAGACGCTGATCGGATGCCAGCGCGGCATCTTCGTCGTGCACCACTCGATCATGTCGCCGCACAGGCGCATCGCCGGGTCGACGGGGAAGCACCACTCCTTCTGGGCGATGTACTCCTTGAGGATGTCGGCCTGGATCGTGCCCCGCAGGCGATCGGGCGCGATGCCCTGCCGCTCGGCGGCGACGACGTAGAACGCGAGCATGATCGCCGCGGGCGCGTTGATCGTCATCGACACGCTGACCTCGCCGACGTCGATGCCCGCAAACAGCGTCTGCATGTCGTCGAGCGTGTCGACGGCGACCCCTTCGCGGCCGACCTCCCCCAGCGACAGCGCGTGATCGGAGTCATGGCCCATCAGCGACGGCATGTCGAACGCCGTCGACAACCCCTGCTGGCCGTGGTCGAGCAGGTAGCGGAAGCGCTCGTTGGTCTCCTCGGCCGTGCCGAAGCCGGCGAACTGGCGCACGGTCCACAACCGCCCGCGGTACATCGACGGGTAGACGCCGCGCGTGAACGGATAGATGCCGGGCAGCCCGATCGCCTCGAGGTCGGGCAGATCGTCCTGGGTGTAGAGGGCCTTGACCGGCTCGCCGCTGAGCGTCGTGAACGGACCTTCGCGCTCGGCCGACATGCCGTAGGCGGCCTGCCAGTCCTCATACGTCGTCGGCACTGCCGCTGGCGCCTGAGGATTCATCCGCGCAGCGACCGGGCGATGACGACGCGCTGGATCTCGTTCGTCCCCTCGTAGATCTGCGTCAGCTTCGCGTCGCGCATCATGCGCTCGACGGGGTACTCGGTGACGTAGCCGTAGCCGCCGAGCACCTGGACGGCCTCGACGGTGACCTCCATCGCGACGTCGGAGCAGAACAGCTTCGCCATCGCGGAGTAGGTGCCGAGGTCGCGCTCGCCGCGCTGCGCCTTGGCGGCCGCGCGGTAGAGCAGCTCGCGCGCCGCCGCGCAGCGCGTCACCATGTCGGCGAGCTTGAACTGGATGCCCTGCAGGTCGATCAGCGGCGCTCCGAACGCGATCCGCTCGCGGGCGTAGCCGACGGCGTAGTCCGTCGCCCCCTGTGCGATGCCGAGCGCCTGTGCGGCGATGCCGAGCCGCGAGTGGTCGAGCGTGCGCATCGCGATCTTGAAGCCGTCGCCCTCCGCGCCGATGAGGTTCGCGGCGGGGACGCGGACGCCGTCGAGCACCGGCTGGCCGGTCGGCGACCCGCGCATGCCCAGCTTGTGCTCGACGCGGCTGATCGAGAAGCCGGGCCGGTCGGCCTCGACGAAGAAGGCGGAGATGCCGCGCGAGCTCGGGGCGTCCGGATCGGTCACCGCGAAGACGACGTAGGCGTGGGCGACGCCGACGTTCGTGATCCAGTTCTTGGCGCCGTCGAGCACCCAGCCGTCGCCGTCGCGCCGGGCGCGCATGCGCATGGCGCGTGGGTCCGATCCGGCGTCCGGTTCGGAGAGGGCGAAGGCCGCCAGCCATTCGCCGCTGGCCAGGCGCGGCAGGACCCGCTGCTTGAGCTCCTCCGATCCCGCCAGGCGGATCGGCAGCGACCCGAGATCCTGGACGGCGAGCAGCAGCGCCGACGACGCGCAGGCCTTGGCGATCTCCTCGATGGCGACGCAGAGCATGAGCGGGCCGGTCCCGGTCCCGCCGTGCGCCTCGTCGAACGGCAGGCCGAACAGGTCGTGGTCGGCGAACAGCCGGCGGATGTCCTCGGGGAACAGCGCTTCGGCGTCGATCGCGGCAGCCCGCGGAGCGACGCGCTCGGCGACGATCTGCCGGATCACGGAGCGAAACGCGAGGTGATCCTCGGTCAGGCCGTACAGCGGGACGACGTCGGGCGCGCTCGTCGTCATCGGCTCGCCAGTGCGACGGGGCGTGCCGGGGCGTACTCGTAGAAGCCGCGGCCGGCTTTGCGTCCCAGGGCGCCCGCGGCGACCATCCGGCGCAGCAGCGGTGGCGCCGCGAACTCCTCGCGCCCGTACTCCTCGTACAGGCAGGCGCAGATGCCGTCGATGACGTCCAGCCCGATGAAGTCGCACAGGGTCAGCGGCCCCATCGGATGGCCGCAGCCCAGCGTCATCGCGTCGTCGATGTCCTCGCGCGTCGCGTGACCGGCGTCGTAGAGGGCGACGGCGCCGGCGAGGTACGGGATCAGCAGCAGGTTGACGACGAAGCCGGCGCGATCCTTGGAGCGGATCGCGTGCTTGCCGAGCTGGCGCGCGAAGCCCTCGGTGGCCTCGATCACGTCGGGGCTGGTGGCGTAGCCCGGGACGATCTCGACGAGCGTCATCACCGGGACCGGCGAGAAGAAGTGCAGCCCCAGCACCCGGTCTGGGCGCGACGTCGCCTGCGCCAGCGTCGTGATCGGGATCGACGACGTGTTCGAGGCGAGGATCACCGTGCGCGGCAGCCGCTGGTCGAGCCGGCGGAAGACGTCGCATTTCACGGCCCGGTCCTCCGTGACCGCCTCGACGACGAGCTGGCATTGCGCGAGATCGTCGATCTGTGTCGTGAAGGTGATCCGGTCGGCCGCCGCGGCGGCAGCGTGCGGTGCGAGCTTGCCGCGGTCGACCGCCTTCGCCAGCGAGGCGGCGATGCGCTGCTCGCAGCCGTGCAGCGGCGCATCCTGCGGCTCGTGGACGAGCGTGCGCACACCCGCGACCGCGACGACCTCGGCGATGCCCGAGCCCATCTGGCCCGCGCCGACGATTCCGACGGTGTCCATCGTCAGGCCGCGACGCCCGCGCTGAGGCCGGCGGCCTCGCGCAACAGGTCGGCCTTGCCGGTCTGCTCCCACGTGAAATCCGGGTCGTCGCGGCCGAAGTGCCCGTACGCCGCGGTCTTCTGATAGATCGGCCGATGCAGATCAAGCTCGCTGCGAAA
>JBBSLI010000088.1:0-3006 GCA_038255395.1 Solirubrobacterales bacterium
GGGATGCCGGCGCCGCCTGGCAAGATCCGATCCCCGCCCGCCCCGAAGGTGTGGCTCAGCCACATCGAGCGTCCGAGGACGCCGCCAGGCGGTGATCGGCGCCCGGGGTTTCCGGTGGACTGTTATGAGACGGGCCACTAGCCGCTCGTCCCGAGACGATCCGCGTAGACGTGGTCCGCGATTGCCAGCAGCCTGTCAGCGGGGTGTCGTCGAAGGCCGCGAGGTAGTCGGTCAACGGCTGCAGGCCGTTGAGCGCGACGTACGTGCGATGAAGCGCGCGACGATGAGCAGCGAACCACCGCGCTCGGTGAGCTGGCGCTGCGCCCACGCCAGCCGCACGGCGGCCTTGCCGCCCTCGAAGAAGCGTCGCCGCACGGGCTCGCCGACGGTGCGACCGAGCAGGTAGGAGATGTTGTCGCCGGTGGCCGCACCGGCGGCGGCGACGACGATGATCGCCGCGATCTGCAGCTCGCCGCCGGCGGCGAGCACGCCGGCCGTGATGACGGCGGTCGCCGCCGGGACGATCGGCACGACAGCGTCAAGTGCCGGGATGACGACGACGAACAGGAGGTCCACGGAGAGGCGGAGATGAGGTCGAGCAGCGAGTCGAGCATCAGCTGCTCGACTCGTCAGTTCCGTGGCTTCGCCGGGCGTGGAGGGCGTCGATGCCGCCGCGCAGGAACGCGAGCGCGTCGTCGAGTGCCGCGAACGGGTCGGCGTCGTCCGGTGGTGGCGGGGAGCCCGGCGCGGGGCGCAGCGCGGTGAACGAGGCGGCGGCGGCCGCCGCGATGATGCGCGGATGCAGATCGTCGGGCTCGGTGCCGAGCTCGGTGGCGGCGGCGGCCGCGATCAGGGTCTCGAAGCGGGTCGTGAGCTGGCGCTCGTGCGCGAGCAGCTCGTCGGTGGCGTCGATGATCTCGCGGCGGCGCTGCTCGCGCTCGTCGAGCAGGCCCTCGCGCTCGACGGTATCGACGATCCAGGCGCGGATCGCGTTCAGCAGGCGCTGCTCGCCGCGCGTGTCGAGATATTCGGCGAGGCTGCGAAACGTCGCGTCGAAGTCGCCGAACAGGACGCTCTCCTTCGACGGGAAGTAGGCGAAGAACGTGCGCGGCGCGATCTCCGCCGCGTCGGCGATGTCGGCGATCGTCGTCGCCGCAAAGCCATGCTCGGCGAACAGGCGCAGGGCGGCGTCCTCGATCGCCTGTGCGGTGCGCTGCTTCTTTCGCCGGTCAAGGCCGCCGTCATGAACGTGCTCAGCATCGGCGCCGCCCTCGGCGTCATCACGTTCGTCTTCCAGGACGGACACCTCGCCTCGCTGATCGGCGTCAACACGACCGGGCCGATCGAGGCGTTCCTGCCCGTCTTCATGTTCGCGCTCGTGTTCGGACTGTCGATGGACTACGAGGTCTTCCTCGTCAGCCGCAGCACGAGGAATGGGAGCACACCAAGAACGCCACGCTCGCCGTGCGCAACGGCCTCGCGCTGACCACGCGCGTGTCGACGAGATCCTCGTCGAAACCGACCGCCGCGCCTACCGGCGCGCCGTACAGATCCTCAAGCATGCCCGCGCGGCGGCGCAGGCCGCGGGCGAGACCGACGCCCTCGCGGCCAACGTCGCTCGGCTGCGCGAAGTCCACCGCCGCCGGCCGACATATACATGCTCCGTAGTTGACCATACGCTCCAGTGGTTGAATACTGGCGTGCCCTTGTCTGCCCCCGCACGCGAGCTCTGCGTTGTGACCTGCATGGACGCCCGCCTGCAGCCGACGCGGATGCTCGAGCTTGAGCCCGGCGACGCCCATGTGATCCGCAACGCCGGCGGCTCCGCACGCGAGGCGCTCCGCTCGGTGCTGCTGTCGCACCACCTGCTGGGCGCCAGGCGCGTCATGGTGATCAAGCACACCGACTGCGCGATGGAGGGCGGTGTCGAGGTCCGGATGGCCTCGGCCCTGAGTCATGCAGGACTCACCGACCCCGACCTCGACTGGGGTGGTTTCGCGGAGCTCGAGGAAGCGGTGCGCGACGATGTCCACTACCTGCGGGGGCGGCCCGAACTCGGCGGTGCATCGATCGAGGGGTGGATCTACGATGTCGAGTGCCGAACCTTGCAGCGCGTGACGTGACCCACACAGGCCCGAGTGCGAACTGCAGGATGGGCAGGTGGAGATCCTCTTGCGCCGCATGCTCGGCCAGACGATGCCCGCGGTATGAAGCGCCATCACCTCGCGGGCCCAGACCTCGACGCGATGGACATCCTTCAGGGCAATGCCGAGCGCGCACGCCCCACCGGCTCCGCATCCTGGTCGACACGGTCACGTCGTCTACGAGCAGTACGTCCGCTCGCTGTCGACCGCTGAGCGCGAAGCCTACTGGCAGGACTATCGCATCATCGGCAGGCTCCTCGGTCTCGAGGACCAGGACATGCCGCTCGACATCCACGGCTGTGACGACTGCATGCGAGAGATGCTCGCTGGGCCCGACCTCTATGTCACCAGGAGCGCTCGCGAGCTCGCCCTGCAAATCGTGCTGCGCCCACCCGTCCCCCTTACCCACCGGCCGGTGCTCAAGCTCGTGAACTTCACCACCGTCGGCCTCCTGCCCGCGCAGCTACGCCATCAGTACGGCCTGTCCTGGAACCCGGTCTGCGCGCTCATGCTGCGCGGCGGGGCCGCGTACGCCAGGCGCGTGCTCGTACCCCTTGCGCCCGAGTGGTTGCGATTCGTCGCGAGCGCCCGTGCCGGGTGCTCCGCGAGGATGCCGCGTTCGGGGGCCCATGGCCGCTGGTCCTTGGCCGAATACACGGTCGCCGCACGCGTGCGCGCGCAGGGTTCCCATGCCGTGGGCAGGGATCTAGACTTGAGATCTGATGTCGACGATCCCCACAGGCCAGGAGGACGAGTACCGCTGGCACACCGGCGTGAAGCGTCCGCATGGCGCCAGGGACGCTGTGGAGTTCGTCGATGTCCACAAGGCGTTTGGCCGCAACACGATCCTGCGCGGCCTGAA
>JBBSLI010000089.1:0-1890 GCA_038255395.1 Solirubrobacterales bacterium
GCGCCGGCGACGAGGAGCTCGAGGGCGCCCGCCTGATCGCGCTGAACATGGCGCTCAACGGCCAGTCGCGCGCGGAGACCGACACGTACCTGGCCGAGAACTTCGACCTCAGCGACCGCGCCACGCTGCTCGACGAGGTCTACGCCACCGTCGAGGGGTAGGGCAACCGCGCGCCTGGCGGTCACCCGCGGATGCGCCTCCGGACCGGCGCCGTCGGCCAGTGGATCCGCCCGTGATTGCAGGACGCGTGGCCGGTTGCCGATACGGACGACATGGTGCGGGCCGACCTTTCTGCGAGCGACCCGGCGGGCACCCCCGTCCGCGCATCGGCGGGGGTCCGCAGCGCCGGGCGGCTTCCGCGCCTGACCGGTGCGGTCTTCCACGACCTCGCCATCTGGATGATCGGATTGGGGCTGGTGACCGGCGCGTGTTTCCCGTTTCTCGTGCTGCTGCTCGGGGTCGAGAAGTCCGACGCGTTCACGTTCTCCTTCTTCGGCGCCACCCTGCTCGCCGGCCTGACCGTCGGGGGATTGAACTTCTTACTGGCCCGTCTGATCGTCGGCGTGCGCCTGCGGGCGCTCAGCGGCGGCATGCAGCTCGTCGCGCACACGATCGAGCAGGCGACAGAGACCGGCGACTGGTCGGGCTGCGACGACCAGCGCTGTCGTCTGGTGGTGGATTCCGACGATGAGCTCGGAGACGGCGCGCGCGCGTTCAACGAGCTCCTGACGGAGCTCGAGCGCTTCCATCGCGTGGACTCCGCGGTGCGAGATCTGCTCGAGACGCTGTCCAGCAACCTCGACGTCGACACGCTCGCCAGCTCCGGCCTGCGCTGGGTGTCCGGTCACATCGGTTCGCGCTCGGGCGCGATCCTGCTCACGCGCAATCGCGTGTTGCAGCCGGTCGCCGCGTGTGGCGGCGTCGACCCGCTCGCCCTCAGCAGGTCTCACGAGCTGTCCGAGGCCCTGCGCGACGGTGCTTTGAGGACGCTTCCGCGCGGCACCGCGAACGTCGAGGAGACGCTGCGCGTCGTTCCGATCATGTTCGGTGGCGAACGGCTCGCGGCGCTCGTGATCGCCGAGAAATCGACACGCAGCACCGAGGACGTGCGGGTACTCGACCTGTTCGCGCGCGCGTTCGGCGTCGCGCTCAAGAACGCGATCACCCACGCCGGCAGCCAGGAGCTGGCGCGGCTTGACCCGCTCACAGGCTGCGCCAACCGGCGATCGGGGCTCGAGCGGCTCGACGGTGAGTTCGCCGGCGCGGAGCGCGACGGCGAGCGCCTCGGCGTGCTGATGATCGATCTCGACCACTTCAAGCGCGTCAACGACACCTACGGGCACCTCATCGGGGATGCCGTGCTGGTGCGCGCCGCGGCTACGATCGGAGGCTGCCTGCGCGACACCGACACGCTCGTGCGCTATGGCGGCGAGGAGTTCCTCGTCCTCCTGCCCGCGGTGGTCGACGGCGGCCTTCGGGCGATCGGCGAGCGCATACGCGCCGCCCTCGCGGCCACGCCCATGACCATCCAGCCGGAGGTGGCGATCACAGCCAGCGTGGGCGCGGCGGCCGGCCCCACCGCCGGGATCGGGACCGTCAAGGAGCTCCTCGAAGACGCGGACCGGGCGCTCTACCGTGCCAAGGCGGCGGGGCGCAACCGGGTCGAGCTTGCCGGCGCCGTCGTCGGCGATCCCGCGGCGCCCGCCTGGTAGACCGACCGCGAGCGAGCGTCTGTTCGCCCACCCTCAATGGACGAGGAGCCCGACGACGTCGCGGAGGCCGCGCCGGCGGCACCCGCCACCGCGGGCGCCGGCGCCGGCGACGAGGAGCTCGAGGGCGCCCGCCTGATCGCGCTGAACATGGCGCTCAACGGCCAGTCGCGCGCGGAGA